>JABAAL010000014.1 GCA_014238785.1 Phycisphaerales bacterium | reverse complement strand
GAAGCAGGTGGTAACATCAGTACCGATAACGGTACATGGTTTGCAACACCAGCGGATGCTCAAGTGTACGAAGTTAATGGTCGCGTATTAGTTGGTCAATTCACCGTTGGTGATAGTGACCATGTATACGGTCAAATGAGCTTCCAAGGCAAGAATGCAGACGGTAGTAACTGGACTGCAGATTGTGTACTTTTTGATACTGCTCCAGCTCCAGGTGCACTAGCACTCTTGGGTCTTGCAGGTATTGCTACACGAAGACGACGCAAGTAATTGCGACGACTCCGCTAATTTATTAGCATACTCGTACAACACCCCGATCTTTGATCGGGGTGTTGTCATTTGGTGGCTGCGTTTATTTTTGTTTGTTCGTGGGTTGCACCACCTGAGCGATTAAGAAATTGCCATGGCGGAAGTACTTGGTCAGGCAACGCCGCATTGCTAGGCAATGCTTGAGCCAGGCCGGTCGCCTACCACCGTCAGATTCCTAAAGCGTCTTGAAGCGGATCGAGCAACGCTCCAAATCGCTCATGGCGAGCAACCGAAGAAGCGTACATGGGTTTGCGAACCTGATCTTGGCTGAGTGTTAACACTGTGCGCCCAGTTTTCCAGAATTCTAGGCACTTGGTATCGAATTCAAGTCCACAAAAGTCGAGAATTCTTCGTGTCGTTTGTTCTTGGTTGGCAACAAGTTCTTCGTAGGATACAGTCATTAGTTCGTCTCCAAGGCACGACTCCCAGTGTTGCATCATCCGAATGTATTCGTTGTAAAAGTGCCCGATTGAATGCAAGTTGCTCGCCCACGCATTTGTTTGTGGTGGCAATTTTTGCGAGAAGCAAGAGATGCCCATCGAGAGGGGGTTCCGCGTGCAATGGATAATCTTGGCTTTTGGGAATAGTTTCTTTATCACACCAACAAATTGATAGTTACCAAGTTGCTTATCAACAAGAACAGTTTCATTCGTTCGACAAGAGGTATCATGTAAATACTCGGATGCCATGCTGTTGAGTTGTTCCGTCGTGAGCGATGCCCAACTTTCAGAAAGTGAAGAATCGCCAAATGTGTTCTTGAGCACTCTTGGCACTGTTTCGAGTTCACCAAGACCTCTTCCCATTGGGTGTGCGTCAATTATTTGTTCAGTCAGTGTAGAACCACTACGCAGCATGCCAACAATAAAAATACGCCCTTCGCTAGCAGAGGTAGATGTAGGCATCGAAGCAAAGGTGTCTTCAGGAAATGCATTGATGATGTTATCGTGACCGCGCACACATGCGTCAAGATCAAAATTGTTAGCAGAAAGTTTGTTCCCTTCTTCGTATGCTTCGAATGCGCTTTGATATTCGCTAGCTTTTTCCATTGCCTTTCCCAGAACAAAGTAGAGCGTTCTTCGGGTTTCTAGCGGCTCATTTTTTGCGGGTAATCGATGAAGCAACGCTTCCGCTGCATCGTGTGGATGGCCATCTTCCATGAGTGCTTTTGCATACACAATTGAAATCGTAAGATCTTCGCCACCTTTTTTTACGAGGGGTTCAACGAGTTTTTTTGCTTTCTCGGGCTCGTTGAGTCGTAACCATGTATTTGCTTTACCTGCAATAACACCTTGATGATTCGGTTGCAGTTTTAACGCTTTGTCGTACGCACCTAGTGCCCCGCGAAAATCACCTCGCGTTGTGAGTATGTCTGCAAGAAGCCCGTGGTAATCAGCGCGTTTATTATTTTTTGCGATGGCACTACGAATGAGCTGCAATGCCTCGTCGTATTTTCCACTCGCATTGCAGGCTTGGGCGAGCAATGCCATAGCCAAGTCATCACGTTTTCGCTCGCCAAGGGCAGCTCGGCACAATTCTTCTGCTTGCTTAGATTGACCCGCTGCAATGGATTGCATTGCTTGTAAAAGCCGTGGGTCTGTTTGCTTCGCCATCATCCGCCCACAAGTTGCTCATTGGTTTCAAATCGCTCAAGTGCAGCAAGAAGTTGTTTAATCTGCACTGGCGGTTTCATGTTGAGCAATCGCCTTCGTAATGCAATGACGGTCTTGCACTCAGCTGGTGTCATGAGCAGGTCTTCTTTTCGAGTGCCCGATGCAGCAAGGTTTATCGCGGGGAACAATCGTTGTTCAGAAATTGACTTATCTAAGATGAGTTCCATGTTGCCAGTGCCTTTGAATTCTTCAAAGATTATTTGGTCGGCACGCGACCCAGTATCGATAAGGCAACTTGCAATGATGGTGAGTGACCCCTCTTGTTCAACGTTACGCGCTGCACCAAAGAGTTGTTTTGGTACGTCGAGTGCTCTGGCATCAAGACCGCCGGACATGGTTCTTCCGCTACTTGCATATTTTTTTGAGTTGTTAAAAGCACGGCCGAGCCGTGTCAGCGAATCAAGCAAGACAACAACATCTTTGCCTGCTTCAAGTTTTCGTTTTGCACGTTCGATTGCCATAATGCCAAGTTCAATGTGTTCATTAACGTCTTGGTCATTCGATGAAGCGAGCACTTCAGCGGGCACCGTACGTTTAAACTCAGTAACTTCTTCAGGTCGTTCATCGATAAGTAGAGCAACGACTTCTATGTCGGGGTGATTATGGTGGATACCTTGAGCAATGTTTTGTAGTAAAACTGTTTTACCCGCTTTTGGTGGCGCAACAATTAAACCCCGAGTTCCGTATCCAATTGGACAGAATAAATCGATTAATCGACAAGCGGGTGGGCAACCCTTGTACTCGAGCGTTATTCTCGGATTAGGATCGATGACCGTCATTTCTTCGAAGGGTTGATGTTTTGCATAGATAGATGGTTCAATGCCTTCGATAGCAGTAATAGTAGAAACGACAGGTCGAACATTTCTTTGCTGACCCTTTTTCTTGTTTTTTGATTTTTTTTGGATGACTGTTGCGGTAAGCATTTGTCCAGCGCGCAGTGGATATTCATCTTTGAGTGTTGAGGAAATATAGGGGTCTGTTTCAGCAGAAACTGGGCCATTTTTCCATTGGCGTAGTCGACCCTCATGTGGGGTTTCCCAATCAAGGAAACCGACAATTGTTTCTGGTTCTTGCTGTTGCTCAGTCATGTTGTACCTTTGTCCCCGTTGTTCGCCCGATAGCTAAATTATACAGTAGAAGTATACTCAACGGCAATTTTTGCTGCAACCTTTGCATTGTTACAAAGCAATGCGAGGTTTGCCACGAGTGATTTACCCTGCGTAATTGTCGCCATAGCGTCAAGAAGATACGGTGTTCTTCTAGCGGATGGTTGATGTAATGTTGCCCACTGGGCTTCAGCTTTCGTAAGTGCATTAATAAGCGAACCTTGCTCAAGTGCGACGCCGCTTGGTGCGGGAACAGTTGCGAGCAGGGCAGAATGCAATGAAAGGTCGTTCCAGTGATGTTTGCAAATGGATGCAATTTCTAGTGGCGATGACACTTGGTGAATTACGGGGTCTTCCGATATGTTTTTTTCAATAAAACGTGGAAACTGTGCGGTACCAAGACCAAGGACCGGTACGCCGATTGTTTCAAGCGCTTCCACTGTGGCAGGGATATCAAGAATAGATTTTGCTCCGCTTGCAACAACGCATGTTGGAGTTGTTGCAAGAGCAGTGAGGTCAGCGGATATATCAAGTCGGTTTGACCAGTTTTGATGCACACCACCAATGCCACCAGTTGCAAAAACACGAATTGGTTGCTTTGGTGACGCAAGTCGACACGCAAGTAGAGTCGAAGCAACAGTCGTTCCCGCGGAGTTTTTCGATTGCATCGTTTGCGCAAAAGTCGCTAATGAAACTTTTCCTGCATGTGGATCTTTGCAGAGTGACGAAACTTCTTCAGGGCAGAGACCAATTCGCAAGACGCCATCGACAACGGCAATCCACGCGGGTAGGGCACCATTTGAACGAACCAATTTTGTCATTTCTTGTGCAAGTGCAACGTTTATTGAAAGTGTTGGGTCGATTGTGGCAGGGCATTCGCCGTATGAATCGTTCCAAGGTGTTCGGGGAAGGCCAGCGGTCAGTACTGCGGTTTCAAGCGCAACAATAGGTGCGCCCGAAGCAAGTGCTTCTTCGACATCATTTGAAACGACAAAGGTCATCTTCTTCGAGTACGAACTCGTCCGCCCATACGTTTGCTTGGTAAACCCTTAGGGACAATGCCGCCAGGGAAACTGCTTGTATCCTGGCCTTCTTGTTCGCTGGGCATATCAACTTTTGTTCTACTTTTTCCTTCGCGCGATGCCTCGATGCGTTGCTTTTCTATTTGACGACGCTCTCTTACCACTCGTGGTTCAGGTCCCGGCTTGAAGTCTGGAAATTCCTTAATGGAAATTTCAACGTTCGTGAGCGCCTCAATCTGTGTGAGAAGCGGCCCTTGTTCAGGCGTGACAAACATCCATGCAATGCCAGCTCGTCCAGCTCGTGCAGTTCGACCGATGCGATGGACATAGATTTCAGGATCTTCAGGAACGTCGTAGTTAATGACATGGGTAATGTTCTCTACATCGATTCCTCGGGATGCAAGATCAGAGGCAATGAGTACACTGAGTTTTCCCTCGCGAAGTTGTTGCATAACGCTATTACGTTTGCTTTGCTGAAGGTCGCCATGAATAGCCGCAGCATCAATGTCTTTATTCTGAAGAAATCGAGATAACTTGTCAACGGTTGCTTTCGTTTTGCAGAAAATAAGTGTCATGGCAGCATCTTCATGCGTAAGTAAGTGGAATAGCAGGCGCTGCTTGTCCCATGGTTCGACTGGCAAATACTCTTGGCTTACTTGAGATACGGTGAGGGAGCCCGCGGAGGAAGTGACATCGAGTAACTTCGCATTGGTCATGTATTTTTTAGATAGCTTATGTATTTCGTCTGAAATAGTTGCGGAAACAAAAAGGGTTTGATGTTTTTGTCGAAGACCCCCAAGAATTTTTCGTATGTCTTCTCTGAAACCAATATCGAGCATACGATCAACTTCATCAAGAATAGCGATTTTGATTCTGTCGTATGGAAGGTGTCCACGTTGATGAAGATCCATCACTCTTCCAGGTGTACCGACAATAATTTGAGGCCGTTTTTCTAACTTTGTAATCTGAGTTGTAATTTTTTGGCCACCATAAATTGGGACTGCTTTGAGGTTCGTAAATTGACCAAGGTCTTCAAGTTCTGCAGCAACTTGGATGGCCAGTTCCCTTGTTGGCACAAGAATCAACGCACCATAAGCATCCCCCTCTTCTAGAATGTTGAGTGCAGGGAGTCCAAACGCAGCAGTTTTTCCAGAGCCAGTTCGGGATTGCCCTAAGACATCTGTTCCGCTAAGGGCAAGAGGAATGAGCTTTGCCTGAATAATGGTGGGATGGACGAACCCAGCCTTGTCGACGGCTTTCCGTAGGTTTTCGTTTAGTCCTATGTCGGCGAAGGTCTGCTCAGTATCAAAGATTTCAAGGTCAATTTTTGGTGTTGTCATCAGTGTTCAAGTGTTTTGGTGGTAAAATCGTTTTGCTGACGATAGTAACCAAGGAAGGTTTCGTTTGGTAGTTAATTTCGGTGGAATAATCAGTATGAATTGCACGGATGCATAGATTTCGAACAATACAACACAGCACTGTTCAGATTGATCTTGGAGCAATTACTCACAATTGTACCGTGATTCGCAATCATATTGGAAAAGAATGTAGACTCTGTGCCGTGGTGAAGGCAGATGGTTATGGCCTTGGCGCTGCTAGGGTCGGTTCAGTACTTGCGCACCATGCTCAAATGTTGGCGGTATACAGCCCAGACGAAGCAGGGGAACTGCTTTCTGCTGGTATTAACTCGCCGCTACTCGTGTTGGCGCCGTTATATTCGATCGATCGATACCATCCCATGATTCAGGGGTTTGCTTCAAAACAATTGCATCTGGTTCTGCACGGCAGGGAGCATCTGAAATCTATTTTGACAATTGCTGATTTTGTTAAAACACCACTCAATGTACATATAAAAATAGACACTGGCCTTCATCGAGGTGGGTGCCAAGTGGAAAATGCACACGAGCTCATAGAACAGGTAATACAGGAAAAGCGGCTTCGATTAACTGGTGTTTTTACACACTTTATATCTGCTGTGCATGATGAGTCACTGACGCAATTGCAACACGACAGATTGAACCAAGTGATTCGTGGGCTATCGTCCCCCTTGCCAAAGAATTGTATCATTCACGAAGCAAACACCGCTGCAATGGTGCAGTGGGACTGGGCGCACCTTGACATGGTTCGGGTAGGGTTGGCTTGGACAGGGGCGGTGCCAAAAGGAGTTGAAACCCTCAATGGTTTGTTGCCAGTTGTTGCATGGCGAACTCGTCTTGCACATGTGAAAGATGTTGTTGCGGGGGAGCGTGTTGGTTATTCAGGAAAATGGATGTCTAGAAGAAAATCTCGAATTGGAATTGTGCCAGTTGGCTACGCAGCGGGGTACCCAATGGGTGTTGGTGCAGAGGGTGAACAAGATGGCGCATTCGTACGAGTTATGGATGAACAATTTTCAGCAGTCCTTGGAGATGCGCCAGTTGTGGGCAGTGTTTGCATGGATCAGATTGCAATTGACTTGACCGATATTCCAAATCACGGTGTAGGGTGTGGAGTTGAATTAATTTCTACAAGTACAAATACCAAAGCGACACTTGAACAAATTGCAGATGTTGCAGGCGTTGTTCCGCATGCGATTATCAGCAGAATTTCACCGAAAGTACATCGCACGTATATGGAG
>JABAAL010000024.1 GCA_014238785.1 Phycisphaerales bacterium | reverse complement strand
TCAGATCGAATTAACCTTTGGGCAGAACGACTAAACAGAAGTAACAACAACTCTACCGCCCGCCTGTTTGCACTTTCTTTACTGGCAGAACTATTTTGTTTTAGTTTTTTTGCAACCACAACATCAATAAAGTTAATAAGCACCAAAGCAACCTGATAATAATTCCCCGTATCTTTTCGATCAAGAAAAACAGAAATATTGTTTGCGACAGAACATAGGTTTGTTTCCACTGCTTCACACACAAGCCCGGGCGAACCATCAGAAAAATCGATAGCCCACACCAAGTCTGATGGAGAAACGTCAAGATCAGAACCACTCGCCCAAGACTCAACAAACACCTTTTCTAGGCACGAAAAAGCAACAGACATACACCGGCTGTGGATTGTGGGAAGAAGAAGATCATCTCGACAGGTGACAAGAATAATAGTAGTGTTTAATGGGGGCTCTTCAAGTGTTTTTAATAGCGCATTTTGCCCCTGCTCATCTAACAACTCTGCCTCGTCGATGATAAACACCTTTTGGGTGCCAGACACAGGTGTTTTAAACGCAACGGAATCATGAACCTTATCGTCCGAGGTCTTACCGCCAATAATTTTTTCCCTAAGAAGATCGATGGGGATATTTGTTTGTTTTCTGCGCTGAAGAGCTGGGTTTTGAGACCACGCAACATCCTCCTTACAAATAACATGAATATCAGGATGCACAGATTTCGTTTCTGGTTGGCCAATTATTATTTTTGCAAACTGGAGCGCGGTCGTAAACTTACCAACACCCCGTGGACCATAAAAAATCCAAGCGTGGTGTTTTCGCCCGTCCGCCATGGCTCGCTCAATTACAGAAATAGCCCCTGGTTGACCTAAAACAGAATTCATATAGGTAAGTGTACACGCATCGAACGGCTTCTTGGAAGGTGCTGCGTTTTTTCGTTTTTGTGAAAAACCGCAGCGCTTTGTTAAACACTCAAAAAAACAATGACAATATTTCCACAAATGCCCTCATCGCCAATTTCAATAAAACCGCCGAGTGTAAAGTGGTCGACATCAGCAACAATTGGTTTGGTTGCATCTTTTGGATCGTACGCCGGAACAGCGGAAGTATTGACGAAAGATATTGGTATTACCTGCATTGCACTAGCAGCAACCATGCTGACGCTATCACTCTTGACAAACAACAAAATAAAACAAGCGATACCACTAGTCGCCTGTGCGTGTTTTTTTTTAGGAAGATCAGCTACAGAAAATAATCAAGAAAACCCACCGTGGGCAGAAGTGCTCAATGGAGATTTAGTTCAACTGGAACTAACGGCCACTTCTTATCCCATAACCAAAAAAAAGACCACGGGCGAAATGTCAATATTTGATTATAGAAAAACAACAACGACGTTTAAGGCAACCGCCTCACCACCAGGCGTTCGATCAACAATAGAAATAAGTGTTGTTTGTAAAGGGAATATAAAAATCACGATCGGTGAAAAAATAGTGTTGCTGGGCTGGCTACAAAAACACAGCCATTCTAAAAATGAGTTTGTTTGTTACACAACAAACAGAAGCATTAAAAAAACCCCAAAAGAAATCCATAAAATTGACATGGCTAGAGAATCAATCCAACAAAATCTCCTGGTACACCTTAAGGGCGAACAAAAAACACTGGCAAGTGCGTTGTTTTTTGGAACAAGAGACCGCGGGTGGGAAAAAATATCAAAAACATTTAGACACGCAGGAATGTCACACATTCTTGCAATAAGCGGAATGCACGTCGCAATAGTGATAATGTTTGTCTGTTTAGTTTTAAAAAAACTACCACTATTCAGATCCTTGTTGATTCTAATTATTATTTTGTTTGCGTTGTTTTTATTAAACATTGTTGAACCAAGGGCGCCCGTGACAAGAGCAGTAATTATGATAGTTGTATTTATGGCGCTAAAAATAACAAGAATAAGATGCAACTCAATATCCCTCCTTTCAGTTGCCGCGGTGATTATTCTTCTTAACAAACCAAATGATGCCGGGTCGATTGGGTTTCAATTAAGTTTTATAGTAGTTGCCTCAATATTAATTTTAGTACCACAAATAGTGTGGCGCGTGCTTGGGCCAGACGACGTGGACGCACCAACAGAGGTTATGGCGAGGCGGTGGATGTTTTCAATGTTGGCAACAGGCCTGTGTGCCTGGGCGATAGCGACCCCAATATCTACCCACACCTTTGGATCAATGTCTCCGGTCGGCGTTGTCTCAAATATACCCGCCGTATTCATGCTTGTGATTACTCTTTTTTTTGGAATTATAAAAATTGTTCTGTCGTATACGTCTGGTTATACTCTTGAAATAACATCAACACTGTTCGAAACAGTCTTATCAAAATTTATCGGCATGGCAACTATGTTTGGAAAAATACCACTCGCCCACATATCAGGAATATACACATCTTGGTTATGGTCGCTTTTGACAATATCCATGATTTTTATAGCAACGCTTCCAATAAAAAACAAACGAAAATCAATAGCAATAACGACAACAGCAATGGTCGTCTGGTGCGCTGTACACAACACAAACGACAACAACACAACCATCACAACAATAAGTGTTGGACACGGGACTTGTCATATTATTCAAAACGGCGAAGAGGTCACCATGATTGACGCCGGATCAAGAAACAACCTTGATATTGGCGAGAAAAAAATAGTTCCAGAGCTTAGGAGGCTTGGGGTAACAAAAATAAAATCACTCGTAATAACACATTCGGACATAGATCATATTTGCGGGATAATAGATATTATTCAAGAACTAACCGTTAACAAGGTGATTATTGCGAAACAAACCGCACTCCACAAAACAAAGCCCCTGCTACTAGTGGTAGAAGAATTAAACAACAAAGGAATACCTGTTTTAGAAAAAAATTCCGGATGGAGCGAAGCGGTTGGAAGTGCAAAAATAACAATGCTGTCTCCACACATACACGACAACCACAACTCCTCGAACGCGTCGTCGATAGTCTTGCTTTTAGAATCAAACAGCCGAGGGGTTTTATTTACAGGTGACATTGATGAGCAAATAATTTCGTTGCTATCACCGACACTTCCAAAAAACATAGATGTCATCGAACTTCCCCACCACGGGCAATGGAGCCAAGAGTCACACGATTTAATATACAAAAACAAACCACCGGTCGTTATTCAATCCACAAATATTTCAAGACACACAAAAGACAAGTGGAACCTGCCACCCAAAACCACACGCTTTGTGACGGCGACAGACGGGACAATTACTGTAATAATTGATCCAGGCGGGACAATGGCGGTCAGCGGATCATTGCTGCCTGATACCATGCCAACATGTTTATTTCACAACTAGTAACCGCTCTTATTATTTCCACCTCTCAAAATATTTATTTTGAAGAAGTTCACAAAAACCTAACGTTTGACGAACCAGTACAAGCGCTGTTTGATGGGGTTGACGGGAACCAACTATACATAGTTGAAAAACAAGGCGTAGTTCGAAGCGTTACTTTAGAAAAAACAGAAACGAACAAGCCGATTTTTTTAAACATAAAAGACAGGGTCGACGTTGGGCACTCAGAAGAGGGCCTGTTATCCATTGCGTTTCACCCAGAATACAAAACGACACCAAAGATATTTGTTTGGTACACGGCACACAGCCCAAGGCGATGTGTTCTATCTAGTTTTGTAACCAACGACAACGGAACCGCCGACCCAGACACCGAAGAAAAAATTCTTGAAGTGTTGCAGCCGTGGGGAAATCATAACGGTGGAACAGTTATATTTGGACCCGACGGCTATTTGTACCTTGGTGTTGGTGACGGAGGAGGATCAAACGACACAAAAAACAACGGGCAAAACAAAAACACCCTTCTGGGAACAATCTTAAGGATCGACATAGATAGCAACGAGGGCGACAGCGCGTACTCGATCCCCAAAGACAACCCATTTGTTGGAGAGAGCGGCTCTCGTGGAGAAATATGGGCGTACGGGATGAGAAACCCATGGAGAATGAGTTTCGATAAGAGTACAGGAAAATTATGGGCAGCAGACGTAGGACAAAACAAGTGGGAAGAAATAGACATTATTGAAAAAGGAAAAAACTACGGCTGGAATATTCGCGAAGGCAAGCACAGTTTTGGTCAGCCCCAGTCCAAAGAGGGCACGACAAACCCAATATTTGAGTATGGCCGAAAGCAGGGCGGGTCTATCACTGGCGGTTACGTTTACAGGGGGAAAAAAATCCCAAAAATACATGGTCAATATATTTTTTCAGATTACCTAAGTGGTCGGGTATGGCGCCTTGTAGAGTCTCCTAAGGAAGACGCCAAATATAAATCTATAAAGATTCTTACAAGACCCCCAATTTCCATTTCATCCTTTGGGGAAACACCAAGTGGAGAAATACTTGCATGTGGATTTGCCTCCCCGTACTCCACAAAAGGAAAAATCTATTTACTTGTTCCAGCGGGATCAGGGGACTCTTCCTCTAACACAGACAAAACTCGTTGAAAAAATTCCGATGCAGAAACCTCGTTTGACCTCCACCTTGGTACAAATCGGTTATCTATCATAATGACAGGAACCCCCCTTCTCCAAACTCGGTTCTTTGTAAAGATATCAGCCCGCATCTGATTGGCAACATCAATTCCACCAACAACATCTTGAATAACACCCAAACCAACGCCCGTGAGACTTACCGCATATTCTTCCGCGACATCAAGGTCAAGAGGCATTTCTTGTTTTAAAATCCAATCATGCATACTCCACCTCGCAGAGTCGCCAGCAAGGGCGCCACAAGCAAGAACAAGCCTGGCAAGCGCACACGATCCATCATATTTAGTTGGCGCATTTGCAACACCGGCGTTACACGACTCGTCGACCGGGAAGTGCCTAAAAGTGTATCGAACATTTAAATTTTTATTCTTAATAAGCGCCTTAATTTCTTGGTCTATCTCTTTGGTTAAGGTGGACTGATAATCACTCCAAACAACAAAATCAAACGACCCGTCCCCAGACCACGAAAGGATCTCTGATTTTGGGAATTCATGTATTTTTCCACGTCGCCAATCCTCAACCAATTTTTTTGAGGCATTTGGCGGAGCAATTGTTTCGCCTTTTCCGTCTTTTATGTTTTGGGCAACGCTATTAATTGTATTTAATAAAGATTCTCCGCTCCCGTAATACCAGAGATACTCAACACCATTAATAAAGACCATTGGAGTGAAATAAACACCAAGCGCTTTTCCATCAACACAATCTTCTTTTACCGTTCGAATGGTTTCGTCACCCATCATGACTTGTATTATTTCTTGTGGATTAAATCCAAGATCAATTAAACTTCCCGCAAATGTTTCGTCTGTAAACCGCCCCTCTTGCGAAAATAACCACGTGTGCATTTTTTCCCACGCCTCATCCCCCCCAACAATGGCAGCGGCTTCAGCGGCCCTTGCTGCCCAACACGCATTCCCGTGTAATTTAAATGTGCCAATTTGGTCATTGCACTCAAAATTAAAAGGGAAATGTTTGACAACAACAGAAATATCATTGCGTGTTTTCATAATAGACGCAAGTTGCCCTTCAATACGTTTGCAGTCTGGGCATTGATAATCTGTAAACATAACGATTTGTATTGGTGCTTCTGGAGAACCAATTCTGTGTCCGCCCTCAAGAAACTTAAGCGTTGACTCGTCGGCGGCTCCAGAAACAACTTCTTTAATATTTTCTTCAGCCCTTGCTTTGTTCAGATCTAATTCGTGAGCCCCTTGGACCCTTCCGCCACCCCAAAGTAAAAACAATATAAAAACAAAACGGCACCACAGGTGCCACCCTATATTCTTGTTTGCAAGCCAAAAACCCCACAGCGTAGATTTTTTTGGCGCGTCGGAATTTTCACCGTCTTTGGCGAGCCAAAATTCACAAATCACCCAGAATAAAATATTACAAACATGCGCAAGCGCACACCACTTACAAAAACTCCCAATAGAAATCATAATAATTATAAAACCAACAGAAGCAACCACACCAACACGAACACTCCACCGGAACATTCGCGTTGAACAACCGTTTGCAACACAACAGTGGAAAACACTCAGAAGACCCAAAAACCACGCGAGCCCAACAAAGGAAACAGGCAGGTTTATTCCAGGGACACCCCCCCATGGTCCACTTGTTACATTGTCACATCCACTCCCAACGCCACAACCAGGAATAGAATCAAAAACCCCTAGCTTTGTTCCAGAAAGAATAAACGAGGCACAAATTGCTACAAGGAGCAGAATTGAACCCGCACAATAAAGTGGTGATTTTAATGTTTTCATATCATTGTCCTAGTGTAGTATTACATTTTATCTGGGCACTCAATGCCAAGCACGCCCAACCCATCAATAATTACCCTGCGAGTAATGTCAGCAAGACGAAGCCTAGACCGTTTCGTTCCACCATCTTCTGATTTTAAAACAGGACACGATTGGTAAAACGCGCTAAAGGCTTCGGTTAATTCGTGTAGCCAAGTACAAAGCCGATGTGGTTCTAAATGGGCAATGGCATCGTGAAGCACAGTGTTGTACTGAAGCAGCTTTAACGCCAACGCCCTTTCTTGGGCCTCAACTATCTGGAGTGGCGCATCTTTTTGAAGGTCACCACCCCGAATGAGCGACGAAATACGCGCACAGGCATATTGAATATAAGGCCCAGTGTTTCCCTCGAAGGCAACCAT
Organism: Phycisphaerales bacterium; assembly: GCA_014238785.1. Lineage (GTDB taxonomy): Bacteria > Planctomycetota > Phycisphaerae > Phycisphaerales > SM1A02. Next base: position 60,697 of record JABAAL010000024.1, on the reverse strand, counting down.
TCTGTCCATGTCAAAGACATAATCCCGAACAAGATCGTTTGATAAATCAGCATACTTAATAGCACCAATTCCAATCTGCCGACCGATTGTGCGGAGTTCGTCTTCGTCCATGCCGTGCGTTGGTGACTTAGGATCTTTAGAGCGCCTAATAACTTCGCAGGTTCCCCGCTCAACCGCCTCGTGTAACAAAGAAGACAGCGTTACACTTGAACCACTCCTTGTTTTTAGGGGACTTTTGTCTGCACCCAACACAGAGCCAAAAGGAACGTGCACAAGATCAGACGTTGCTCCGTCTGGGGTTTTGTCCCAACCAATAAGCCCAGCGGCATCAAACAAGTCTTTGAAGTGGTCGCGCTGCCTTGCGTCAACCACATATACCACACGATCCGCCCGTAACTCTTGTGTTCTAAACTTAATGGCGGCAAGATCGGTGGTTGCGTATAAAAAACCACCATCAGACTTTCTAATGAGCATTGGGCGTTCGCGGTTTTTAAAACGGACAACAATAGCACCCCCATCTTCTTCCGCAAGGCCACGCTCTATGAACGAATCAACTACCCCACCAAGTCGATCACAATAAAAAGATTCTCCGCGATTGTTTTCTGGGCCTATGTTTACATGCAACAAGTCAAGGGATTCATAGACGGACTTCATGGTGCAGTCTATTAGTTTCTGCCAATCTTTCAAGAGACTTTCGTCGCCCTGTTGTAGCGCGTTTAATAATTTTTTTGCAGCGGTTTGTGCAGCAATGGCCCCGGTGTTTTGTTCTTCAATTTCAATGAGGCGGTGTGGGCCCGCCTGCATTGCTTTTGCGGTTTTTTCTCCACGCAATTCATCCTTAGCAACAAGCTGCGCGTTTTTATACGCAGAATTGAGGTCTTCAAGCGAAAGTGTGTCTAGGTTTACCCCAGAAGACAAAAGCTGTTCAAGCACCATCGCTATCGGAAGCCCCCAGTCACCAAGGTGGTTTTCTCTAAACACCTTTCTTCCGACCCGTTCATACATTCTTGCAATAGAGTCACCAATAATAGTCGCACGTAGATGGCCAACATGAAGTTGCTTGGCAACGTTTACTCCACACAAATCAATGGCAACAGCGTGGGGGTTATCATCTAACGCCACACCAAGAGCGTCTGTGTCCATTTCTTCAACAAGCGAAGTAATTGTGCCGTCGCTGATCCTGATATTAATAAAACCAGGACCGGCAACTTCTGGCACGTCGGCGAACGTGCCAAAATCAACCACGCCAACAACCTTTTCTGCAAGCTCTCTTGGGCTTTGCCCGTGCCTTTTACCAAGCGCCATAGCCCCATTTGCTTGAAAGTCAGCAATGTCAGCATTTTGAGCATGACGAATAACCGGGTCAATTTCGCTTGGTGACAACCCTAAAACAGCTCCAAATGCTTCTTTTAAAGACTCACCAATCTGTTGTTGAATATTTGTAGACATGTAGATGCGTACCATACCGAATTAAGCCAAATTAATTAGCCCAGCGCTCATTAATATATTAATTGACCCCAGGCTAATTAAATTTATGCACACATTAGACAATGGTATAATTGGCTTCCTATGGCATCCCCAACCTCAAGACCAACGACAGAGCTAGAGAAGATCGACCGCTGCGGCGAACTTCCACACAGACCACGGGTTTTACTCGGAAAAATGGGCCTCGACGGTCACGATAGAGGGGTAAAACTCATCGCCAGAGCACTTCGTGACAGTGGAATACACGTCATTTATTCAGGACTGTGGCAAACCCCAAGGTCACTTGCAATTTCAGCAAGAGACGAAGACGCAGACATGATCGCGTGTTCCATGATGAGCAACTCTCACCTTGTCCTTGTGCCGCGCCTTATGAACGAGCTAAACAACGTGGGCAGACCAGACCTCATCGTTGATGTTGGAGGAATTATTCCACAAGAAGACATTCAACCAATGTTAGATTGTGGTGTTCGCGGGGTGTACCACACAGGCACATCAATACTTGAAATTGTTGAGGCCGTTAAATCAGCAACACACCAACACAAACCGCTAAAAAACAACGGTTCGGTTCTCGCTGAACTTTCAAGAAATATAAGCTTAGTTGAGAGCAACAAAAAAGTTGATGCTCCAAAAAGGCGCCCAAACAAAGTTGTTGGCCTAACAGGCTCCCCCGGCGCAGGAAAATCAACCCTTTCCGCGTCTATGGCGGCAGAGTGTGTTCGCCGCGGTGAAAAGATGGCAATTATTGCATACGACCCAATGTCCACCATTTCTGGCGGTGCACTTCTTGGTGATCGACTTCGTGTTGATTTTAATGTTGTTGACGAAAACGTTTTTTATAGAAGCCTTGCGCGAGTTGGTGAAGACTATTCATCACTTCCAGAAATCCTAGAACTTATAGGTGGCGCTGGATTCGACAACGTGTTTATAGAAACAGTCGGCGCTGGTCAAAACGATGTTGGAATTAGAGAAGTGGTCGACAAAACAGTTGTAGTTCTTGTTCCAGGAATGGGCGACTCAGTACAAATGGACAAGGCGGGCATTCTTGAAATTGCAGACATATTCGTCGTTAACAAGGCAGACTACGATGGCGAAAGCGCACTTGTTCGGGAGCTACTAGATATAGCTTCTGGCAGACCTATTTTTGAAACGGTTGCCACACAGGGCAAGGGCATTGTTGAATTACTCGACCACTTGTTTGCTTAAAAAACAATCCCACCTGTCGTTTCCAACCAAAACGTTTGGTTTATTATGGAGTTGATGCGGCGCTGCTTGTTAATCTTTATATACAGGCCGGTCAGCGATTTCTATATCCCAGATGTTTTTGATACCATCAATATCCAGTGACCCAACATTTAAACACCGCTGAATCAACTCGTCGGGACTATCCATCGCAATTTGCCCATGCATGGCAAACTTTGACTGAAGAATATCTCTTACATCACACACCTTATTTCGCGCATGTCCACTTGGGTACATCACCAAACCGCTGTCAAAGACAGCCCCATCCTTCATGGTGATGTGTACGGATGTTGGAATACCGTCGGGATAATTTTTATCGTATTCATCTCCCCCATGTTCAAAGAAGATGGTTTCCATAATCGACCTAGTTGTTTCGTCGTTGATTGCATCAATATCAAAATCATAAGGCGTGAGCATTATTCGTTTCCAAACACTATCATTTGGTTGTGCAAAGAAACCGACACCATCAGACCTATATATTTCTTCGGCCTTCCGTAACATGGTTGAAACAATATATACCATCGAATGGTCCGCCGACTGCCTTGTTTTTGGATCTCGTTTTGCGGGGTCTCCAATGATTCCAAACGCAGGTTCATACGCAGTGATTTTAATTACATCAATTTTTGAAGAGTCCAAAACAATTTCTGGATTCCCTTGAATAATGTTTAACAATCCCTGTAGCGCTCCTGCTGACTGATGTTCATACAACCCAATTTTAAAATGCATTCCCATAACGGCAAAATCACTTCCGCTGTGTGAAAGGTTTAAATCAAAGGGCGAATTGCCACTTGTTTGTTCAAAATATCTAAAGACGGATTCTGGATTTCTAAAAATATCCCCTGGCCCCATAAACCCATTCATCGCCCGCTTCATAGAAACAATGGCCACCTCCGTACTAATGGCAGCGGAAGAACCTTTTGAATCAGATAGCTGTTTTCCGGCGCGAATTGCGCGCCATGGAATGTAGTGTGCAACCGACATCCCCACCGCAGCCTCAATTTGCTCGGCGGTTGCCCCACACATTGCACCATACACCGCAGCAGAGGCGATTGCGCCGTGGACAACATGGTCAATTTTATATGTCTTTAAACTAAACACCTCGGCAAGGCGCCCTCGAATTTCATCGAGCAACACCATTCCACGGAGTGCCGCTGCCCCATCAAAACCCATGAGTTGCGCAGCCGCAACTGGGACGGCATAAAAATCATTGTGTCCAAACTCACCCGCGGTGTGTCCAAGATCTGGGTTGTAACCAAAATTTGTACCATTTGAATCCCACTCGCGAACAGCCGCGCAGTTTGCGAGGATTGCATTTTCTGTTACAACTGTTTTGGTTGAACCAAATACCGTTGCGCCGTTTTTTGTTCCAAACTCTAGCGCTTCGTTTCTAAGAACAGTCGGCGCGTTGGTCTTTACGGCAACTGCCGAGAGCCCACACAAAACAGCATCGGTAAAAAACAAAGCAGTTCGGTCAAGTACCTCTTGTGCCGGCTCGCCAATGCCACCACGAATAAACCGCACCGCAAATTCCCCAATCCCCAAGGCTTGATTTGAGTTTTTTGGAAGAGCAACCGCGGTATCTGTATTTGTAATCATGTAGTGTGTTTGATAACTGCATCGACTTGATCCTCAGAACCAAGGATGACACTTGTACGTTGGTGAAGCCCCTCGGGCACAATATCTAAAATCCTATCTTTAGAAGCAACAGCCTTTCCGCCGGCTTGTTCAATAATCATTGCCATTGGGTTTCCCTCATACATCAACCGTAATTTCCCGTCGGGCTTGTCCGTTGTTGGTGGATACAAGAATACCCCACCTTTCAGTAACACCCTATGTACATCAGCGACCATTGAACCAATATACCTGCTTGAGTAATCGTTTTGGTGTGCCCACTTTAGATACGATTGAATACCCTGGCTATATTTATCTGTGTACGCCTCGTTTGTTGAATACGTTTTATTACCAGATGGAATTTTTAATCCGCGAGACACCAATACAAACGATCCAATTGACTGGTCGAGCACAAACATGTCAACTCCGTTTCCGGTAGTTAACACCAAGACGGTCGATGAACCGTACAACACATACCCAGCGGCAACTTGATTTGCCCCCTGTTGCAACATAGCCTCTTCGCGCGACCCCTCATCAGACAAACGAAGTACACTAAATATTGTTCCAACCCCTACGGAAATATCAAGATTAGAAGAACCATCAAGCGGGTCAAATAAAACAGCGTAACGACCACCCTCGTCTCTTCGTCTCAACAAAACAGGTGTCTCGTTTTCTTCACTTCCCAAAACACCCACATTGTCCCGGTTTCCGAGACAGTGCATTATTATTTCATTGGCGATGATGTCAAGTTTTTGCTGCATTTCCCCTTGGACATTAACTTCGCCAGCCTCACCAATAACATCTTGGATTCGGGCACAGCGCACCTTGTTTCCAATAGCTTTCGTAGCGAGCGAAATAGCAGAAATAATCCAAGTGAACTCACCTGTTGCCCCCAGACATTTTTGCTCTTCAGCAAGAATGTGGCTCTGCAAGCTTTCAAGATTATCCTGTGTCCAACTATGTTCCATGATTACTAACCCTTCCACCAGAGTTTCGGTACGATGTCGTAACAAACCCACAGGGTGTGAAAAGACCCATTCTACCTTAAACTACGATCGACAGAGAAAATACCACATGACAGACAAAAACAAGTACCCAGTTATAGTTGGAGCCAAAAGAACCCCGGTTGGGCGCTTTTTGGGCGGCCTTTCACGTGTTCCTTCACCACAACTTGGCGCATTTGCAATTGAGTCGGTTCTTAGAGAGTCTGGAATTGATATAACAAGTGTCGATGAATGTATTATGGGATGTGTGCTTCAAGCAGGCGTTGGACAAAACCCAGCAAGGCAAGCGGCACTTATGGCGGGGCTTCCAGAATCAATTTCAGCAGTTACGGTAAACAAAGTTTGTGGCAGCGGTCTTCAATCTGTGATGCAGGCCGCGCAATCAATCAACGCGGGAGACAATAGTGTTGTCGTTGCGGGTGGTATGGAAAACATGTCAAACGCCCCCCACCTAGCACACGTGCGAAGCGGAATAAAATTTGGTGAGGGCACATTGATTGATCACATGCAACACGATGGCCTTACGTGTCCATTCGAAAACTGGGGCATGGGTTGTGCTGCAGAGTGGACCGCAGAAGAATTTAATATTTCACGCGATGAGCAAGACTCGCTATCGGCGGCATCACACAACAAGGCGGCAAGCGCCACCAAGAACGGTTGGTATAAGAGCGAAATTATTCCACTAAAAGCAAGTCAAATAAAACAACGTGCAGATGTGACAGAGGACGAGGGTGTTCGGGGTGATTCAACCACAGAATCTCTTGGAAAACTCAGACCCGCCTTTGCGAAAGAGGGAACGGTAACCGCAGGAAACGCTTCACAGATTTCTGACGGCGGTGCAGCTGTGATTGTTATGAGTCAAGACAGCGCACGGGAAGCCAACGCAACCGTTATGGCTAAAATAATTGACTACAACACGTTTGGTGTGGCCCCAAAGGAAATTTTTACTGCGCCCGGACTTGGTATTGAACAATTGTTGCGTCGCAACGATTTAACAATAGAAGATATTGATTTATTTGAAATTAATGAAGCGTTTGCGGTGCAGGTTTTACAAAACCTACAACACCTTGGACTTGACAAATTAAAAGTTAATGTTGGTGGTGGCGGTGTCGCAATTGGTCACCCAATTGGCGCATCCGGCACACGTGTTTTAGTTTCTTTGCTTCACCACCTTCAACGCACTGGGGGAAAACGCGGAATCGTAAGCCTCTGTTTGGGTGGCGGCAACGCCGTTTCAATGTTGGTTGAAACGTAAGTAATTAATTTTCGTTTAAATCTTGATTCAAAAAAACTTTTGGAAGATAGACCCGCTGCGCACTATGTTTAGTGAGTGGAGCCGCTTGGTCGATTTGCGGGCGCATTGTTACACGCGGGGCGGCGAACTTTTACACTCACCCTTGTTGTAATTTTTGGTCTTGTTGTCTGAGTTCTTTTTGGGGTGATTGGGCGTTTCATACAATTAGCCTCCTTTGTTACTTTCCAATGTCCTCTGCCCAAAGGTCGGGCCGCTCTTCCTTCATTCGCTGCATTAACGAAATGCACCGCTGATCATTAAGAACATCTACCTGCACACTATTCGAGCACATTAACGCCTCTGCGCCAAGGAAATTCTTATTTTCTCCGATAATTACGCGTTTAATACCAAATAAGAGGGTTGTGCCAGTACACATGATACAAGGACTTAAGGTTGAAACAAGAATAAGCCCCGCCCAGTCTCGACGCCTCCCGGCATTTCTAAAACAAACAACCTCTGCGTGCGCAGTCGGATCGCCGGTTTGTACTCGTTGGTTGTGTCCACGAGAAACGATTTCCCCCTTGTCGGTAACTAAAACAGAACCAATAGGAATTCCACCTTGTGCCCAAGATATTTCCGCCTCTTTAATTGCCTCGTTTAACCACAACAGCTCTTTGTTCACGGGACCAACTCGTCTCCAGACGTCTTGGTGCCTTTATTCTTTTGTTGGTTGAAATTTGGTTTTGGAATTTCGTTTACCGGAACAACCCAAACACGATCCCTAACAACACCCCACGGCGTACTTAGCGACGCCGAAAGATACACGGTGGCCCGGCTGTAAGAACCAGAGGCCGAAGGAAAAACAATGTCGGCTTCTGCGCGAAATGGGCGCTTCCTTAATTCTACGATGTGGTAAGAGAGTTGTTCAACATCACTCATTGGTGCAGAGCCAGGAATTTTATTTGCAACAATGGTATACGTTTCAGCTGGCACACCTTCTGGAAGGTTAAAAACAATTTCATCCATCCCCCCAAAATGGTTGTTTGCATAGAGCAGAATTTCCGCAAAAATTGTTGGGACTGGCTCGTTTGATGCACTAGAAAAAACAAGACCAATATCTGTTTCAACCGGAGGATAGGTTGCAACAGGCGTACACCCAGAGAATAAAATAATAAGTAGTAGCAAGTGCTTCATACCAAAAGTGTAACACAACCAATGGTTGTTATATTAATTAAACAGAAGATTTCCACCGCACAGGCATTGTGTGCTCAACACCAACCAAATCAACAATTTTTCCTGCCATAAAATCAACAATGTCGCCGATTGTTTTTGGTTGCATATAAAACCCCGGAGAGAGAGGAACAATAATACCACCACACTCCGTGACGGCGCACATATTTCTAAGATCAATCAAGCTAAGGGGAGACTCTCTGTGCGCAACAATAAGTGTTCTTCGCTCTTTTAATGTAACAGACGCAGCGCGCTGAACGAGTGAGTTGGTGATTCCAGATGATATTGCCCCAAGGGTGTTGCTTGAGCAAGGAAGAACAATCATCCCGTCGTGTAAAAAGGAACCCGACGCAATGGAAGCACCAAGATCTTTATCGTTATATATGATCAGGTTTTGTTCAAACTCAGGAACGCCGAGTTTTTCAGCGGAAACACCCGCGATGTTTGATTCCTCGAACAACAACCTTTTCCCTAAATCTGAAACCGCAAGGTGAACCTCAGTGTTCGCCTCAAGTAACAACCGTAAGACCCGAAGAAAATAAGGAGAACCAGACGCGCCGGTTACCCCGACTACAATTCTTTTTCGGTTCATTGTTCGCCGTCCAGAGAAAGCCGACCAATAACCTGGCTAGGAAGCGGCTCTCGCAACAACACAACATCACCAAGTCCCAAGCCAGATACGATTTCGGCATAGGCCTCACTGAATCGACCAATCATAATTTCTTTTTGCGAATACCCAGACCCGTCTTGTGTCCACACCCAAACAACAGCACCACTCCTATGAATTGCGTGTATTGGAACAAACAACACCTTGTCAACTTGCTCTACATAAATTTCAGCAGAACACCGCATAGAGGGCTTAAGCGCAACATCGTCTGGGTTGTCTATTTTTATTTCAACAGTGTAATCCCGCCTGTTTGGATCTCTCCACCCACCACCTTCTGCAAGCACACCAACAGACAGCACCTCACCACTAAAGACCTCGTCTGGATATGCATCACATATAACAGTTGCCCTTTGTCCAAAAGAAACAAGGCCACTAAGCGCCTCGTTCACCTTAGCCCTTGCAATCATGTTTGTTGTGTCTGGGATTGTCATAACAAGTTCGTTGCGTCGCATTTGTTTCCCAATTTTAAGCGGCTCCCCCTCATCCCTTCGGTTGCCCATGCTTGTTGCATAAATAACCATTCCCTGAGCCGGTGATTTAAGAACACACGCCTTAAGTTGCCCATTGGTTTTTTCAAGTTTGCTTATTTGAGAATCGAGACGGTTTTGTTTCGCTGCAACAGTTGCCTCCAAGTTGCTCACAAGCGACACATGTCGGTCTTTGGCTCGATCAAGCTCATCTATTGCTTGCCGGAGATCAGAATTCTTTTTTTGTTTTTGCTGCTTAAAGGTATAGTTTTCATACACCTTAACATCAAGTTCCGCTTTTTTTAATGTGGCTTCTGAATTAAGCAGCGCAATCTCATCGCGATCAAGTTCGTCTTTACTAAGAAACTTTTTTTCAAACAACATGAGGGACGATTCATATTTTTTGTGAAGGCGCGAATAATCTTTCTCGGCGGTTTGTACGGCGAGCTGTAACTGCTGGCGCCTAGCAACATCTTCGCCCTCTTTCCATGCACTTAGCGCAAGGTCGGCAAGATCAATTGCCAACTGCTTAGCGGCGAGGTCAGAATCTCGTTGTTTTCCCGCGATTACAAGATTTGACTTTGAAGTGTCAAGCGCATTTTTTGCCTCGGTTACATTTAATTCAGACTGCCTAATAGAGTTTTTGATAGTTTCGTCGTTAAACGTAACAAGAACATCGCTCTTAGAAACAAGCGAACCCTCGTCCACAAGACCAATAATGACCGCGTCTGACTCTAGTAAGTTGTGAATGTTTATCTGTTCTTTTGCTGCTAGTTCACCAGACGCTGGAACCGTAACACCAAAAGAACCCTCTGTAACCGCATACAACTCCCCAGCAAAAACACGACCAGCGTCAGTGTTGCCACCCCTAGAAAAACCCACCCACGAAACAGCAACAAGAAAGACAGCCACAACCCCAACTAGCACAACTATAGATATACCTCGACGCATAGGCGTAGATTGTAAACCCTTTCGTTATTCCTGTTGAAAAACAGGGAGAAGAAGCGTCCCATTTTCTGAAACCCTCAACCTGCCGGCTTGGAGCAAATAACCAAGGATTGAGAGCTCTAGGTCCTTTTTTGCACTATCCCTTGCGTCTTGCGCACCCTGCAAATCAGAAATTGCCCTTGTTTGGTCAAGGACGGAGACCCTGTCTGGGTCGGCATTAATTGAATCAAGACCAAGCTCTGCAATTTTTACGTTTCTTTCTTGGAGATCAAGGGTGAACTGAAACACCTCGATGTTCCTCAGGGAGGACCTCACCGAAACTATGACATCGTCTCGAGATTCCTTGTATTTTCTCTTTGCTCTTTCAAGGACAATTTGTTGTTGCCGCACTTTAATTTTTTCAACACCCCGATCAAGTGGAAGGCTCAACGAGAGTCCCGCCAAATAATCCACCTCCTCCATGTCAAAACCTAAAACCTGGTCATCATTACTCGCAAGCGAACTTGATGCCGTAAAACTTAAATCAGGAAGAAGATCATTAAGCGAGTTTTCAACCCCCCTTTGAGTATCAATCACACGATCTTTTTCGTTTTGTAGATCGAGCCGATATTGAAGTGCCTCACCAATAACTATTTCCGCATCAACGTCCGGAGGCACAAGTCCAAGGGGGGCCGGCGCAACCTGAATAATATTTTCAATAGGCCACCCAATTCTTATTTTAAAACGGTCCAAGGCAAGGCGAAACCTTTCCCAAGATTGGCTTAATCTGGCAACTGACGCTAACGCCTGGTTTTCCGCATCAGCGGAATCGTACAAGCGTGTTCTTCCTGATACATAGAGAGCGGCCTGTCTTTTTGCAAGTTGCCGAAGAGAATCAACACCCCGCTGCGCGTTTTCGAGCGATTGTTTTTGGACAACTAATGAGAGATAATCCCCAACAATTTCCCGATAAAACAATCTTCGAAACCGCTCATAACTTCTTGCTGCGTAGATCAAATTTCTTTTTGATTGAATTAAGGACTCTTGCGCTGCAGTGCCAGCGCCACGAAGCAAAGGAATATCAAGAGACAGCTGCAGTGAAGAGGATTTGCTATTTTCCGTTGTGGTTGTGTGTATATCACGAGCAATGGTGGTGAGTGCACCAGCAGAAACGGTGCCACCGTTTGGTAGTTTGTGCGAAACATTAAAATCGTTTACCACTGCCAGCGATGTGTTGTACAAACCAGAACTTGAATCAGCAGAAACAGTTGAATCAATTTTGTTATAAAACCTCGGTCCCCACAGGTGTAACTCACGGAGCAAAGAGAGCGTTGACGAAAGATAGTCATACTGTGCAAACTGCATTTCCTTCGCATGTTCGTTGGCCCAAACAAGTACCTCCTCAAGCGACAGTACCTCGCCAGAAGAAGCAAGATCATCCGCGGCACGATCAAGTGATTTTGCGATTTCATCCTCATCTAACCTTGTTGCAGGAATAAAACCAAGCAGATCCGCCGCCGGGTTGACCGTGGTGGGTTCGGCGTTCGTTAGAGAATCCACTGTAAAACCACCAGAATCACTCCAGGCCTCGGGGTGCACAGCCCCCATTTTGGTGCTTGTGGAAAACATCAACACGTCCACTCGACGGTCAATATCCTTTAGGCTTCCACCGCAACCAAACGGAAAGCAAAATAGAAATAACCAAACCCTTTTCTTCATATTAGAGATTCTACCACCCTGCTATGATGAGAAAAGCCATAATGCCAATAAGCAACCCAAAACATCCAAACCTGAAAACCTTTGCCCACCCTGTTATCCAGGACAAATTGACTAGGATTCGAAACCATAAAACGAAACATGCAGAGTTTCGGCGCCTATTAAACGAAATTGCCGGATTAATGTTTTTTCAAATGTCGAGACATTTTAAAGTGGACGAAATACCCGTTCAAACCCCCGTGGAAGAATCTGTTGGCTTTAAACTCGCAAACCCCATAACATTAGTTCCGATACTACGGGCGGGCGTTGGAATGACAGATGGAGTTTTGGCGATGATTCCCGAGGCGCGGGTTGGACATATTGGGGTGTTTAGAGACGAAGAAACAAAACAACCGGTTCCTTATTACTGCAAACTTCCCTCAGACATCTCAAGGGGACCAGTTTTATTAATCGATCCAATGCTAGCAACGGGCGGATCCGCCTCATACGCAGCAAAAATATTACATGAAGAACACAATTGTCAAGAAATACAAATGATGTGCCTTGTTGCCGCTCCAGAAGGAGTTGACAGGATGTACCAAGAACATCCATATCTCAAAATATTCACAGCATCGCTCGATAGAGGTTTAAACGAGAATGGGTATATTCTCCCTGGCCTTGGTGATGCGGGAGATCGCATTTTTGGAACCCTATAACCAAACACCACGCAATGACTGCGACAAAATATATTGTCAGGTGATACAACAATGACAAACGACAAGACAACATACTTAAGCCCACGCGAGGTATGCAAAACTCTTTTGGGCGCCGCTGATGTTTTATTCTCAAACAAAGCCAGGAGCGGCTGTACTGTTAACTTGCCACCCACAGGAATCTGTTGGGTATCAGGAGATTTGCACGATAACGTAAAACACCTGCAAACCATTGAGAAGCTTGCGTGCCTCGACACCACATCCGACCACCTTGTATTGCAGGAACTCATTCACTCCAGTGACGAGTCTGGCGACACTGACCTAAGTTATCAAACCCTTGTAAGGGTGGCGGAGCTTATTCTTGCATACCCAAACCAGGTTCACCCCATATTAGCAAATCATGAACTTTCTCAGGCGATGGGAAAACCAATAACAAAGGGGTGTGGTGATCTTGTACACAAGTTTATTCAAGGTGTACACAGTGTCTTCGATACCAAGTCTGGAATGGTACTTAAAGCAATAAACGCCTTTATATTTTCAATGCCACTGGCAGTTCGCTCTCAATCTGGGTTGATGTGCACCCACAGTTTGCCAGACGAAGACAAGATGATCCTTTTTGACGAGAACATCATCAACAGAGAGGTGCTGGTGTCCGACATTGATGAGGTGTTTGGTTCAGCAAACTTAGTTGTGTGGGGTAGGGCTCACACCAAGAAACAAATTAAAGAACTTGGGTCAAGGTGGGGAGTAAAACTTTTTTGCGTTGGACACGCGCTCGTGCAAAACGGCATTGAAGTAACCTTTCCAAACATGCTTTCTATAAACAGCGACCATAGTAATGGTGCCGTGTTGCCTATTAATCTTGAACAAATTGAAACTGCAAACAAAACAATTACAGGCGCAATTATGCTGAGTTCTGGTTTGAAAACAAAACAATGAATTCAACTCCAATCACCCTGTCGCTAGAGCTTTCTCAACGAATAGCCAGTGTTGCCATGTCTACCCCTACCGGGAGAGTGTTAGAACTAAATATAGACAACAACTGTCGCAAAGAAGATTCGGTCATGCCCTCAATCCAAAAATTGGCTTCTGAACTGAACATCACGCCCGATTCATTGGAGTTGGTTGTTATTTCTATTGGCCCAGGTGGATTTACAGGACTTCGATCAGCGGTTGCTATTGCAAAAATGATATCGCTTGTATCCGGTGCTGCAATCGTTCCAATTGAGACCGCCCTCAGTGCCGTACACAACGCAAACATTGGCCCGGGCCCATATTTTGTAGTGAGCGGTGTTAAACAGGACACGTTTTGGCTTTCTAAAGTACACAATAAAAACAACATATGGTTCTGTGAATCGGCCCCATCGTCTTCTTTAGAGTTAGAACAATCTATTCACACCGTCAAAGCGCTCTTTGGAGATTCATATTTACCCAAATCAGTTTCAGCGCTCTGTGTCTCAGAAGGAATACAGATACATGAATCTACCGTGAGCGCAAAGTCGTTGCTGTCGCTGGGCGTACAACTATTCAAAAACGACAAAGACACGACCGTTAATCCACTGAAACTACTGCCTTTATATCCAAGAGAGCCAGAGGCTGTTCGGCTTTGGAAAGAAAATAACAAAGCAAAATAGCAATAACCCCGTAAACGCATCCAAAATTAATAGACCGATAATTACGGTGGCGCTGAAACAAACACTGTTTTAGCGCCTCTAATCCCATGTAATTGTTGAAGTAATCCACCTTGGTGTGAAGTTGCGTACTTTTGAGGACGAATGGTAGTTTTGGCGGTTTAGGAAAACCAGCGCCTTTTGGTAACCATTACTGTTTACAAGGAATGCAACTATGAATAACAAGACAAACGAAAACAACAATGCTGAGAAACAAGTATTTACCACCGGCGAAGCGGCAAAGATATGCAACGTGTCACAGCAAACAATCATTCGATGTTTTGACAGTGGCCGTTTAAACGGTTTTAAAGTTCCGGGATCACGGTTTAGACGAATCCCCAAACCAGAACTTGTTCGGTTTATGCAACAAAATGGCATGAACATGAACGGATTTGGATCAGGTTGTACACAAGTTCTAGTAATAGGTCTTAGTGCAGAAAGTGTCGATTCGGTCATTAAGACACACTCTGTGGGTCACACGGTAAAAATAACATACGCGGAAGATGCATGGTCTGCTGGATTTGTGTCAAAAGAATGCCAACCAAGCTTAATATTGATTAACCCAACAATAAATGGGATCAACAAACAAGCAATAGTCGAGTGTTTAGTATCGAGCGGCTCAACCAAACCCCTCATTGTTGAAGTACAAAATAACTCTCACAATGGACTGAATGCGCAACGCCACACGACCGATCCTAAAGAAGTAATTAGACTCGCAGTGCAAGAACTGCTCTCTGCGTGAAACAAAAACCAAAAAAACGATACACACTAAACCAACAGGGCCACGAACAAGATGAAGCACAAAACAAACACGAACAAACAAGTAAAAACACTACTGATTGGTTCGTTTCCAAAGACGGTAGAGTCCATCAGAGCATCATTGGAAATTTCAGGACATGTGGTTACACAGGTCCAATCTCTTTCTGGGCTTGAAAGTGCAACAGAAAATACCTCTTTTGATCTTATAGTTTCTTCAACAGGTTCATCGAAGTTTACAGCCGACGAACTGTTTGAATTAACCTCCCTCCTCACGCCCGGAACGCCGGTTGTTGGGTTTTCTTCGAACCCAACTCCAACAAGCGTGGTCGAATTTATTCGACAAGGCGGGGTTGATTTCTTTTGCGTCCCAGAAGACCTTGGACTAATTTCCGATCGAGTAAATATAATACTCAGTCAATTCCAAAAGTCTGAAGACCTAAAAGAAACCGCGAAACAAAACCTTCGTTTGCATACCTCTATGAACGAAAAACTACAACGCGCCTCAGACGAAAACGAATCGCTTTGTAACGACCTTGCTAATACGCACTGTGAAACACAAAAACAAATTCAACAAGCATCAATTGCAGCAGAATTTCAAACCCTCGTAAACCAAGAACTAGAAATAGAATCAATGTTACGCACCGCTCTTGGGTATTTGCTAACAAGAGTGGGCGCAACAAACGCCGCGGTTTATTTACACGAAGGTGAGGTTGAATGGGGAATTGGCGCGTACATTAATTATGACCGACAGCCCGACCAGTTTCAAACGCTTATTGAGTCCGTTGGCCCACAAGCCTGCCCACTAATTTCCGGTTCGGGCGATGTTATAAAATATAAAGACGGGGAAACATTCGCAAATATTTCTGATGTAGATTCCGACGACTTTTCTGGAAGTGAAGTTGTAACCATGGGATGTTTTTATGAAGATCGTTGTATGGCTGCAATTGTGTTGTTCCGCGGAGACACAAAACCATTCAACCAAGAATCTTTAGACACCCTTGAAACAATAAAATCAATATTTGGATACCAACTAGGCACAATTCTAAAGATACACCGCCGCGCAGAAACAAAATGGCCCAGTGAATCAATCGACGACGACGAGTGGAATTACGGCAAAGCCGCGTAACGCAAACATATATTACGCGTAACTACCAGAAACAGAAATGAGCCGAATATTCTCCGGTCCCACCACATCACCGATTTGTTGAACGAGTTTAGATTCTACAACAACCCTTTGTTGGCTTCGCAACGTTGCAACGTGTTCGCCAGTGTTAATGTGAATCACAACATCTGCTGGAGTTGCTCCTTGAGAAACCTTAGAAGCGCCGGCCTGTTTTATTAACCCAGATACCATTTCCATCTGCCCCTTTGCTCGATTGCCAGAAACGAGTTCGTTAAAAGTAATTTCAATTCTTTTTGATAAATACAGAGAAGCATCTTGAACAGAGGTCACCCTGTTCACGAGCAGTTGTAGTTCCCCGCGAGAACGGTCAACTTTTCCAACGATAATCACAACTGAGTCCTGTTGCAATAAGTGAGCGTATTTTTGATATGCATCAGAAAAAATCACACACTCAATTTTTCCGGCACGATCCTGAAGAGTAAGAACCGCCATTTTTTGACCAGCACTCCTCCCGTTTCGGATGACCATTATTCGAACCGTCGAAATAATTCCCCCCACAACAACTTCTCGACCATCACCCACTTCTCGAATAGAACCCACGTTTGCAGAACACCAAGCCTCGAGTTGATGATCGTGTTCGTCAAGCGGATGCCCCGAAACATGAATGCCAAGTACTTCTTTTTCGTGGTCTAACGTCTCTGGCTGTGTCCATGGCGTGACACTTGGCAACACACACGCAAAATCATGTTGTCCCCCCTCCCCCTCCCCAGTATTCCCAACACCTCCGCTACCTATAACACCCTCGCCATGACCACCCCCAAACAATCCACCCTGCCCACTTTCTTTATCTTTTGCTGCAGATGCACCAATGGAAATAGCTTTGTCTAAAACCGCAAGTAGCGCAGCCCTGCTTTCAACACCATGAATAGAATCAAACGCGCCTCCTTTTATCAAAGATTCGATAGTTGTACGATTCGCAGCCCGACCGCTGATTCTAGAACAAAAATCAAAAATAGTCGCAAAAGAACCCCCGGATTTTCTTTCTTCAACAATTGCCGAAACAGCGGTGGATCCCGCACCCTTAACGGCGCTTAACCCAAAACTAATGTGACCATTCAAGTTCGTTTTTTCTTCATCGTCTTCGAATACAACAGAGAACAACGAGTCCGATTGGTTTATGTCAGGTGGACCGACCTCAAAACCTATGTGCTTATTTTCTCTTGAATGATCTGGAAAAACGACACGCCGACAGTCGCCAATATATGGAGACCAATCCTCTGTTTTTTTTGCAGCACTTTCAAATGTAAGAACAGCCGCCATATATTGAACTGGAAAATATGTTTTTAAATAAGCGGTTTGAAACGCGATAATGGAATAGCCCGTCGAATGACTTTTGTTAAAGCCGTAACCAGCAAACTTCAAAATAAGGTCGAATAGGTCGTTTGCAAATGTGCTGCTTAACCCCTTTTCAACCGCACCATCTACAAACTTTGGTCGGTTGGCATTGATTACCTTATGTTTCTTCTTCCCAATTGCTTTAATCAACGAATAGGCTTCGCGAAGTGGAATATCACCAAGGGCGTGCACAATTTGCATAACCTGTTCTTGGTACACCATAATTCCGTAGGTTTCTGCAGTAAACCCATCAACAATTTCGTGGACCTTTGGAACCTTTTCTCCACCACACTTCCGTGCACAAAACGTTTCTATAAGATCCATTGGTCCAGGACGAAACAACGCATTTGCTGCAATTAAATCTTCAAGCCGAGTTGGTTTTATTTTTTTCAAAAGGCGACGCATGCCACCGGATTCAAATTGAAATATTCCAGCAGTATCGCCGCGCTCAAAAAGCGCAAGAACTTTAGGGTCTTCTAAATTGATACGCTCAAGATTAAGAGGGTGTGACCCATCGTTTTGTTTTCGGTTAACCGCAGACCAAATTTCACCGTCTTCTAAACTTTCTCGAACAAGTTGTTTTGCAAGTTCAATGGTTGACAGTGTTCGAAGCCCAAGAAAGTCCATCTTAAGCAAACCAATTCGTTCACACGTTGGACCGTCCCACTGTGTGACAACATCAGAACTCCCCGTTGCCTTGCAAAGTGGAATGATATTGTCAAGCGGTTCGGTTGCAACGACGACGCCGGCTGCGTGTACACCCACATGTCTTGCGTGATGTTCGAGTTGCCTAGCCGTGTCCACCACACCTTTAATTTCTTTTGAACTATCGTAAGCAGATTGAAACTCATCATTTTTTTTCAATGAATCGTCAATGGTAATGTTGAGTTCTGCTGGAATGAGGTTTGCAAGACGCTGCCCCTCTCCAGCACTAAATCCGTGTACTCTGGCAACATCTTTAATTGCCGCTCGTGCTTTAAGGCGACCAAACGTGATGATTTGTGCAACGTGGCCATATTTTTTTCTAACAAAATTAATAACATCGGCTCGACCATTTTGGCAAATGTCAATATCAATATCAGGATACTCGGACCGGTCCGGATCTGTAAACCGCTCAAACAATAACCCATACTTAACCGGACACGCATTAGATAAACCAAGAACATACCCAACCATAGTCCCAACACCCGAACCACGTGCATTTGCCGGAATTCCCTTTTGCCTTGCCCAATCAACAAAGTCCCACACAATCAAAAAATACGCGCTAATATTCTTGTCCGATAGTATCCTTAATTCTCTATCAAGGCGTTCCCTAATTTCAACCGTGATGCCCTCTGCCCCATATCTCCATACGAGCCCGGCCTCGCAAAGGCAAAGAAGTGCACTGTCACAATCTTTTTTAAGTTCGTCTTTTGAAACATCGGTGTTAACCTGAGAGTCGTACGGATGAAGCGTAAATTTTTGACAGTGATCTTTAAACCACTCAGTAAGGTCCCCCCCTTTAAATGGCTCAAATGAACTTGGACCGGTTACACGGACAACCGGCGCATGGTTTTTGTCTAGATCTATCGAAACATTACAACGCCGAGCAATTGCAGCACTATTTTCAATCGCCTCTGGAACATCTTCGAACAACGCACCCATTTCCTCTTGAGATTTAACATATAAATCCCTTGAGTACAAAAACCTCTCGCTGTCGCCTTTAAGTTTTTGCATGGAAATGCAACAGAGCGTGTCGTGTGCATCCCAATCCTCTTTGTTTAGGTAATGCGCATCGTTGTCACACACCAGCGGCAAATCAAGTTCTTTTGCGAGTTTAATAAGGTACGGATTAATCGTTATTTGTTCTTGAACATCGTGGCGCTGCAGTTCAATAAAAAACCGAGGCTCTCCGTTTTTGTTTTTAGAAAAAGTATTTGCGTGCCATTTTGCCTCTTCAACGGCATTGTTCCAATCTTCTTCGTTTCCACCATCGGCAAACCGACATAGATGATATGCAATTGAACTGCCGAGGTGCCCATTGATAGCGATGATGCCACTGGAGAGATTTTCCAGCGTTTCGTGGTCCATCCTTGGTTTGTAATAAAATCCATTTGCAAAAGAATCTGAACTGAGTTTTACTAGATTTTTCCAACCAGTATTATTTTCCGCAAGAAGAACAAGGTGAAACCCCCCATCTCGAATCCCCGTTGGTACTCGTTCCTTCCGATCGCCTATTGCGACATACGCCTCAATTCCAAGAATTGGTTTTATGCCGGCGGCTTTTGCTTTTGTATAAAACTCAAATGCACCATACAAGTTACCGTGGTCGGTGACTGCAACTGAGTCCATACCAAACTCTTTGACCCGTTTCAAAAGTGCGTCGATTTTGTTTCCACCATCAAGAAGAGAGTATTCACTGTGGAGATGGAGGTGAATAAATGAATTTTTGTCGTTTTTTGTGCTCAAGAGTGCATCCTTGCGAATGTCTATGATAGCAAACACAAAACCCACTATGATTGGTTTTTAATGGTGATGCGACAAATTCAATTTGGTTCCGGCGGAAGGATGTCTACGCCATCAAAAATAGCCGCGATTATATTTGGGGTGCTTGTTCTTTTGCCCATCTTTGCACTTCTACTCTTTGCGGGAGTCGTAGCAAGCGTGGTATTCGGAGTCCTTTTGCTTATAGCGCTGGCGAATACCAAAATCCGTTCGCTGTTCAACAGGGATTCTGAAGGCCGAAAAAACGTCCGTATCAAACGCTAAGAGTCTCTCGATCTACCATGTCTTGGTATGAAATATGTAACTGTTTCGTGAGTTTACCCACCTTTGCGTCGCTTATTTTTTGATCCTGCGTTCCAGCACCCTCTTCGGTTTGAACCGTCGCCCGCACTCCAATGACCGGCAGCACGCCCCAGCTTGAATTTGTCAGGAACACCTCGTCTGCTCCAAGAACCTCATCAAACGCAATGTCTTTTTTTTGTACCCCAACCCCAAGTTCTTTTGCAATTTCAAGCACAACATTACGAGTTATTCCGGGTAGTACCGCAGAGGGTTCACTGTTTATTTCTTCTTCACCCCTTGCAGCGGGTGTGTACAACCCCCCATCTTGCACGATGAAAATATTACTTACACTTCCGCCCGCAACAGTCGCGCTTGGCGTCAGCCATAAAGACTCTCCACACTGCTGCATCGCTGCCATTTGTAGGTTTAATAGCCGAGACCAGTAATTTAAGGTTTTGTGTCCTGCAGAAAAATCATACGGATTAACCCTTCCACCAGCAATAGAGACCATGACGCCATTGTTATAAAACCCATCCGGATATTTCGTTGGAGGTTGTGTCTGAATGATAATAGTTGGATCACCCCCACCACTCTCACCAGTTTGCTGAAGCATATTTAAATCTCCACCCGTAATAGTTATACGCATTCGCGCTTCTTGTTGATTATTTTTATCTAGGGTTAGCTGAAGCGCCTCAACAAGCGGCGCTGTTTGAAGATTTTCTGTGAGACGCAGCATTGCAGCAGATTCCGCAAGTCGTTCCATGTGGCTTTGTGCACGAAATACTTTTCCATTTTTTGCACACATGGTTTCAAACAAACCAACACCATGCTGAAACCCAGCATCAAACACACTTGTTTTTGCGTCTGTATCTTCAACAAACGCACCGTTTAACCATACCTTCATTTGATCCACGCTCCAGTGATTAACAAGGGGTCAGTATCAGTAAAACAAATAATTCTTAAACCCGCAACGGTCTCAGTATCAACTTTAAAAATCGCCACGTGTGTTGCTGATCCATCACCGTGTACGGCGTCATCGCCCTCTGTAACAATTACCTCAAAACGCCCCCCTTGTTCCGTGGACTTCAAAAAGACAGCCGTGAGAGAGTCAGCAAGTGTTGGCTGAATAATACTGTTTGTAATAATATCATTAATGACTGTTGGGTCGTTATGAAAAAGAGGCACAAGCCGAACCGTTTCTTCTTGGACATGATTTGCAACGCTTGATTCGACCCGACCGGACCACCAAGCAAAACCAGCAGCGATAACCAAAATAAATACTGTGCCGGCATACTTCCTTATGTTATTTTGCATATTCATCCAGAGTTTTAGACCGCAGTGAGGTGGCACGCTTCATCAGTTGTGCGGGGTTGTTTTGTAGTAACTCCAACTCAAGATGCCACACCGTGTTTGATTGAAGGTTTATCGGTGCTACATCTGCGACAAAATCAACGAACGGGGCATCCCAAATGGGCTGTTGTGTCCATGCGGTAGTCATGATTGGTTCGTGCCCACCAAGTTCAACTCGCAAATCGTATTCCCCGTAATACGTAAAATCAAATGTGAGCGGTGTACGTCCAACCTCACGATCATTAACCCACACCAACGCCTGTGGAGGGGTGCTTGTGATTGAAATTGTTCGTTTTACGCATCCGCCCAAGGCGCCAACAACAAAAACCATAAAGAGAATAACCCGCATGGTGTTGGATTATAGAGAAATTTTATGGTTGAGACGAATTAACCAAATTCGTCGCCTCGGAATGTTGAGGCGAGATAATGCTTTCGCACCAATTCGTCGTTGATAATCTTTTTTGGGTCCCCGTCCATAAGATTACTTCCATCAGAGATTATGTATGCTCTGTCACAAATATGGAGCGTCTGGTGTACCGCGTGATCGGTGACAAGTATTGCAATCCCAGAATCTGCTAGCTTTCTCACTTCGGCCTGCACGTCTTCGACAGTGTGCGGGTCAACGGCAGCAAAGGGCTCATCGAGCAAAATCAATTTTGGCCTCGTAATTAAAGACCGAGCAATTTCCAACCGTCTTCGCTCGCCGCCACTACACGTTCTTGCAAGTTGGTCGCTTTTGTGTTCAAGATGAAACTGTTCTAGTAATTCCCGGCACCGTTGTTCTTGAATTAGTTTTGGAATTGGAAGCGTTTCAAGAATTGTTAACAAGTTGTCTTTGCACGTCATGCCGCGAAACACGCTGGGTTCTTGTGCTAAGTACCCCATTCCACGACGGGCGTGTTGATACATTGGAAGGTAGGTTACATCCTCACCATCAAATGATACTCTTCCACCCTCTGGAGTTATCATTCCAATCATCATTCGGAACGCCGTGGTTTTTCCCGCACCGTTTGGACCAAGCAAACCAACGATCTCGCCCTCGTTAACTTCAAGCGAAACTTCATTTACAACCTTACGGCCACCGTAGCTTTTCACCAAATTTGTAGCAGACAAAAGCGGCACTTGTTATACCTCGCCCCCGTTCTCTTTAGAGTCTTCTTGCTTTTCAACTTTAACGCGTTTTGCAAGTGGGGTCCAGTTTTCAGGATAGAACCTGTGTGCAAGGTTTCCAATAATTAAATGTGCGTCCTTGTAGATATAATCATCAAGCAAGATTGGCGGATGGTTTTCTACTAACACCTTTGCTGTCCACGTTGTCCTTGCTTTTCCCGTCTTTGAAATCCAGCGCTCCATGTCGATGTCTTGAATATCCTCTTTTGACCATGTTCCCTCAGGAGTTGACAAGGTGCCATCATCTTCAAGCCGATACATGCTTGCTCGCTTGGTCATTTTTGAATAGGTAAAAAGATAATAAAAACCAAACGGTAGGCATAAAATAAACATCCACTGCATCGGTCTATCAAATTTGCTTGGTCGGGTTACACTCCCGTACTCGTTTAAATAATCTTCGACTAGATTTGTTGCTTTTTGTTGAGAATCTACCGCACCCCCAGAAACCGCGCCCACAAACACTATCAGCGCATCGCTCCACCCCTGGTCAGGGCTATCATCTTCTTCAATAGCAACATTGAGTGCCACCATTGCACTATCACGCTCTTGTGACCCGCGTTCAACATTGAGTGCCGGCTGCACGAATTCTCGCAACAGTTCCGCGCGATCAGACGCTCGCAAAGCGTTTGGTATTACAACGGTGTAATCCCAAATCCCCCACACGCCCAAGACAATACAAACGACAGCCATAATGATTGTCTTAAGCCAGTATCTAGTTGCAAGAGTAGTTGTTATTGCCACGGCATTTTCTTTCTGTATATTTTAATCCTACACGCTCTGAGCTTGTAGTGTGAGACAAAACCGAATGGCGGTTTTATATAACCCAGTATGCGTTGGAGCGGCAGGAATATGTACCAGTAAATAATCAAGTTGTCGAATGAGTTTGCTTTCTGGATTTATTTTGCTCAAAATGTGGTTTCCAAGTTCATCAATTGCATGATCAAACCAAGAACAGGTCGGTTTTTCTGGATTGGCAGGCTCTTCGATTTGCACGCGAACCATCACCCCGCTACCCAGGGCAACGATTGGACAATACCCCAAACTTGTTGAAGGCTCTCGACAAACCACAATCGCAGAAATCCCATTCGCACGGAGCGCGTTTCCAATAATCCCCGCATCTCGACCCACAAGTGGCGGCCTCACTAAATACCTTCCATTTTCATGGATTTCATCGCTGCTCTCTATCGAATCAATAATTTGAACCCGTTTACCATTTTTTGCCGCCTCGCGCATAGATTGCCTAGAGGCACAAAGATCTTTAAGGGCACCTGCAAGGGCGCTCCAGTTTTCAGACGATCGAGATTGCTCGATCAACCCAACCGAAGCAATTTCTTTTTTGAACCATGGATCTACTTTTTTTCTTGGCATATTAATACTGCTTAAAAGCAACCTACGTGGCGTAGTGCTCTCGCACTTCATCGGCCAAAACACGGTTTCCAAACCACAACTTCACAGGACCACCGGGTTGAAGGTGGACGAGTATTGGAGCACCGGCGGAAATAAGAAACACACCTTGTTCTGGTGTTTCGCCATCGTTCATCAGGGCGGTTAACAGTGAAATTAATATTTGTTCGTCTCCGGCTTCAAAAAGTAGCGGGTCTCTCGTGTTTAACTTAATGGTTGCCGATGCGTCAAACTCTTGCCAAAGTTCGTTACCAGCCATGCTGAATGCAACCGCATCAAAAACAGATCGCCATTTTCCAGACGGCACGAGGACGGTTTGACCTTGATGAATTTTGCGAATACTTTCGGTTGCCGCCGTGACCAACGATTCTGCGTTCATGACTTTGCAGGTCCAAAGAGTATCTTCAACCATTTGGCCTTCATGGCACAGGCAATCACAAACATCTGCACGGTCTGTAGACATTTCTAGGTCGATACAATCATCACCCACTTGGGTTTTGGTGATACCAAACTCGGTTAGTAGGCCGTTTATTTCTTGTTCTGGGAGAAAATCCAAGTATCAATTCCTATCTTTAGTGTGCATTGTATTGGTATTCAATACGATAGTGGCTACTATTGCAAGTGATGTCTATTTCAACTGTACTTTTTGTTTGCACTGGCAACACTTGCCGAAGCCCATTAGCAGAGGGTATTGCCCAGAAATGGCTTGATGAAAACGGCTTTAGCGATTGGTTAGCCGTTTCTGCGGGGGTTTTTGCTTCTGAGGGTTGCTCGGCAAGTGAAGAGACTATCAAGGCACTCTCGCAACGTGGAATTACATTCAGTGGAACAAGTAAGTGTATAACCAAAAAAATGGCGACTTCAGCGACAGCAATTTTGTGTATGTCTAGAAGCCACCTCGCCGCAGTAAATCAATTTGTGGACAATGCAGAACTATTAGACCCGCCGGGTGATATTCTCGATCCAATTGGCCAAGACCAATCCGTATACGATGCGCTTGCCAAGCAAATGGATATATTAATTTCAACAAAACTAACATTATTGACAAACAAGGGATCCAAATGACTTTTCAAATTGGAACAATTGCAATCGGTTCAGATCATAGAGCTCGAGAAATAGTTGACAGTCTTGCCGCACACCTTAAACCCTTGGGTTGGACTGTGCATAAACATTACGGCGACGACGCAGATTCTGTTGACTATCCATGTATCGCAAACGAAGTAACAGGTGAAATTGTTTCGGGCGACGCAATTTGTGGAGTTTTGATATGTGGCTCTGGAATTGGCATGTCAATGGCGGCGAATAAGACTGACGATATTCGAGCCGCGCTTGTACATGAACCGGTTGCCGCGGAAATGAGCCGAAGGCACAACGACGCTAACGTGCTATGCATGGCTGCCAATGGTCCGATGAACAGCGATTACAACGCAATTATCGACACCTGGCTCACGACTGATTTTGAGGGCGGTCGCCACCAGCGTCGGGTTGAGCTTATGCGCTAATCGTTGTTTATTGTGATTCCGCAATTTCGGTGAGAAGTCGGACACCCCAGCCAGTTGGCCCGGCGCAATAAAGACCGCCATCTCTTTCAACACTACTAACTCCTGCAATGTCAATATGTGCCCAAGGGATATCGTCGTCAACAAAGAAACTTAAAAAGGCAGCGCCTTGAATTGGGTGGGCACCACGCGCAGGTGCTGAGTTGTGCAAATCAGCATGTTTTGCCCGCATGTAATCACGGTGGTCTTCCCAAAGTGGAAGTTCCCAGATTCGTTCATCGGTTTCTTTTGCCGCCCTTTCAATTTGTTTTTTCAACGTGGAATCGTTGCACCAAAGTCCAGCGCAAAACGAACCAAGTGCAACAACAACGCCACCCGTGAGCGTTGCCATATCAACAATTTTTGTTGGTTTAATTTTTTTGCATGCCCAGGCAAGTCCATCTGCTAAAACAAGTCGTCCCTCAGCATCCGTGTTTGTTACCTCAACAGTAACACCATTAAACATTTTAATGATGTCATCAGGTCTGTATGCATTGCTGCTAACCATGTTTTCCGCGCAAGGCAAAATTGCCGTGACTCGAGTTGGAACATTCAGATTTGCAATGGCTTCCATCGCACCAAGCACGCCCATGCCACCGTTTTTGTCGTACTTCATTCCCTTCATACCATTGCTGATTTTGAGCGAGTACCCACCAGTGTCGTATGTAATGGTCTTTCCAACAAGGCAAAGGTGCTCGTTTGATTTTTTAGAACCCCTTTTTGGCGCGTGCTCAAGAATAATCATGCACGGCTTTTCTTTTGACCCCATTCCAACATTGACGATGCCATTGAGCCCCAACTCTTTTGCTTGCTCGTACGAAATAATTCTGCACTTGAGCCCACATTTTTTTGCTATTTTCTTCGCTTCCTTTGCCATCCAGGGTGGATTGCAAATGTTTGGTGGCGTAGCTGCAATTCTTCGAGCGTCGTTAACGGCACTGCCAAGAATATGACCACGCTTTAGCCCGCGAACAACCTCTTTAGACCCACTTGTGAGACTCAGGACCCCAATTTTTTTCTTACGTTTCGTTGCCGCTCCATCAAACTGATCAACTCGCCAATTTGCGATTGTCATACCCTCGCCAACAAGGTGTCCGATTTCATGCTCGTTTGCAACACCTCGCGGTATTGTCAAGTCAAGCTGCAATTCTGCAGAACATAACTCAGCACGATGAAGCGATCGAACAATCGACCCACCAATACCCCGAAGATCATCTCGTTTTAATGCACCTTTTTTGCCAAGGCCAACAAACATTACCGAGCCAACACAAGTTGTTTCGCCCTGTTTTCCAGAGAAACCGTGGGCAGAAAGAGCGTCGTTGCACTCCTCGTTCCAAGATAAAAGCGCGGCTGGAACCCGCTTGGTATCTTGCCAAATACCAACAACAATAGTCTTTGAGCGCGCACTACGAATTTGTATAGACATAAACATGTGATACACCCTACCATGAACACCATGTCCTCTGTTCACCGAACCCTTGACGCAAATATAAACAGGGCCGCCGAAGGTATGCGCGTACTCGAAGACATTGCTCGTTTTGTTCTAGAAAACAAAAAACTATGTGGCGCGATTAAAAACTGCCGGCACACACTTCGAGAACAGTCACAGGGCATCGCTTCGCGCAATACAAGCAGTGATGTTGGAACAACGATATCAACTCAGCAAGAAACTAATAGAAACTCCCTCCACGATGTCGCAACAGCTGCGGGCAACCGATGTGGCGAAGCTCTTCGAGTTATAGAAGAGTTTTTAAAACTACAAAACACAGCGAACACTGTCGAAGAAATTCGATATGAGATGTATGATTTGATGGCAGCGGTACTTAGTGAACTTGGCGCCAGACTAAAACAACAGTGGAAACTTTGTTTTGTATTAACAAAAGACGATTGTGTTTTGGCTTGGCAAGACACGCTAAGGCAGACAATTGTTTCGGGCTGCGATTGCGTACAAGTTCGCGAAAAAAACCTTACAACTAACGAGTTAATAACCCATGTTTTAAAAGTAAAAGAGATAACCGATAAATACGACGTGCAAGTTATTGTGAATGATAGGGTTGACGTGTTGCTGGCAACAAACGTTTCTGGCGTACACCTTGGCAAGAACGATATGTCTGTTCGAGATGCGCGAACATTGTGTGGTTCAGAGTACATCATTGGCGCAACTGCACATACTCCCGAAAACATCGAATCTTCGATTATGTCGGGCGCTGATTACATTGGCGTTGGCGCGATGTTTAAG
This sequence comes from Phycisphaerales bacterium, assembly GCA_014238785.1. GTDB lineage: Bacteria > Planctomycetota > Phycisphaerae > Phycisphaerales > SM1A02. Next base: position 33,011 of record JABAAL010000024.1, on the reverse strand, counting down.
TCTTCCACAAAACCAGAAGTAAAAGTTGCCCCACTTTCATTATTAAAAAACGTGTTGGCGCACAACCACCTTGCCATTGGTGGAATTACTTCGACAAATGTTCAAGAGTTATATAACGAGGGTTGCAAAGGGGTCGCAGTAAGTTATGCAATTGCAAACTCGCCAACCCCAGAAAAAGTTGTTACAAAAATACTACAACGTGAGCACCAGTCTGCATGATTCTCGCAACCGCTCAACATCACGGAATTGTTTCAACAACACTCACAATGTTCATTTCATTGCTCGCTTTTGCAACCATCGTGGGTGTTTTTGCAAAGTTTGTTAAGGTTCCATACACAATTGCACTAGTGCTTGCGGGGCTTGCGGTGGCAATTCTTGGCGCCGCACCTGACGGTGTTGTTATTACACAAGAATTAATTCTTGTGCTTTTGCTCCCACCCCTTTTGTTTCAAGCAGGGCTTCATCTTGACATTGATTTATTACAAAAAAAAGCAGTCCCCGTTGTAATTTTGGCAATTCCAGGCGTGCTGCTGTCAATGGTGCTTGTTGCTGTTGCAGTTCGCCCATTCCTTGGTGACCAGGCGTGGCTTCCTGCGCTTTTATTTGGGGCGATGCTTGCCCCCACAGATCCAATTTCTGTGTTGGCAACATTAAAAACCGCAAAAGCACCCAGCAGACTAAAAACACTTATCGAGGGCGAAAGTTTATTTAATGATGGCACCGGTGTTGTGCTTTTTTTGATTTTACTAGCGGCAGTATTTCCAGTGGGTGGTACCCACGTTCCGCTTTCTATCGTCGACGGTGTTGTGCAGTTTGTCAAGGTTGCGGGACTTGGTGTTGTGCTTGGTTTAGGTTTTGGATTTATCGCCTTTTGGATTTTGCGCCGCTTAAACGATCATGTTTTAGAAAATGCAATAACTATTGTGCTTGCGTGGGGATCTTTTATTGTTGCAGAACAGGTGGGTGCATCCGGAGTAATTTCCGTTGTTGTCGCTGGGCTTATCATTGGTAACTATGGCACCAAACTTGCAATGGGCGAACAGACCGTCCAAACAATAAATACCTTTTGGGAATCAATTGATTTTATAATTAACTCTATTGTCTTCCTACTTATCGGCTTTGAGTTGCAAGATATAGGAGGACTAGAAGCGCTAGTAAAGGGCGAAGTGCTACTTGCTGTTGGCGCAACCTTCCTCGCCATCATGGTAGCTCGTGGACTTATGGTGTACCCAACGGCACTTACCATAGGAAAACACTGGCCAAAGGGATGGAAACATGTTGTGTTTTGGTCTGGACTTAAAGGCTCAATCCCATTAGCACTCGTGCTTGGTCTTCCAAGCGGCGAACTAAAACAAACACTCGTTCCCATTGCATTTGGAGTTGTGCTTGTGAGTTTATTGTTGCAGGGGTTAACGATCGGCCCACTCATTCGAAAAACAGGTGTTGCAAGTGACAGTAAGTAATTTCTCGTTCACGTTTCTTGGAACGGGAACTTCTGCTGGGGTACCAGTTATTACATGTGATTGTGTTGTGTGCACAAGTAGTGATCCGAAAGATACACGGTTGCGGTGCAGTGTGTGTGTACGATTTACAGACGGAGGTGGACAAGAACGAGTCATCTTGATTGACGCATCGCCCGACCTTCGGCAACAGGTGCTCAAAGAAAAGTTAACTCGTTGTGATGCGATTTTGTTTACACACAATCATGTTGATCATACGTTTGGTCTTGACGATACTCGAATGTTTAACATTTCGATGCAACAACCACTTGCTATTTATGCAGAGCGACATACGCTGGATCACCTTGCACGTGTATTCCAACATGTTTTTGAATCGCACAAAAATGTGAATGATTCGTTTGTCGCTAATTTAATCCCCCACGAATTAACGGTCGACGAATCCATTGATCTGTACGGTGTTACGTTCACGCCCATTCGCCTTCTTCATGGCAGGCTTCCAATTGTCGGCTTCCACATTGAGGGATTAGACCCTACGGGGACTGCCCCCAAGATTGCGTACTGCACCGACGTTTCATCAATTCCACCCGAAACGTGGCCACAACTCGATGGTTTAGATGTTCTTGTGCTCGATATGCTTCGTTTTAGACATCATCCCACCCACCTCAACCTTGACCAAGCACTTGAAATTGCCGAACAGGTGGGCGCTAAAAAGACATATTTCACCCACATGACACACTGTGTCGCCCACGAAGCCACAGAGGCAAGTTTACCCGATACGGTACACCTCGCATACGATGGACTGCGCATCTAAACACCCCCAATTCTGGTACAATTCCTCGCCTTATGGCACAAATTCGCGCTATCCGAAAACGTATGACGGCAGTTGGAACAATCGCCCGTATCACCAAAACGATGCAAATGATTGCGACGGCTAAATTTACCGCCGCACTTGCTCGTGCAAAAAATAGCCGCCCGTACACCGACGCGATTGGCAATCTTATTGGTGAAGTTTCGGGTGCCGCTGGCGATTATGATTCCCCCCTCTTTAAGGCACCAAAACTCACCGGCAAAGAATTACTGCTCGTTATTACTTCTGACCGTGGTTTGTGCGGTGCGTATAACGGAAACGTTCTTCGCAAGGCACTTTTACACACACGCGGTGCAAAACAAAACAACTCAAAAGTCACGCTCGAAACAGCCGGTAAAAAAGCTACAACATTTTTCAAGTTTCAAAAGCTCGTTGCTCGTCACCAACTTGCGTTTGGCGATAAACCAAGTTACGAAGATGTTGCCCGAGTTGCGTCTCGTTATATGGAAGAGTTTGCCAATGGAGACTGGGACAAAATTTCAATTGCGTATATGCGCTTCGAGTCAAATGCTCGACAAATTCCAGAAGTTATACAAATACTTCCACTCTCTTCTGACTCCATTAAAACCGAAGAGGTGAGCACAAGTTCAGCCAATTACGATTTTTCCCCTTCGGCCGGTGAAATTCTTGATGACCTGATTCCAAAGAGTGTTATTACAACGATGCTCCAAATGTTTAACGATGCAGTGGTGAGCGAAAACATCATGCGAATGATTGCAATGAAATCCGCAACCGAAAACGCAAACGACCTCGGCAAAGATCTTAAGCGCGATTACAACCGCGCTCGCCAGGCACAAATTACCACGGAACTCACCGAGATTATCTCGGGAGCCGCTGCACTCGAGTAATTCGAATGCCACTCTATACGAGGACAGGCGACGATGGAACAACTGGTACGTTTGGTGGTGGACGCGTTGAAAAAAACAGCGCCCGAATGCATGCAGTTGGAAATGTTGACGAACTAAATGCAGCGATTGGTATCGTACAAGATGAAACACTTACTCCAATTCAATCCTTGCTCTTTGATGTAGGCGCAGACATTGCAACTCCAAATGAACACGATACAGTCCGCCGTATAGACACAACAGACATTGCTTTTTTAGAAAAATGGATTGATGATGCCGATGGGCAAAATGAGAGACTTGCAGCATTTGTGCTTCCGGGAGGTTGCACAGCATCAGCGCGACTACACCTTGCGCGTACAATTTGCAGGCGAGCAGAGCGCAGCATAATTACGCTGGTACAAGAAGATGGCTGTTCAAAAGAGATTCTTATTTTTATAAACCGACTTAGCGACCTACTCTTTGCACTTGCTAGGCTAGCAAACAAACAAGAGGGTATAAAAGATATACCATGGACACCTAGAGGAAAGGATCCAACATGACTATTAGAATTGCTATCAACGGATTTGGAAGAATTGGGCGGCTTGTATATCGGGCCGCAGCATTGTCAGGCGATTTTGAAATCGTCGCAATTAACGACCTTGTTCCACAAGAGAACCTTGGTTACCTACTCCAGTACGACACTATGCATGGGACCTTTTCAAAAAAGGTGACCGTAACCGACGAGGGTTTTGATGTTGATGGTATGCAAACCCGATGCTTAAGCGAACGCAATCCCGCAGCGCTACCTTGGGGTGACCTTGATGTTGACTATGTGTTGGAATCTACGGGGTTCTTTACTGATTACACAGGTGCGAACAAACATATTGAAGCTGGCGCAAAACGCGTGCTCATTTCCGCACCCACAAAAACACCAGACGAAGTTCCAACGTTTGTGTTCAAAGTAAACCACAAGCAATACGATCCAGTAAATAACAAAGTGATTTCAAATGCCTCATGTACAACAAACTGCTTAGCACCTATTGCAAAAGTCATTGACGACGTCTTTGGTCTTGAAGAAGGATTAATGACAACAATTCACGCCGCAACAGCAACGCAGCCAACGCAAGATGGACCTTCCAAAAAGGATTTCCGCGGTGGCCGTAACGCGTATATGAATATTATTCCTGCAAGCACTGGCGCTGCTAAAGCTGTAGGTCTTTGTTTACCACACCTCCAAGGCAAACTAACAGGTATGTCAATGCGAGTTCCAACAGCCGATGTTTCGGTTGTTGATTTAACCGTAAAAACAAAAATGGCGACAGATTACGATTCAATATGTAGCGCAATGGAAGCGGCATCTAAAGATTCGATGTCTGGTGTTCTTGGCTACACTGACGAACAACTTGTAAGTTCTGATTTTATTGGCGACCCTCGAAGTAGTATTTTTGATGCAGGTGCAGGCATCGAACTCAACGACACTTTTTTCAAAGTAGTCAGTTGGTATGACAACGAATCTGGCTATTCAAACCGGTGCGTTGATATGTTGCGCATGATGGCAGAAAACGAATAACCAAAACCGCAACAAAAAGGCGACTCAACAGAGTCGCCTTTTTTGTTGGTTCTATTTTTTATCCTAATTCTGGAAAGGTCTTTTTTACGGTGTTGACCAAGTCTGCAACGTGGGAAGCTGACGCATCCATCATCGCTTGTTCGCCTTCGTTGAGCTCTATTTGTACAACACGTTCAACGCCATTCTTCCCAAGGACGCAGGGTACGCCGACAAACAGACCGTCGATGCCATATTCACCATCGCAGTATGCGGCGCAAGGCAAGATTCGTTTTTTATCTTTAATAATTGCTTCGGCCATTTGGACACTTCCACTTGCTGGAGCATAGTACGCGCTTGTTCCCATCATTTTGACGATTTCACCACCACCGGCTTTTGCACGTTCAACACACGCGTTAATAGTTTCTTCTGGGAGGAGTTGCGAAACGGGAATGCCATGCACCGATGTGTACCTTGGAAGTGGAACCATGTCGTCGCCATGGCCTCCAAGGAGAAGTGCTTGAATGTCTTCGACAGACACATCAAGTTCCATTGCGAGGAATGCTCGGAATCGAGCGACGTCAAGGCAGCCCGCTTGTCCAACAATTTGATTCGTTGGGAAGCCGGAAGCCTTCCAAGCGGTGTAGACCATTGCATCAAGTGGATTGGAAACGATAATCATGATGGCGTTTGGTGCAGCTTGTGCTACTTGTTCTGAAACGGATTTGACGATTTTTACATTTGTTGCGATAAGGTCGTCGCGGCTCATGCCGGGCTTTCGGGGGATGCCGGCAGTGACAATAACAACATCGCTGCCCTCAACATCTTTGTAGTCAGACGTGCCAGTGATATTTGCATCGAACCGCTCCATTGGACTTGCGCAGAATAAGTCAAGCGCTTTGCCTTGAGCAACACCGACTGAGTGTGGAATCTCAACCAATACGACATCGCCAAGTTCCTTGGCCGCTGCCCAAACGGCGCATGAAGCACCTACGTTTCCTGCACCAATAACGCTAATTTTTGCTCTTCGCATTGCCTAAACCTTTTCTTGAATGAGTTGTTTTTAGAAAATTCTGGGGGAACACCCTATTCTACACGAATCAATTCCACCCCTGTGGATATGCTATAGACATGTTGAAACAAATACTACAAGGCGGGCTACTTGGTGGAATAACCCTGTTCTTGGCACGGTTATAAAAAACAAATATATGCACCGACTCATATTCATACTTTTACCAATAGTATTTTTTGGTTGTTCACACGCCCCAGAAACCGGCCGTTCGCAATTTATATGGATGTCATCTTCGCAGGAAATCAAACTTGGACAAGAAGCGTTTGCACAGGTTCTACAAAAAGAAAAAATAGTTACGTCAGGCAAAAAATATGAAATGGTGCAGCGAGTTGGAGAAAAAGTGGCACTTGCTGCAGATCGTTTGTATCCAGAGGCAGTGCGTGGGTACAAATGGAAATTTGCCCTCATTCAGGACAACGACATGGTGAACGCGTGGGCACTGCCAGGTGGCAAGTGCGCGGTGTATACAGGATTGTTGCCGGTAGCAAAGAACGAAGACGGGCTAGCAATTGTTATGGCGCACGAAGTTGCGCATGTTATTGCAAGGCATGGTGCAGAACGCGCAAGCCATAGCATGATTGGCGCAGCGGGTGTTGCTGGGATGGCGATGACCGATATGGATAAGCGCGACAAGTTGATTGTACTTAGCGCATATGGGCTTGGCGTTGCGTTGCCATTTTCAAGGACACAAGAATCCGAGGCTGATCAACTAGGTTTGTATATTGCAGCGGAAGCAGGATTTGATCCACGTGAAGCGATACCACTCTGGCGTCGTATGGGCAAGGAAAACAAGGGCGCTCCGCTGGAATTCATGTCTACGCACCCGTCCTCAACAACACGAATACAACAACTTCGCGAGTGGATGCCCGAGGCAATGTTGCGCTACGACACTGCAATCGCGCATGAATCAGCCTTGCAAAAAATTAATACATTGAAATAAATTGACCTCGAGTCAATCTATTTCACAGAAAGCCAAGGTGGAAGCTGCTCGCGCGGTACGAAACGGAATTGTGCATCGAGTGCTTTTATTCGCGTTTCAACGGAGTCGAATGTGCTTGTGCTCTCTCCAGTCATCTCATTTTTTTCCGTAACCTCAAACGGCAGGCGAACGCCATCAACTTCTTTGTAGTTTCTGAAAATGAGCGTGTAAGGCAACGATATGCCCGCTTCAGGGTAATAATTTTGCGATTTTACCACAAGTACATCGCCGGTTTCCTTCTCAATTGCAATTGCCTTTGGTGGGTCATCACCATTTTGTGCCCTTAATGTCCATACTTCGTGACCTTCAAACTCATCCTCTTCGACGAATGTTATTGAATCGTATGAGGCAGGCCAGTTGCCAGCCCAGGCAAGCGGCGAACCGATTGTAATGTTCTTGATTTCTACACTCCCAAGTTCTTCGGATTCGATAAACGCAATATCCATCAGTCCTTCATCACCAATAACATAAAACCGAAACCATCCAAATTTTCCCAGGTCTAATTCGGATTTTAAACGTCCATCTGCGCTAATGAGGAGTTCTACGTCTCCACGCAGACCAGACTGCTTTAGGAATGATGTACCCGAAAATTTAAAGCAATCAAGCACCGCAATGGACTTGCCTCGCGAATCGAAATCAAAATTAGTAAGAACACTTTGTGCGGTTATGGATTCTTCAATGACAGCGTCAGAAATTCTATCAAACGAAATTGAATCCTCCCCCTCTCCCTCGCCCCCCAAAAACATAAAGCCAGTTATCTGTTGTTCTTCGTCTTCGATAAATGTAATCTTCATTTTGTCGATTGCACGGCAAACCCAAATGCCATCTTCGTTTGGTGGTAAAAACTCAAACACCATTTGGTTTGGCACGTCTACCGCAAGTCTATTATTTTGGATGACAATGGTTGGCGAAACATCTTTTTCTTTGTTGTAATATTCACCAAGGTATTTTTGCAGTGTATCCAGCGGAATTTCAGGCTGTATTTCCACCCCCTTTCGAGGAAGTTCAAATGTCATGCCGGATTGATACATTTTTAAGCCTGTAACAGCACCCTCTCCATCCCTATCAAACGACACAGCTACTTGATTTGTAAGAGCGAAGTACCATTTTCCCTCTTCATCAGGCAAATTGAGTTCGTAGAGCATTTGCCCTGGAACATCAAGCGAAAGCGTTCCATTTTTTTCTTGAACGGTAAATGTATCGTTAGTAAACGGACCAAAGTTCCCGATGTACTCGCCGATGAAAGGCTCGAAATCAACGTTGTTTTCCTCGTTGTTTTGTATATCCCCAAGCATTGCTTTACGCACAATCGAAATGGATTCTTGTTGTAAAACATTTGCCGATACATTCATAAGTAGCACAAATCCTAAGTTTTCTTCTGGGAACATTGCAAGTTGCGCGCACCCACCGCGGACGTTCCCGCCGTGTTCAATAACACCCTCGTCGCTGTGTAGCATCCAGCCAAATCCATATCCCATGGATGGTGCAATTTCAATTCGTTGCTCCCAAAGTTCTTCGTGTTGCGTACTGCTTAGTACTTGCTTGCCATCAATTTCTCCATTACCAAGGTGGAACCGTATATACCGCCCCATATCGCCGACCGTTGAAAGAATAGATCCAGCAGGACCAATGTTATCAATCGTTCGCAGCGGGTACGTGTCAAACTCTTCTGTCTCTTCATCCCACTGGTATCCAATTGAAACAGTTTGATCAGCGGGCACTCTAGATTTTGCTGTGTAGGAATGTTCCATACCGATTGGCGCAAATAGACACTCTTCAACGAGAGTGTTCCAATCTGAACCCGCTACTACTCCCGCAGCAAACCCAGCGGCCACAAATTGCATGTTGTTATACAGAAATGCAGATCGGAAACCCTTCCACGGTTCGGAGAGTACAGTTGCACGCAACGCATTTTCTGGAGAGAGAGAATTATTCATCGCAATAAAGTGCATGCGAGTAAAACCAGTTTGGTGGCTTAACAAATCTCGAACAAGGACTTCCTCGCCCCCCTCGCCATCAATTGGCAATGCAAACCAAGGCAGGTACCTTGTAATCGGCGCATTAAAATCCATCTTGCCCTCGTCAACGAGCACCCCAATTGCAGCGGAAGTAAAGGATTTTGAAACAGAGCCGATTGCAAACAACGTGTCATCATTAACGGCAAGTTCCTTCTCCATGTCTGAGACGCCAAAGGAGTGCTCAAGAACGATTTTATCATCAAGCACAACGGCAATCGCCATGCCCGGTATGTGGTATTCAATTCGTTTTTCTTCAAGTTTTTCAACAAGATGGGCAAGCCGTTGTTCAAGCGTAGAATTTTCTTGTGCTAATCCTGTTCCTGCGACTGAAAGTAAAAAAAGAAATAGTATTGCGATTTTTTTCATTGGACGAACAGTGTAACATTGATGTACTTATGTTGATAGTGCACTACGATACGGAGGTGGAAGGTATCCCTAGAAAACAAAAAACAATTTCACTGTTCATGCTTGCAATGATGAATACCGCAGTGGTGGTTGGTCTTGAAGGATTGCCAGAGGTTGGGTCGTTTGGTCTTTCGCTTGTTTTTTATTACGCCATTTTCACACTCATCTATTTCTTGCCCGTTGGACTTGTTGCCGCCGAACTTGGAGTTGGTTGGCCAGGCGAAGGTGGCGTGTATCGCTGGGTAAAAGAAGCACTCGGAGAACGCATGGCGTTCCTTGCCATTTGGTGCCAGTGGTTGCAAATTTTGGTTTGGTATCCGACCGTACTTGCAGTCTGTGCTGTTTCCACTGCGTACATATTTGATCCAGCCTTCGGCGAGAAGGCTTGGTTCGTGCTTATTGTAAGCCTAGGTGTTTTTTGGTTTGCGACGATTATTAATTTCAAAGGCATTCACGAAAGCGGTTGGATGACCTCGTTTTTATTAATTGTAGGAACACTATTTCCTGTTCTTGCAGCTATTGGCCTTGCGGGGTGGTGGCTCCTTGATGGGAGACCATCTGCAATCTCCCTTGACATTAAAGAGATCATTCCAGACATTTCTTCGGTAGGGCAAGTTGTCGGCGTGCTTGCAATATTCTCTTTTTTGTCTGGATTAGAAGTCAATTCTGTGCACTTTAGAAACGCAAAGAACCCACAGCGGGATATTCCAAGGTCGCTACTTATATCAGGCGTCTTGGTGCTTGCCGTTTCAATACTGGGCGCTCTGAGTGTTGCAGTGCTCGTTCCTGTTGACAGCATTAATCTAGCGGCGGGAACACTGCAAGTTTTCGATAAAGTACTGAACGTGCTCGGCGTTGGGTGGTTACTCCCGATTGTTGCGGGGTGCGCGCTTCTTGGTATGGTTGGACATATTATGATTTGGGTCATCGGGCCAACCGAATCATTGCGAGTTGCTGCAAACGATGGCCTCATTCCAAAAACATTTCAAAAGATGACCAAAGGTGGTGCCCCAAAAAACGTTATGCTTTTACAAGCGGTCATCGTTTCAATAATTTGTTTGCTCGGTATGTTGATCGATTTAAATAGCGTGTTTTATGTATTGACTATGGTTTCAGCGCAAATTTATTTAGTGATGTACGCACTAATGTTTGTGTCGGTTATTGTGCTTAGGTTTACGAAACCTGAAATCGAACGTTCCTTCCGAATTCCAGGTGGAAAAACAGGTCTATGGCTCGTTGCTGGCACGGGCTTGCTTGCAAGTGTCCTTGGCATTTGTTTTATGTTTGTGCCCCCAGAAATGTCTAACGTGACGATAAATGCAACGTGGTTCACCCCTATCATTCTTTTAGCATTTACTTCCATTATCGTCACCCCGTTTATTCTTTATAAGAAAATGTAATTCATTATTCCTATAAGACCAGCGAGCATTCTGAGCGCGTTAATTAATCGCAAGGTCCCCAGTTGCCAACCACTATCAACAGATCAGAGACGTCGACAATACCATCATCATTCGCATTGGCCCAAGTAAAAAACAGGCCAGACGCTTCGTCTATGCCTGTTTTTAATGGGCCGAAGTGGACTCGAACCACCGACCTCACCCTTATCAGGGGTGCGCTCTAACCAGCTGAGCTACCAGCCCTAAAAGTTTCTAAAAGAAACTCGGTCGCGGATTATAGCAAATCCAATGACAGTCACACCATATTGAGATTTTCATATCGAACCACACTTGTTCACCGTATGAAAGTAACTGTCACCCGGCAAAGGGGATAGTCATTTTGCTAAGCACAACTACGAAGTCTATGTATTGCGCGAAGTACGTTTTTCTGATTGCTGCTTTCAACAGTTTGGGGACAGTCTCTAACAAGGACCCCATGAGCCCACTGCTTCGAGTAAATCGGTGACATTGACCACGCCGTCATCGTTGATGTCAGAATCGCACCCAGAGCATGCGCCCCAATCACCAATCAGGGCCAAAATATCATTAACGCCAACGGCGCCATCGCCATCGATGTCAGCCGGACAATTATTGGGATCACAGCCGCCGTCGGCACAATCGGTGTTTGGACCAAGCCATGTTCCACCACCACCCAAGCAATTCGTTTCATAAATATGTATGCAACTTCCAGTTGTGCCAACACAACACGCGCCCGTTGCAGGTGTCGGGACAATTTTAAACACTTCACCATTAAGATCACATATATAAATCTCACCCGCAGCATCTCGTCCAAAACCAGAGATAGAACTGATGGAACCTATGTCAGGTGAGAGTTGACTGGTGCGATTTTGGTAATCGTACACCGATGAGCCGTCGTATCGGAATGACCATATTGTGCTGTAGCAATAATCTGCAAAAAAGTATGTTCCTTGAAGCCCAGCAATCGCTGTCCCGCGATATATTTCTCCGCCGGTGATGGAACAGCCAGAAGAATGGGGATATTCCCAAACAGGAAATGTCATCGTAGATTGGTTTGGGCAACCACCTGTCGAATACGTGTGGTTACCTTCATAACAACGCCATCCATAATTTTCTCCACCAGTACTTGTTACAGGTTGGAATGAAACTTCTTCGTAGGCGTTTTGGCCAACATCGCCCATCCAAAGATCGCCGGTTTCGCTATCGAAACTACACCGCCAGGGATTCCTAAGGCCATACGCCCAGATTTCGTCATCCCCTGTTATGCCCACAAATGGGTTTGAGGGAGGATTGGAGTAGGGTAGCCCACCGTCCACATCTATTCGCAACATCTTGCCAAGTTTTTGGTTTGTTATATCTTGCGCTCGGTTGCCGGGGTCACCACCACTACCACCGTCGCCAGTACCTATATAAAGGTATCCATCAGGACCAAATCCAAGCCAACCACCGTTGTGGTTTGTATAGGGCTGGTCGATTGTCATAATTGTGTACCCACTACCCGAATCTGCGATGTCTGGATTAGAAGAAACAGTATATCGTTTGATGTATGTGTCACCATTGCTCGCTGTGTAGTTCACATAGAACTGGCCGTTTTGATCGTAGTTAGGATGGAACGCAAGACCAAGTAACCCTTGTTCTGAACTTGTGCTTACCGTTAAAGATAAAAATGGGGTCGAGTTTAATGTGTTTGTATCAAGATTAAAAATTCGAATGCGACCCGTACTTCCCGAACGCTGCTCGACAATAAAAATTCGATCAAAATCATTCGGTGGCGCAACAACTTGAACAGGTCTTGCCAAACCAGTGACGAGTCGAATCGAAGTAAAGCCCGTGCCAAATGAATGAACAGGGTCTTGACCCGTGTGCGATTTAACTGGATCTTGTCCAGTGTGGGAAATTACTGAATCTTGTCCAGTGTGCGCAGCTGGCTTTATTGCTTTGCCAGCAAGGACCAAGCAAAGGCCCGCGATTGATGTAATAAGTAAAGTTCTTGAAATCATTTTTTATTCTCTCCTACAAGCCATTGTTGAGGGTAGTCGTTTTCGAACGAGTTCCTATTTGTCGGCTTCAAGTCATATCTATACGCACAAGAGGGCGCAACGGTTGCCAAAAGGTCCTATAACACTAACATATATAGCGGTATCCTTAGCAAGAATAACCCGAGGTTAAACCAAAGGCAAGAAAGAAATGTTTTTATTATTTTGTAATTACCGGTTCTCCGGCGTCTTCCCACCCCATAATACCGCCCCGGAGTGTTTTAACATCCTTAAAACCTAGCTCCATGAGGGTTTTGCTCATTGCAATGGCAACCGGATCATTATACGTTTCCCCAGAAACAATGATAATTCCAGCATCATCGAGTTCATATAACTTGTTTCTCATCTGACCAAAAGGAATATTGATTGCATTGGGAATAGACGCCTTGTTGTATCTCCAAGACTCACGGCAATCAATAAGCACCGTCCTTGTTTTTGTGCCAAATAACTCACTAACTCCATCAAGCATCAAGACCGCCGTGTCGGATGCCCCAACAAAGGAGATATTCTTATCACTAATGCCTCCACCGCACCCCATGCTTGACAATAGAATCAACAAGACAAATGTGGGGAATAGTTTTACCATACTGAGCAGAATACACCAAATGGAGTTTTTATATGTCCCTTGCACTTATATCATTTCTACTCATTTTTTTAACGAACCCCCCACCCCCTACGCAAATCCACTCCGGACAGGCTGCCGTTGAGGTTCGAACTGATATTGGCTGGGTTGGTCCGGGGCAAGCGTTCAACCTCCTCGTCTTGCTTACTCCAGAAGAGGGCTGGCGCGTGTATTGGAAAGATTCTGGCGCAAGCGGCGCACCAATCGAAATAGAAGTCAACACCCCCGAGGGATTCAAAGTTGGCAAGCCGATATTTCCTCGCCCGTCATTATTCAAGAGTAAAGAGGGTACAACATACGGATACGACAAACAATGCGCAATTTTTATTCCTGTGATGTCTCCAAAAATCATACAAACCGACGAGGTTGTTTTTGAAGTGAACACCCATTGGCTTGCATGCAAAAAGATTTGCGTTATTGGTGAGCAAGAACAAGTTGTAAAAATAAAAACAAATAAAACGACTCAAGGGCCACTGCATCGAGACATGCGCTTAAAGCGATGGAAAAATCTTTTGCCAAAAGAACTCTCCGAACTTTCAAAGGCAACGCAATTAGTTTCGAATAACAAAATTGAAATTACAGGAACAACGAGCGAAACAACTATTAGTTTTATAGGGGTTGAGCAACGTGGAGTCCGTTTCCTTGGAACCAATCAATTGCGTTTAGAAAAAGACCAGTTTGTACTAACAATACCCATAGAATTGGATTATGCAGCAGCAAGCGCCGGTTCGTTTACGATAGAGGGGTTACTACTGTTGGGTGGCAATGAATATGACCCATGCTACGTTGTGCAAGTTGTGGCAAAACCTGATACAACTAAAAAATAAAGGAGCTAGGTATGCAATCTATTTTAAAATCACTGTTAATCGTTTTTTCTTCTCTCTTTCTTGTTGCAGCAGCGCAACCGAAACCAGAACCCGCACCAGAAAAATTAACCGCAGAAATTGGTGAACCGGCACCAGCATTTACACTGGAATCCCAAAATGGAAAAACGCATACGCTTTCTGATTACGAAGGGAAAATTGTTATTCTTGAATGGTTTAACGACTCGTGTCCCTATTGTATGAAAGCTTGGGGCTTTGGCGTTATCCCCAAACTCTTGGAAGATCTTGAAGACACAAAAACAGAGGTTGTATATATTGCGATTAACTCAACCGCCAACCGTTCAGAAAAAGATATTCTAAAAAGTGGAACAAAGTTTTTAGCAGAATTCGACGCAGATATACCAATGTTAATGGATTACGATGGCGAGGTCGGCCATTTGTACGACGCAAAAACAACACCCCACCTGTTTGTAATAGACACAGAAGGTGTGCTTGTTTATCAGGGCGCGTTGAGTGATGATAAAAGATTTAAAAAAGGCAAAGACGCAGAAACACATGTATTGCGTGCAGTTAATCAAATAATTTCTGGTGAAAAAGTTGTACCCAGTTACGTTAAACCTTGGGGCTGTGCAGTGAAATACTCAAACGGCACTAAAGACAACGGAATTAACCGCGGAAGAAACCCTGGCCCCCTTCTTTGATTAAGACAAACTTACTGGCATGATGATGTACACAAAATTAGAGCCGCTGCGAATGAGCCCGGGCTTTTCGCTCTTTTTCAACTCTATTGTTACATCATCACCATCGACTACTTTGAGCGCATCCATAATATAGACAGGGTTGAACGCAATTTCGAGTTTGTCACCCGTGAACGATTCGATAGGAACTTCAATTTCTGCTTCACCAGTTTCGGGTGCACGGCTTGTGATTTTTAAGCACGTTCCATCGAAGACCAATTTGACACCCCGTGACTCTTCGTTGGTCATAAGATGAGCCCTGCGAACCGCGCGATGTAGTGCGTCTTTGTTCACAACAGCTTTTCGGTCAAGGTCTTTTGGAATGACATCTTCAAATGGAGGGAAGGTACCTTCAACGAGGTTGCTTGTAAGCGTTGAAGTACAACCGGCACCATTGTCAACATGGAAAACGATTCGGCCGTTATCTATTTTTACTGAAACGGTTCCACCCCCATCGTGAAGTAGTCGCTTAAGTAACGTCATCGCTTTTGTTGGGACGATGCAGTCCGTTTTTTCACAATTGTTATCGCATGGTCCCATTGAAAGAGCAAGACGATGGCCATTTGTTGCTACAAGTCTAATCTGAGATCCTTGCAAATCAAGGTGTACGCCATTGATTGCGTATCGACTGTGATCCGTTGCAGCAGCAAACACGGTTCGCTCCATGAGTCCGCGGAATGCAGCCCCGTCAACAGAAAAATCTGGCTCGGCATCTTCAAACGCAAGAATTTCAGGGGCTTCTGAAATTGGGAATCCAAATACTTTGAAACGAGAATCCGATGAACGAACATGGAGCGCATCCCCATCGCCGACAATCGTCAGTGTGGTGTCGTCACAACTTCGAGCAACTTGAGAAAATTTATCAGCAGGAACCAATACTTCGCCACCATCTTCCAAGTCAACTCTATCGATTGAGAGCGTGAGCGCCACTTCGCCATCGGTTGCAGCGAGTGTGAGACGACCATCTTCTCCAGAAAGCCTTACGCATTGGAGCGCTGGAGTCGGGGTTCGTCCAGCAACAACGCCAGTAATGAGGGCCATCGCCTCGACAAGGGCGTCTCGATCACAGACGGCTTTTATATTTGTTGCTTGTTTTACTACCATGGTTTTACTCTCTCTACTACGCAAATTCTTAAAAACAATAGGTGCCGACTTCAGAACAATGTTGAGTGTACCACGCAATTGCGATTATCTCACGAACCTGCTGTTTTTCCTATGTTTTTGCGTTGCCCTAATCGGCGCAACATGCAATACTGCACCCTTTGTTGCCGCACCGTGAAATACCCCTAATTTCACAAAAAACTCAGTTCACCTCACCACTCCACGGAAGGAATCAAAGATGTCTTTTGAAACAGCCATTCACGCTCGAGCGATTTTGCTTGACACCATGTCGCTTGAAATGTGTGCGGAATCAGGCAGCGGTCACCCGACCTCTGCCATGAGTATTGGGCACCTTGTTGCCGTGTTGATGTACAGAACAATGCGCTGGCTTCCCGACAATCCAAATAACCCGACATCTGACCGATTGGTTCTCTCAGAGGGCCACGCAGTTCCTGCGGTGTATGCGGCTATGGCGGATATCGGCGCAATCGTTGATTGGAATGGCGAGCCAGTACAACTGAACCGCGACCATCTTACAACATTGCGCGAAGACGATTCTCCACTTGATGGTCACCCAAATCCAATGGAAGGGGTGGCCTTTTTTGATGCTGCAACTGGTTCCCTTGGGCAAGGATTATCCGTTGCAGCTGGCCTTGGGCTTGCAGCACGCGCCGACAACACTGGCCGTAAAACATATTGCATCATTGGCGATGGCGAAGCGCGCGAAGGACAAATCACCGAAGCACTCGACTTTATGATGGACCACAACCTCACGAACGTACTTCCAATATTTAACTGTAATAGTTATGGACAAGCCGGCGCGGTGAGCGAACAACAATCCCCCAAAAAACTCGCGGCAAAACTTGAGGCGTTTGGATTTGATGTCGCCGTTATCGATGGTCATTCGCCCGACGAAATAAAAGCAGCGTTTGATTCCTTTGGCGCCGTCGGCCGAACGCAGCCAATGGCGGTTGTTGCAAAGACAGTCAAAGGGTGGGGCGCACCCTCTATGCAGGGTGGAAACTGGCACGGCAAACCAGCCACAGGCAAGCAACTCGAAACCGTGATTGCAGAGCTTCGCCAAACAGGCTTGAAGCTTACCTCTTCTATGACAACAGACCCCATTGCAGTTTTGGCACCACCAGAATCGAGCACTATCGAAGCGTTGGTCACTGAGCCAATGACCCTTAGCCAAGCTGCAGAAAAATGGGACATGACAACGTCGCTCCAATCTGGAACAATGGCGACCCGTCGCGCATACGGCATTGCACTTCGAGCGCTTGGACACACAAACCAAAAGGTCTGGACAGTCGATGCCGATGTAAGCAACTCAACTTTTAGTAATGCGTTTGGTAACGATAGCGAACTAAGCGACCGATTTGTTGAATGTAAAATTGCTGAACAAAATATGTATTCGGTTGGTGCTGGTTTAAGTGCTGCCGGAAAAATTCCATTCTGTTCCACGTTCGCAAAATTTATTACTCGTGGGTATGACCAAATAGAAATGGCAATCAACTCTGGCGCGAATATTAAAATTGTTGGATCCCACAGTGGCATTTCACTTGCCGCTGACGGACCAAGTCAAATGTCACTCCCAGATATTGCTTGGTTTAGAAGTTTTGGAACCATGAAGGATCACCACGGAAATCCAGGTTGCTATGTGTTGCAACCCGCGGATGCTTGGGCAGCATACGGTTTGACGCACGCCATGGCTGATCATATGGGGTGTTGTTATCTTCGAACGTTCCGCCCCGAGGTTGAAATGATTTATAACGAATCAACCAAGTTTGAGCTTGGTGGGATGGAAGTACTTACAGCAGGACGAGACTTAGTTATTGTTTCTGCGGGCTACATGATTCACGAGTGCAATAAAGCAATCGAAGAACTGGACCGCATGGGCGTCGATGCAACGTTGCTCGATTTGTATTCACTTCCGTTTGACGAGGAACGACTTCTTGACATAGTGAATGAAAATAACGGAATTGTTCTTGTTGTTGAAGATAACTATGGAGCGTCAATGGGCTCAGCAGTTGCGGATGCTTGCGCACCTTCTGGTGATGCGTTTACCGTGAAACAACTGCATGTACAACGCATACCAAAATCAGCGCGTTCGCCAGAATCAATCTTGCGAATGTGTGGTTTGCACTACACTGACATTACACAATCTGCAGCATCACTTCTTGGAGTTGCTGCAACATAATAATGAGGGAACAAACATGGTAAGTGAAAAACTACAAAAAAAACTGAACGAACAAATCACCCATGAACTTGGTGCCGAGATGCAATATCTTGCGATGTCTTTTTGGTTTGAGCAAGAAAACCTACCAGGGATGGCAAAGTGGTTTCTTGCACAAGCAGCAGAAGAGCACGAACACGCGATGAAAATAGTTAGCCTGTTGGGTGAGTGGGATTTGCCGATTACTCTTATTAGCCCCCCAAGCCCAGTTGCAATATTTAAAAATGCTGAGTCTGTTTTTGAAGCAGCGCTTGGACAAGAACGAGTAGTAACTGAGCAAATTACTGACATTTTCAGTATGGCACGAGATGAAAAATCGTGGCACGTCGAGGTTGCCTTTCAGTGGTTCATTACCGAACAAGTGGAAGAAGAAGTGAACGCCCGAGATAATCTTGCAAGAATTCGCATGGTTGGAGACAACCCAGCGGCGCTTCTTGAATTTGACCGACACCTGTCAGCGTAATATTTTGTTTGGATCGCATCTTTCAATAGCTGGAGGAATGGTGAATGCATTGAATGCCGCTTCTGCGCAGGAGATGGATTGCGTTCAGGTGTTTACCAAAAATCAGCGGCAATGGAAAGCAAAGCCATTGGTAGATGAAGAAGTTGATTTGTGGGTTTCAACCCTTAAAAAAATGGAATGGGATGGAACAAATAGAACTGTGAGCCACAACAGCTACTTGGTAAACCTAGCTTCACCCGAATCAGATTCTCAAATCAAATCAATAGAGTTACAACGCGAAGAAATAGAACGATGTGAACGATTGCACATTCCTTTTTTGGTTTCGCACCCAGGCGCGCGGCTTGGTTCACCCCGAAAACGTGGTGAACCAAACGAACTAGAGGAACCAATTTCAAAAGAAGAGATTGCTGGGTTGCAACGAATCGTTTCTGCGATGGACCAAATTCACGGAGATCTTGCTGGGTACAAAACAATGACTTGCCTTGAAACAACTGTCGGATCAGGTACAAATCTTGGCTATGATTTTCGACACCTTGGTTGGATTAGAGAAAATGTTTGTGAACCAAGTCGTATTGGTTTTTGTTTTGACACGTGCCATGTGACTGCAGGTGGCTACGACATGACAACGACAAAAAAAGCATCACAGGTTCTTCAGCAATTTGAGGATGCTGCCGGTCTTCAAAACATCAAGGTGTTTCATTTCAACGACTCGATAGGCCAAGTTGGCTCACGGCTTGATCGGCACGCGCATATTGGCGCCGGAACCTGTGGGTTGAGTTGCTTTAAGGCAATACTCGGCCATCCACTTTTTGAGGACGTGCCAAAGATTCTTGAAACCTCCAAAGAGGATAATGAAAAAGGAATATCGATGGACGTGGTGAATATCTCAAAATTACGAAAAATGGCGAAATTAGCAAAAAAAAGCCGATAGCGAACCCATTCCAAGTATTCTAAACACGACATGAAATCGATTCATTTAATTCTATATGCCAGCATTCTTTTTGGAGTTGGCTGCCACGCTATTTCGCCCACAACAGAAGTGGACGATGTTGCACCAATTGCTACCGAGGTAGTCACCGATATGCAGCAGGTCACCATACATGCTGCTGAAATTGCCAAAAATCACGGCGACTACGATGAAGCATTGAAAATGTTTAAAGAAGTACTTTGGCAAAATCCTGTTGCGACCGATGCGCTGGTTGGCATTGGTGATATTTGCCTCATAAAGAAAGAGTGGGAGAGGGCGGAGCCCGTTTTTGCTCGAGCGATAAAACTTGAGCCGCGAAATTTTGATGCCCAATTTGGATATGGCGTCTCGTTGCAAATGCTGAAGAAATATATTGATGCTGTTAGGGCATACCACAGAGCGCTGACGATTCACCCAGAGAATGTTGGAGCTAATACAAATATTGCAACAACATATCTCCAAATGGGGCGCCCGCAAAGCGCGCTGGTGTTTGCGGAACGTGCAGTCGAAATTGATGGTGGAGTAGCCCAGGCTCAAGTAACGTTAGCGGCAACATATCAATTGTTACAACGACCACAGGACGCGCTTAATTCTTACATAGCCGCATCAGAAGTTATGGAGAATCCTTCTCCGCAATTGATGCGAAATATCATTTACTTATTAACACAAGAAAAACGGTATCAAGAAGTGGTAAACACAACGGAGCAGCTAGTGCAACTTGAACCAACTACCGACACCTTCGAACAACTTGGATGGGCGGAATTCCGTCTTGGTGATTATCAAGCATCCGTCAATGCGTACAAAGTAGCCATTGAGTACGACGAGCAAAACTGGCGAGCGCTTAACGGTATAGGTGTGAACCGACTCAATACCTGGCTTTTGGGTGAAAAAACTGATATCGACGCTTTTCAAGAAGCGCGACTTTCCTTTCGCCATTCGCTGGTAATCAACCCCGACCAGCCCCAAGTTATTACGCTCGTCCTCCGTTACGGCCTGTAAGGTTCATCACGAATATAAAAAACTAGCGCTCGTCGTAGTTCAGGCGTCAGACACCAATGTAGAATAGGTGGATGCCTGATGTGAGTTTGCTAGAAACGTTTGAAACGCCGACTAAAACGCCGTTTTTGATTGAACATGTAAATGAAGAATTTACTTCGGTTTGTCCAGTGACTGGGCATCCAGATTTTGGAACGATCACACTCCGATACGAGCCAGCGAGTTCGTGCATTGAACTGAAAAGTTTGAAGATGTATCACCAATCATTTCGCAACGAAGGCATCTTTTATGAAGCGGTTACAAACAAAATGCGAGACGACCTCGTGCAATGCATGGATCCAACGTGGTTACAAATCGTGACGAACTGGAAGGGGCGGGGAGGCATACGTAGCACGATTACAGCTACGCATGGAAACGTACCAGCTTGTTGGCAAGGTACGTAACATGCGAATTCTTCTTGCAACCTCAAATGAACATAAACTTAAAGAGGTTCGGGAAATATTAGAACCACTAGGCGTAGAAGTCGATGGCTTAGACTCAACTGAAGCAACGTACGAAGAACCCAACGAAGATGCCGACACCTTTGAAGGCAACGCAAAAATAAAAGCAGTGGGGTACGCCAAAGCAACAGGTATTCGATGCATGGCGGATGACTCGGGCCTCTCTGTTGATGCCCTTGACGGTAGACCAGGCGTGTATTCTGCGCGATTTGCTGGCAAAGGGGACACAAGAGAAGAGAGAGATCGGGAGAACAATGCGCTGCTGTTGCAACAATTGCAAGATGTTCCAGCAAACGAAAGAACGGCGCGGTTTGTCTGTGCTATTTGTGTGGCCGATCCAGACGGAACAATTATTGCTGAATCGACAGGCACCTTCGGCGGAATCATTGGTTTTATACCAAGGGGAGAGAATGGTTTTGGGTACGACCCCCTACTCGTTGTTCCAAGTGCAAACAAAACAAGTGCGGAAATGTCACCAAAAGAAAAAAATGCGCAATCACATCGAGGTAATGCCGTTCGAAAAATTAGCTCGATGATGTTGCAGTAATAAGTGCAACTTCTGCGGGGCAATTAATGCGAAGTGGAAACCAAGCGCCTACACCTACGGTTACAAACAGCCGACTGTCGCCGCGTTCGTACACGCCCGCAGTGTACCGGTGAGCAACCGCAAGGTTAGCTCCCCTGCGGTTTGGCATCGCAACCTGACCACCGTGGGTATGACCAGAAAGCGTAAGAGGCACTCCAACTTCAGATGCTGTTGTAAACGCCTTTGGGTTGTGTGAAAGGAGAATGTGGGTTTGGTCATCACAAACTTTTTCAACTTTACTTTTGCATTGTTTTGATGTTTTTGCCCAGTCAATCCCAGCAACAGTAAGTACATTGCCGTTGTGGTGTATTTGACATGAGGCATCTCGCAACAATCGAACTCCAGACGATTGTGCCATCAAACTTAACGCGCTAGCGCAATCAAGCTCGTCGTGATTTCCAAGGACTAACATGGTGCCAAGCGGCGCGCCTATATTTGCAAGCGCCTCTAAAAGCGGAAGAGCGCCATTGACGTGTAAATCAACGACATCACCGGTACACACGACTATGTCGGGTTCTTGAGATACTAACGTATCAATTGCACCAAGCGCACGATCCAGTGGCATAAGATCACCAAGATGAAAATCACTTACATGACCAATTCGAAGGCCATCAAAA
This sequence comes from Phycisphaerales bacterium, assembly GCA_014238785.1. Lineage (GTDB taxonomy): Bacteria > Planctomycetota > Phycisphaerae > Phycisphaerales > SM1A02. The sequence continues at coordinate 10,739 of JABAAL010000024.1, read as the reverse complement.
GCACTCGGCCAGGAAGGCGAAGTTATCTCAACCTTTTTTAAATCAATAGATTGGTCGAAGTGTTTTTTAAACAAACGGCCTCGGCTTAACTTATTCGGCCCAGCTGCAAAAAGTACATGTCGTGCTTTTGCTCGGAGGAATTTGCCAGATGGTCGGTTTGTCTTTGACATAGTTTTCTTGTACGGAGTAATCGTGGAAGCGTTCGCTAAAAACGAATTTCCCCACCAATAAACAGCCCCTGTAAACCCGCATTAAAGGCGTAATCACCGTCTTCTGCCCCTAGTTCTTGTAAACGATATCCAAAAACCCCACCAATGCTCGGCGTAAAATCAATAGAAAGCCCTGCTTGAACACTTGCCATTGTTCCCCCATCCGCCCCAAACATCGATCCCACGAGCAATTGCGCTTCAATAGAAACAGTATCTGCCCAGCCAAGTGTTTCCCGAGTATCCCACGTGAATGCCATCTCGAAGCCACCCTGAATTGCTATCCAAGAATTTTTATGCAGTACATCTCGTGAAGTTGTTCGGTTACCAAGCGTCGATTCAACACCGAACCACCGAATTCCAACAACGGGTGCAAACGAAAGTGTTGCGTTGCCATCAGTTGAATATGGTGTCCAAATATTCCACGAAGCTTCAATTCCAACAGACTGCAGTTTTGTGGTTGCCGACCACGAGTCACCATCACGCATTTCCATTCCACCAAAGACATCATTCCCAACAAACTGACCGGTTCCAGATGTTGAAAAATCAAAAAACGACATGGTCATGGTAATGTCTTTGATTGGTGTAATAGAAAACTCAACCAAAGGAATGGTTTCTTTTGTCCTTAAATCAATGGAAGTTTCAAAATCAATTTCGCCACCACCATCTTCAATGGTACCGCCAAGCCGAGGCAACCAAACGCCGGCGCGGATAAGTGCTTGGGGCTGTGTAGGCTCTACATCTTGAAGCCCAAAACAAAGAGAGATAAGCGCCACCTCAAGCATTGTCTTCCCTTTCAATAACGTGGACTTTTCCTGATCCACCAGTGATTTCGCCAAGAACGATGGGTGATTCACCAAGTTGTTCAAGGTGTGCCATTATTGAATCTGCAAACGCAGGACGGACTAGTAAAATGTATCCAATTCCCATATTAAAGACTCGATACATTTCTTCTGTTTCGATGTTTCCGTGTTCTTGTAGGAATGAAAAAATCGTCGGCGTTTCCCATCGGTCGAGATGAATTGTTGCATCAACAGAGTCACAAAGAGATCGACAAAGATTTCCCGCAATTCCCCCGCCGGTAATGTGTGCCATTCCAGATACAACTTTTTTAACCTTGTATTGCTTTAATAATTTAACAATTGGTTCAACGTAAATCTTTGTTGGCTCGAGCAAGACTTGCCCTAACGTTTTTTCAGTATCAAGTTCTGGATATACTTTTTGCAAATCTAAATCAGCAATCGCTGCACGAGCAAGGGTGAAGCCATTCGAATGCACGCCACTTGACGGAAGGCCAATGACAACGTCACCCGCCTCAACTCTGCTTGGGTCAATCGCTCGGTCAAGTTCAACGACACCAACAGCAAAACCAGCAATATCAAAATCTCCTTCTCTATAGATGTCTGGCATTTCAGCACATTCACCGCCAATTAATGCGCAGTTGGATATTTCGCACCCCTTGGCAACACCCGAGACAATAGCTGCGGTTGTTTCTGGATCTTGTGTATGAAGTCCAAGGTAGTCCAAGAAAATGAGCGGTTCGGCTCCCTGCACAATCATGTCATTTACATTCATTGCGACGCAATCTATTCCAACAGTGTCATATATACGAAGCTCGCACGCAAGCTTTACTTTCGTGCCGACACCATCGGTACAGGCAACAAGAACAGGGTCTTTGTAATTGCGTTTGAATAGGCGTTCATTGAAATCAAGCCTGAACATGCCCGCGAACCCCCCGTGTTCCCCAAGGACACGAGGTCCATGCGTCCTTTTCATCATTGTTTGAATGAGCCCCACGAGTCGATCGCCTGCTTCGATGTCGACACCAGACTCTGCGTATGTTAATGGTTTTTTTGTTGGGGAAGACATACGGTAAGTGTAGTCATCTTGGCCTGTTGGCGGTATCCTGCATTGTCTTAAATGGAGTAAAGCATGTCAATTCTTGTAAACAACTTAACAAAAGTCATCTGCCAAGGAATAACCGGTTCATCTGGTGCATTTCACACAAAAGGCTGCCTGGAATACGGCACGAATATGGTTGGTGGCGTTACCCCAAACAAGGGCGGACAAAAAGATGACAATGGGCTACCAATCTTTAATACTGTTTCAGAAGCAGTTAAGGAAACGAGCGCAAACGCATCAATGATTTTTGTCCCACCGCCATTTGCGGCGGATTCCATCTTGGAAGCGGCAGACGCCGGGATTGAGTTAATTTGTGCAATTACTGAGGGAATTCCAGTTGCAGATATGATGCGTGTCAAGTCAGCACTCAAAGAATACCCAAAAACCGTTCTTATTGGTCCAAATTGCCCTGGAATCATTACTCCCGGAAAGAAAGTCTCGGGAGACGGAGCAAACGCAACGTTTGAGGGTGGATGTAAAATTGGCATTATGCCGGGGTACATCCATACCGCCCCCTCCGACTCCACAAGCGGCAAAAGCGTTGGAATAATTAGCCGCTCAGGTACGTTGACCTACGAAGCGGTATGGCAAACAAGTTCTCTTGGCATGGGGCAATCTACCTGTATTGGAATTGGCGGAGATCCAATCAAGGGCGCGAACTTCATCGATTTGCTTGCTCGATTTGAGGCAGACGATGAGACGGATGGTGTTGTCATGATTGGCGAAATTGGCGGGAGCGATGAAACAGAAGCAGGAAAGTGGGTAAAAGAAAATATGTCCAAACCTGTCGTTACATTCATTGCCGGCATTACTGCACCAAAAGGGAAACGAATGGGTCATGCTGGGGCAATTGTTGGCGGCGAAGATGATACGGCTCAAGCTAAAATAGAATCACTTCGAGCCTCAGGGCTGATGGCCTCAGACAGCCCAGCAGATATTGGAGAAACAATGGCCGAGGCATTAGGATTAGTCGTAGTTGCAAAATAGAAGGTATGCTGTCATACACGAATCCCAAGGAGGGGAATACACGTGCAAACAATCAAGGAACGATACCAAGCAGTACAACAAAGAATAGCAGACGCAGCCGATAGAGTTGGTAGCGATGCTTCTAAGATCCACATGGTCGCTGTGACAAAACACGCATCCGTTGATGAAGTTCGACAACTTGTTGATTTGGGGCACGCTGATTTTGGTGAGAACCGATTGCAACACTTTACGCAACTGGCAGCTCAAATAGAGGAGTATGCTGATCGACGAAAAGAACTTGGTGAACCAGCTTTAGTTAATCCAATTCGTTGGCACTTCATCGGTCATTTACAAAGAAACAAATGTCGTCGCGTTTTACCTCTAACACGGTTGATCCATACGCTAGACTCCTTGCGACTGGCAGAAGAAATTCAAGAAATTGCCGAAAAACGAAAACAGGTAATCGAAGTATTGTTGCAAATAAACATTTCAAAGGAACGGCAAAAGACGGGAATTGCACCAGCCGCGATTGGATATTTGTTGGAACAACTCGAAACAATGTCGTGTGTTAAACCACGGGGCATGATGTGCATGGCGCCTATCGCCGAAAATCCCGAAGACTCAAGAGCAGTGTTTACTCGCTGTTCTGAGTTGTTTGAAGAAATGAAACTCGATAAAAATTCAGGCGGTGCTTTTAACATTCTTTCTATGGGAATGTCGAACGATTTTGAAGTTGCTATTGAGTGTGGCGCAAATATTGTGCGCGTTGGCACGGCATTGTTTGGTGAAAACGCTGTTCCGCAGGAAACGCCCACAGAGGCGTAGCACCGGGCGCTTTTGGTTACTCAATAAAAGTCGATAGTTGTTTACATAGCGGTATAATGGTGTAACCAACACTCGGTCTACCAAACGTACCAAAGGTCGCAAATCCTCTCGAGCCTGGGCACTCGTGAGACCGAGTACCTCGCCGAGTTGGCTTGAATAAATTAAAGCTAACTCTGCATCTTTTCGTGCCTCGAGTTTTCTGAGACAAAGGCTCAATCGCCTTGCGGTCGATTTTGGAATTTTTGGGCATTCCTCTATAAAACAGAAGTATATGGTGAATATAACAAATAAAAAAGTGTCGCTTAATTACTCGAGACACTATCCTATACCTCATGAAGATGCGAGAAATATTAGAACGAGACCAAACTGTCTTTAGTTTTGAGTTTTTCCCACCAAAAACAGAGGCTGGTTGGGTAGGACTCACAGACAGGCTGCATAAGTTTGAGGCCCTAGAGCCTTCCTTTGTTTCCGTTACCTACGGTGCAGGCGGTTCAACTCGATTTAAAACACACGAATTAGTTTGTCACATAGCGTCTAAAACATCGCTTGACCCAATACCGCACCTTACGTGTGTTGGCCATAGCAAACAGGAAGTTTCCACTATTTTGCAATCGTATATCGACACAGGAATAGATAACATTCTCGCTCTTCGTGGTGACCGACTGCTCGACGGAGATAGCAAGAGTGATTTTAGACAAGCTTCAGATTTAATTACATGTATTCACGAATGTACCGGCAATTCGTTCGGAGTTGGAGTTGCGGGTTTTCCAGAAGGTCATCCAGAAACTCCAAATCGTTTGGTACAAATGGATCACCTTAAGCTAAAGGTAGATCGTGGTATTGATTGGATTTGCTCACAACTCTTTTTTGACAATGCAGCATTCTTTGACTGGGTAGAGCGCTGTGAGCTTGCGGGCATTACATCACCAATTTTTGCAGGCATCATGCCAATTCAATCCATTGCAGGTATGAGAAGGATGGCAGAACTTGCAGGAGGCGCCAATTTCCCCGCAAAACTTCAGAAACGCTTGTATAAATTTCAAGATGATGAGGATGCTGTTCGTAAAATCGGCACAAGTTGGGCAGCAGAACAATGTGCCGAATTGCTAGACCACAATGTGCGTGGCATCCACTTTTTTACAATGAACCAATCCTTTGCAACAGAAGAAATATATCGCTCCTTGGGTGCAACAAGCAGCGTACAACTGCGAAATCCACAATAAGAACTAATAGAGGGTATCCTTACGTAATGCAAACAATTCAACGACTCATTATTTTATTTTTATGCTCCAGCATTGTGTCAAAAGTTCTTGCCAACGTGCCAATGCCACCACCAGAACCCAGTTTACGAAAATCACCAGCGGCGTGGATGGGCTTTGGTTTAATTTTTATATTTTTTGCTGTAGTTGTAACAATTAATTTGATGTCATCAAAACGTGGACATCAAGATTAAACTACAAGACCAACCAGAGGAGAAAAGAATGAAATCAACATCTCGAAACGGCTTGATTGCCTTAAATACAGCACTCCTTGCCGTGCTTGCCGCGGTGTCACTTGTGCCGGTAACAGAGGCCCAAGTTCCAACACAAAACCAATACCTAGCCGTATCAGGAATGGTCAATGGTCTCGGCTCTGGGGTTGTGTATATTGTTGACACGCAACTTGGCCAAGGCACACTTATCGCTAGTTCATGGAACTATAACGCAAATCGAATAGAAATTCTTGGAAAGCGGTCGCTATCCAAAGATGCCGCAGCAGCAATGAGGCGCTGAGGAGATGACTAATATGAAAGACAACGAAACTTCAAAGGGAAACACCGTGCTTTGGGGGACTGCTTTTTTTATTGCCGCCTTAATATTTGTAGCGGCGGGTCAACACACATCCCGTGCAGTTGCTAATAGTACGAACACCGCTGATGGCTTTACGATCTTAACAACCTCAAATGGTCAAGGAACAGATTTTTTACACGTCATTGATAACGCAACATCAATGTATATGGTGTACAACATTCCAGACCCCCAAAACAAAAAATCAATAGAAACCGTTGCAACATGGTTTTTACCGACAATGTTTAAAACGGCTCGGAATTAAGCATCGGTCGATACAATATGACCATGCGAAGACCCGTTGATACTGTGATGGTGGAACAGCGCGCCGCTTCTTTTACTCGGCGATCTATTAAAACCGATTCAAAACAACAGGGACTACGCCTTGCACTTTCCATGATTGATCTCACGACACTCGAGGGAAAGGACTCTCCCGAAAAAGTGCGCTCGCTTTGCCGCAAGGCTATTGCACCATGGGAAGGCATTCTTGATCCTCCGCTACCTTCGGTTGCTGCGGTTTGCGTCTATCCAAGTTTGGTACAGGTTGCCAAACATGCGCTGGAGGGTTCGGGTGTTTCGGTTGCATCGGTTGCAACCGGTTTTCCCAGCGGGCAATATCCATTAGCCGTTCGCCTTAATGATGTGACAGAGGCTGTTAAAGCGGGTGCAGATGAAATAGATATGGTCATTAACCGCGGGGCATTTTTATCAGGGTATTTTGAAGAGGTCGCCGAGGAAATTGCACAAGTTCGAATTGCATGTGGCAGTGCTCATTTGAAAATTATTCTAGAAACTGGTGAACTTGAGACCCTTGAAAATGTTCGCGCTGCTTCTGATCTTGCTATGCAGGCCGCAGCATCAACGGGACCAATTGAAGATGGCGAGGTGTTTATCAAAACCTCGACTGGAAAAGTAAGCCCATCTGCAACAATGCCGGTGACCCTCGTGATGCTTGAGGCAATTAGAGAGCATTACGAGAAGACGGGTATACGAATTGGCATGAAGCCTGCAGGTGGAATTAAAACAGCAAAGCAAGCGTTGCATTACCTTGTGATGGTAAAAGAAACGCTTGGTGATAGTTGGCTTTCCCCACACCTATTTAGGTTTGGGGCATCTAGTTTAACAAACGACGTTCTACGGCAATTAATAAAACAAAACACGGGGCGGTATGGGGCAACCTATGATTTTAGCGAGGCGTAACGAATGACAATTACAACACAATCAGACACTGTTGGTGGCTGGGACTATAGTCCAGCTCCCGATAGCACAAAAATAACAATTGAACAAAAGAACAAGTTGTTTATTGGTGGTAAGTTTGTCTCCCCCAAATCTCGTTCTTGGTTTGCATCGATTAACCCGGCCACCGAAGAAAAACTGGCAGACATTGCCTGTGCAGGTAAGGCAGACGTCGACGCTGCGGTTCGGTCTGCAAAGGCTGCCCAACCAAAATGGTCGCGGCTGAGCGGAACGGAACGCGCAAAATATTTATATAGAATTGCGAGGCGTATTCAAGAGCGCGCACGAGAATTTGCAATTCTTGAGACGATGGATGGCGGCAAGCCAATCAAAGAATCCAGAGACGTTGACATTCCACTTGTTGCACAGCACTTCTTTTATTACGCAGGCTGGGCAGATAAACTTTCGTACGCATTCCCCGGAAGCAAACCATCCCCAGTTGGCGTTTGCGCACAGATAATTCCTTGGAACTTCCCCCTTCTGATGGCTGCGTGGAAACTAGCCCCCGCACTTGCGTGTGGAAACACAAGTGTCCTCAAGCCGGCAGAAACAACCTCGCTCACTGCGCTGCGCTTGGCAGAAGTATTCCAAGAAGTAGGACTTCCAGATGGTGTGGCGAACATTGTGACGGGAGCAGGCGACACTGGGAGGTTTCTAGCAGAACACAAACTTGTGAACAAGGTTGCATTTACGGGATCCACAGAGGTAGGCAAATTGCTCATGCGAGAAACCGCAGGAACAGGCAAAAAACTTACGCTAGAACTGGGCGGCAAAAGTGCAAACATTATTTTTGCAGATGCCGCGATAGACCAAGCTGTTGAGGGGATAATATCTGGGATTTATTTTAATCAGGGTCACGTCTGTTGTGCCGGCTCTCGTCTTTTTGTGGAAGAATCTATCCTTGAAGAAGTCATTCACAAACTTACACAACGACTTGGCTCGCTTCGCATTGGTGATCCTTTAGATAAAAACACAGACCTCGGTGCGATTAATTCACAGAGCCAACTAGAAACTGTTGAGCGCTACATTACATCCGGCATAAAAGAGGGCGCACAATTACACAAGGCGAACGAGCAACGTTTGCCAAGCAAAGGGTATTGGTGCAACCCGTGCTTCTTCACGGACGTTCAACCGAGCCACAGAATTGCTCGAGAGGAAATTTTTGGTCCGGTCCTCTCGGTGATGACGTTTAGGACGCCAGAGGAGGCAATTGCAAGGGCAAATAATTCCCCCTATGGACTAGCTGCAGGCGTGTGGACCGATAAGGGTTCAAAAATATACGAAGTGGCGAAACAACTTGACGCAGGAATTATCTGGTGTAACACGTATAACAAATTTGATGCTGCCTCACCATTTGGCGGTTTTAAAGAATCTGGATTTGGTCGCGAAGGTGGAATGCAAGGACTTCGACCCTATGTACGGCTAGGCGGAGTGTAAGAAGAGGAATAACATGTCTCGATTAACAGTAGCAAAAACATATAAACTTTATATTGGTGGAAAATTTCCAAGAACAGAATCTGGAAGATCCATCGCGATTGAAGATGTAAAGGGCAACATCTCTGCGCACATCTGCCATGGCTCCAGAAAAGATTTTCGCGAGGCTGTAGAATCGGCCACAAAAGCATTTGATTCTTGGTCGGGTATTACGGGGTATTTACGCGGACAGATTTTATACCGCATGGCTGAGATGCTCGAAGGTCGACGAGAAGAATTTGCTTCGGCAATTCAAACTACCCAAAATATTACTGCGGCTTCCGCGAGAAAAGAAGTCGATGCCTCGGTTGACTGCCTCGTTCGATTTGCAGGCTGGACAGATAAATTGCAACAAGTCCTTGGGTGCGCAAATCCAGTTGCAGGCAACTATTACAACTTTACGGTGCCACAACCACAAGGTGTTGTTGCAGTTATTGCACCAAAGGCACCGTCACTGCTTGGTCTTGTAACACTCATTGGCGCGCCGCTTTGCGCTGGCAATACAATTGTTGCATTGGGTTCAGACACCAATCCAATTCCAACAGCAATCTTTGGCGAGGTTTGTCAAACTTCAGACGTTCCAGCTGGGGTTATTAATTTGCTCACTGGTTCGCAGTCCGAATTGCTCGAACATGTTGCGAGCCATCGCCAAGTTGCAGGTATATATTCTGCAGCATTGCGCAAAAAGGATCGTATTGTTGTGGAGCGAGGAGCTGCCAACAGCATGAAGCGTGTCCGCTTTAGTTCCTTGGAAAATGACGATTGGTATGACAGTTCCATTGCGGCATCCCCGTGGAATATTGAGCCGTTTGTTGAAATGAAAACAATCTGGCATCCATCAGCCTGCTAATCGGCAAAATTGTTATTTATAAGCGTTTTTTTCTTGCTTGAAAGGGTTTTTCCCCCGTCAGTTTTTAGGGAAACCCGCACTTTGACTGAGGGTGTGTTTGATTGTGTTGGTTGTTTGATGCGGTAGGTTCTTGTGACCATATCAAACAATTCACGGTTAACTTCTGGGTCCCGCAGGTCGTACGTTGTTGTTTCTATGCGGTTGTTACTTTCAGATACCGTTTCAACAAAAAGTGTTCCCACTCCCCTACACATGAACCCATCACCGTCAAGGAATGAAACATGTGAAACGACTGCGGCATCAGTTCCGTCTTCGCCGTCAGTTCGTATTCCACTTAATGGGTGAATTTTTACGGTGATTGGGGTGTAAATTGCGTATTGCTCATACCCCGCCGCTGTAACAGATGTTGGTCCAACTTGTTTTTGCGATGATGAACAGCCCAAAAAAGATGTCGCCATAACAATCCATGGTATGGCGACGATTTTTTTTTTGGATGGCTGTATCAAAAGTATATTAATTAACGGGTGACGTCATCAACAAGACGACCAAGCGCAATGTCAACTTTTTCATCTGTTAAGTACGTGTTATTTGCGATTGCACCCCTGATGGCATCAATTTGATCTTGGCGAACGTCGGGAAGTTGGTGAATTTTCTCAAGCATTTGCGCTTGTTCAGAAAACTCAACAGAGTCCGCTGTTGAAGCGGCATCAAGGTCAGACGCTGGAGCGACAACCTCGACTGGTGTTGTTGGCGACGCTGGTCGTACAGACCCAACTACTGCGTTTCCGATTGCGGAGATTTCAGACATTTTTTTACACCTTTACTATGTCGCTGTGCGACGATTTCCTCAAATCCTAACACTTCCCTGTCCTCCCCAACCCCCTTCAAGCGAGTTGCCCATTGAAGCCACCAAGCAATACAACGAGCACCTTATAATTATCGTACACAACCCCTGTTTTGCTTGAACTTTACGTGATTTTTCAAAGTTTTCGTAAAGTCCGATATAACTCCCACTTATTGGTCAATATCATTGGTTTTCCTCCCCCTTTTTGGCGTGTACGATATTCAATATGAAACTTTCTCCAACACTGCTCGTTTTGATCCTCTTGGCTTTTGCCTACGTTGGTTGTGGCCCAGAGAAAACCACTGCTCCGCGGCCTCTAAAGACGACGAACTCCGATGACATTATGGATGTTTCAACATGGGATTTCGGGGATAAGTCCGCTACGAACTATGAAAGTGGGCAACAAACCCAAGACCAGTTTTCGATTGTCGTGGCGACGTTTACAGGTGGGGGGCACAAAAGCGACGCCAACGCTGCACACGCTTCGCTCTCGTCGAGGCATTCGGCACTGGCGCCCCATCTTAGGGTGCGAGATCGAAGTAGAGGTTCTGTCATTACATACGGTCTATACAGCGGCTACAACGATGATTCGGCGAAACAAGACATTAAAG
>JABAAL010000039.1 GCA_014238785.1 Phycisphaerales bacterium | reverse complement strand
CGTAATTGCATAATCTAGATATTGCAATTCTTTCGCGAGCAATAAACCGGCTACGCGAGGTTTTCCTTCCATCGCTTCTGGAACTGCAACCATCGAAGCGTGGTTTCGACGTGCTGTACCAAACGCATTGTTGCAATAGATATCGCCTTGCTCCGCAAGTGCCTTTGCAAACTTCGCATCGCCAGATTTTTCGCCTGTAGAAAATCGCAAATTTTCTAGGAGTACGACGTCTGAAGTAGTGTCCACTTCAGAAAAAACGACATCGCGCATAAGCAACTGACCTAAACGTTTTGCAACTGGTCCAAGTGAAAATGGAGCTTCAAAGCCATCACCTGAAGGTCTTCCAAGATGGCTTATCAAGGTTAGTTTTCCGCCCCGGTCAAGAACGCTTCTTATGCTTGGCAATGCCATTTGGATACGACGATCGTCTGTAATTTCACCATGATGAATCGGAACATTAAAATCTACTCGCATCAAGACCCGCTTGCCCGCAACATCAATTTGGTCAATGGTCTGTTTCATGCCCTCTATCTTATGGGGTCTGACTCCTCTAGGTGAAACATCATGGGGTCTGACCCCATAAGATATATCAATGATGCGACCGATTATCCTAATTCTTGGACCAACGGCTGGCGGAAAAACGTCTCTGGCAATTTCACTTGCAAATCAACTAGATGGTGGCGGTGAATGTATTTGTGCGGATTCAATGCAGATATACAAGAACATGAATATCGGGACAGCCAAACCAACCCAAGAAGAGCAAGCCCAAGCAATCCATCATCTTGTTAATATCGTTGACCCGAGCGAAGACGGATTTACCGTTGAATCTTGGCTCACACGTGCAGAACAAGCTATCGAAGATATACGTGCACGTGGGAAATGGCCAATTGTCGTTGGCGGAACGAACCTCTATGTCCAGTCGTTGCTATTTGGACTTTTTGATGGACCCGATTGCGATCAAGAAAAACGTGATGCCCTCAACGCTGAACCAAACACCGTCCTTCAAGAACGATTACACGCCCTTGACCCCGAAGCTGCAGAGCGAATACACATCAACGACAAACGACGCCTCGTCAGAGCAATTGAAGTCTGCGAAGCAACTGGGTATCCCCTTTCATCCTTACAATCCCAGTGGGGCAAGCCAATGCCACGTGAAGACGCCATCATGATTGGATTGACGTGGCCAGTGAAAACTATTAATCGCAGAATTAATGCACGAGTTCGGGCGATGTTTGATGAGGGTTTCCTCAATGAGGTCAACTTTTTACAAGGCACTCTTGGTAAACAAGCCTCCGAAGCTCTTGGCTATAAACAACTCCTGGCGCATATACGCGGTGAATGTACCCTCGATGAAGCAAAAGAACGAGTCAAAATATTAACCCGTCGATATGCCAAGCAACAACGAACTTGGCTTAGAAGGTTCCAAGTATTGCCTTCTGCACATTTTATTGACATGGGGGATAAAGGCATGCAATATGCTGTAGAACAAGCACTTACGTACATTTTGCCGGACTAAAAAGTTCCATGATGGACTTGACAATCTCAGAAAAGTCGTTCCAATGCTTCGCCATAGGCAAGCGGTACGCTCTTCATGACCGATGGAATGAGGCGAAGAAACAATTTCAGAGAGACTATTTTGGCAAAAAAAAAGACAACAAAAAAGACTTCAAAGAAGAAAACGACAAAAAAGCGCAATGCAGTCCCAGACGCAACTGGGAAGCATCTCGTTATTGTTGAATCTCCCGCCAAAGCACGGACTATCAATAAGTACCTTGGCGACGACTATGCCGTTACTTCCTCTGTTGGACATATTCGCGATCTTCCTGCGAGAGCGCCCAAAGGAGTAAAGCAAGCTGTCCCGGGCGTTGATCTTGAGCATGACTTCAATCCAACGTATGAAGTACTCAAGGGTAAAACGGTTCTGGCAAGTGACTTAAAGAAAGCCGCAAAAGTTGCAAAAGATGTTTGGTTCGCAAGTGACCTTGACCGCGAAGGAGAAGCCATCGCTTGGCATCTTGCTGAATTGCTCGATGTCGATCCTTTAAAAGCGAAACGTGTCATCTTTAATGCAATTACAAAAAAGCAAATTGAAGAAGCATTCGAACACCCCCGCCCAATTAACATGGACTATGTTGATGCACAACAAGCAAGACGAATTCTCGATCGCATTGTTGGGTACAAAGTTTCACCTCTACTTTGGAAACGTGTCGCCGGTGGACTAAGCGCCGGCAGAGTGCAATCGGTTGCCGTTCGCATTGTTGTCGAACGTGAAAAAGAAATCGAAGCACACATACCTGAAGAATCATGGAGCGTTATTGGTCGGTTCACGCTCGACTCGAAAGAAACGTCATCTCTTTCTACAAAATGGATCGAACTCCTTGCTACAAAAGATGAACGTGGCAAAGGTCCAACTCGAAAACAACTCAATGCTTTTCTTGCTACACATGGCGGTGTTGAGGGAACCCTCGTTGAAGTTGGTGGCAAACCATTCAAAGTAACTCGCGCATCGGACTGTGATGACAATATTGAATCGCACACTACTCGCTTACTAGAAATAGGGAATGCTATTGGTCTTCAAGATCCAATCATTTCTGTTGAAGAAAAAGAAGACCTCAAAGGTCCAGCTAAGCATTGCATCACGTTGCAAGGCGAGATTGCCAATAACGTCGTGTATAAAGTTAAGGATATTACTCAAAAAGATAACACGGTACGCCCACCAGCACCATTTATTACTTCATCTCTTCAGGCATCTGCTTCGACCGTGTTGGGCTTTGGGGCAAAACGAACGATGCGTGCAGCGCAAGCGCTCTATGAGGGAATTACGATTAAGGGCGAGGGGCAAGTTGGATTAATCACGTATATGCGTACGGATTCAACACACCTCTCTGGCGATGCACTGACTTCTGTTCGTCAATACATCGGCAACAAATTCGGAGATGCTTACCTTCCCGACAAGCCAAACTTGTATACCTCTGCGAATAAAGATGCGCAAGAAGCGCACGAAGCGGTTCGGCCAACCGATGCTGGACGGCATCCTGATACGCTGCCCGCTTCAATCGACGAAGACCAACGCCGACTCTACAAACTTATTTGGTCTCGTTTTGTTGCCTGTCAAATGACACCTGCTCGCTGGCATCGAACTGAAATTTTCTTTGAGCGTGAAGACGAAACTACTGGGGCCGTGTTTAAAGTTGGTGGGCGAACACTTGCCTTCGAAGGTTTTTACAAAGCAAGCGGTGTGCCTTCATCGGATACAGAGCAAAACTTACCTACCCTAGAAAAGGGCAATGAACTCTTTCCGTTTGATCTCACACCAAAACAAAATTTTTCTTCGCCACCGTCTAGGTACAGCGAAGCGTCCCTCATCAAAAAATTGGAATCGGAAGGTATCGGAAGACCGTCGACGTATGCATCCATCATAGATGTGATTCAGTACAGAAAATACGTAGAAAAAATAGAGAGAGCATTCCACCCAACTGACCTTGGCGAAGTAGTCACAGACAAACTCATCGAGGCATTCCCAGTACTGATGGGCGTTGAATATACTCGTTCCCTAGAAGAGCGACTCGACAACGTCGCAAAAGGTGAGACCAAGTGGGTTGCAATGTTGCACGATTTCTACGGTCGATTCAGTAAGCGATTAGAAACTGCTTACGAAGAGATGCCCCACGCAAAAGCTGAAATGAAGCCAGCGATTTACAAATGTCCTTCATGTGGCAGCCAAACTGAATATCGATTTGGTAAAAACGGCCGTTTCCTTTCTTGCACTAGTTACCCTGATTGTAAATACGCAGCACCGATTGATCGAAAAGGTCGTCCGCTCCTTCCTGAGCGCGTTGATGTTGCTTGTCCAGAAGATGGTTCTGCGATGGAAAAACGTACCGGTCGCTTTGGTCCTTTTCTCGCTTCTGTCAATTATCCAGAAATCAAAACCGTTGTGAACCTCGACAAAAAAGGCGGCGTTAAATACCCCTCGCCTCCAGCCCTTCTTGTCGAATCGTTGACGTGCGAAAAATGCGAAAGCCCGATGAACCTTCGAAATGGAAAGCGCGGACCGTGGCTTGGCTGTTCCACATTTCCAAAATGCAAAGGGCGCATGGGTTGGAAAACGCTAGAAGACGATATTCGGGAAGAACTTGAAGCAGCGCTTAACATACACATGGAAGCAAACCCTCAAGTCATCATTACAACGATGAGCGGAAAAGTAATTCCTGAAGGTTCGCCCATCGAGGACTTACTCATCGAAGGTAATGTCGCTGAACTCGAAATTTTCGAATCGTGATCGTCCTCAAACTGTTGACGACCAAAGTTAGAAAATAGTACATCACGAATAGATACACGTCGTCATTTGACTTAAGGCATTACGCTGTAATGCTGTGGTGCCAGACCGTCGCTCTCATACAGAAAATGATGGTGACAGGTGTGGTAGCCACACAACCAAGGCGCCTTTTGGGACTGAGACAAATGGAAGCAATCAGTGGTTTGGTGCTACTCTTGCGATTAATCTACAATGCACAAATGCAACGTAGACAAACGAGGCAAATACAGGTTGGAAACGTCACTATCGGCGGCGATGCGCCAATCTCTGTGCAATCGATGACCGCTGGGTACACGCACGATATCGACGAGTGTGTTGCAGAAATCCATCGACTCACAAACGCTGGTGCGGACATTGTCCGCGTTGCAGTCCCCGAGAAAAAAGACACCGCTGCCCTGCCAGAGATTATTTCCCAAGTCTCTGTTCCAATCGTCGCAGATGTTCACTTCCATTTCAAACGCGCACTTGAATCAATTGAAGCCGGCGTGCAAAAAATAAGATTAAACCCCGGAAACATCGGCGACATCGAACAAGTTAACGCCGTCATCGATGCATGTAAAGATGCGCACATTCCGATCCGAATTGGTGTAAATGAAGGCTCCGTTGTCGAACGAAAAGATAAACAAAAACGCCAAGAAGAACTTGCCTCCTTTTTTTCTGATCGTAAGCAAGGTCATTTACTTGCGATGATGATTGCAAAAGTCGAAGAGTACCTTGAAATATTTGAAAGTAGAGATTTTCACGACATTTGCTTAAGCGCAAAGTTAATGGATGCTCGACTTGTTATCGATATTTACCAGGAACTATCAAAAAGATTTGACTACCCGCTTCATCTCGGTGTCACGCATGCCGGCCCTCGTGAAACGGGTTCCATCCGATCAATTTCTGCCCTTGGATCACTTTTGTCGCAAGGAATTGGCGACACGATTCGTATAAGTTACGCAAGCGATACCGTATATGAAGTAGAAGACGGCATCGAACTTCTCAATTGCCTCAATCTTCGCACCAGAATCGGTGCAGAACTCATTGCGTGTCCAAGTTGTGGGCGTATCCAAGTTGATTTGTTCAAACTTGTTGATGATGTTCGCAAACAATTAGAAAACGAGATTGATATTCCGATTAAAGTCGCTGTCATGGGGTGTGTTGTTAATGGACCGGGCGAAGCAGAGGGCGCAGATGTCGCTGTTTTTGCAGGTGATCGAAAAGGAATCATTTACGTTCAGGGCGAACGCGTAGCCAACGTAAAGGAAGATGAAATCCTTGATCGCTTATTGCTTGAGTGCAAAACATTACAAGAAAGGGTTCAAAAGGGAGAAACTACACTCGGCGAGAAAGCCGTGACGATTGTTGCTCCAATCACAATTGAAGGGAACCACACTTGAAGCAAGGGACAGAAAAAGGTTTTACCCTTATTGAAATGCTTGTTGTCGTTGCAATTATTGCCATCCTCATCAGCGTCGTGTACCCAGCGATTACCTCAGGTAGAAACAGAGCAAAGAAAACGAACGAATTAAATCTTATTCGTGAAACAGGTAAAGCTTGGATTATGCACAACGGAATGCACCAAGACAAAATGTTGAAGGGGTATTTGGGAACTGGGGTTCAACAATATTGGGAACAAGCTTGGGCGTTTGAAGACGAATCGTTAGTGTCACCTGCACCCGAATACTTTTCATCTGCGCCAAATGATGCAGGACCATGGCCATGGAGATTGCTTTCGTACATGGATTATGATTGGAGGTCATTACTTTTTTACGATGACCTTGAATGGGACAATAGTGATGAATATATCACGGAACATGCTGGTCAAATTGCAATGCAACCTGCTTTTGGCTACAACGGTTTCTACCTTGGGGGATGGTGGGAGATTGACAATCACAGCGGTAAACCCGAGGCAGTTTTTAGTCGTGCAACACTTACTTACGGAAGACAACTCAATGTCGTCACTTCGCTCTATTCACAAATCAGAAAGACAAATAAACAAATTGTTTTTTGCAGTACGTTTTATGCTCAACAAGGATCGCACGAAGAAAGGCAGGACGACGTTGCGGGCACATATCTTGCAATTCCCAGCGTGTTAGCGAGGGTTAACAAATGGGCACCACTCCCAAATAGAAGAGTCAAAGCAAATACTGAGACATTTGCTCCTCTTGGTCGTTTCAACGGAATGCCAGCCATCTGCTTTGCAGATGGAAGCACAAAAAATGTTGAACTAAAAACGCTCGTTGACCAGAGTTTATGGATTCCTCAAGCGCAACAAATTGGCGATTTCCCTGCGAGTGAATTTAGTCACACACAGTAATCGCAGGTAACGATTAGTGGTACTCGCCTATTTTTTATTTGCATTATGCATTTGCATCTTTAACATCGCCCGCATCTGCCGCATGTACTTTTCGTCGAGCAATGAATCTTTTGGGTTCACACTCATCGCTGTAATCCAGCGCTCTTCTACGGGGGTATACCCAAACAAAGCGTGCAATCTCGGAGATAAATCCGACATGTGCCCAGCACCATAAAGAACTCCAATTGTAGAAATATCCTCAACAACATCTATCACCGCTGCAACATCCTTGAGTAATTCAGTATTCCTATCCACAATAATTACGTGTGCTAAATCTGGCTCAATACCCTCAAGCATTTCTTCACTCTCGGGCATGGAGAGAAGTTCAATCATTAATAATTTTGCCGTTTCTCGTGCTCCACCATTAGTAAACGAGTCGAGCATCGGAATGACTTTCATAAAACCAGATGCAATCTTTGCTGTAAATGATTCGCCAGTAATCGTTCCCAAAATTGAAGCATCTGCACCTCGTTCTTCCAGTTTTGATTCCACTTCATCGATTGTGAGATCGCTGCAGAACCAGTTGGGGTCTTCGTACGATAACGCCTCGAGTTGAAATTCCAATCCAAGAATGTCTGCAAATTCTGCTTGTAATCCTTTGCTTTTTTCGTCAAGGGTGTCCTCTTGTAAAATTTCATCCCCTTCTTCAACGATTTCTACTGTCCGTCGTGCAGTTAAATCGCTTGCGGCACCTGTCCCGCCAATAGCCCCATCAGAACCAAAACTCCAAAGAATGATTTCTTTCTTTGCGGGATTAACTTGTAAAACAAGTGGTCGTTGCCAAGCATCAACAGAGGCATCTTCAACCCAATTCGATAACCGTCGATCAATTAACGAAGAATCTGCAATAACATCCTCTAGAGATTCCGGAACTAAATCAGATTCTTCAGAACAACGCTTTGCAATATCTGCAACGAATTCAAGTGATTTTTGGGTTGATGCAACACGCTCCTCGTCAGTATTGCCGCCTGGAGGTCTTGAGCCAGAGGGTCGAACAGATTCATACAACACGATGTCCATCTCGTCTAAAAGCAAAGTCACTTCATCGTAAAATGTTTCCTCTGCAATATGCGAAACGCCAACAAGCCAAAGGTCTGGTTTTCCTTCTGATTCGTATCTTCTGGAAACCAATTCAATCGAAACAATGTTTTCTCCTGTTGCTCTGCGAATCCACTCAAGCGAAGGCTCGATGATACCGGCAGGCTCGACGATACCGGCAGGCTCTTGTGCGACTGTTGCAAGTACTATGGATAATAAAAGATTCATCTTGAAGTTGCTCCTTGTTGTGCTGATGCAATCATCGCTTCAATTCTACCTAGTGATCGTGTCGACCAACCCCGAAACAGCATGTATGGAAATAATGTTATAAGAGCAATAATCAATCCAAACGCAGTCGTCAAGAGTGCCGCTGCAATTCCGCCAGCAACATCTGTCGGATCTGTTAACACTGATTCTGCTCCGAGTAATTTAAAAGAATCAATAATACCCAGCACAGTTCCTAAAATTCCAAGAAGTGGAGCCGCAGTAATAATCGTTGAAAGTGCAACCATAAACCGATCAATTCTTGGACGCTGTGTTTCAACCGCTCCCATTGCTACAGCATCGCTAGTGCCATTCTCTACCATTGCTTTGGCAATTTCGCCGTAGGGAGAATTTTCTTTTTTCACCATCGCGGTCACTGCATTCATATCTCCTCGAAGAAATGCACCGTTCATTTTTTCTAGCTGGTTGATTGAACCCCTTCCGCCAACAAATAACCAAAACCAACACCGCTCCAAAATGAGCGCGACACTCAAGACGCTCAGAATCAAGAGCGGAACCATAACGTACCCGCCTCGATCCATGAGGGAGGAGAGATCTTGTAATACTTCTGTTTGCATGTCGTAGATTGTAGGTTTAGAACATACAATCTGTGTGTGACACATCTTTCCTCATCAGACCCACCCAAAGAACTTCGTGAAGTTGTAAAAAACATCGAATTCGAACTCGAATCTCGCCTCGATACCCTTGCGTTGCCCGAAAACCTCTTAGAAGCTGCAAAATATGCTGTGATGAATGGCGGGAAGCGAGTTCGCCCAGCCCTCTCGATTCTCTGTTGCGAAGCGGTTGGCGGAACCATCGAACAAGCTATGCCAGCCGCTGTCGCTGTCGAGTTCATCCACTGCTTTAGTTTAGTGCACGATGATTTACCTGCGATAGACAACGATGATTTGCGAAGAGGTCAACCAACATTACATATAAAATCTGGTGAGGCAATGGCTGTTCTAGCGGGTGATTTATTGCTCCCTGTCGCTTTTTCTCAATTAATCTCTGAGACATTCACAATAAAACAACAAGCAACACTAACGAAATTACTTGCAAGTGCAACCAGTGATATGGTGATCGGACAAGTCTACGATACGCTAGGCGGGCTTCCAAAACACCTCAACCCGCAAGAACAACTTGAAGAAATTCATCGAAATAAAACCGGCGCTCTCATCCAATGTGCTTGCGAGATGGGCGCTATTTGTGGCGGAGCAACTGAAGAGCAATTTAACGCAATTTCAACCTTTGGAAGAGCAAATGGACTACTGTTCCAAATTGTCGACGATCTTATAGACCTACACGGGTCGACTGAGCATGTTGGTAAGGCAACCGGCAAAGACGAAGTTGCTGGTAAAACAACATATCCTGGAACCATCGGAGTTGAAGAATCCAAACGCGCCGTGCAAGAACTACAAAAACAAGCAGAATCTGCACTATCTACGCTAAAAAGTGGTGCAGAAACCTTGGTATCTTTCAATCTTTGGATGGCTCAGAGGACTCGTTGAGCGTACAATAACCTGTCTAAGATGCGTACAGACTTTCTTTCAACAATTAAAACGCCAGCGGATTTGAAAAAAATCCCAATAGCTGATTTGCCAAAACTAGCGGCTGAGATTCGTCATGCAATTTGCGAACAAGTAAAAAAAAGCGGCGGACACCTTGCCTCTAATTTAGGCGTTGTTGATTTGACTATTGCGTTGCATTATGTCTTTGACTTTTCATACGACCGGATGCTCTTCGATGTTGGTCATCAGTGTTATACCCACAAATTGTTAACTGGAAGGCAACACCTTCTTGGAAAGTTACGGCAACGTGGGGGCATGTCAGGATTCCCCTCTCCGGACGAATCGCCTTTTGATCTATTTTCTGTTGGCCATGCCGGAACTGCAATCTCAACTGCTGTTGGTATGGCAAGGGGTGACACCCTTCATGGGGAAGCGTACGAACCAGATACAAATCCCACTGGACGGCGAGTCGTAGCGTTCGTTGGGGATGCTGCGATTGTCAATGGCGTTGCGATGGAAGGCCTCAATAATGCTGGCACTTTGAAGCGACAATTTCTTATTGTTCTTAATGACAACAACATGAGCATCGCAAATCCACAGGGTGCAATTGCAGATTACTTTGATCATTTACGAGTGGGTCCGACTTATCGTTCAATGAAAAAAGCCGCTAAGAATGTTATGGGGAAATTGCCTGGCGGTTCCATGCTCGAAGATATGACGCACCGCATGACGGAAATGATGAAAGATGCGATTTTTGAAGATTCATGGTTCGAACATTTTGGATTACTCTCGATCGGACCCATGGACGGTCACGACTTGCCTTCATTGATTGAAATGCTCATAGAGGTGCGTGACGTTGATAGACCAATCATACTTCATGTACATACCGTTAAAGGAAGAGGTTTTGAATATGCTGAACAAAATGCAACGACGTTCCATTCTTCAAAACCATTTGTAATCAAAAATACATGTGTCGAAATGCAACCCTCTGGGCGAAGTTTTACTACTGCGTTTGCGGATTCGCTCTGTGAACTTATGCAAAACGACGATATGATTGTCGCTGCAACTGCAGCAATGCCAGACGGGACCGGCATTGATAAAGCTATAGAACAATTTCCAAATCGTGTCTGGGACACCGGCATTTGCGAATCACACGCAATGGATATGCTTGCAGGCATGGCAAAAACTGGATGTAAACCATTTTTTGCAGTTTATTCAACATTTTTACAGCGAGCGTTTGATCAAGCTTTCCAAGAAGTTGCGCTTCAAGGACTCCCCGTACGACTCTGCCTTGACCGTGCTGGAGTCGTTGGCGGCGATGGCACAGTACACCATGGTTTTTGTGACATTGCTTTACTTCGTGTTTTTCCAAATGCCGTCATCATGGCAGCAATTGACGAGGGATCACTAAAAGCTGCAATGAAATTTATGACGGACTACAACGACGGTCTCAGTGCACTTCGATATCCTCGTGATCTTATCAAAACATTAGAAGGTGACTGTCCAAAGTTTGTACTTGGCAAAGCACATCAATTGCGAAAAACAGCAACACCTAAACTTGCGATCCTTGGATACGGTACAACAACACTCGATGCACTTGTTGCGGCTGATCGTGTCGATGCAGATGCAATTGATGTCTACGATGCTCGATTTGCAAAACCTGTAGATGGCGAACTTATAGAACAATTACTTTCCAATAGTATTCCAATTATCACCGTCGAAGATCATTCCATTATTGGTGGATTCGGCGCAGCTATCCTTGAAGAAGCCGCTAGACGAAATCTAGATACCACCTACATTACGACACTTGGCTTACCCGACCGCTGGATTGGTCATGGCTCCCGCAAGGAACAACTTGCAGAAGCCGGAATCGACGCCACTGGAATTGCTGCTATTGCATCGCGAATTTTGAGTTCAAGTGAAATTGAAGCACCTTTTGTTGTCACTAAGTAAAGAACAAACCTATGTCTATTCTAATTATTGAACACAGCGATTTAACTGGCTCTGACCGACTTGGACAGCGCCTTCTCGAAGATGGTCATCGACTTCAAGTTGTTCGAGTTCATCTAGGCGAACAAGTGCCAAACGATCTCGATGAAGTTGATGGGGTCATTAGTTGTGGTGGACCACAAAATCCAGATTGCAATGAACCTTGGGTTGAGCAAGAACTTGCCCTACTTCGCACTGCAGATACACTTGAAATTCCCCTGTTTGGTTTATGCCTTGGTAGCCAACTGCTTGCTCGGGCACTCGGCGGTGAAGTTTCTCGTTGCGAAGTACCTGAGATGGGTTGGTATGACATCGATCTTACTCCAGTTGGTCGTGCTGACTTTATTCTTTCCGGACAACCATGGAGTGGTCCCCAGTTCCATTGGCATCATTGGCAAGTCAGCACGCTCCCCGAAGGCGCAACGCTCCTTGCAACAAGCGAACGTTGCAATGTACAAGCGTGGATGAAGGGTGTATGTACCTATGCCGTACAGTTCCATCCTGAATGCACGCCCCAGCGTATCGAGTCTTGGATTAGGGACGATGCTGATCAATTAGGCGAAGCTGGCATTTCACAAGAAAGCGTCATTGCGGACACCCAACAATACTTTGAGGATTACCTTCGATTAACCGATCGTCTTTTTGAAGCAATCTCTCAATTACTTATGCCTATGCACTCGCGACTTACTCGCCAACGCGATTAAACCGTGATGGATACGCCAGACTATTTAAGACCGTATCAAGAAGCAGTAGATTCGTATGGCGGAACTTTTGACGCCACGCTCTGGCGTTCCAAGGAAGGCCAACACCTTCGGTTCAAAACCTTTTGCAACTTTATTGATTTTACAAACAGCTCAATTCTTGATGTTGGTTGTGGAATCGGTGACTTTTCGAAGTACCTACTCGATACCGGCATAACCTTCAAAACTTTTCACGGCATTGATGCAATGGACGAAATGATTGCAACTGCAAATGAACGATGTTTGGCTTGTACTACTTTTTCAACAATTGATATTGTGTTACACACCGATACCTTTCGAGGATACGATTGGATCACGTTCTCTGGTACCCTCAACGCGATGAACGAAAAAGTCGCTACGAAACTCATCAGCACTGCCTTTAGAGCTAGTAATCTAGGAATTGCATTTAACTTTCTCTCTGATCAATCGGGGCGCGACCCAAAAAGCGAAGACCTTTCCCCAGCGAGCCGGTTCAACACAATTTCTTTTATACAACATGCTCTGAAACTCTCTCCAAGCGTCGACTTCACCCAATCTTACTTGGACGGTCACGACGCAACCATTGTCATAAAAAAATAAACAATTCCGCGGGTCGTTTATTTTCTCCAGATAAAAAATTCCGTTGAGTAATTTTTTGGCTCTGAGCCGCATTAGAGGCGTGTTCTAGAAAGTTTATACTTCATTCCATTTCAAAAAAAGGCACGAAATTCAGCAGTTTTTCTTGGTTTAACAAAAAACATCATTACAATGTGAAATCGAACGGAGAAAAGATATATGGAAACTACTACAGATCAATCAAAACAAACTACGTTAAAAGTTGTCGCGACAACTGGCGGGTTCAAGACGTTTGTTGCCTTCCTTGCAGCAATGTTTATTTTTCTTATTGTGTTCCTTGTGGGTATTATTGCTGGTGTTTCCGGTTTCGCCGCTGCAACTCAGGAAAATGGTCCTGTCAGAGTGCAAGTTTCTTATGAAGGCGATGCAGCAAAAATTGCTGTCTTAAACATCTCTGGAATCATCGATGGCTCAAATGCTTTGTTCGCAGAGCTAGCGATTAACAAAATCCTCGATGATAAAAAAGTTCGAGCAGTTGTTCTTAGAGTAGATTCACCAGGCGGAGGCGTCACCGCTTCCGATGAAATTTGGCACAACATTCAACGTTTAAAAGACGCGAAGTTGCCTCTCATCGCAAGTTACGGTGGAGTTGCCGCATCCGGTGGATATTACATTTCATGCAACGCTGATTATATCCTTGCACAAGAAACTACTATTACCGGTTCGATTGGCGTCATAGCAAACATCATGACGTATCAAAACCTTTTAGAAATGATCGGCGTTAAACCAATCACACTTATTGCAAAAGATTCCCCAGAAAAATCCGTCGCAAACGATGTGTACCGTAACTGGACAGTTAAAGATAAACAAAAAGTAACAGGAATTCTCGACGCAATGTATTCCGTCTTTTACAGCAGAGTAAAAGAAGGAAGAAGTAGTATAATTTCTGATACTAAAAAACTTGAATCAGTTGCAAATGGTTCTGCATATACCGCACAACAAGCACTGAGCAATGGGTTAATTGATGGCATCGGCTACGTAGACGATGCAATCGTCATTGCTGAACAACGAGCCGGCCTAACAAACGGCGGCCCTACGGTTGTTCAATATTCTCGCGCTACACCTTCGTTTGGTGGTCTTCTTGGCGTTCAATCACAAGAACTTTCTGCATCCGATATTCGAACGATGCTGCAAGAGTTCACTATTCCAAAACTGATGTACCTTTACAATCAGTAACACCAAACCCTAGGGATAGACATGTCAATACTCCTCCTTTGGACGGCTCTTTCAGCCGCCTGCGCTACCAATGCGCCGCCGATTTACGATGATGAAATCAAAGATGCAATTACCATGATTGCAACTGAACTTGAAGCAAGGCACCACGAAATTCGTTGTTGGGAACCAATAGACGGATCAGCTGGCTGGCTCACAAAATATGCGGGTGGCACAACAGCGCTTGCAACCTTAGCATTGCTGTCTTCTGGCACTTCGATGCATACACCTGCAATTAAAACTTCGCTTTCATTTTTACGTGATATAAAAAAACCTAGCACGTACGTTCTTGCAACGCGT
>JABAAL010000023.1 GCA_014238785.1 Phycisphaerales bacterium | reverse complement strand
CTCGATGGGCGAGACAGGATTCGAACCTGTGAAGGCGTACGCCAGCAGATTTACAGTCTGCCCCCTTTGTCCACTTGGGTACTCGCCCTATTCACTTGAATTTGGTATCCTACCCGCCTTGTGGTTCTCGGGCAACCGACTCAAAATCACATTGCCGCCGTAGCTCAACTGGTAGAGCGCTAGATTTGTAATCTTGAGGTTGCGGGTTCAAGTCCCACCGGCGGCTTTATGAAGGACAAAGGAAATCCACAGTGGATTGGAATGGGATTGGCTTTAGGGGTAGCCATTGGTGCCGCACTTGGCCATATCGGTTTGGGAATCACGTTCGGACTTATCATTGGCGCGGTTGTTTTTTCAACAGTCAAGAATTCTTCTGGTGAAGAGGATTCCGGTGATGATTCGTCGCAAAAAGATTCTCAAGAGTAAGTTTATCTTCGATGCGTTGCATGGCACTTGATGCACGATTGCTCAACAAGGCGCATGTATGCACCTAGCGTTTTTTCTGGAACTTGTTGGAGCAACGCTTCTTCAAGGCTACTAGCGTGGTGCATTGCGTTGATGAGTAAGGTCTCAAAATCTGCAGAAAACAAATTCACTTCTTTTTGTAATTGCATGTTTCGAAAAGTATCCGTAATAAAGCCAGCTTCGGCTGCACCGACGAGATCTGGATGTGCAACTGGAGCCGTCCATGCTGCGTCTTGCATTCGAATAAGATTAGCCATCGCTTCGTCGATTGCAATCATTTGACTTGTAATTCCTTTTGGCTCAACGGAAGAGGGGAATAGTGTCTTATTTTGCAGCAGTTCCTCGACTGGTAGTAACTTTGTTCCTTCCACTGCATCCCAGAGGCCTTGATACACCACGGCTGTTTGCGAAACACGCATCTGCTCTTTTGCTTTGAGCACACTCAAATCACCTAATGCGATTGATACAATTGCAGCAGCAGCAGCAGATCGATGTTTACCTTGATGGCAATGGATATAGACAATACCTCGTTCTCTTTCCCGATGAACTGCAGTCGTAAGGTCTAGAATTTGCTTTGGCGAAGGCGCTTCATATTTCAGAGGAATATGAAGCGTCTTGATCCCAAAGTTTTCTGCTGTTTCGACATCTGGTGGTACTCCATCCACACAAACGATTGTTTTTACTTCCAGTTTCTCAAGTGATTCAAAACCCTCGATTCCAATTGGTTTTGCTCCTGAAATGATATCTGGTTGAAATGCTACAACCTGATGTAACCCCAAAAATGATTCGGGTAGTTCTTCATTTGCCGAAATATGCAACGATTTCGCACAACTAAGGCAAAAAGAACAAAGCAAAAGGAGAGCAAGTACATGGAGTCGTTTCATGAGCGTGACCTTATACTACCGTATCTCCCATGAACCAATCCGAACAAAAACGAAAAACACGCGTGACTTGTGCCCCAAGCTTAGCGTCCTACCTCAAAGAAGAACTTGAAGTTCTTGGGTTTGAGATTTTGTCGATGGACAAGACGGGCGTTGAAACTCTTGCAACGACGAGAGAGTGCATGCTCTTGAATTTGCGATTACGTACGGCGTTTCATGTTTTGCAACGTTTTGCGGATATCAACTGCCGTAACGCAGATGAACTCTACAGCGAAGCAAAACGATTACCGTGGGACAGGGTAATTGACCCAGAAGGATTTCTTTCAGTAACGTCGAATGTCCGTAACGATACGATTACAAACTCGATGTTTCCAAACATGCGATTGAAAGATGCAATTTGCGACAAACTTGTAGAGAAAATTGGGAAGCGACCTGATGCAGGTTCGAGTACAGAGGGCATGGTCGTTAATTTGCACTGGGTGGATAACAAAGCGCGCATGTACCTCAACATGACTGGCAGGAAACTTTCTGATCGCGGGTATCGAAAGATGCCGTTTATGGCACCGATGCGTGAAACAATCGCAGCGGCTGTATTGATGGAGATGAAGTACGACGGGACAAGTCCGCTTGTTGTTCCGATGTGCGGGAGCGGTACGATTGCAATTGAGGCAGCGCTCATCGCTAAGCAACGAGCGCCGGGTTTACTTCGCAGTAATTATGCATGTACAAACTGGCTTGGTGCAGATAAAGATGTTTGGAACCAAGAACGCGCAGACGCAAAAAAATTGATGGCAAAAAACGATCCTGCGCCAATTATTGCTTCTGACATTGAACAAGAAGCAATCGAAGCCTCAAAGAAAAATGCAGTTACTGCAGGCGTGGACCACCTTATCGATTTTCATGTGTGCGATTTTGCACAAACACCAATGCCAGAAGAAGTAGGCGATGTAGTTTTGCATGGTGAGTATGGACTTCGGCTCGGCGAAGACGAAGATTTGGTAGCAACGTATAAACGAATTGGCGACTATTTGAAAACGGATTGTGCTGGTTGGGACGGCTACGTATTTACTTCAGGCAAACCACTTATTGGTGCAATTCGACTGAAAGTTTCAAGACGAACACCCTTTATCAACGCAGAGATTGATTGTCGGTTGTTACGGTATGAGTTGTACAAAGGCTCAAAAGCTATTGAAGCATAATGTAACGAGCGGGGTTATCTGGGCACTGGCTGAATCCGCATTCGAGGAATGTTGTGCATGCATTTGCTGCTGTGATTCCAAATGCAAGCCAGAAAGCAATTACTCCAAGTCGTGAAACGGATAGAGGTGTTAGATTTTTGGGGTTATCTTTTGTGTAAAATTGCTTGCTATTGAATAAGAAAAGCATTCCAAGAATTAAAATTGTTGCTCCGAAAATGAGAAGTGCCCATGTGTATAAATGTATTCCAAGTACTGGTGTTCCATACCCTTCGTTGCCCGGTGCTGGAACAATATGCAACATGATTTGTCGAATTGAAACGGCTGCGCCAAACATAGCGCTGATGATGCACATGCCATAATGTCTAGGTCGAATCCCATATCGAACATTTGCAAGTGCCCCACAAGCGATGCCAATCATGGCAAGTCGTTGCAACAAACAAAGTGGGCAGGGGAATTCGCCTTGAATAAATTGCACTGCATATGCCCCAATCAGGGGGACGCAAATCATATAGACGAAAAGAATATTGAGATTTCGAGCAAACGTATGTGTCATGGATTAGAGATCAATATTAATTTTCTCGGTGACGTGATGTTTGAACCAAAAAACACATAGAGCAAGTGTAATGAGATAAAGAATGAAGGCGGCTTTATTCTTCCCGTGCCAAGCGAGAAGCATTACTACCGAAAATAACAAGAATAGGAACATCATCATTGTACTTTTTTATCGGATAGATATCTTAAAAGAGTGTAATTTGGTTGGAATTGAACAGGAATTGTGTCATACTCTCTTCATGCGAATCTTTGTTTTATCTCTTTTGTTGTGCAGCCCAGTGCTCGCGCAATGGCCCGATTCGTCTGAGTCAAACCTTGCAATTTGCGCTGTTAGTGGTGAACAAGCAATTACAAAGTTAGTTGCAACTGTTGATGGCGGTTGTTACGTAAGTTGGTTCGATAATCGAAACGGTGGTTACGATGTTTATATGCAGCGACTCGATGCATTGGGAAATTCAATGTGGCAGGAGGATGGAATCTTAATTGCTGATCGAAACTATTCTTGGACGATGGATTTTGGATTGGATATAGATAGTGCGGGAAATGCAGTGGTTGTGTATAGAAAAAACATGCTTGGAGGGGATGGGATTGTTGTTTCTTCTGTGAGTCCAAAGGGAATCATACGATGGAATAAAACAGTTCAAGGAGGAGGCGCATTTGTTGCTTCGCCTGTGATAACAGCATCAAACGATGATGTTGTTGCAGGATGGATCAATGAAAATGTTTCTAATTTTCAACGGCTCAATAGTAATGGGGATTTTATGTGGGAGGATTCGCCATCGATAGATGACCCACTTGGCGGAACATTATCCGTTGCTGATATTCAGCCATCGCTAGAGGGAGGTGTTATTGCTTCGTTCGTGCAATACACTTCGTTTACGGGCGCAAAACTTTTGAAGGCCCAATTTATTGATGTCGACGGAATACAGGTTTGGCTGCAATTGGCAGAAGTCATGCAAGGCAATTCATTACAGATAGGTGCGTATCCAGATTTTGTGCATGACAATGCAGGCGGTGCATTTTTTACGTGGTACGGTGTAAATCCTTTGCAGTGCTATGCAATGCATGTATCGTCTGATGGTACACCTTGGTCTGCTGGTCAAGTGCAAGTGGCTTCGAGTTTTGGTGGGACTCAACGCGTTAGCCCAGTTGGGGTGTGCGATGGTAATGAATTTGTCATATTTTTTAGATCCCAAGATAACAGCCAAAACAATGATGGTATCGGCGCGCAGCGTTTGTCACAAGATGGGGTGCGACTTTGGGGCGTTGAAGGGCGTACTATTAAACCGACATCTTCGACCCCACAGTACGGAAGTTTTGCAGCAGCAAAGACAGATGCTGGAGTCACCTTATTCTATGGTTCATCAGCGTCGTTTGGCAACGATATTGTGCAGGGGGTCTCGCTTGACGCGAAAGGGAACATGCAATGGTCACCAGAATTTGTAAGCGTTGCTTCGACGCCTTCAACCAAAAGCAGGATGGTCGCTGGAGCAACAAGTGATGGGGTGATTCTTGCATGGCAAGATGACCGTAATGGGTCAAACGATATTTATGCCCAGCGCGTAAACAGCGATGGCTCTTTGGGCGTTGCATCAAGTTGCGATGGCGATGTAGACGGTGATGGAAATGTAGATGTTACCGATGTGCTTGCTGTAATCGGCACTTGGGGGCCATGCGAAAATTGCACTACAGATATCGATGGTGACGGCATTGTCGGGGTTAACGATTTACTTGCGATCATCGGACAGTGGGGGGCTTGCTAAAGTACTTGACCGGCTTTCGGGTAGGAACCGAGGACCCCGATTGATTTGCAAAATGCACTAGCGGTTTTCACCGCGTCTATGTGTGCTTGTGTGTCTTGGTGTGCGTCTGCGTCAATGAAGAATGTGTAATCCCAATTTGTTCGACCACTGGGTCGTTTGTCGATGTGGCTTAAATTTATCCCCTTGTCGCGAAATGCCGCAAGGACATCAACGAGTGCACCGGGTTCATGTTTAGTTGTGAACATTATCGTTGACTTGTCGTCACCGGAGGGAAGCGCGGACTCTTTTGCGAGGATGAGAAATCTCGTAATATTTTCTGGTCTGTCCTGCACATTTTCTAGAACAACTTCTACGTTATGCTCACGACCCGCAAGCTCTGAACCAATTGCGCCAGTGTGAATATCTTCTTTTGCAAGTTGTGCAGCTTGGGCGCTACTTGCTGTTTCGACAAGCACAACGTTTGGAAACATGGCAGTAAGCCACTTTCGACATTGCAAAAGAACTTGGGGTTTTGAAGCAATAGTCTTAATTTCGTTTGTGGAACCGTTGCAAAGCAAGCAATGCTGAATATCGATGAGCGCTTCTGCGTAAATAGTAACATCGTGTTCTTGAAAAGCATCGAGGGTATCTAAGACACTGCCACTCGTTGAATTTTCATAGGGGACGAGGCCGTAGCTGCAATGTCCCGCGGCAACTTCTCGAAAGACTCGCTCGATTGTTGGAACGCCAACGCACTCTACGCTTGAACCAAAGTGACGAATCGCAGCGATGTGGCTAAAAGAACCAATGGGTGCTAAGTGCGCAATCGCCAGCGGTTTTTCTAATTGGAAGCTACCCGACATGAGCTCGCGGTAGATAGCCTCGATAGTTTTATCGGGAAGAGGCCCGTCGTTTTGAGCGAGTACGCGGTCAAGGACGGCGCGTTCACGATGAGGGGAATAAATGGGCGTGTCGGTGTTTCTTTTGAATTTTCCAACCTCAACGACAACATTCGCCCGAGCGCTAAGTAGCTCGACGAGTTTCTTGTCAAGTTCGTCAATTTTATTTCGTAAAGCATCAAGGTTTTTCAGTTCTTCCATATCGTTAGCATACCTTAGGCATCAGACCCCACGAGGTCTGACGCAATATAAAAAGGCCACACAGAGGCGTTGATGGGAGTCGTTGCCTCTGTGCGGACGGGGGATGGTTTGGTTTTAGACGATGTAGTTATGCGATATTTTTTATTTCTGTTGATTCCGCATGTTGCTTTAGCTTGTTGATGCCACGATATTTCCAGTTATTGACCGTCGAGACTGGTACGCCAAGGGAAGCAGATGCTTCTTCGTAGCTAAGCCCTTCGCAGACAACAAGTCGAACGGCATCTCGTTCGTGTGTTGGCAACATTGCAAGCGCTTTTGTGATCTGGGAAGTTGACCATTCTGGTTCTGACGTGTGGTGCTTACGGAGATCACGAATTGCTTCTTCGCGTTGTGAATCGATATATTGATTCTTTCTTTGATCTTTGTTGTAGCGTCTTTTTATGAGGTTATCTGCTATCTTGATTAAGTAACTGGAGGTGATAGTTTTTTCCTCAAGTGCATTGACTGTGAGAAGGCGAGTGAATACTTCTTGTGCGATATCTTCAGCAGCACTTGGTGCAAGCGACTTGCGAGTGAAGCAGTAGACGCGTTTGTAATATGCATCAAAGAGTTCAAGAACTAGGTTTGCTCTGTTTGTTGTAACGGGCACGTCAGTCTCTCCTTGGTCAAGCGGTGAGCAACGATTCTTGGTTGCTCATACCGTGGCTTTTTCAAGACCCAAATTGCCAACACGGCAGTTTGAGGACCCCATTTGTGCTCCTAATGGTTTATTAGAGCGGGGGGTCAATGCCTCAGTTTCGGGGAGGCACCTTCATGAGTATCAATTGTCAATGACTCAGGGTAGCTTTCTGCACTGAGCCACCCCCTTCTATGCTTCATATTCGTATTTGTGAATACATTTGTTCAGAAAAAGGCGAAAAGTTTCGTCTCGATGTAGACTATGCCTTTTAAACGAAGTTTTTTGGAGAAATAAGCGAGCATGACTAAATCGAATAAACGTAAACACGTAAAAAATACATCTCACCACGCTTCTAACCCTGGCGTACCTGGGAAGAAAAGCTCGCCGCTGCGAATATTTATGATGTATTTTGTGATATTTGGAACAATCCTTGCCTTCATTGGCTTGATGGGCGACGACAATTTGCCCGGATCAGGTTGGTTTTTGTGGATGCTTGTAGCTCTAAACTTTCTCATCGCTGCTATTGCAACTGTCTCACACTTGAAATCAGGCAAGAAAACCAAAATCGACGAAATTTCTCAGAAGTGGTAATTTAATGAAAATGAATGCTGTTGTACTTGGCGCAGGCATGGTCGGATCCGTCATAGCGGAGGATCTTGCTCAGAGTGGTTTTGCAGTCACTATTGCTGACCATTCTTCAACGACTCTTGGAAGAGTAGCCGAACGTTCCAATGGTGAAATTGCAATTCGTGAAGTTGATTGCAGTGACCAAGGTGTCATCGCATCACTTGCAAGTGAAGCGGATGTAGTCTTTGGTGCATTGCCGAGTTGGCTCGGATTAAATGCACTGCAAGCTGTTATTACTTCTGGAAAATCCTATTGCGATATTTCGTTTATGGCGGAAGACCCACGCCAGTTTGACCAAATCGCAAAGGAACATGGCGTTACTTGTATTGTTGACTTTGGTGTTGCGCCCGGCATGAGTCATCTGCTTTGTGCATACGCAGTGCATCTATTAGATACGTGCAAGCGACTCGACATCGTTGTTGGTGGGTTACCGATTGAGCGAAACTGGCCATGGGAATATAAAGCTCCCTTTAGCCCGCGCGACGTCATTGAAGAGTATATTCGTCCGGCACGAATTGTTGAGCATGGGCAGACTATTACACGTGAAGCGTTAAGTGAGTGCGTGTTGATGGATTTGCCGGGTGTCGGAACACTCGAGGCATTTAACTCAGATGGGCTTCGTACACTTTGTAACACACTCAATGTTCCATTCATGAAAGAACGAACATTACGGTATCCTGGACACGCCCAATTGATGAAGAAGCTCAGAGCGGGGGGATTCTTTGCCCATGAACCAATCGATGTTGGGGGGCAACAAGTTCGCCCAATCGACATGACCGCAAAAATCTTGATTGATGGCTGGAAGTACAAAGCGGGCGAACCAGATTTGACGGTGATGCGTGTTGAAGCAGAGGGCATCATCGGGGAAGAGCACGTGCTGCTCTATTGGGATTTACTTGATTACTATGATGGTGAAAAAGATCAGTCAAGTATGGGTAGGACAACAGCCTTTCCTGCTGCTGCGATGGGTCGTATGCTTGCTGATGGCACGATTAACACTCCGGGGGTGCATCCACCTGAAACATTTGGTAGTGATGAGAATGTAGTGCATCGACTTCTTGCTGAACTTGAAGACCGTGGCATACATTTTTCAAAAACATTGGAATCAATTCGATGACAAATATTGGACTTATTGGCGCTGGAATGATTGCAAACATCCACGCGGAAACAGCGAAAAGAATCGGAACGACTGTTGCCGCAGTGCACGACCCTCGAAATGAAAAGGCGGAATCGTTTGGTTCGTTGCATGGATGTGATGTGTGCGATTCAGTGGAGTTGTTGCTCGAAAGAGATGATATAGATGGCGTAGTTATTGCGGTTCCAAATGATCTCCATGCAGAAATCGCGATTGCGGCATTGAACGCTGGAAAACATGTGCTTCTAGAAAAACCGATGGCGATGTCAATAGCACAATGTGATGCTATATTGGAAGCAAGAAATTCTTCTGGGAAAGTATTGCAAATGGGTTTTGTGTGTCGGTATTCCCCCGCGGCCTTGAAGGCAAAACAAATCATCGAGCGTGGAGAAATCGGAGACGTGCTTCATGTACAAGCAACGTTACTGCGCCAACGAGGAATTCCTGGATTAGGTGGATGGTTTACAACAAAATCAAGAAGTGGGGGCGGTTGTTTGATTGATATCGGCGTGCACCTTATTGATTTAGGTATGCATATTACTTCAAAAAAATCGCCAGCCAGAGTGCACGGCAAATGTTTACAAGCATTTACTGCCGAAACGTATTCGTATGAAGAGATGTGGTCAACCCCAGTTGAAGGTGGAACGTTTGATGTTGAGGATCGAGTTCGATCACTCGTTACTGATACAAGTGGCACGACATTTCAACTTGAAGTTTCTTGGGCAACCCATCTTCCAGAGAATTCAATGAACGACGGCTTGCTGATTGAAGGCACAAAAGGTTCGTTGGTTGTTGACTTATGGTCAGACAAATTGCAAAAGGGTTTTGCTGACAATGGAGTTCCCAAAACAGAAACGGTTCAAATTGCTGTGCGTGATGCATGGGAAGATGCTTTTGATGGTGAACATCAAGCATTTGCAGATGCTATTGCAAGCGGTGAACTTGTCGATGGTGCGGGAACCGGCGAAGATGGTCGTCTTGTGCAAACCGTTATTGAAGCGATATACGCTTCAGATAAACAGCAAGTAGAAATTACATTGCAATAAAAAAGCGATCGCTAAAAGCGACCGCTTTTTAGAATTAACAAGTATTTCACTTATTCATCAACAACCGCAAGAGCACTTTTGTACTCTTGAAGTGTGTCTGAAATGGATGCATTCATCCCATCTTCGCCCATGTACGAAACGGCCTTCTCTTGCCAAGCGATGGCTTTGTACTTGTCGCCCATCTCCCAGTAACATCGTGCAAGGGTGTCAAGAATCATTGGATCTTTATTCTCAGTGAGTTGGCTTGCTCTAAGAGCAACCTTGAGAGCAAAGTCAAGGTCTTGTAATTCGGCAGGAGTCTCGTCAACTATTGCCCAGGCCATTGCGTTGAGTGCTTGGGAGTTATCCCAATCGTTTTCGACAATACTTTTTGCCCAAGCGTATGCTGCTTTTTTATCTTTTTTCTTATTGAGCAATGCTTCGAATTTAGCATTGTCCATTCTGGCATTATTCCCAAATTTTGCGCTGAAACTGTCGATGGCTGTAATCCACGTGTCCCAATCGCCAGAGTTCGATGCGGCAATGTAGACGCTATTCATTTCTCTCATCGCCATTTCTTGCTGTGCTTCAAGTTTAAATGCTTCTGCGGCAGCGGCGAGGTCCCATGTTCCTGCGACGACTTCTTTAAGTGGTTCGTCCATACGCATCGGATGGCCAATCCAAGCAACTTGTCCATCGCCGTTGATGATGAACGAGGTTGGAATTCCTTGTTGATTCGAGGCTTCCATGAATACTCTCGAAGTGCTTCGGTCTGGATCAACAGCAACGGTGTACCGCATGCGGTCATTGTTTACTTTGTTGTCGCTTTTGTTTGTTTTTGCGAGAAACGTGGTTACAATTTCAGGGTCTTTTTCACTTGAGACACCAATGATTTTGACTTTGTCCCCGTACTCTTCTTGAAGTCCACTGAGGTGCGGCATGGAAGTGATACATGGTCCACACCATGTTGCCCAGAATTCCATAACGTAGACTTGGCCTTTTTCAAACCCTTCAATTGCTTCACCCTTAACCCAATGGTCAACGGTAACGGTTGGCGCCTTGTCACCGATAAAGAGAGGTGTGGGTGGGGCGGGTTTTTTTTCCTCAGAAACTTGCGTTGGTTTTTCCAGTGGTGTCGCTGGAATTGTGCCGGGATGGTCTGGGTGATCTTGTGCAAAGAGGGTTGTTGCAAAGAAAGCGATTCCAACGGTAGAAAGTGTTTTGTACTTATTCATAAATAGGGTTCCTTTTTTCTCTAAAGTAATACAGAGTGTACTGGTTTTAGGCTGCAAGCGTGGCAAGCAGGGTGGTCGCAACAACGTCATAGGCGGCATGAGTGGCTGCAGCGATACCAAAACCGCGGCTTACATAGAGAATGCCAAGATACAAACCTGCAACGCTGTAGAAAAAAAGTGTAATAGCGGAAAGGGAACCCGCATTTGGTAGGTCGTGATACAGCGCGAATAAAATGGCTGAAATAAGTATTCCAGCGGTGATCCCCGCAAGGTTGCTCTGCTTGAACACATTGCAAACAACCGTGTGTATAAATGCGATGAGTAACATCCTAAACACGAGTTCTTCATAGAGGCCGGCGCCTATGCTCACTGCAAGTTTGTCGAAAATGTTTAGGTCCGCTATCGGCGAGTCGCTCGCCGCGGCAGCAAGGCCACCAAGCACCGCACCGAAAAGTAAAAGCGGTATTGCATACGCAATGGATTCAAGCGCCATGAATGCAATGACTTTCAATTTGATTCCCCAGCGGTTCCCCGAAAAAATATGCCAGAGAAAAAGAATCGTGAGAATCGCTACGCCCCCTAGCCAAAGTCCCCTTGTTGGTGGCATGTCGAACTGTTCAAAAAAACGAACAAGATGATCGTGTGCTTTAATTTGAATATTTTTATTTGTTGAGTAGAGCGCAAACTCATAGAAGAGAATGAGCGGGAGTAGGAACACCAAGATATACAAAGGCTCACGTGATAGTTCGCTGTACTTTTGTTTTGTTCCGGAGCCTCGCTTAGCGAATCGAATTGGTTGCGCCATAGTCACAATGATACCCTACCCCTGCGAGTACCGATTTTAGTATGAGGAAAATTACGCTTGCTTTAAGTCACGAAGGCGACGTGAAAATCTACTTTTACGACGAGCCGCCGTATTTTTATGAAGGGTGCTTGTGCAAGAAATCTTATCCAAAAGACCGCAATACTTCTTGAACTCAGTTTCAGCTAGTGTGACATCTTTCGCAACGAGTGCTTCTAAAAATGATTTTGATTGTTCTTTCATGCGTCGTTTTCGCCAGTGGTTTATGGCACGGCGTTTGGCGTTTTGTCGAACATCTTTTTTGGCTGATCGTGATTGTGGCACTGTGAATCTCCAGAGTATCTCTTTAGCCCAAACATAAGGGCGAACAGGGAATTATCCCAAAAATCGGCAGGAAGTCAACCCTCTGCAAGGTGTTTGGCGTAGCGATATAGGGGTTGGTGTGGTATTCTTCGCATCCTTGATGGAAAATTACCCAAAGCGGGTGTAGCTCAACTGGATAGAGCGTCGGTCTACGAAACCGAAGGTTACAGGTTCGAGTCCTGTCATCCGCGTTTTTCTAGCTAATAACGCAAGTGGTTCAAGTCTACTTAGTGTGATTCCGTAGGCATCTGCTAACACTTTTGCGCGCAGTCTGCATCAACATTTTACTATCAAAGAAATAATGTATGGTGTTTCAATTTGATGCATAATGCACAATATGATTGATAGCATCACAATTCAATCTCCATCCACAAATTGCGGCCGAGTGTGCGAACCGATTCTTCGTGCCTTGCCAGGATGGTTTGGTATTGAAGAGTCACTAATTCAATATGTGAGAGATGCAGACAGTATGCCAACAATGCTTGTCAAAGATGGCGACGATGTCGTGGGATTTCTAACAATCAAAAGAAACTTCCCAGAATCTTCGGACATTCATTGTATGGGCATACTTCCAAAGTATCATCGAACTGGAACTGGAAGACTCCTAATTCAAGCACTAGAAAACCATCTCAAAGTTGATGGAGTCAAGATACTTCAGGTGAAAACTGTTTCGGCAGATCGTAATTGCGATTTTTATGCAAAATCACGCGCCTTTTATAAGGCAGTTGGATTTATTCCACTTGAAGTATTCCCCACGTTGTGGGATGAAGCAAACCCTTGCTTGGTCTTAGTCAAAGCACTTTAGTAATCTTCAGGGGATTTGTTTTATATAGAAAATACGTGATGCGTTTAAATATTGCATAATGCGCAGTAAAGGAGCATCACAATGCAAAACGAAAAAGTCTCTGAATTTGAAAAGATTAAACGACAACTAGTTAAGTTAAAGTGGCAGTTGACAACTAATACTATTATGTTAGTTGTTCTGCAATTACTTATCTTTGCTTTATTGATGAATGTTGTTAGTGATACAGTCCGTAAAGATTCTGCGGATTGGAAACAAGAGTATCGCGTAGGTTACTATTCCTCAAATGAACAGAAGATGATCGATAATTTAGAACAAAAGATGTTGTCAGAAATGAAAACAATCCAAGATCAAATTACAGAGTTAAAAGTTCAAGAATGAAATAAACACTCACCCCTCCTGAACACCACAGATGACCCTATATGGGGTAATTGGACTACAACTTATAATGCAATCGCCCATTAGGGAGCGCCATCTTCATTTTTTGCGATGGTATAATGACCAATCTTCTTACTATTGATATGAATATGACAAATACAGACACAAATACTGCGGCAGATATGGAGTCCATTGAGATACGGAAAGACCAACTTCAATTAACTCCAGCCGCTGTTCCTGATAAAGGCGTATTGCTTGGCTTTCTACGGCAAATGCTCCTTATTCGAGAATTTGAAGTACGTACTATGCAGGCGTACCAGAACCGACTTATTGGCGGCTTTTGCCATATCTACATTGGGCAAGAAGCTATTGCGGTTGGAACAATCGCTGCAGTAAACCCAGACGATCCAATTGTGCTTGCGTATCGAGATCACGGGCACGCACTTGCCCGTGGAATGGATCCCAAATATTGCATGGCTGAAATGTTTGGCCGAATCGGAGGGTGTGCAAAGGGCAAGGGTGGTTCCATGCATATGTTTGATGCGGACCATTATTTGTACGGTGGGCACGGAATTGTGGGTGCGCAAACTCCACTTGGCGCAGGTCTTGCTTTTGCAACAAAATATGAAGATGAGGTCATCAACGGTGGAAAATCGAACCATGTAACGCTTTGTTACATGGGGGATGGCGCGTTGAATCAGGGATGTTTTTATGAGGCTATGAACTTGGCAAGTTTGCAAGACTTACCAGTTATTTTTGTATTAGAAAATAACAGATATTCGATGGGTACTTCAATTGAACGAGGCACTTCTATGGCGCATGACTTGCGCGTAAAATCAGAAGCACATGGAATTCACCACGCGATTGTCGATGGCAAGAATGTTATTTCTACTTACCAAGATTTTTCATCGATTGCAGATTGGTGCCGAGAAGAATCAAGGCCATTCTTTGTAGAAGCGCAAACGTATCGGTACAAAGGTCACTCGATGTCCGATCCGCGAAAGTATAGGACTCGAGAAGAAGAAGCGAATGAAGAGTCGAAAGACTGTATTGATATACTCGAAAACTTTCTCATGGAAGAGCATGATGTAACACAAGATTCAGTAAAGCAAATGGCTCGTCAAGTGAAAGCGCAAGTTCTTCAAGCAGTGGAATGGGCGAAGAATTCACCAGAAGCTCCAATTGAAGAGCTGTATACCGATGTGTATACCGACGTTTGGGGTCCATACCTTGGGACTTCAAAACCTGAGATGCTTAGGGGCGAGGGGAGTGAGCAATGAGTGTAGCAACGGCAGAACGGGTGATTGAATTTCGAGATGCACTACGAGAAGCGATGAGCGAAGAAATGCGTAAAGACAAACGTGTTTTCTTGCTCGGCGAAGAAGTAGCTGAGTATAACGGCGCATACAAAGTATCCAAAGGGATGCTTGATGAATTCGGCGCGAAGCGAGTCATTGATACGCCAATTAGCGAAAGTGGATTTTCAGGTATGGCAATTGGCGCAGCGATGCGTGGCCTTAGACCAATTGTTGAATTTATGAGTTGGTCGTTCAGCTTAGTTGCTGCGGATCCCATTTTGAATAACGCAGCAAAAATGTTATACATGTCTGGCGGTCAATTTGGCTGCCCAATAGTATTTCGTGGAAACAATGGTGCCGGTGGACAACTTGCATCAACACACTCATGGTGCGTTGAATCGATGTATGCAAACATCCCAGGATTGAAAATGGCAATCCCATACGATGCGTACGATGCTAAAGGACTTTTAAAAACAGCAATCCAAGACGACAATCCAGTGTTCTTTTTAGAATCTGAAAGGTTGTTGTCAACGACGTGCCATGTTCCAGAAGAAGAATACACAGTTCCATTCGGTCAGGCAATTGTTAGGCGCGCTGGAACCGACTGCACAATTATTAGTTTTGGTCGTCCATTGCACTTCTGTCTTAAAGCTGCGGGGGAATTGGCAAAAGAAGGCATTGAATGTGAAGTTGTTGATGGGCGAACAATCCGCCCGCTCGACATAGATTCGATGGTTGAATCGGTTCGAAAAACGAACGCATGTGTCATTGTGGATCAATCTTGGTCGTTTGCTTCTATTGGCTCTGAAATTGCAGCTCAAATCCATGCGATTTGTTTTGACGACCTTGATAACAGGGTCTATCGTGTGCATAGTGACGACGTGCCAACCCCATATGCGCACAATTTGGAACAAGCATATTTGCCCAATGCTCGAAAAATTTGCGAAGCTGTTCGGCAAGCAACATATAACGTGTAAAGGATAGGAATTATTCATGCCAATTGAAATCACAATGCCAAGGCTCTCGGACACGATGGAAGTCGGTACGATTTTGCATTGGCATGTAAAGGTTGGCGATGAGGTTTCAGCAGGCGATCTGCTTGCAGACATTGAAACAGATAAAGCGACGATGGAACTACAATCATTTGACGATGGTTGTGTTGAGCAACTTATTGTGTCTGAAGGTAACCAAGTGGAAGTCGGGACGATTATCGCAACGCTTTCCGAGGAAGGCGAGGTAGTTTCGGATACGAAGGAAGTGATAGAAGTCCCTGCAATAACACAAGAAGTCCCCGCAGTAACACAAAAAGTATCCAATACACCCCAAGCAGCCCCAACACCTACCCCGCCAACTGGGGAACAGAGAACAGGACAACGAGTAAGTCCCGTTGCTCGCAGACTTGCAGAAGAACACGGTATTGATTTGAATTCTGTGCAAGGCAGTGGCCCATCAGGAAGAATTATTAAGCGCGACATATTGCAACGTATTGATACGACAAGTGAAACAACATCTGCGGCACAGACAACAAAAGTTGTTTCAACGGATGTGGTTCCTAGTACGGTTCCAGTTACGCCAGTGAATATAGCCCAGCCGCTTGCCCCGACTTCACCATGGCAACAGGAACGTACTGAGCCACTCTCGAATATGCGGCAAATTATTGCAAAACGACTTGTTGAATCGAAACAAACAATTCCACATTATCAAGTGACGATGGATTTTGATATGGATCCATTGCTTGAAATGCGAAAGACGCTGAATGAACAGCTTGCAGTTTCGGGCATCAAACTTTCGGTGAACGATTTCCTCGTGCGTTGTTGCGCACTTTCGATGGCAACCAATCAAGAATTTAATGCATCGTTTGGCGGTGATTGTATTTTGTACCATGGCCCAGTTAATGTAGGGATTGCAATTGCGCTTCCAGAAGAACGTGGTGGTGGGCTCGTCGTTGGGACTATTCGAAACGCTGACCAAAAGAGTTTGCGAACTATTAGTCAGGAATCCTCGTATCTATCAAAGAAAGCACGTGAATCTGGATTGGCTCCCGACGAAATGGGCGATACGACATTTACGATTTCAAACTTGGGCATGTTTGGAGTTGATAACTTCACGGCAATAATCAACCCGCCCAACAGCGCAATTCTCGCAGTTGGTGCTGCAATCGAAAAACCTGTTGTGCGAAACGGCGAGTTAGCTGTTGGGCATGAAATGTGTGCGACCTTGAGTTTAGACCATAGAGTCATCGATGGTGCGATGGCTGCAATGTACTTACAATCCCTAAAAGAACTGATTGAAAACCCTGCATCGCTTCTTGTTTGATGCATAGGAGTCTGACATGACAATAAAACCACATACTGAATCAAGACCTACAATTTATGATGGCGATGGAGACGTGCTTATGGAAGCAGACCGCCAAGCAAATCGTTTGGTGATCATGCCCGTTGGTGACCCGCGCCAAGTTGAAACATCGAGAATGCGGATACGAATACAGTGGGGGCAGTTCTTGCTCAATGATATGTTGACAAGCAAGTACCGAACACTTATTTGTGGCGTGAACCCCGTGGATAATAGTCGGGGCATTATCAGTCTGATTGCTGATGCGCTTCCTACTAGCCAGTGGGACA
Organism: Phycisphaerales bacterium; assembly: GCA_014238785.1. Lineage (GTDB taxonomy): Bacteria > Planctomycetota > Phycisphaerae > Phycisphaerales > SM1A02. Next base: position 26,234 of record JABAAL010000023.1, on the reverse strand, counting down.
ACGAAAGCATTACAAAATACGCCAAGGGGTATTCAGAACTTTCCCCAGATAAAACACTTGTCTTGAAGTACGACATGGACGATGTCAAAGTCCTCGCACTTTTGCGACCGTATAAGCAAGACGTATTCACATTGGATGACTTTAGAACTGGATTTGAAAAAGTTGCGCAAATGGCTGAAGGCAGGCGCGACCGCATGCCTATGGCAAGTGTGTGTTTTCTTGGCGCTAAATCGAATCGACTTGTTGATAAAGATGGAAACGAGCCAAGTTTTGAAACAGTCTTACGTACAATGCATGAATCTGGATATAGAGGGGATGTTTATCCTTCTGTACGGATGTGGGAACTCGCTCCAACAGGTGTTTTTGCAACGTATCCATTTCCATCAAGTTTGAAAGTGATGCGTAGCGGCGGTTTTTGAAAACAATCCCGCGGGTTGTTTGAAAGTACTTCATCAGGCAACGTAGCATTGCTGCGCAATGCTTGAGCGAGACCAGTCCGAGGCCAGTCGTGTTTTTTCTGCGAAGTTAGCCTTCGTTAGTTGACTCCAGCAAGCCGGCGAACGGTAACAACAAATGAAGCCGCCATGCTCCGAAGTAGTCCGAAACTTACAAGCGACCAAAGTACACCCGAGACGACACAAGCAATGCCAAGGGAAATGTTTGCTGAATTAATTCCGCCATTTAAGATGGCGGGGAGTGTGCTTACTGGCATGAATGTCGAAAAGACAGCATTAATTGGAGAAAGGGAAGCGAACACGCTTCCGACAATACCCATATTGCTGCTTGGCACCAAGCAAAGGCCGAGACCTCCCGTCACAACTAAGACTAAAAGAATGCTCGAAACAATTGCGCCGATTGACCCTTTAGATCGCATTGACCAGAGCAATCCTAAAGTTGTGCAAAAGGCAATGTAGGGGATGACAACGAGTGGACTTAGCAGTGCAGGCAAATAGAGTGCAAGTGGAATCACGAGTGGATTTGCGTCTGTTTTTCTTGTAATGAATAGATCACTTACAACGGCGCCTTCAGGATCAATTAAAACAATACAACCCACGATCATCATAGTTGCGCATGGAACAAGCACCATAGGAAGGAGATGCATGATGAGCCCGCGCAATTTGCCCCCGAGATACATTGTTGGGGTGATGGATGTCGTAAGTAATAAATCAAGTGACCCATCTTCTCTCTCTTTTGCAATTGTCGAGGCAGACATAGTAAGTGCAGAAAATGTAACAATAAGCAACTCGCAGCACACGAGTACTACTATTGCAAGTCGAAACGATTCAGGCGAGAGAGATCGAGTGAAATAAAGTGTAGTAAGAATAATGACCGTTAACGTGCAAGCCGCGACGAAACCCCAACGACCAAGGAGCGAGCCAATGTTCCTGTGCCTTGTGACTCTTTCTCGCCATGCAATTGGATTACCAGTGACGTAGTGGGATTTTCGTTCTGTAGTTGGTGAATCAAACAGTTTTTTCCACCAACTCTCTTGTATTGGCGCTTGTCCAAGTTTTCGAACTTGCGTGGAAGACCAAACAACGGTGATCGTGCTGAGAAAAATTGTAAACCAACACCAAGCAGCGACAGGATGTGTAACCGCCCATCCAATTGGCCAAGGGTACGTGCTCGTTTCGGGCGTAACATATTGAGCAGGTTGTAGGAGAGCCTCAAGCACGAGGAACGGATTGAGCGGCGTAATTGCAGTTGTCCAATTTGCATTGCTTCCATTTGCAATAGGCATACGAAGAAAACTATCGAATGCATACGTGACCAGAAGATACAAAACTGTAAGTACAAAAAAGCTTACAGCAGCTTTTTGCCCAGCAGTTCGAGTGACACTCATCGCAATTGCAGCAGCAGCGATTGCAAGTGCGAGGCAAAATGCAATTAACTGTGTAAGTAGGATAGTATCCAGTGGTACCCCGCCAAAAAATTGCGTGGTTACCATCAGTGGTAGCGCGCCAATCAATAGTGCCGCAATGAAAAACAATCTTCCAAAGACATTACCCAGCACGATTTGAAGTGGTGATAGTGGTGTTGTAAGTAAAATGTCCCATGTCTTTGGGTTGGCTTCTTTTGTTATTGCACTCGCCATGAATAACGGAGTCAGTAGCCAAATCAAAAGAAGTTCTAACACCGATAAATTTACAAACACATTGGCACTGCCAGCGGCGAGATCTCTTAGAGAGAACCTGCCTGTTGATGTTATAAGGAGTAATCCAAAAACTAACACAGCACCAAGAATCGCAACATACCCAGACCGCAAGTAGAGATCCCTTCTTCGTCGCGAAGCAGTACCAATCAACCGTATGCAAATAGGGTTGAAAATGCTGAAGCGTAAAAACCAGTGTAGAAATCGTGGCATAGGGTGGTAGATTTGAGAAAACTGCTTGACGTAGCGACTCTTACGTGGAATACTACCCTCTTACAGACGTTACGGCGAATTGTTCGACGTAACAAAGTTTTCTCGGTCAGCCGGATAAAGGTGACCGATCGTACCGATTTTTATATCGGCAGCCAATTCTGGGGCTCATTCCGTTTGAATAGAGTGGTTGATAGATTGATTTAGGCTTTTGAGCAAATAATAACTTCTGCTCGACAAATCAGTTCTTTATAACTCCCGCAAGTGCGTGAGTGTAGCGATTGGTGAACACCTAGAATCTTGTTGGCTTTCACGCCTTACTAAAGGCTGTAGGTAGTTCTACAGATATATTATGCTTATAAATATAGCCATTGGCATCGGGAGTTTGATTGTAGGGGTTGCAGTAGGCTGGTTTATGCTCAGAGCAATTACAGGTGGAACAATCCGCCTTGCAAGAAGAGAGGCAGAACAAACACGCTCAGCTGCGCAAAAAGAAGGGGAAGCGATTAAGCAAAGGATAGAGTTGGATGCGGAGCGTGAGTCAAAGCATCGACTTAAAGAAATTGAATCTGAGGTTTCTGAATCTCAAAAAGAGATCAAACAAGATCAATCACGGCTCGTGAAACGTGAAGAGAGCCTTGAGAAGATGATGACCCAGATCACCGAGCGCCAAGAGAAACTCGATTCTCTTCGAACAAAAATTGATGAAGAAATGGAAGCACTTGAGACTGAAAAAAATGCATTTGCCACTGAGCGAGATACGTTACGAAAACGTCTTGAAGAAGTTTCTGGCATGTCTTCTGACCAAGCAAAAGTGCAAATTCTTGATGAAGTCCGCCATGATTCTCAGTACGAAGCAAACGAGTTGATGCAGGAAATTATTGATGAAGCAACTGAAAAGGCAAGAGGAAAAAGTAGGGAGATTACATTACAAGCGATACAACGATATGCAGCTGAGCACGTTGCAGAATCAACAGTCCGTTCTGTGAGAATTCCATCAGATGATATGAAGGGACGAGTCATTGGCCGAGAAGGTCGAAATATTCGTGCGCTTGAACAGGCAACGGGTGTTGATATTTTGATTGACGATACACCGGGAATTATTTCTGTTTCTTGTTTTGATCCAATTCGTCGGGCAATCGCAGGTAAGGCACTGGAAAAATTAGTAGCTGATGGACGTGTGCATCCTTCTCGTATTGAAGAAGTTGTCCAAGGCATTAGAGCTGAAGTGCATGAAAAGATTATTCAATCGGGGAATGATGCCGTTATTGAGGCGAACATTCGTGGCCTTCATCCGAAGATTGTGGAAGCGGCGGGCAAGATGCACTTTAGAACTAGTTATGGTCAAAATGTATTGCGGCACTCAATCGAAGTAGCTTTTCTCTGTCAAGTAATTGCAGATGAACTAGGTCTTGATGGTGAGCTTGCACGTCGCTGCGGTTTCTTGCACGATATAGGAAAGGCAATGGACCATGATATTGAGGGCACGCACCCGCAGATTGGCATGGACTTTTGCAGGAAGTTCGGCGAAAAAGCGGAAGCAGTACTCAATGCAATTGCTGGACACCACGGAGATATACCAGCAACAACGCCTTACACGCCTATTGTTATGGCTGCCGATGCTATTAGTAGTGCTCGCCCAGGCGCAAGGCGAGAGTCGATGGAAATGTATGTAAAGCGGCTCGAACAACTTGAAGCGCTCGCTAAAGAGCAAAAGGGTGTCTCTGAATCGTATGCGATTCAAGCGGGTAGAGAGGTTCGGGTTATTGTCGATGCAAAATCAATTTCCGATGGTGAAGCGTTCGCAATGTCTAAGCGAATTGCAGCCCGCATTGAGGAAGAGATGACATTCCCAGGCGAAATTAAAGTAACGGTCTTGAGAGAAGTTAGAGCTGAAGCAATAGCGCACTAAAGCAAAGGATTCAAACTATGACAATCAAAGCATCTGAATTACGTCGAGGTCAAGCACTCATTTACAATGGGAAATTGCAAGTCGTTATTGGTACTGACCATGTTAAACCTGGGAAGGGGCCTGCGTATGTTCAGGCAAAAATGAAGGCGGTTGATACTGGTACGATCAAAGTAAATCGTTTTAACACTGCTGATAAAATTGAAGCAGTGAATATTGACCGATGCCCAATGCAGTTTTTATATGAAAATAGTGGTCAAGGTCTTGGTCCATGGGTATTCATGGATAAAGAATCGTACGATCAACTTGAAATTGGAAGTGATGTTGTTGATAAGGAGCAAAGCCAATGGCTAAAAGATGGCCTCGAAGTTCTTGTCCTGATGTACGACGGTAGAGCGCTCGGAGTAGAGTTGCCAGCGTCTGTTGAATTGGCGATTACTGAGACAACAGACCAACCAAAAGCTGCAACAGCAACAAATCAGTTAAAAGAAGCCACGGTTGAAACTGGCGCGCGGGTTCGCGTTCCACCATTTATTGAAATTGGTCAAGTTATTAAAATTAATACCGAGAGTGGTGAATACCTCGGGAAGGCGTAATTCTGCAAAAGCTCAGCGAAATCCGATCGATGTTAGAAGCATATGGGCTCTCTCCTTTGCATCGGCTCGGGCAAAACTTCTTACATGATCATAATATTTTAAACAAACTCGTTGACGCTTCGGGTGTGTGCGATGGTGACCTTGTCCTTGAGATTGGCCCTGGCACAGGGACGCTAACGGAAACATTGCTCGATCGTGGTTGTACCGTCGTTGCATGTGAACTCGATCGGGGTTTAACAGGGTTACTTCGTGACCGCCTTGGTGATTCGATAACATTGATTCATGGCGATTGCCTTGTAAAGAAGCATTTGAACCAAGAAGTTGCGGAGCGTTTGGGCGATAAGAAATGGAAACTTGTTGCAAATCTTCCGTACCAAATAGCGAGCCCTTTGATTGTAGACATTCTTTCGAATCATCCGAATTGCCTTGGTCAGTTTATTACGATTCAGTATGAAGTAGCGCAGAGGTTGATGGCCAAAGTTGATTCAGGAGACTGGGGTGTATTGTCTATTTTGGTTCAACGCCTTGCCGACGTGTCACTCATCACAAAAACTCCCAACACTTGTTTTTGGCCACAGCCAAAAATCACAAGTGCTTGTGTTGCGATTACTCCAAGGGTCGATGGGAGTCTTGGTAATGAAGCATTTGCACTTTTTGTCACGTCTCTTTTTGCAAAAAGAAGAAAGCAACTTGGTTCAATCCTTGGGCGTGATTTTCGATTTCCAGAGGACATTTCACTCGAGCAGCGTCCATCGACGTTGACTATCGAGCAATTGGAAAGACTGTTCAAAATTGTTAATACTTCAGAAGATTCAAATTGAACCCATATGTTGTTTCGTTTTGAATTTCATTGTAATTAATCTGTCCGACTAGATTGAAATCTGGGTAATGCCGCGTGACATTAAACCGCAATGATTGAAGGTCGTCAATGGCAAAATTCCATGATGGAGAAAAATGGAAAGAATACCGTTTGCTTAGTTGGTATTGCATTCCTAGCGATAAAAATTGATCGTCGGTATTTCTAATTTCTCTGTATTCAACGTATGTTCGAACATCTCTGCCGTGATCGAGTTCGGCGCCAATCGATCCACGAGAAAAAGTTCCGTTGTCGGTTTCCCACGTTCCATTGCCAATAAATGCAATGCTGTCACTGAATTGCCATGTGCCGCTTGCGATGAATGCGTTCTGTAATGAAGAGTATTCAGGACGCCAATTGAAAAATTGTGGGTTGTCATAGCGTTGTGTTGCATCGTTGCTGGCGAACAGCAATGCGGTGTCTAAGGTAAGCCAATCAACTTGGTACCAGCGCCCCGGTCCGCCTCGCCAAGTTTGAAGTTTGTTTTTTACGCCGAACCAAATCGCAGAGCCGTTTGCAATGTTGTCGAGTTGTGCATCGTATTGAGGAATATCCATTGGGTCTATATTGGAGTCACCATTCCAAACGGTTAGATAGGGTTCGATGACGTGCCGGAGTCGGTGCAAGTCAAGAAGGTCATTGTCGACATTGTTGTAAACTCGTTGGAGTTGCGTTGTGGCTCGAACACCAACCGTCCTTGTCCAGTCGTTGGTTTCTTTATCACCGGTGTCTTCGTTATCAAACCCCCATTGTGCTTGCATGCTTGCAAATGGCGCAATAGTAAACGCACCAAGTTGAAATGGCATGGCAAATTCATGCCGAGTAACAAATCGATTTTGATAGTCGTCATTTAGCCCTTCATCAAGAAGGGGAGCTGCGATAGATTCATTGCCTCCAAGCACTGTTCCATCAGGAAATGCAAATGCTTGATTTTTTAATCCGAGTTCGTTAGGCGTGCCTTCTTGGAATACCATGCGTTCGCGAGTAAGTCTAGATTCACTCGACCATGTGACGGCACCGTTAAACATGGATTTTCCGTAGTTGAAATATCCAAGTTCGGGTGCTTTGTCAACTTTGTATTGTCTTGATGCAAGAAGCCAACTGTTTGAAATGAATTGATTTAGGTCGTATTTTGCAAGCGCAGTGAAACTTGTATTTTCTTTTTGGTACTTTGCGTAGATAGAAGTTTCGTATTCACCGTGTGTTCTGTAATCTGAAATTCGCCATGCGGACATAAAGGTGGGGTCGCTTATGTAACTCACTTTCGTCTGGATAGCCCAGTTTTGACTTATCACGGTGTTGTTTTCTAAAAGGGCGTAGCCACGAGTTTCGTCAGTGATATCAATTTTTCTACCTGAAGAAGTTTTTTCTTCGCCCGAGTCGCTCATCAAATACAAATTGAGAAGCCCAACGTTCTCCCCAAAACGATACTTGAAATCTGTGCCTACACCGATGCCTCTTGCAGTGTAATAATCAAGGAGAAGATCTGCAGATACTCCAGTAGGTTCACGTACACCAAGGAGCGAAAAAAGTTTCCACTTTGTTTCGAACATCTGTCCCTTTGTGTCTTGATACCCAAGCTTTACTCCGCGTAGCGGGATATTGGCAATTTCACCACTATACGTTGGCCAATACATGATTGGCCAACCGCCTAGACGAACTGTGTTGTGATCACTCACGACATATGCATCGCCATTGTCCTGTTGGGTGATTGTCATTTTTGCGGCACCAACGGCTATGTCGGGTGTAGCAAAAGAACTTGTAGAGGCTAGGACACTCGTTGCAATCCATTGGTTTGCGGCAACTTGTTGCAATTCTTTTGCACGAACATAGATAGGGACCGTTCCATTTTTGACATACGTGCGTAGGACTGATTCGAGCATCACTGCCTTGCCTGTATCAAAATCGTAATACATTTGTGGTGCTCGCACGACATACTTGCCATTGTTTGCATTTGCAACAACGTTGCCCTCGAGGTACACGCCATGTATATCGGCTATTTCGACAGTGCCTGAAGCAAGGTCGCGCACGCTTCCTGGATCAAGAAACAAAATGCCATGTGCTGCGGTCAACTGAAGATCATGTAATGCATCGGAAGATTGAAGATTGAGATTAATTCCACCAGTAAGTGTTACGACATTTTCAGTTTCGCCTGGTCTCATTTCAACAAAATCGGCTGCGATAGAAAGGACTCCGGACTTAGGTTGAAGCCATTGTCTTTGTTGTTCAAGTGTTGGCGCTTCCATTTGCATTTCACTTGTTTCTATCGGAGGAGTTGGCGAAGAAGTGACCTGAGGATAATTTGTTAATGGCGGAGGGTCGGTTTGCAGTTTTCCTACGTATTGAGCAAGACGTTTTTCAGAACTCTTAAGTAGCTCGCTTGTCGAGGGACGTTTTTGAGATAAGTATGCTACGTCGAGTGAGACTTTGCCTTGTGTACTTCCAACAACAAAAAGATTTTCACCCTCAGCACTGAGTCCGCCGGTTTTTGGTGATTTTGCAAACTCTGGCATATAGACAGCTATTTGCGTGACAACCCCCGCATCAGTTGGCATTCTATTTATCCATAAGACAGCTCGCTCAGAAGTAAAACTATAGGCGCCGATCGTGATGTTGATGTTATTTGTAAGAAGCAAGCGCTTTGTGTCGTCTACTGTCCATGCATCTGCCCGAAGGGCTTGGATTTGAATATCCGACGCTCGTGGTCGAACGGGCAAAACAACTCCAGAAAGACGGTCTCCGCGGATTTGTATGAGGTTCTCAGCATTGGGCGTACCCATTGCAACACGAACTGTTGTCAATAGAACGAGTAGAATTGAAATTCTCAATGAGCGTGCCACGTGTTGAGGATGATACCTCGTATATTCTGATTCGGGTTTAAAAAGCGCTATCTAGAAACTTCAATTAAGGCTTCAACAAATGTTTCTGGGTCAAATGGTTCCACATCATCGGGCCGTTCGCCAATTCCTATGAGTTTTACGGGAATTCCCGTTTCATCTTCAATTGCAAAAACAATGCCGCCACGCGCGGTGCCATCGAGTTTTGATAGAAAAATCCCGGTCACGTTGATTGATTCGGCGAATTTTTTAGCTTGCGCGAGGGTGTTTTGACCTTGTGTCGCATCGAGCACAAGAAGCACTTCATGAGGTGCGCCATCAATTTTTTTTGAGGTGACTTGGCGAATCTTCTCGAGTTGCCGCATGAGTGGTTCTTGCGTATGAAGTCTACCGGCGGTGTCGATGAGCAACACGTCGATTCCTCGTGCAATAGCAGCACTTGCTGCGTCGTACGTTACTGCGGCTGGGTCTGCCCCTTGCGTTCCTTTTACAATTTCGATACCCAGGCGATCTGCCCAAGTGGTTAATTGCGAAACAGCGCCAGCTCGAAATGTATCTGCTGCTGCAAGAAGTACGGTTCGTCCTTCATCTTTGAGTGCTCGACCAATTTTTGCAACGCTTGTTGTTTTGCCGACGCCGTTAACGCCCGCGACCAAAATGGCGGTCGGAGATTTTTCAGCGACTGCGATTGTTCGATCTTTTCCTTTGAGGCGTAACAATAATCTTTCTCGTAAGAGTTCTAAGATGTCTTTGTCTTTGAGTGCGCCGCTAGCAACTTCATCTCGTAAATCATTGACGATTGCGTCGGTTGTTGTTACGCCGACATCCGAAGAAAGCAGTAAATGCTCTAACTCATCAATCGTGTTGTCATCGATGACTCTCCCGCGCAACGTTGCAAGGGGCGCAGCAAGAGCGGAACGAGTTTTTGAAAGCCCGCCGCGGATTGCAGAAAGAGTTGCTCGAAACAATCCCACTTATTTTCCCTCTGTTGCCGAGTCAACTTTTTGTGATGGAGGCGTTTTTTCGTGCACGATTGCATCGAGGACGCCATTGATAAATGAAGCGGATTTTTCAGTTGAGTATACGCCAGCGAGTTCGATCGCTTCGTCGATTGCAACAACTGGGGGGGTCATGCCTGAAACTATTTCGTACCTAGCGAGTCGTAATATATTACGATCGACAAGAGGTTGTCTGTGAATTGGCCAGTCGGGAGTATAAGGCTCAATATGCGCATCGCCAGTAACTCGGTCTTCCCATATTTTTTTCGCGAACTTCATCGCTTTTTCATTGGGCTTCTTGGTTGTGCCATGGTCTTCATCAAAATCACCTTCAGTGATGAGGGCAACATCCTCGTTGCCTGCATCGAATTGGCAAAGAAGTTGAATGACTTGTTCACGCAATGCTCGGCTAGTTGACATGTTGTTCTCTTAACGTTGTTATTGTTTGGATTGCGGCATGCATCGCTTCAATGCCTTTGTTTCCGCAATCGCCACCGGCTCTCGCTTTCGCTTGTTCGATGGTTTGACAGGTGAGCACGCCCATTGACACGGGTTTGCCCCAATCCAAAGCAATGGTCATCAAACCGCTTGCAATTGCGTGACCTATAATTTCATCGTGTGTTGTTTCACCAGTGATAATGCATCCAAGTGCAATAATGCCATCGTAGTTACTCTTAGTGGCAATTATTTTTGCAAGTATTGGCAATTCCCAAGCACCCGCAACTTGGATGATGTTGAAATTCGATTGTTGCCCACCAGCGTGCAGAAAAGCTGAAACGGCTCCCTCGGCAAGGTTATTTGTGATTTCGTGGTGATAGGTGCTTACAAGAATGGCGATTCTAATGTCGGAACTGTTGAGTGCTGTTGTTGTTTCGGAGCGCATGAGATTGCGTATGGTAAGCGAGTCAACGCAGCAATGCTATGCCCCGCTACGATGTACATGTGTCATTACCTTCAAGACAAATGATAGCCGCGCTTAAACTCACTCGATTCAGTGTCGCAATTGGTGCAATTGCCGATATTTGGCTTGTCTTAGTTATTACAAAACATGATTCAAGTTACGTTGGAACGGACATATATTTGCTTCCGTGGTGGTCTTCGCTGCTTGCTACCGCTGTAGTTGCTGTGGGTATATGCGGCTTTGCTGCGGCGCTGAATGATACGGTTGATGCTCGCCACGATAGTACGTTTCATCCAAACAAACCGATTCCAAGTGGGTGGATACCGATTGCACAGGCGGTTGTGCTTATGGTGAGTTCTTTATTAATTGCATTGCTTGCGGCTTCTTTTTTAGGGGCGTGGCCGGTAAGAATGGGTTTGCTTACTGCGGCGGCGATTTTGTTTTATAACGTAGTGGGAAAACATATTCCTGCAGTTGGTCTTGTTGCAGTTGGGTTGATTTATGCATCGCACATGTTAATTGCAAATATTGAACTCACGTTTACATTGCCAATATGGATGGTGATGACACATGCAATGGCTTGTGCAATCGCCATCTATCATCTTGAAGACAAGAGGCCTCGCCTTTCTATTCGGGGTTGGGTTGGAGTTTTTCTAGGCTGGCTCTTTTGGTCTATGGTTCTCTTTAGCGAATCGCTTGCCACGACAGGAACATTGTTGCCACAAGGCATGGCTGTGTCGGGTCTTCTTTGGCCGCTGGCAGCGGTTGCAGGTTTTGCTTTATTGATACGATGGAAATTATCACGAGCTCGGACATCACATCTTGCTGCAGAAAAGATCCGAAGATACGGAGCGCTTTGGGAATGCTTTTATGCATCTGCTTGGATGATGGCACTTCATTTATACGTTCCAGCGATGCTTATGCTCGGTTTTGCAGTGCTAAGTGCTATTGTTGTGATGCTCGTTAAAGAGGCAACTGGTGCAACGGGCAGAGCAATTTCTTGGCGTGTGTAGTTTTCTACTTCTTTTTAGTTCAAAGCCAAGAAGGATTGGCGCCAAATTACATTGATAGTTAGCGCGAAGCGTTTGCGAGGTAGTCGATTGAGGGCGGCACTCGAAGGTAATTGAGTGATTGCTCGATAACGTCGCGAACGACGGGCCCCGCAACAGTTCCCCCGTAATGACCAATAGTTTTGTCTGGGTCATCAATGACACAGAGTACAACTAGTTTAGGGTTGTCGATTGGCGCACCTGCGATGAAACTCGCGATGTAGCGGTCTTCGAAATATCCTGAACCATCTGCGCATGGCAACTGAGCCGTCCCTGATTTCCCAAATAATTTGTACTGCTCGCTTCGCGATTTCATGCCAGTTCCTTCAGTCATTACCTTGCCCATAATTTTTCTTGTGAGTGCAGCAATTTCTGGTGTGATTGCTTTTCGAACAAACATAACATCTTCGTCAGAAGAAAGTTTAAGTTGGAGTTGTGGGACTGTGCCATTTCGCGCAAATGCGCAGAAGCCTTGCACCATTTGAAGGGGAGTTACAGCAATTTCCTGCCCCATTGGAACAGATGTTTGTGTGTATTCACCCCAGTCTGCAGGGGAAGTAATGATGCCGCGTGATTCACCACCTAGACCGATGTGCGTGAGCTCTCCAAATCCAAACCGTTTCACAGCATCTTGAAGTTGGGCGTACGACATGCGTTGTGAGACAATGGCCATGCCGCTATTCATTGATTTAACTAATACTTTTTCCCACGAAGAAGGCCCGTAATCATGCGCGTCTCTGATTGCGCGATTTGCATTGGTTATATACGGTCCATTTGTGGGGGTTGGAAGAATTTCGTCAACTTTTGCTTTTCCAAGTTCAGTTGCAACGGACCAAATAAAAGGTTTGAACGTTGAGCCCGGCTCGTAGGGGTCCGTGAGACATCGGTTTCGGCCTAGTCGAGAGTCAAGTATTCGATTGGGATCTTCTGGCTGTTGTGTCCAACCTTCGCGTGGATTCAAAATATCTGCCATCGCGAGTATTTCGCCTGTTTCAGGGTCAGCAACAACGATTCGGCCTCCACCAGCGTTGCACCTTTTTACCTCTGCTAGAAGACACGTTGAAGCAATATCTTGGATGACAACGTCGATGGAAAGTTGGACATCATCGCCATCACTTTTTGGAGTAAAATCGTCAGGCGAAATCCAAACAGTATTTCTCTTAGAGTCTCGCGAACGGACAAATTTTCCAGATTCGCCAGTGAGTGTATTGTTGTACTGATTTTCAAAACCAGCAAGTCCTGTATGTTCGGTCCCAACAAGGCCAATCAAAGCGCCGCCAACGTCACCATGTGGGTACTCGCGAACGAGCCGTTCTTCAAGACCTAGGCATCTATAAGAAAGAGTATTGATTGCTAGAACTTGCTCTTTTGAAAGTAACGAACTGAGCACCACGTATCTGCTCTTTGGCTTTGATCGGAGAGTTTGCTCGATCTCAGAGGGGGGCATCGATAAAATTTCGCCAAGTTCAAATGAGAGTATTTCAAAATCTTCGACAATCGAAGGGTCAACAAAAAGTTTAAAGCCAGTTCGACTTGCTGCCAAGATTCTTCCTTTGCGGTCAAGGATACGACCTCGTATTGCAAGTTGTCTTGAAGTGCTATTTACTGTAACGGTTGCTGCGAGTAACTGTGCAGGCGGCGAAAGTTTGAGAGAAACAATTTTATAGATACTTGCACCCATAAGTCCAGTGACGAGGGCTGCGAGTAAAAAAGCAACTCTAATTGTTCGAATATTACTGTTGATCATCGACACTTTTTGCTAAAGCAAGATTCGTGTTTAGGGCGCTTGGAGAACAAGCAATTTCTATTTGTATTTGAATTGCGATTAGTTCTTCATTACTAGCATCAATTTTTCGGTGCAATTTGGTCATCGTATGCACGGTATTGATTTGTTCTTGCCGAACAGCAAGGAGCTCGAGCATTGCGAAACTGAGTACGAGAATTGTTAGTATTAATTTGCGAGCCATATTACGAAGTAGGTAGTGGGAATTGAAGAGTCATGCCTGGTCGGATACGATTAGGATTTGGCATGACATCTTTGTTTAAATCAATCAACACCTGTGTTTTCTTTGAGGTCCCCATGACCTTTTGAGATATTTCAGAAAGCGTGTCGCCGATCTTGACGGTGTACGTCCCCATTGATATTTGTTTTGTTGTAGCGGGCGGTTGGTGCATGAAGAGCGAAAGGCTTGCCGAAACAAGAGCATCTCTACTTGGCAAGGCAATTTCTTGCCTCTTCTCAATGGCGTTTGAATCAACAAGTTTATTCCATTTGGCTACCGCGGAGGCTAATCCAGAATCGCCGTAATGTGATGAGCAGATACCACGAAGAGTCTCTCCGTTTTGAACGATATGTATCTTGTCACCTGAAACGTTTTCTTTCATTTGCGTATTGAAAGAAGGGGGGCTGCTTTCAAGAATAGTTGTACCTGCAATTGGTGGTAAGGAAATATTCGAACCAAGATTGGCAACTTCGCGGTGGGATGCAACTGAGAAGTGGTCTGCAACTAACATCCCAACGAAGATGAGTAATCCAAAAGCAATAACGATAGAGAGTTTGTTTTCACGGGTCATAAATGGTTCCAAATGTTTCCTTCAGTCACTTGTCTTCTTGCAGTAGTTCTACTGCGCGAAGTTTTGCAGGTCGAGATCGCGTATTTTTGGCGAGCTCTTCCTCGGAGGCACGGGTTGGTTTGCGAGTAAGTCGCGTTGCCAATCCGTTTTTCTCAAGGGCGACAAAGGCTTGTTTGACTCTGCGGTCTTCAAGACTGTGAAAACTTATCACTGCGACTCGAGCACCGTGGTTGAGCCAACCACTTTCGCCGACCTTACGGCAGCCCGTCTCAATATCTGCAAGCAATGCGTCAAGTGCAGAGAGTTCATCATTCACCGCGATGCGCAGCGCCATAAAGGTGCGGGTTGCGGGGTGTAGCCGTGAAGAACGAGCTCTTGCTCCATACGCATCTCGAACAATTTGCGCGAGACGGACTGTACTCAAAATCGGCTCTTTTGCCCTCTCCTGTACAATTTTTTGGGCAATTCTTCTCGAGTAGGGTTCTTCGCCAAGTTGATATATCAGATCTGCGAGCTCTTTTTCCGGTGTTGTTTGAATAATATCCGCAGCCGTGGTGCTAGATTCAGGGTTTAGGCGCATATCAAGTGGGCCCTCTGTCATGAAACTGAGACCTCTCTCTGGATCGTCTATTTGATTTGAAGCGAATCCAAGATCAGCGAGGACGCAATCTGCTCGAAGGTCAAGATTGTGTAGCACTGTTGCAACCGTTGCGAAATTGGCATGTACAGCGTGCACTTTAACGCCCAGTGTTTCAATTCGTTTGGCGGCATACGCAACATTTGAGGCATCAAGATCAAAGAGGACGACGGTGGCACCCGAACCTGCCAGCTTTGCAAGTTCGTATGCATGTCCGCCACGTCCAGCAGTCAAATCAACAATGACATCATTAACGTTTGGTTGAAGTACATCGTTTACTTCCTCTGGAATGACTGGAATATGCCCACTATCTTCCATGGTTAAAGGCCAAGCAGTAATCGTTCTGGATCTTCAATGCAATTTTTGACATGAACCAAGAAGCTGACGGCTCCTTCACCATCCACAAGCCTATGGTCATAACTTAGTGCAAGATACATCATAGGTCGAAGAACAATTTGCCCAGCATTATTTGGATCTTCAATTGCTCTGTTTTGAATTTTATGTAACCCAAGAATACCGCTCTGTGGAGGATTCAATATTGGTGTTGACATCATCGAGCCATAAACACCACCGTTGCTAATAGTAAAGGTACCGCCAGTCATGTCTTCGATGGTCAACTTTCCATCTCTCGCTTTTGATGCAAGATGTTTGATGGTAAGTTCTACTTCCGCGAACGACATTCTGTCAGCGCTCCGAATCACAGGAACAACAAGCCCGCGGTCGGTGCCAACTGCGACGGACATATCGACATAGTCATGGTATTCCACATCGCCTTCAATGAGGGAAGCGTTCACCGCTGGCCATGCTTTAAGTGCAGAAACACAGGCTTTTGTAAAGAATGACATAAAGCCAAGGTTCACACCATACCGGTCGTTGAATTCTTCTTTGTGCAATTTGCGTAAAGCAATGACTTTTGTCATGTCCGCTTCATTAAAAGTCGTGAGCATTGCAGCATTGTGTTGCGCTTCAACGAGTCGCTCCGCAATTTTTCGACGAAGTGTTGACATTTTTTCGCGACGTGTCCCACGATGTTGCACGGTGGGTTGCTCAACAAGAGGTGCAGGAACTTGCACCGACTGCGGGGTCTCGTCAGCACTTAGTACATCAGACTTTGTAATGCGGCCAGAGGGGCCAGAGCCCTCAATGTTTTCGAGTGACACACCTAAGTCGGTTGCAACTTTTTGAGCAAGCGAAGTTGCTTTGCGAGTTTGTTCTGCCGATGCAATTGTTTCGCTCGTGACTTCTTTTGTTGCTGATGATTCAGTATCTTGATGTATTGGTTTTTTTGCGCCCTCGTCAATTGAGCCGATGGAGTCACCTATGGCACACTCCTCACCAGTTTGTTTTTGTATCGAGATTTGTCCCGAAACAGTAGCTGGTAACTCTTGGGTGACTTTGTCGGACTCGATTTCAACGAGCGGTGTATCACGGTCAGCCCATTGGCCATCTTCAACGAGCCACTGACCAAGTACTACTTCGTTAATGGATTCGCCTAGCGATGGGATGGTGATTGGTGTTGGCATGTATTACTCTGGAGCTAAACCGATTGCTTCAATTAGGATACGGTGTTGTTCGATTGTGTGCATTTTATTAGAGGCAACAGCTGGCGAAGCGGATGGTCTTCGGCAGACTCTAGTGAGGGAAATGTCGAGGCAGTCTTGGAAAGCAGCATCGATATAGTGCCATGCACCCATATTTTCGGGCTCTTCTTGAACATACATGTATTGGGCATTTGAATATCTATGAAGGATTGCTTCCAAATCTTTTTGTGGAAAAGGATACAACTCCTCAATCCGTACAAGCGAGATGCAATGTTCTGCCTCGACTTTTGCACGATGTTGAAGGAGGTCGTAATAGATTTTTCCAGAACAAAAAACAACTCGGTGAATCTCTGATGGATTTGCATGCTCTTCGTCAATGACACAATGGAAACCACGATTTGTTAGGTCTTCGACGACCGAGACTGCTTTGGGGTGTCGGAGTAAACTTTTTGGTGACATGACGATCAATGGCTTTCGAAAATTCCATTTGATTTGTCGTCGTAGTGCGTGGAAGATTTGTGCAGGTGTGGTTGGGTTTATTACACTCATGTTGTCGTTCGCGCAGAGTGCGAGAAACCTTTCGAGCCGCGCCGAGGAATGTTCTGGTCCTTGTCCTTCGTATCCATGAGGTAACAATAAAACTATTCCCGATGCGCGTTGCCATTTAACTTCGGCAGAAGCAATGAATTGATCGATGATGACTTGTGCTCCATTGACAAAGTCGCCAAACTGCGCTTCCCAAACGATTAACATTTTTGGGTCACCAAGCGAGTAGCCGTACTCAAATCCAAGGCAAGCATTTTCCGTAAGTGGGCTATTGTGGACACACATGGATGCTTGGGAGTTACTTATGGTATTGAGTGGCACAAGAGATTCGCCAGTTGACACATTGAAAATAACGGCGTGCCTATGACTAAAGGTTCCTCGTTCTACATCTTGTCCTGTTAGCCGGACGGGGCTTCCTTCTTCAAGAAGTGTGCCGTAGGCAAGCAATTCGCTCATGCCCCAATCAAAGGGCTTGGTTTGTTCAATGACGCTACCTCGCATCTCGAGGAGTTTCTTCAATTTTGGGTGGCATGAGAAAGTCTCTGGGTAACTACCGAGTGCTTTTGAAACTTTTTCAAGCAAGGTAACAGTGACCGTCGTGTCGGTTTTGCGATCAGTTGCATTCCCTTGGATCCCCTCCCACGCCGACATTTTTTGATACGGCGGCACGTGCGGTGCGACGGGTTGTTCGAGTGAACGCTGTTGTGATTCGTCAAGTTTGTTCCGGACTTCGTCGACCATCACAGTTCGTTCCGAGGAACTGATAATGTTTTGTTCGATGAGTGCATCGCCGTACAGTTCGGTGACGGATTTCATTTTTTTTACGATTTCGTACATCAAGGGCTGTGTGTACGATGGTTCGTCCGCTTCATTGTGCCCGTGTTTTCTATAACACCAAAAATCAATGACCACATCATTGTGGAATTTTTGTCTGTATTCAACTGCCATCTGTACAACATGGACGCAAGCTTCAGGGTCGTCTCCATTGACATGAAATATGGGTGCACCAACCATTTTTGCAATATCGGTGCAATATCTTCCGCTGTAACTGTCATTTGGATTTGTAGTAAAGCCTATTTGATTATTGACAACAAAATGAATGGCTCCGCCCACGGTGTAACCATCAAGATGCGCCATGTTGAACAATTCCGCGACAATTCCTTGCCCTGGAAAACTCGCGTCACCGTGAATGAGAAGGGGGACACAAAGGGTTCGGTTTTCTTCGTGTTGGATGCGCTGGCGAGCCCTTGCTTTGCCAAGCACAACAGAGTGCCCAAACTCAAGATGGGATGGATTTGACGCAAGGGTGACATGCACAGGTTTGTTCGTCGAAGTTAACACATCGGCGCTATAGCCGAGGTGGTACTTGACATCACCGCCACCGCGAACATAATCTTCAATCCAGTTTTCTTCAAATTCAGTAAAAAGCTGATCGTATGATTTATTTAAAATGTTGACAAGCACATTAATTCGCCCGCGGTGTGCCATACCTATCGTAACAACTTTAGCGCCAAAATCGCCTGCATGGTTAATGAGTTCACTCATCATTGGAATCAAAGATTCACTTCCTTCAAGGCTAAATCTTTTTTTGCCAATGTATCGTGTAGCGCAGAAGTGTTCGAGCGTTGTTGCTTCAGTTAGTTTTCGAAAAATCCGTTGTTTTGTGTTTGGCGAAAAATTAGGATTGTTATTTGTGGGCTCCATTTTGTTTTGGAGCCATCGACGTTGTTCCGTATTTTCAATATGTCCGTATTCAACACCGATGTGTTTGCAGTAGGTTTCATCGAGTTTTGTCACTATAGATTGTAGAGTCGATGGATTTGGTAAATCGATGTGTCCCGGATCAAATAAAGAATCAAGTTGCGATTCTTCTAACCCAAAAGAAGAGAGTAAAAGGTGATCATTTTTATTGTTAGCGATTCCAAGCGGGTCAAGGTTGGCAGCGTAATGTCCCGTTGATCTGTAGTGGTAAATAAGAGAATCGAGCTTTGATTGCGCTTCTCGGATGGTCTCGGAAGTTGCGGTCGGTCCACTTTTTGAACTACCAAGTTCAAATCCAGTGAAGAAATCTTGCCATTCTTTTGAGATGGCGTTTTCATCGTCTTTCCAAGTGGCATACATTGCTTCTAGATACGCTGCGTTCCACCCATTTACCGAGGGCGCAATGGTTATTGGGATGTGCTTGCCAGAGGGTGTGTTTTGGGGTTTCATTTGGCTAATATCGCCGTTTTTATGCGCATCTTGGTTGCGGCGCATTCTAGCAGAATGGGGGAGTCCAGTGCATCTTTACGCAAGGGCTTTAGAGCATCGAGATAGGGTCAACGTCTATGGTTATTACGCGACTTGGTGTGACGTTTTTTCTCACCGCACTGAGAAACTCTTGGAGCGCTTTTGAAGTAGGTGCAGTCACGGTAATATCAAATCTGAATCGATCAGCGAGGCGCGGAAGGACACATGGTGCAGCTTCAGAAATAGCGATTCCTTCGCCACCAATTGAACGTAATCGATCTTCAAGTGACTTCGCACGGCCAGCGGCGAGGTCAAACGAATGGTCCTTCAGTATGAATCGCGCCATCCTCGTTACAGGTGGAACTAATGCTTGTTGTCGGAATTGCAATTCGTCCATTGCGAATGTTTCGTAGTCAGTTTTACTTGCAAGAATAATTGCAGGGGCTTCTGGACTAAACGTCTGAATGATTGCAGTTGCTTCTCCTTCGCCACGACCACAGCGACCGCAGACTTGTGAAACCAATTGGTACGTCCGCTCTGAAGCACGAAAGTCTGGTAAGTTGATTGCAGTGTCGGCATCAATAATTCCAACAAGTCGAACGTTTGGAAAGTCGAGTCCTTTTGCGATCATCTGCGTTCCAAGAAGCACTTGGATTTCTCCAGAGCCAAAACGGTCGAGCATTGCAAGTAAATCGCTTGCTTTTCGTGTGGTGTCAGCGTCAAGCCGTGCTATTTTCTCCGAAGGAATTTGCAACGATTCGCGCAAGGTCGCTTCCACTCGTTGCGTTCCTGCGCCAAGCTGAATGACTTTTTTCGAACAGTCTGGGCACTGTTTTGGTACGCGTTGTTCTGTACAACAGTGGTGGCAGCGCACGTACCCCGCTTGTTCGAGAGGTTTTTTTCGGTGGTACACCATTGACGTGTCACAATGTTCACATTTCATCATCCATCCACATGTACGACTTGCACAAGCAATCCAAGGGGCAAAGCCTCGGCGATTGAGTAGTAACAATACTTGCCCCTGCGTTGCGAGTGTTTGGTGGATAGCAGTTTTCAGGCGTGTGGATAAAATTGGGTAGCCCACTTCGCCATGCACTCTTTCTTTTCGCATGTCGACAACTTCTATAGTTGGGGCGACAAGTCCAGGCGCTCGTGTCGTGAGTTTGTTTAAAGTTGAAATTTTTCGTCTTGTTGCATTCCACCACGATTCCATCGAGGGAGTTGCAGAACCAAGAATAATAGGGCATTTCGCCATCCAAGCTCTTCGAATGGCAACATCTCGGCCATGGTATCTCGGAGCGTTATCCTGTTTGAAGGAGTGGTCATGTTCCTCATCGACGATGATGATTCGAATCTGATCATTCTGGAGCGGGGCGAAGACCGCGCTTCGAGCCCCTAGCACGATATCTGCTTTTCCTTCGGCCACGAGCGACCATTGTTGGTGACGCTGCGATCTAGTCAGTGCAGAGTGTAGGATTGCAATCCGTTTTTCGGGGAACCTCCCCATGAGTCGTGCTGCAGTTTGTGGAGTTAATGAAATTTCCGGGACGAGAACAAGGGCAACACCACCTTTTGCAATGGCTTTTTCTATGAGCCGAATATATATCTCTGTTTTTCCTGAGCCGGTAACGCCAAACAACAAGTGTGATGAGTAGCCGTCGTGCAACTCGTCCCCTATTGCATCTAATGCAAGTGATTGTTCATCGGTAAGTTGTTCGGGTTTGGTTGCGTCAAGGGATTGCTTAAACCACGTCGCTTCGATTCGTGTGACACGGTGGCAACTGAGTTGTCCATGTTTGATTAACCTATCGATTGGACTTTTGCTTCCGAGATTTGCAAGTTTCATTAACTTTGCTGGCTCCACAGGGCGTTCACTTTTTGGCATTGCTGCAAGCGTGTCAAGTACACCTTGTTGTTTTGGTGTTATGCGAACTTCGGTTGCTGGGTTTTCTGCGAGGTCAACAAGTTGTTTTGTGACGAGCCCAGTGCCGCAACGTACTGGCCCAGGGAGCATGGTTGCAAGTGTTGGACCAATTGGTGCAAAGTAATAGTGACTCATCCATGTAGCGAGATCGATGAGGTCACTTGGTAAGTTCACCATGTCTCGTTCTTTTTCGTATATTTGTTTTAGTTCTTTTCCTTGCGCAAGATTTGGTGGTTCATTTGAGATTTTCAAAACCCAAGCTTGTGTTGGCGTGTTTCCACGGCCAAGGGGAACGGTCACAAGTTGCCCAACGTGCAGGGGAAGAAGTCGCTGTGGAATTCCATACGTCAATCCATCAGGGAAATTGTCAACTCCCCGCTCAACGGCGACCTTCGCAAATTGCACCGATGGTTCATCAAATAGCCCAGCCATAGAGAAGGTTGTATAGATATGGTGTTGCAATTGCAAGTCACTCTTCGTTGTTCTTTACGCGTGCCTCGCAATAAAACGAAATCTGGTTCAAATTCCATACATTCTCTCTCTGTGGGGCAATTCTCGATCAAAAAAATTCCTCGGAGGAATTAAATTTTACCTTGGAGTTGGCTTGGCTGGCATACGTTGCATCGAACGTCTGGTAGAATAGGATTTCATGGATGACAACCAATGCAGATTGGCACTTGAAGATGGCACGATTGTGCGTGGACGTACATTTGGATTTCAGGGTAGTGCTGAGGTAACGGGTGAAGTCGTGTTCAACACTGCGATGTGCGGGTATCAAGAAGCTCTGACAGATCCAAGTTACGCTGGTCAGATTCTCATTATGACTGCTCCGGAAATTGGAAACTATGGGGTAAATTGTGATGATGTAGAGTCAAGTAAGCCACAAGTAGCGGGATTTATTGTTCGAGAACTCTCCCGCACGGTCTCCAACTATCGCGCAGACAAAGACGTAGGCGGTTGGCTCGCAGAGCACTCGATTATTGCTATGGAAGGCGTTGATACCAGAGCCCTTGTTCGAATAATTCGTAATGAAGGTGCTATGCGGGGTATTATCACAACGAATAACGAGTTGAGCGATGCAGAGATAGTGGAGAAGGCAAAAGGAAGTAAGTCGATGACAGGGCAAGACTTAGCATCAGGAGTATCCTGTACATCTGCTGATACGTGGGCTGATGATTTAGGTGACTGGAATACCCATCCAGAAGTGGAGCGCTGTGCATGGAAGGTAGTGGCAATTGATTGTGGGGCT
This sequence comes from Phycisphaerales bacterium, assembly GCA_014238785.1. GTDB lineage: Bacteria > Planctomycetota > Phycisphaerae > Phycisphaerales > SM1A02. Next base: position 4,026 of record JABAAL010000023.1, on the reverse strand, counting down.
AAAGATAGTATCTATAAGCATTTAACCTCAGTTGGCTGTGAGGTTATTTTACTTCCCAATACGGCTTCAGTGAAAGATATACTTGCTTGCAACCCTGATGGGCTCTTTATTTCGAACGGTCCGGGTGATCCAGCAGCAGTTGAGGCGACAATTTCTGTCCTTCGCGAACTAGCAGGCTCAATACCAACCTTTGGTATCTGCCTAGGGCATCAAATGCTCGCGTTATCACTTGGAGCGAAGACGTGGAAGCTCAAATTTGGCCATCGAGGCGCAAATCACCCCGTTCGTGATCTAGAAACCGGTAAAGTTGAAATTACAAGCCAAAACCACGGCTTTTGCGTCGATGAGCCGTCACTCCTTGAAATAGGGTGTGTTGTGACCCATAGGCACCTTAATGACGCTACGGTAGCTGGTTTTCGCCATGCTACCCTCCCTATCATGGCTATTCAATTTCATCCTGAAGCATCCCCAGGGCCGCATGATTCAGCATATTTATTTCGTCGTTTTGTTGGGTTGATGGAATCCTTTTCGTCTCCCGTTCAGGGATAAAAAAGAACTGGGAAAACATGGCTTAGAGTACCAAGAATGCCTTGCGGGTATCCTTTTATCCTAGTACGCTACCCCTCTACTTCGGGCTCATTTCTATTTCTTTCGGGCTGTGGGGCAATTGGGGGACTGCGTAAGTATTGGGCAACGTGTTCAACGTAGTTTGTAGTTTTCAAATGCTACATTGTTCAGGTTAACTTTGGAGAGTTTTATGACCCGTCTTATCGAACGACTGCAATCACAATATTTGTTTACTCCTGTGTTTGGATTGCTTGTGGCTGCAAGCATGAGCCTGCCCTCTGTTTCTGCAAGTGCACAAGAGAGTGATGATGAAGACTATGCTGAGTTTGTAATCGAAGATGACTCAGGTCCTACTGTTGAAGAATTAATAGAGCAAAGGGCTGAAGAAGCTCGTCAAATGGAAGTGGCTCTTGGTCACGCATTAGTAGCGGAAGCAGAAGTTGCAGCGAAAGCAGGGCGCTGGCGTGATGCAGCATCGAAGTATCTAGAAGCGAATAGTTACTTGCCAAATGATCCTGCGATATTGGAAGGCTTGCAGCAAGCATATTCAATGCTCGATCAAGGCCCACTTCTTGAACAGTACGAAAAACAATTACAAATGGAACGAGAAGCTGCGCGGGCGATGTTTGATGCAGCAATTAACTCAGCAAATCAGCAATTGATTCGTGAAGACTTTGATTATGCTCGTCGCGAGATAGAACGAGCCATTGTTCGAATCGAACGTAACGATCGTCATCTATTTGCGGAAATAGAATTTATTCAGCGGTTAGCGAAAGCAAAGGAACTCCTTGCTCAAGTTGCGTTACAACAAGAAAAATGGCAGCAAGAGCGTTTGCTGATCGAGGCGAAAGAAAAAAGTGAAGCGCAATCACAATTCCAAGTAGAACAAACACAAAAACGAGCACAACTCATTCATGAGAATATGAAGCGTGTTCTACAACTGCAACTCGAACAAAAATACGATCAAGCAATTGATATTGTCAATGAAATCCTCTTTCTCGATGAACAAAATATTGCAGCATTGGCTTTGCGTGACGCCTTGCGTACATCGAAGTTGTACAAAGATTTTACGACTTCAGATCGAAGTGTTGAATATGGATTCACTGAACAAAGTGTTGACAACGAAAGCGCTAGGATTGCACCTCGTAAAAATATGACTGGACCTGGCGATCGATCTACCTCGGGAATTATGACCTATCCATACGACTGGAATGATTTGACAGTTCGGCGGCGCAGTAGCGTGAGTGGTTTTAGTGATTTGCCAGAAGACCATATAATTAGCGTTGCAATGGACAAAATGGTCGGTGAAAATTATGTCATCGGCGATCCAATCATGGGTGATACCGAGGAGTTTCAAGATGTACTTAGTCGATTGCAAAAACTCGCAGATACAACCTTCTTTGTCGATTGGCCTCGACTTGCTGAGGCAGATGTCCACCGCGACACTCCGATTCTTCTTCAACTTGGCAACGTGCAACTCCGTGTCATTCTCGAACGAGTTCTTGACCAAGTAAGTATCTTGTCGGGCGAAACAATTGGATATGAGATTCAGGGTGGCGTGCTTGAGATTTCAACGAATGAGGCGTTAACCGAACGGACTATCATCGAGGTCTACAACATTACTGACTTGCTATTTGACATTCGCGACTTTGATGATGCGCCTGTCATGAGCACAGGCGGCGGCGGCGGCGGCGGCGGCGGCGGCGGTGGCGGCCAAGGTGGTGGTGGTGCGGGTGCCGGTGGCAACAGCGGTGGCGGTGGCGGTGGCGGCAGCGGTGGCGGCGGTGGCGGCGGCGGTCCATCAATAGGCTTCAGTGAGGGCGGTGACAACGAGGATACGGGGAAAACGCAAGAAGAGTTGACGGAAGAGATACGGGAGATCATCGAGAAACACGTTGATCCAGATAGTTGGGTAGACGATGCGCACAGTATGGATGTGTTCAATAAGAACCTAATCATTAGTCAAACTCCAGCAAATCATCGCCAAATTATGTCGCTTCTTGCCAAACTTCGAGAAGTACGAGCATTGCAACTTAATGTAGAAGGTCGGTTCTTGAGCATCTCAACAGACTGGTTTGAGCAAATCGGATTCGATTTGGATGTGTACTTCAATACGAACGACACGATGTTTACCTCTCTTAAACAGGCAGATCCAAATGCGCGGCTAAGCGACTTTTTTGTACCCGGCACGGGAACAGTGAAGAATCCAGTTATATATTCCGGCATAGATGTTGATGATGATGGTAATATAGTGCCAGCATCCCCCGGCAACACAATTCCTTACGGTATTCTTGAAGGTGATTATGATCCAAATGATCCGGGTCAGTTTGTGTATAACGCTAATAACACACCTGGAACACCCGTTCGTCAAACGTCAGGATTTAGTCCACTTGGTATAGTGCAAAACCATAATCAACTTCTTAAATCAATCGGTAGTTTTTCATCGTTTGGCAAAACAATGGTCAACGCAAACCCAGCCCTTGGATTCGGATTACAATTTTTAGACGATGTTCAAGTGGACCTTCTAATCGAAGCGACTCAAGCGGATACTCGTAATACGATTCTTACTGCACCTCGTTTGACTCTTCACAACGGGCAAACTGCTTGGATTTCAGTACTAACAGCCCAATCATACGTAGCGAATCTGAATGTGTCCACGAATTCGGGCGCAATTGGGTATTCCCCTGATATTGAACAATTACTAACAGGATTTTCTTTCAAAATCAATGGAGTGATCTCCGCGGATCGTCGCTACGTGACTATGGAAGTCATTTTCGATATCGGCGATTTGGTAAGTATGGAGAAATCAGGCAATTTCACTGGCACCGCAGGGGGAAGTGGTTCAGGCGGTTCGGTGGATCCTGATTCGGCAGGGGCATTCGTCGATTTGCCTACTACCTTGACGCATAAAGTGCGGACCACAGTATCAGTTCCTGATAAGGGAACGGCACTGTTGGGCGGCCAACGATCGGTGAGAGAATTCGAAACCGAAGTGGGCGTTCCAATACTTTCTAAGATACCGTATCTCAATCGGTTCTTTACAAATAAAACGACTTCCCGAGAAGAAACATCGTTACTCTTACTGCTTCGCCCCGAGATCATTATTCAGCAAGAAAATGAAGCGATGCTCTTTAGTAGAAGAATTTTAGATGTAGGCGCAGGCGACTCTTTTCAGAGATAACAAGTATTTTCAGTGAGGATTCACGAAATGGCAGAGACATCATTACTTCAGGTTTTTGAGCGAGACGGCGTGACAAATGTAGAATTTGTTGAGAGTAACATCCTTGATGAAGTCTGTATTCGTCGTATAGGTGACGACATCTCTCAAATTATTGAGCGCAAGGGACAGCCCCGGATCATTTTGAACTTTCAAAATGTCAACGCACTTTCATCATCTGCCCTTGGTATGTTGATTACATTGAATACCAAGATTGCCGAGAAAAAAGGCAAGTTAGCGCT
>JABAAL010000022.1 GCA_014238785.1 Phycisphaerales bacterium | reverse complement strand
GTGCCATCCAAGGGTGGAAAATTGCTTGGAGCCAATTATTCAAAGGACATGTAGGATCCTCTATCTTGCTCCTACTCATGATGTTTCTTCTGGCAATAGGGAGCGGCACGGTTGCCATGTTTGCCATTTGCGCAACGTGCTGTATTGCAGCCTTGCCGTATGTAAGTTCGGTTGTCCTATTGCCGATTACGGTCTTCTTCGTTTGTTATGCACTTTGTTATATCCAGCAATTTGGAGATGAATGGACATTCTTCAAGAGTATGTGCCGTTACTGCAACTACGATTTAGAGGGACTTGACGAAGGAAGTACATGCCCTGAGTGTGGCAAGTAATAATTATTTCTTCTGAAAAACGCGCACCCAGTCAATTAACATATGGTCAGGAAATTCTTCTTCGATGATTCTTGTTGCTTCTCCAACTGAGGTGAGTAATGACAAAATAATGTATTCGTCGTGTTTTGATACGGCTTTTACAGTTCGCCACGTTTCCGTTCCATCGATGTAGAAGATATATTCTTCAGGTGTCCAAAGCATTGAATACACATGAAACTCTGTGTCTACTGTCTCGATTACAGGGTTTGTTTTTAAGTTGCCCGATCCTATAGATTTTTTATCTTTCGAGCCATACTTATTCCAATGCAGATTTTGACTTAGTGCACCCTTACGTCCAAAGTATTCAATAATGTCAATTTCCGTACCACTCGCTTCAAAGTCATCGGTCACTTTGCCATATTCTGAGGATTGCAGCCAAAAGGCACCGTGGTGTCCTTCCGCTGATTCAAATTTTATTCTTGCTTCGAATAACCCGTACTTCCATGCATACAAGCCTTGCGTTGCAATCATGCCCGATTCCACTTCGTACCCAACTTCGCTTTCGTCTGAAATGAGTTGCGTTTTTAGAACAACATGCCCCTTGCCGTCGAGTGCCGAGCAATGTTCGCGAATTCGACTTTTGCCATGCATGCCATCTTTCCTTCGATGCATCCATTTTTCCAAGTCAAGTTCGTCGCCAGAAAATTCATCAGACCATACTAATTCAAATGTACTATCCTCCAATTGGGTAGTTGGTGTAGTTTGATGAGCGTGCAGTAAAAGAAGGACCAAAAGCGTTGTATAAAGCATGGAATAGATAGTACAAAAAAAGTAGTTTTTGTACATTGATGCGGATACAATGCCGATGATTCACCAAGTAGGAGACCTATTATGATGCTAATAACCGCCTTTTTTCTTTCAACTATGATTTCGGTTGATCCACCAACTCCGAATCCCGTGAGTTCTATTCGACTAACGGATGTTCGGAGAGACGTTGGCATCGACTTTGAACATTACGGTGAACGGCACCGTTGGTGCGAAATTGGCCCACAAGTTAAAGGGATTGCAACCAACGAAGAGATTCCTGCAGGTCTTTTTGATAACCCCTTTGAATTTGCAAACCGCCATCTTGTTCGTATGAATGGCTCGGGAGCGGCTTGGATCGATATCGACAATGATGGGGATTACGACTTGTATTTAGTCAACGGTTCTGGTGGAGTAGAAACAACAAACGCCTTGTATCTCAACATGGGCGACGGCACTTTTCTTCCGCAAACGAAATCGTGTGGCGTTCTTGATGCGGGGGAAGGCATGGCGGTTTCGGTTGCTGACTATGACAACGATGGTTTCTCTGACATGATGGTCATGAACTTTGGTGACTTCATTTTGTTTCACAATAATGGTGATGGCACTTTTAGTGATGTCACATCTAAAGCTTTTTCGAATGTTGATGAAATTTGGTACGGCACTTCTTCGTGGGGCGACTTTGATGGTGATGGGCATCTTGATGTGTACGTTGCTGGGTATGTTGACCTCAGTGAAAATAATGGCAACGAGGGTCTGCGATTTCCGATGGACTTCAAAGGGTTCCCAAATTACCTCTATCACAACAACGGCGATGGTACATTTACTGACATTGCAAAAGAAGCTGGCGTACAAGATGGTTTTCGTAAAACGATGCAAGTACTTGTTGCAGACTTTAACGATGACAACCGTCCCGACATTCTTGTTGGCAATGATACTGACCCAAATGGCTTGTACTTAAATAAAGGTGACGGAACATTCAAGGAATTTTCTGGACCAAGTGGCCTGTCGAGCACTGATGGTTCAATGGGTATTACTTGGGGCGATTACAACAACGACCAGATGATGGATTTGTACATAAGCAACTATACTGGCGAAGCAGACCTGTTGTTAACAATGGTTGACAACACTTCAAGCAACGACGGCAAGGTAAACAACGCAATCTTTATGGCAGATTTTGATTCACCAATCATTCAACAAAAAACATGGCCCCTTGTTGGTTGGGGAACTGGGTTTGTTGATCTTGATAATGACACTGACCTTGACTTGTTTGTTGCAGGCGGCCACCTCAATGGCGTATCCGGTGACAACCGCGACTTTAACGTGCTCTTTGAAAATACAGGCGATGGGAAATTTATCGATTCTTCCGAAATGTCGGGTGTCCTCCGCACTGGGAAACGAATTCACCGCGCAACTACCTTTGGCGACTACGACAACGATGGCAAGGTTGACTTTTATGTAGTAAATAACGGTGAAGAGTCGTACGACGAGGAATCCGATAGACATGGGGTGCTATACCACAACGAGTCAACCAGCAACGACAACTGGCTCAAAGTGAAATTGCAAGGAACGACAAGTAACCGCGACGCGTTTGGCACAAAATTAAAACTAGTCGCAGGTGACAAAACACAAATCCGAGAACATGTTTCTGGTGAAGGCTACTTCTCTTCCAATGCACAAGAAGTGCATTTTGGGTTGGGTGACGCTGACACTGTTGATTCAATCACAATTACTTGGCCAAATGGAAAAATTCAAACCATCACTGATATCAAACCAAATCAGACGCTTACGCTTGTAGAAGTTTCAACTCCGTAAATAGTATCTGCGTATTCTTGAACTGACCTGCCCTTCCCAAAAAACTAGTCCACTTCTTATGCGATAAAATCGCAGATTGAACTCCACCTTGGAAGGCAATGACTCTTGGCGATACACTTGCCGTGATGAAACAAGATTAAAAATCTAAAATTGACCCAATATGACCGGGCAAAAGTTTCTTTCGTAGAAGGTCATAATCATGCTGTGAGAGATGCTCGCTATCAATCCATTTTTCTGGCTCAGCCCCGTCTGCATTGTTACGAATATACGCCCAACCCTCGCGCAATGCCTCGGTCGATAATGGAATTGTTTCGGTTGAACCATCGACGTTTGATATTCCAACCCCTTCTGGTGACCAAAGCGCTGGAAAATCGTACCACCAGAGTGGAAAGGCGTCGACAACCTCGTAGCGAGGGTGAACCATAAAGCCGTTAATATTCACGCCACCATTTCTCACCTCGTCTTCGGTAATGGTACACATCGTGCTTGAGGGATGTGTTATTTGTGAAATTGAAGCCGTTTGTGCAAAATGTTTTCTCCACACTGAATTATCGAAACCACTGTAATCATCAATTGAGCGCTCAACACCAACGTATGCATTCAACGAATAGGAGCGCACTCTTTCATTGTTTGGATCTAAGGGTGATTTATAAGGACTAATATTACCAATATATTCAAAGGCAACCCCAGACTCAAGGGCTTCTGATACCTCAGCACCACTACCATCAATTCCCTCATCAAAACTATGTACCCACAAGCGACTGTTAATACTATCTACGACTGCGTCGCCAACCACCTGTGGATCAAAATCTGTTTCCCTAACGCGTGGACTAAATAACATTCCATTATTGTTCGTCGAGAAATTCCAATTAGCCTGACCAATAATTCTATGATTTGCCATGTCCTTTGTAGACTTCGCTCTAGCCATCATGCCGCCTGCGACCACGACTGTAAATCCAACGAGTATCGAAATGATTGCGATCACGATAAGAAGTTCAATTAATGTAAAACCACGTTGAGGTTTTATGGACATGGACCAAATTCTCCAATTGCTAGTAACAAGTCTGCAACATCGGTCATGTTATCACCTGTGATGTCAGCATTGGGGGTTCCCCACGCGGCAATAATCATTAATAAGTCAGAAACATTAACAATGCCATTACCGGTCAAATCCCCAAGGCACGGTTCTAACGTATCAAGTTGCGAGAATATTTGAACAGAGTACGGCGCAATATCGATCAACCCACTGTAAGGCAATTCATCATAGGGAAAAGACGATGCAAAGACATCGGAACCAATGCCATCGTAATCGTCTGCATACGCTGTTGAGTCAGAATTAAAAATCATGTACCACTGACCACCGTAAGGGAGGCCAATTCGATATGTTTGTTTCTCGGTAATACTAAAGTTCATAACTACTACAACGTCATCACCAACGCCACCAGTCTCCCAACGATGATACGCAATGAGTTTGCCGTTGTCATTAAGATGATGCACATTTGTTGACCCGCCTGCTAATCCACTCGAATTACCCTCTTTATTGAGACGTAATGCCACTAGATCGGAGTACAACTTTAAAATTCCAGAATACGTAGATGTTTTTGTCCAGTCAAGAGGATCATCGTCATGAAAATAACCGTCTTCTAAAAATTCTTGCCCTTGAAAAAGCATTGGAATTCCCGCTGAAGTTAACACGAGCGCCGCGCCGAGTGTTGAGCGTTTTCTTGCAAACCAATTTCCAGCATCGCCTGGTGCAATTTCTTCAGGGACACGTGATCGACCATTGGCCACTTCATCGTGGGATTCGGTATAAATCACACGGTCAGTTTGATCGCCGTTATAGACCGACATAACAGAATCGCGAACCGTCCACATCGATCGATCACTATCATTTTGAGTTACAATCACATCTCGAATGGGATGTGTCCAATAGACATCCCACTGGGAGTCGAAACCAGCTCCGCCCTTACCAGTTGTTTTTGTCATCCAATCATTTCCTGCTAAATCTTCGCAGATAATTAACTGGTTGGAGTCGAACGCATCGACTTCATTATTTATCCACTGGAGCAGTGACCAACCATCGGGTAACTCCGTTCCACCATCGTCGGTTGCTCTAATCCATTTTGTTCCATCAACTCTAAGTCCATCAAGCCGATACTCCTTGAGCCAATACAACACGTTGTCTCGAATATATGCCCTGACTTCTTCTCGACCATAGTCTGGTCTTGTGTCACCCCAAGGTGTTGTTGCACGCCAATCGTTGTAAAAATAAATGCCGCCTAAACTATTTTCGCTCCAACCATCGTATTGCCATACAGACATGTCGCTTGGGCCCCAGTGGTTGTACAACACATCAATGAGAACCGCCATCCCTCTTGCGTGGGCTTCGTCAACAAAATGTTTTAACTCATCTGGGCTTCCGTAACTTGACTCCAAAGCAAACGGATGGCTACCGTTATATCCCCACGATGAATCGCCTGCAAATTCCCAGATGGGCATGAGTTCAATTGCATTCACACCGAGATCTCTGAGGTAATCAAGCTTGGTAATCGCTTGAGAAAAGCCACCAGCAAATGTGCCTACATGCATCTCATAGATAACCGTTTTGTTCCAATCGGGACGCACAAAATCTGTCGTTTGCCAAAAATATCCTTTTGGATCATGCACAATGCTGTTGCCTGTTGATTCTGTAACTTGATACGATCGCGCATCGAGCCGCGAATACTGCACGCCACTATTGATTATGACATATCGATAGGCGTCTCCGGCAGAAGCAGTTGGAATAGCTCGAGACCAGTTGCCATCGCTTTCAGCAGAAAGCATAGTAGACCACATCGACCAATCATTAAAGTCGCCAAGGAGTGCAACGGCACTTGCGTTTGGTGCCCACGTTCTAAAACTTACCCCTTTTTCTGCATCTAACAAATAACTTCCAAGAAACACATCTACCTCTTCCCCGCCTAAGTCAATCGGTCTCCCCCATGGATTCGTCGTTGTGCCGCCCTCTTTCGTATCTAAGAAAAAAAGAAAATTTGCAAAGCCCGTCAAAAAAACATCGTCCCCTAGATTGACGGTGATATACAAGTTTTGTGCATCATGACCAACAATTACCCATCGTATGTCCAGACTGGGATAATCAAAGACATCGCCAACTGTATCTGTATATGCTTGGCTTCCCGAACCACCACTAAGAACATATTCTAAAAATTCACCCGATGCGGATGGCATTCCCCAACCATCGGTTGCTTGGTCGCTTCTGCTTAGATGATCAACACCAGGGTTAGTGGGCTGATCGCCACTTGACACGATATCAAATCTAATTGTGTCGCCAGCACTAATACCAACAGATGAGAGTGGAAACGTCCACTTCACAGTTCCCGTTGAAGCATTTTCGATGTCAGGAAAAATCGTGCCTGCCTCCATCCAACTTTCTTGGGTAAAATCCCAAACCTGGCATCCCGAGTTGCTAAATGGAATCGCACCATGTCCAGCGTGTTCTGATGGAACTGATCTTTCGCCACCCCTTGGCGTTGTGCCCACTGCATAAGAATGGCTACAGCTAACTGCAATAGCGAAAGCAATACTAGTGGTACTTGAAAACATTTTTATAACTATACTTGGCTTTGCACTTTGTTATTGAGCACAGCCCCAGTTTCCAATAACAGTGAGAATATCTGCAACGTTCACAACACCATCTCCATTGACGTCACCCTCACATGGTTCAGGTGCGCAAGGTGCAGGATCGCCATTACAAAATGAACCGTCACCGTTATATTCGCCACCAATACCAATGCAGTCATCGCTGGTTATGTCGCTACAAGAAATATCAACACAACAAGCACCAGTAGCAATAGGACATGGCTCTGCTGCTTCACCAATTGTAAAATATTGGTTTCCCTCAATGAGTTCGAAATTCACAAAACGAGGATCTTCTAGGGTTCCACCACCTCCAATGCCACCAATAACTTGGTTTGACATGTAATCATGCCCTCCGTTGTTTATGAATGCACAAATTTTTGCGGAAGTTATATCACCAGCAAGACCATCCCAATCAAAAAGTGAGAGTGGAATAGCGATTTCGATGCCTGTTGTGACTCCTTCTCCACAACCCGTACCTTCGCCAAAACCTACACCCGATACATTTGAATTATCGAGGGCAAGCATGAATCCTGTTTTTCCAAAAATCACTCCAGCAGAACCTGAAGATCCTGCACCGATATATTCACCGAAACCTGCACCTGTCGTATGTAGCTCTGCATAGTTAGCGTATGTTGCAAAAACATCTCCGCCGCACGTCATGCTCACCCACATATCTGCTTCAAATCCTGTATCAAACGTAAGTCCGTTTTTACCAGATCCATCGTCCCCCATACGATTCAACCCATCAAAGTCAATGTCAGGGTTATCGCTTCGGAGCGTATGTTGTCCACCACTTCGTGCGTCAATGAAAATATCGATTTTATTAAACGTACTCTCCAAATTGCCCGGCAACATGATGTACAAGTAAACACCATCAATAATTGCGTAACCCGCGTCAATTTCGGATCCGTTTGCAAAATCAGGCATGCCTATATCTGAATCGCCAAAACTTGTCTGCGTATTCTGGACAGCATTTGCACTGCCATACACTGCATCAAGCGTCCCGTCCATCGTAGGTTGTGCCCAAACTGTTGAAGCGCAGAGGAGTAAGAGTGTTGTGCTAATTGTTTTCATTTCATTCGTCCTTCTAAAAAACAACCACCCAGGAATGAGTGGTTGTATGTGATAATATCTCTTGAGAAAAGCACCTACAAAATTAGTGCCGTCGTCGATTTGTAAGACCTGCAAGCGCAAGCAAAACAAGTGCACTTGGTGCTGGTATTGTGAAATATTGCAAGTCGGTAATTGTTGAGCCTTGTCCCCAACCACCTTGGACACCCTCATTGCCAAGCAAATCGATTGCAGGATCGGACGAGCCGCCGCCCGTGGAACCCACTTCAAAACCAATTTCTGTTACGCCGTTTGCATCCAGTGTTTGCACTAAATCCATATAACCAATTGTAATCGAGTTATTTGCAAAATCGATGTCTACAAGAGGGCCATTGAACTGCTCATACCAACCGCCAGAACTCCACGCATTTTGAGACATTCCCCCACCACCGTCAAGCCAAATGCCTGTAAAAGAGTCAAAACCTGCGTAACCAGAAACATCTCTTCCCCAAGGGTTATGGTTTTCTGGTGCACCGAACTCACCTAAATAGTCATCGCCATAATCCATAAAGACCATGTACTTACCCCAGTCGCCGTTCAAATCATCGACCGTGATGGTAACGAGTAAATCCCCACCACTTATCGACATTTCAGCGCTTGTGATATCTAGGTTGGCATTCCCTGTTGCAATATCACCTGTTGCGTCATAGTACATTTCCGCTAATGCGACAGATGTCACAAGGGAGGTAACCACTACTATTCCAATTAGATTCTTCATCTTCTCTCCTTCTCTGGCTTCTCTTCAAAAGCCGTGCCTATAAGGTAGTTCATAAAAACTCTTAATTCAAAGGAAATCTCCAAATAAAAGAGAAAATTTACTAATAAATGCCTAGGATGTCCTGCATATGGATTATGTCAGTTTGGGATTGGGTATTTTGATTGGCTGTTTTCTTGGCGGAATCGCAGTATTCGCCTTTTTTGGGCGAAAAACTGAGGACAATGAGAAAATAGAACTCGCTGTGCTGCAAACGCAAGTCCAAGAGCAAAAAAAACACGCAAAAGAGATGCAAGAGCGGATGCATGAAACATTCGCCGCGATTAGCCAACAAGCTATCGACCAAAACTCAAAAGGCTTTTTGCAACTTGCTGAGACCAAGTTTGCGCCCTTTAAAGAACTCTTAAGCAAGACACAAACCTCCGTTCAAGATCTCGAAAATAAACGAGTGAAAGCATACGCTGAACTTGAGACTGCAAGCAGACAAATTATCGATGAAACTTCAAAACTTGAACACATCCTTCGCCGCCCTGACCATAGAGGGAAGTGGGGAGAATTCAAATTAAAAACAACTGTTGAACATGCGCAGATGCAAAAACATGTTGATTTTGATGAACAGGTTACTACAAAGGGTGGTCAAATTTTCCGTCCAGATATGGTGATCAAACTTCCGAGCAACGGGAGAATTGTTGTCGACTCAAAATTGCCTTTTGAACACTACAACTTGGCAGTCGAAGATCGAGAACATGAAAACGAACACTTGGACAATCACGTCAAAGCCGTTGAACTGCATATCAAAACACTCGCTGATAAACAATACTGGAAACATATTGAGGGTTCTCCTGATTTCGTTGTGATGTTCGTGGGTATTGAATCTGCGCTAGTTGCTGCCCTTGATAAAAAACCTGAAATTCTTGAGAATGCTCTGAAAAAAAATGTGCTTCTTACTTCACCAGGAACTCTTATTGCGCTTCTACAAGCAGCGGCATTTGGCTGGAGACAAAATGCAATGGCAGAAAATGTAAAAGAAATTGCTGATGAAGGCCAGAAACTATTTGATCGTCTTAAAGTATTCCGTGACCACTTTGCAAAAGTTGGTGCAGGGCTCAGTCAAGCAAATAAATCCTACAATGATGCCGTTGGCTCATATACGACACGACTTGAAACAACCGCAAAACGTTTGACCTAATTGGATTCTTCTGGTGGTAATGAAATACCCCCAATCGAACCAATCGACACCCAGCCCCGCACGCTTGAGTAACGCTCACTTCGTAGATCGTGCGTCCGCGCGGGCTGCTGCTTCTGCTTTTTTCATAATGACTTTTGGATCTGTCTCCATGCAATCTGTTTTTGTTGCCTTAGCAACAAGCAAACTTGCAGCAACTGTGCCTTCAAGTTTTGTGTGAAGCATGTCCTTCTGCAAGAGTGTCGCTTGACTCCCCTCTGGCCACGTAAAATCAAATAACACAATTTCTTCCCCACGAATTGCCTTGCTCCATAAACTATACGCGTCAATTACAGTTACATTTTCATGCGAATTACCCCAATGGTGAATGCGTTCGTTGAGTTTTTGGAGCGTTTCTTTTGTTGGCACTTGGTTCGCTGATAACATTTTCCCAACAGCACCGCTCACGTCTGGCAAGTTACCAATAATTACTGGAACAGATAGTTGCTCGAGTGACTCAAGTGCGAATTGCAATTTCTCCATTCTATACGCTTGCACATCGACATCATTTGGTGGCGTACCGTGCCCAAACCAAAAAAGAAAATCTATTCCAACAACAAGCGTTGGCTGGCACTCTTTTATTTTTTCTATGAATACCTTTGCGTTTTCCTTAGAGTTTTTGAAGAAATATAAGTCACCAAAATAGATTACGTCTTCGTGCTTACTTGTAATCATTCCTTCCATGATGTGTTTCATGTTTACTTGGTATGCGCCCAAATCGCCCTTCACGGGTGGGGTAGTTATACCGTACCCTGCCGTAACACTTGCTCCCGTTACTACCACGCGATTGAAAATGTCGCAGGGTCCTTGTTGAGCAAAGGCTGATACGGCAAAAATTAGAAGGAAACAGCTCATTTTTAGGATACTTGTAATCATTACATAGAATGATACAAAAATTTATGTGCATCACATTGCTTCCTTTCCACGAATAGTCCTACTAGATTCAGAACATAAAGGAAATCCAATGAACGGTACGGACATCCTCGCAGCAATTGGGGAGTGGAAGCGGCAATGGAGATGGGCCTAGGACTGTGGATGTCATAGATCTCCTTGCAATCGTAGGCGCTTGGGGGGGTCATACGCTAGTTAAATTGACCCCTACGCCTTGAGCCGTGTACACTGAATATATGCTCATTACAAAAACTATCTTTATTGCAAGTGCAATGCTTCTTGCGTCAACATCAACCGAGCCAGAACCATTCTCACAAAACTACGCCGTGAATGTTGAAATGTGGTGGAGAAATCTACCTTTTGTAGATCGAATACATGCAGCTGCAGACGCCGGTTTTACAAACATAGAGTTTTGGCCATGGCATGGTAAAAATATTGAGGAGATTGCAAAAGTCTGTAAAGACCGCGGTATTGAAGTTGCGCAATTCACTGCGTGGGGATTCACGCCTGGAATGAACAATCCGAAAAACCACGCGCAGTTTGTAGAAGAAATCAAAAAGAGTTGTAAAATAGCAAAGCAACTCGATTGTAAACGCATGACGGTTGTTGGCGGAAACAATCAACCAAATATGACTCAAAAAGAAATGCATCAAAATATTATCGATGCACTAAAACTCGTCAAACCAATCGTCGAACAAGAGGGCATCATGTTAATTCTTGAGCCAATGAACATACGCGTTGACCATAAGGGTCACTGCTTGTATGGAAGCGAAGACGCTGTTCGAATCTGCCGCGAAGTCGATTCCCCAATGATTAAAATTAACTGGGACTTGTACCATATGCAAATCAGCGAGGGAGATTTGTGTGGCAGGCTGCGCGATGGTTTTGACCAAGTTGGGTACATTCAAGTCGCCGACCACCCTGGAAGGCACGAACCTGGAACAGGTGAAATTTACTACCCGCGTGTATACGAAGAGCTCGAGCGTCTTGGATACACCGGCCCCATCGGCCTTGAATGCTCCCCTGCAACAGACGATAAATCTGCTGTAATCCGCCTACGAAGCATAAATTAATTCCTCCGAGTTTTTTTCTAGACTAAAAATCAACTTTTTCATTGGGGTCTCTCCCCCCTCAATGATACGCCAATAAAAAAAGCGAGACCGACGAATCTGTCGGTCCCGCACACTACCCTACCAAAGGTGTGATTTTAGTTTGAAGCAAGAAGTGTTTGTTCTTGTTGCGCCGTTTGCGACCATGTTGCGTTTGCTTGCTTCCAAGTACTTTTTGCATTGTTCATCGCAACTCGAGCAGCGCGGTAAGAGGTTCGATTCTTGCGGAAGGATCGGGATGCGCGTTGAACATTTTTGCGAGATTTTTTGTACTGAGCAAGTGCTCGCTTGTATCCCTTCGAACCTTTACTATACTTACGCTTTGCTTTTGAGAATGCACGCTTGGCTTGCGACCATGATTTTCGGTTTTTACTATATGATGCTGCGCTTTTGCGGTATGAGTTTGAAGATTGTGCGAATCGTACTTTTGTAGAATTCAGTTGCTTTACAAGTCGTGATTTCTGACGTTGACGTTCTGCTGCTGCCGCTTCTGCTGCTGCTTGTGCTGCTGCTACTTGAGCTGCTGCTTCTACTGCTGCTGCTTCTACTGCTGCTGCTTCATCACTATTTTGTTGAGCGGATGATCGGCGAGCTGAGGCTGCTGCACTTGCTACATCAACGAGTGTTTTCATTTCGGTCAAGAAATCAACATGCATCAAATCAAGGTCATTCCAAAGAGCTTTGCGTTCATCCAATGTCATTCCTGACCAGCCCTCTGTAAACTGACTAACGTACGTGTATGCATCCCAAAGAGCGATGCCCTGTATACGGTGCTCTTTACCATAAGCGTCAGTCCAAACTGCATTAAGTGAAGAATGAACTTGGTCACGCATGAATTCAGCTTGATCGTGGAGGTAACGAGGGCTTGTTGAAGAAGTTTTATAGCGTGGGGAAGTTTGAGCGTAAACAGGAGTTTGGCCATGTACCATTTCCATTGCGCGTTCAACATGAAGCTGAAGGCGTGCGGAATCGTTACCACCAGGGTTCCATTCATATACGTCTGGGAAGATTGCTGTGCACGCTGAAAGAAGTCTATCTACTGATGCTGTTTGGATATTTGGATTGGTGTGTGTCTTCTTTGGAAAACCCCAAAAACCGATTTTTGCATTTGGACGAAGTGACTTTGCAACTTCTAAATGCTCAAGGTATACGTTTATTACTGTATCCATAACAGCTTGGTTTGTTGTATCAAGCATTCCCCACCATTGACCTTCAAGGTCTAAGCACAAAGGACCTTCGTAGTCAGCTGGAACATATTCATCTAGCCAGATTGCAAAGTTTGTTTTATCTTCTTCAGTTAGATTGTTGTCGTGATCCCAATCTACCGAACCATACACCATTGGTTGGACTGCGATGTTGTTTTCAGCTGCCCATGACTGTACGTGTTCGCCTTGGTTGTATTCCTTTGCTGTATTCCAACGGTTGAAGCCACCATGACTAAAAAATTCAGTGTATTGATCGTAGTAGATGGCATCAAGAAGAACAGGGTCTTGGCCTTGCCAACTGAGGTCCCTTTTATCTTCAATGCTTGAATCTGATGAATCTGTTGGAGTAATAGTTGCTGATTGAGCTTGTTCTGCAACGAATCCTTCAACTTCGCCCCATTGTTGCATCAACTCCATGATGTCGCTTGTATTGATTATTCCGTCGTTGTTTAGGTCTGCTGGGCAGTCGCCGTCGCATGCTTGCCCTAAGTTGCTTGTAACGGAAACTAGGTCGATTCCGTCGACGATTCCGTCATTATTTAGGTCTGCGTTTTGTACTGAGAATGCTGTTGTAACTGTGATTGACGCGGCGATCATGGCCAGAGTCGTTGGTAGGGTTGTCATAGCTAACTCCAAAGTGAGGGGAAAATTTCATGGTCGAGAACGTCTCGACAGGTGCACCTCATAGGCGCTCAAATGACACTTGTGAACCCAATTAGGAAAAAAGTGTAAAATCAGCCTTATTAGGCTGTTAATCCACTTTTTCAGAAATATTTATTCTTATTTATTCATTTGCAGCCGTAGCAAATTGCGAAATTCGTGGATTCATCCTCGTTTTTGGTTGTCATACCACCTATGGATCAAGTAGATCTAGGCGCTATAGTTGTCCATCGTCCTTCACTTCAACCCCCTAAAGACTCTTACTGGTCAAATGGGCTTAAAGGTGTATTTAAGTGGATTAGTCCAAACAAGTTGGTTGTAGGCATTAATATATCTCTACAGCGTTGATATCATCATAGGAGTAGGAGAACCCACATTATGCGATTTTATTACAACATACTCTTGCTATGCTTAATCCTTATTACCGGATGCAGTTCATCGGGAAGCGTTGCGCAAACAAAGGCCGCAACTAACGTTGTTCAGCAAATTGACCTTTCAAAAGTAAAAATAGTCAATATTGCAAACTTACATACATCGTTTTTAAACTCTCGAGACGCGTCTCCTCATCACGAAACTGTAATAGAAATCAAAGGTGATGTAGTTGCTTTTTCCCTTACCGAAGATAATCTTTACACTGTAACACTTCGAGAAGGTGACTCAGACGCAATCTGTTATTTTAATAACTCCATTTCTGACGAAATTGGAAACGGCATGAAAATACACAGCGGTGCAACGCTAACTGTGCGAGGCCAATGCTTCACCTCCGGACTGTTTTCATCAAAACCATTCACGCTTGATGGTTGCCGTATTGTCGATTAAAAATTCAAACTTAGTACATACGTGCAGTCATTGTGGTCAAGATCAGCATGTTCCTCAAATTCCGCGTGGTTTTTACGCGCAGTGCTCACGTTGCAATTCGATGTTGCATGTTCACGTACCAAGAGGTATACAGCGAACAGTAGCATTTTCCCTTGCAGCTCTTGTGCTTTTTATTCCTGCAAATGTTTTTCCAATACTTTCTATGTCACGATTGGGGCATAAAAACGAAAGCACCATTATGGAGGGTGTTGTTGAGTTATGGACAAGTGGAACCCAAGGCATTGCTATTCTTGTATTGCTATGTTCCATCGTAATTCCGCTCGCAAAAATATTTGGGCTCTTCTATTTGTGTGTCACTTGGAAAACTCACTCTTCAAAACAAAATTCCTTACTTCTTGGGTACATCGAACTCATCGGAAGATGGTCTATGCTCGATGTGTTTTTGGTTTCAATACTCGTTGCGCTTATAAAGCTTGGAGCCATTGCAACGGTTCAGCCGGAAATAGGCATAGTCGCATTTGCCGCTGTTGTTGTGCTTACAATGCTGGCTTCTGCTAATTTTGATCCACGATTACTATGGCAGCAAGAAACTAAAACGACATGAGTGAAACACCAACTGCGAAACTAAAAGAAATGCAAAGCAATAGACTTTCTATTGCATGGGTCGTTCCAACGATTGCTATTGTTCTTTCACTCGTTCTTTTTATTCGCTGGGAAATGAATAGAGGTCCAGAAATTACTGTTTCGTTTACTGATGCAAATGGAATTACCATCGATTCGCCCATCATGTTTCGCGGAGCAATTGTTGGAAGAGTTAAAAAACTCTCGTTACAAAAAGACAATTCAACAGTAATTGTTCGAGCCCGACTTGACAAGACTGCCGCGTCACTCGCCAAGCGAGGAAGTCGTTGGTGGATTGTCCACCCTTCTGTTTCTTTGCAAGGAATTAGTGGGTTGGATACTATCATCGGCCCAAGGTATATACAAGTATCACCCGGAGATGGTGAACCTTCTTTTACTTTTGAGGGCTCTCAAAAACCTATTCCAATCGAATGTAAATCGTTTACATTAATTTCTAGTTCTGCAATTGGCATAACTATGGGAACACCAATTTATTACAGAGGAATAGAAATCGGATCAGTAACTACAACTGAATTGGCAAAGAATGCCGCCACAGCTCGAATTGTTGCCAGCATTCAGAACATGTATGCACCAATTGTTCGAACGAACTCAAAATTTTGGAACGTAAGCGGTATTAACATCGATGCTGGACTCACGGGTATTACATTACACTCGGCTCCCTTAACCGCTTTGATAAGGGGCGGAATCACAATGGCAACACCGACCTCTTCGGGCGATATTGCTCCGGATGGATTCGCTTTTACGCTCCTTGAGGAATTTGAAGATGCTTGGTTAGAGTGGACTCCTGAAATTGACCTCTCCAATGTAGAAGGTACACAGTGACACAATCAAACGATTCCATAGACGCGAATTTTTCGGTTTCGTGGACACACAGACTTAGATTTACAGAGCACCCGTTTTCATCTGACTCTCCACTTAATCAAGAAATAAGTAAACTCAATCCGCTTACCTTGTTACCCGTCATCGATAGAGGTATTGTCAATGAAAACCCGTCATTTGTTGAGTCGCTTCAACAATGGCTTGATTCCCTTAAGATTCCAACAAGTGATCTACTTATTGCCAATGGGGGAGAGGGTGCTAAAAATGACTCGCAAG
This sequence comes from Phycisphaerales bacterium, assembly GCA_014238785.1. Classification (GTDB taxonomy): domain Bacteria; phylum Planctomycetota; class Phycisphaerae; order Phycisphaerales; family SM1A02. Next base: position 122,364 of record JABAAL010000022.1, on the reverse strand, counting down.
TAGTCGATATGGTGCTCGAGTCAATTAACGCAAATAATCTCTGTCGCAAATCGTGTGTACTAGTTATTGGCGGCGGAGCAGTACTTGATGCAGTTGGCTACGCAACCTCAATTGCACACAGAGGAATTCCAATCATTCGAATGCCATCGACAACTCTTTCGCAATGTGACTCCGGTGTCGGTGTAAAAAATGCTGTGAATTATTTCGGAAAGAAAAATTTCCTCGGTGTCTTTGACCCGCCCTATGCAGTAATAAACGATTTAGGGTTGCTTGAATCGCTCGACAATCGACATTGGATATCTGGATTAAGCGAAGCGGTCAAGGTAGCTTTAATTAAGGATGAAAAGTTCTTCGTTGAAATTGAATCTTGTGCACAAGAACTTGTCAATCGAGATTCTGCCGCAATGGCAAGCGTCGTCAAAAAATCTGCAATCTTGCACTTAGAGCATATCACCAAAGGCGGCGATCCATTTGAACGGCTTGATGCTCGACCACTTGATTTTGGCCACTGGTCTGCACATAAATTAGAACAAATAACAAACCACACCTTAACGCATGGTGAAGCTGTATCTATTGGACTTGCAATTGACCTTACATGTAGCGTTCGGCTTGGATTACTAAAAGAGAGTGTTGCAACTCGCGCTATTGCCCTTCTTCAAGCACTTGGATTGCCAACAGCACACGCTGAACTCGTTAACAATGCTCTGCTCGATGGTATTGAAGAATTCAGGCAACATCTCGGCGGGCAGCTTACGTTGCTCATGCTCAAGGGGATTGCTGACCCTATCGACATACATGAGTTAGATACGCCCATTGTTCGCCAAGCAATCGCCGAACTCTTGTAGAATCTACACACCATGGCCAGCAATATGACAAAAAAAGAAATTGTCGATCAATATTTTTTAGAACATCGAGCAAAGTTGTTAGACATTGCTGCTTTTCTCGATCGCATTGATAGAAGCGGTGAAACCGATGCTGACTTTCGTATTAAAGCACTGATGCGGTGCATCAAGGAATTAGAGTCTGAAAAAGAAGGTCGTACTGAACGCATCCTTGGCATACTGAGCGATCAAACAACAGAGCCAATTGACCATGCAGGAATGAAAGGCGCTTGCGGCGTAGTACCGCCCACATCGTAATGGCATACATCGACCCACACATTCACATGGTGTCTCGCACCACCGATGATTATCAGCGCATGGCGCAAGCTGGTTGTGTTGCCATTACTGAGCCAGCATTTTGGGCTGGGTTTGATCGAAGTAGCGCGCAAGGTTTTTTTGACTACTTCCGACAACTCACAGATACCGAACCAGAACGAGCCGCAAACTACGGCATCAAGCACCACTGTTGGCTTTGCATCAATCCAAAAGAAGCGGAAGATGTTGGCTTTGCTCGTGAAGTCATTTCTATCATTCCTGATTTTATAGATTGTAAAAATGTATTAGGTATTGGTGAAATTGGATTAAACAAAAATAGCAAGAACGAACTCATCATTCTTGAAGAACAACTTGCATTAGCAGAACGACTGAATCAACTTGTTCTCGTGCACACCCCCCACCTTGAGGACAAACTCAAAGGGACCATTCTCATTATGGATGCGATCGAAAATAGCTCACTTGATCCAAGTCGAGTGCTCATCGATCATGTCGAAGAACACACAGTGCATGCGGTGCTAGACCGCGGATTCTGGGCGGGGATGACCCTGTACCCCGATAGCAAATGCACGCCTCAACGCGCTGCAGATATTATCGAGATGCATGGCACTGAACGTCTTTGGATTAATTCTGCTGGAGATTGGGGACCAAGTGACCCACTGGCCGTTCCAAAGTGTTGCCTTGAACTAGCGAGTCGTGGCCATTCAAAATCACTGATTAACACTATCTCGTACGACAACCCGCTTTCCTTCCTCTCTCAAAGCGGAAAGTTTTCTGTCGAGTAATGCTTGGCTACTGCACCAATGTGCATAGCGGTGATTCCTTTGATGACGTCATTGGCAATCTAAAAACGTACGCTTGGAAAGTGCAGCAAAACTTGCAAACACCACTAAGTATTGGTTTGTGGCTTTCTGATACTGCTTCCCGCGAAGTTGATATTGCCCTGCTCAAAGACACGCTGCAACAATGTAATTTGCAAGTATTTACCTTGAATGGTTTTCCGTTTTCTAACTTTCACCAAAAAAGTGTTCGACACAAGGTCTATAAACCAAACTGGTCAGAGGAATCCCGTCTTGAATACACGGTACGTCTTGCACAGATACTCTCTTGTGTAACTCTGCAGAATGAATCTGGTATTTCAACGCTACCACTAGGCTGGAACGACGAAACATTTTCAAACAAAGATTGTGCACGGTTGTTGAACCGGTGCGTAGATGCGCTTGAAGAAATCGAACAACAATCAAGTAAATGTATACACATCGACATCGAACCGGAACCCGGCTGTCGATTACAACGAAGCAACGAACTGTGTGATTTTTTTGCCTCACATTTCGGGGATGACGAACGAGCAAGGCGCTACCTTCGCGTTTGCCACGACACCTGCCACAGCGCCGTTATGCGAGAGAGTGCCGATGTCTGTGTTGCTCATTACAAGAACGTTGGTCTTTCCATAGGAAAAGTTCAGTTGTCATCTGCCATTGAATTCGAATTAGATGCAGCCAAAGATACTTCCTTCATTTCTACAGAGCAGAGATATCTACACCAAACAACAGTCCAGACCAATGATGGGATTCAATTCTTCGAACATTTTTCAGATGTTCCTAGTGAAATACAATCTGGCAATTGCCGAGTGCACTTCCATGTTCCCATTCACAAAAATCAATTTGGTGAACTGCAAACAACACAAGATGACTTGCTTGCTTCCATTCCTATCCTGAAGGATGCCGGAGCAACCGATTGGGAAGTTGAAACGTATACTTGGAGCGTAACGCCGTCTGATTTACAAGAAGGCGAACTTGTTGCATCAATCACTAAGGAACTTGCATGGGCTTCGAAGCAAATCAACCAATAAGTAAGTCACAAGCATGGCTTGGCATGATGCGAATTAGCAACGCTCCGACGGTCGTGAGTAACATCTTGGTCGGGACTGCAATTGCAATGCAATCAGAATATTTTGGTTGGAACCCAAGTTACGATGTTTTTTTTGCATTGTGTATTCTTGTTGTTTACTTTGCCGGCATGATTCTCAACGATGCCTTTGATGCAACACACGACAGCAAACACCGACCCGGCAGGCCTATTCCATCCGGCGTTATTCGTCAAACAACTGCTTGGGTAGTTGGCGTATCCCTTCTTTGCGCTGTATCTGTCTTTGGAATTGGGCATGGTGCTTCGAATGGACTTGTATTGCTTGTTGTTGCCGTGTTGCTCTACACCTTTTTTCACCGCTGGTTTATTCCTGCAATCTTATTTATGGCACTTTGCAGAGGTCTTGTCTATCTCATTGTTTCAAATCCAAACCGCGGCGATGACCACACACAACTTCTCACTTTCTGCCTTGCACTGGCGATGTATACCGCCGTGCTCACTTTTATTGGCCGATTTGAAAATAAGAAAAACGTACGATACGCTTGGGTGACGTGGCTACTCCTAGTTCCCCCCATCTACATTGTCTTTACGACGACTGAGGCATCGTGGATTGCATCTATTCCACTTGCAGTAATGGCATACTGGATCTGGCTTGCATGGAACAATTTCAAATCAAATAACAAAGTAGATGGCATGCACCGGATACTTTCTGGGTTCTGTTTACTTGATTGTGTACTCGCAACAACCCTAGAGCAGTATGTAATCGCTGGATTATGTCTAGTTTGCTTCTTCCTTACGGTTGGATTTCACCGTAAAATCCTCGGAACATGAAACGTATTGCAGTCATAAATGTTGTCGGACTAACGAAAGCCCACCTTGGTCAGCACACGCCGAATATTACTGCTCTTGCGAACGCTTCTTCAATCACTGCCCTTGAACCCCCACTTCCCGCTGTCACCTGCACCGTACAAAGTTCGATGCTCACAGGACTGCCTCCAAAAGAGCATGGTGTCGTTGCAAACGGTTGGCATGAACGAGAAACACACGAAACACATTTTTGGCGACAGTCAAATGATTTGGTCCAAGGCGAAAAAATTTGGGACGTACTTCGCAAGGAACATGAAACATGCACCGTGGCAAATATTTTTTGGTGGTTCAACATGTACTCTGGTGCAGACTTTTCAGTAACACCAAGGCCAATCTATTGTGCCAATGGCAGAAAAACTCCAGATATTTGGACAACTCCACAATCACTTCGTCAAACATTGCAAAACAAGTTGGGTCAATTTCCGTTGTTCAATTTCTGGGGACCTATGGCGAACATCAAATCAACGCAGTGGATTGTAAATGCAACTATTGAAGTTGTAGATACGTATCAGCCAACGCTCACCTTAGTCTATATTCCCCATCTTGATTATCCACTGCAAAAATTTGGTCCATGCCATGTATGCATTGCTCAAGAATTGCAAAAAGTGGATGCTGAAGTCGGACGACTCATCGATCACTTCCAACTACAAGATGTAGATGTGTGCATTCTCAGTGAATACGGAATCGAAGAAGTTAACGACGCTGTTGCAATCAATAAAGTGTTACGAAACAACGGCTGGCTTACTATCCGACAAGAGCATGGCCGCGAATATCTTGATGCAGGTGCAAGTAAATGCTTTGCTGTAGCAGACCATCAAATTGCACACCTATACGTTAAAGAAAAAAATGATATCGAAGTTATCGCAGCTCTACTTCGCGGTAAGAGTGGGATTGAGTTTGTGTATGTTGGTGACGAGCGTCGCGATTTGGCTCACCAGCGCTGTGGTGACATTGTTGTTGTTTCAACATGTGACAAGTGGTTCTCGCATGATTGGTGGGAAGATTCTTCTAAAGCGCCCGATTACCAAACAACCGTTGACATTCACAACAAGCCTGGCTATGACCCACGAGAATTATTTCTTGCCGATGGCTGGCGTGGTTCCAAAGTGCGAATTGCCTTGAAACTTCTTATGAAAAAATTGGGAAGCAATACGCTGCTAGACGTTATCTCTATGGATTCAACAAATGTGAGGGGATCACATGGACGAACCGTAGAAATGGGCGCTCCGGCTCCAATCGTAATAGCACCACAGTGTGCAAAAAAAATGCCGCAGTCTCTTCCTTCTGCGGCACTTCAAAAACTCATAGTCGAGTGGGTTAATTCTTAAATTTTTTGTCCATGCTCGTCATGACAAGCACAAGATCCATCATGTCAACAACGCCGTCGGTGTTAATGTCGCCGGTGTTTGGTTCTGGACATGCAAGCAGCTGATCCTCACAGGAGGTGTTTAGCCCAAGCCACGACCCGCCTGCTTTTACACATGATCGTTCGTCAACAACAAGGCAACCCGTTCCGATACAACACGCACCAATTTTCTTGCCACGTGCGACGACGTAACTCCCCGAGCCTGAAATAGTGTCATGTTCCATTGTTAGGGTACAGTCATCGCCAAGCACCGTTGCACTTCGATACCCACGATACATTGCGTTTCCACTAAAGAGTGCTACATTATTTGTGAATACCGTAGCAACAAGTTTACCGTTACTATCGTAATCGTAAATTCCCCCGCCAATATAATCTGCACGGTTATCTTCGAAAATGCAAGAAATAACTCTAACGTTTGATCCGAAGTTGTACATTCCTCCGCCACCATATTGTGCTTCATTGCTTGAAATTTCTGAATCACGAATCTCAGGCATGCCGCGACTGTTGTACAGTCCGCCGCCACGTTCTGAAATGTTTGACCGAATTTTGCAATTTGCAATTACTGTGTTCGAGCGATCTCCGTTAAAGATTGCACCGCCTTGGTAGGTAGATGCATTACTCACAAAAATACAATTCATGATTGTTGGACTAGAGTGAAGGCAAAGTAGACCACCGCCAATGGTTTCTTTTTTGCTGTATAAATCTTCGTTGCCTGTTCCACCTGTAATTGTAAAACCATCAAGCACCGTACTTGGTCCCTCGCCACTAATACACTTCACGACGCTGTCGTTCATTCTCCAACCGTCAATTGTTGTTACAGCAGCGCCTTTTGTACTTTTAATAGTAATCGCCTTGCCGTTGTAATTAATTGATTCGTTGTATCTCCCAGGTTCGACCAAAATTATGTCATCACCCTGAGCCTGATCAATCGCATCCCCAATAGTAGGAGCATCTCCTGGTACTGTGATTGTTTCTGCAGTTGCCACTGCACCAATTCCAACAATCGAGAAGATTGCTGTTAGTCGTAGGATTAAATTGGCTTTGATTATAAACATGCTCTAGACTACCTGCGTAGTTGCCCACCAAGGCAACACCATACTCTACCACCTACATATAACTCTGTGGAAGTAAACACTTTAGAGTCAAACTATTTTTACAACAACGGTGTTAATATAGGTTGTTTAGACCTAAAAACCAAGTTGGCGACTTAAAAATACGTTTTGTACGGTGTATCTATGGGTTATAGGACTCGGGTTTCGCTGGTAGGATCCTCCTCTTCGTGAATGCTAATATATGGCTATTACAAGCTTTAAACGCTACGTAAATACTTGTGCCTTCGTTCGTCTTATCTCACTTATTCGCCCCAAACTTGCCTTTTATTCTAATAAAAGGAAGAATTAGCTCCATTTGGCGATAATTATACGCAAATCAGCAATTTCAACCACTCTATTACCCGTTTGATCTGCATGGCAAGATTCGCAATTTCCCCACCCTGCAATGAGCACGGGTAAATCTTGAATGTTCACTTGCTGGCAGATGATTTTGTATGTCTATAGCATCTCTTCTGAAACCTATAATGGATACGACTAAAATAGCTTGGATTTTATCGATGGCCTTTTGCCAGTCGACTCTTATTCTTCTACTTGGCATTCTCTTACAAACTACCATCCCGATGACTATTCCAGAACTTCGAATCAAAGCCCTTCACGATACTGCTAGTGATGTTTCACAATTTGTAAACTCCTATTTTCAAACCTCAAACTTCACAATCTCATCAAAAAAAGATGGCTCTGAAGTTACAACAGTGGATATTGAAGCTGAGTTAATGGCAAGGCAGGTACTGCTTGAAGCTTTTCCAGATGACGGATTTCTTGGCGAAGAGCATGGTGAAGTCATTGGATCAAACGGGTACCGATGGGTTGTTGATCCAATCGATGGTACTGCGTCGTTTGCAAGAAATGTCCCACTCTTTGGCACATTGATTGGTCTTGAATATGAGGGCGTACCGATTGCTGGAATCGCTTCTCTTCCCGCCCTTGGCGAAACAATTTCAGCGGTTGTTGGAGAAGGAGTCAAACACCAGGGTACCAAGGGCGAAGGTGTTTCTTCTGTAGCTACTCTTGAAGACGCAATGATTTGCACCACTTCCTATGATTATTACAAACAAACGAATACCGAACCGCTGTATCAAAAACTACTAGAAGCGAATGGTTCCATCCGTGGGTGGAGTGATTGTTACGCGTACATGCTGCTCTGCACAGGTCAGATTGATGCCGTTATTGAACCACTTCTTTTACCATGGGACATCGTCCCCTGGCTTCCAATTATCGAGGAAGCGGGCGGAAAATATTCTCCAATTGCAAGTGGTGGCATTGCATCTAACCATAATTTGCACAACGCTCTTTGCCATGCTTTATCATGTACTCCATGATCACATTACCAATTGAAGAAACTATTCAAACACTCGGCGGGTGCGAGCGCGCATCTTCTGGAGTTCATCGAGTCGCGAAACGTTGGCAAGAATCCGACGGCGATGGCGAGGCGTTCAAAACATTCTGCGAAGAAAGTTTTGTCACAAGCGATAAAGACAGATCGCGGCTGCTAGATAGGTACGAAAGTGCGATGGGTTCGATCGGTGGGCACTTGTACGAAATTGGAAGACACCTTCGAAGATGGACCGATTTACGTGGCGACGAAATGCCCGCTGTCGACAATACTATGGCAATGTTTGACCCATGTCCTGATCTCTCCGACCAGTTTTACAAACAGAAAATTGCATTCATTGCGTTACTCAATTTCACAAGACCAGATCTTGAAACAATGTTACTTGATGGTGAAAGTTGGTCGACAGATGACTGGGCAGAGGCACGAATAGGTAGAGCATTTGGGCCACGCATTCCTGCAGAAGTTAACGATCGCGCTCGAGTACTTGAGCACGAAGCGGATATGTTTGTAAGTGAGTTTCATGTTCCAGTTGGTTGTATGGTTGATGCCAATGGTAAGTCATGGTTTGAAAAAGATCGCAAGCTCATCGCGCACTGGCTTATCCGTGAAGAAATAAAAGCGGGCTATACCCAAGAGGGCGGCATTGAAAAACAACGTGCTCTCTCTTGGGTCATGGGTCGCCACATCGATGGCACTCTTCCAAAACAAATCATGGATAGCACTTGCATCGGCAAGTGGAACCCACAAACAAATACTATTAACGGCGAAGACGCAGGAGAATTACTCGGGCCAGTCCGCTACGAACAGTTACACACGCAGCGATCGGTTGCCGTCGACTACGACAAATATTACGATGAACACCCAACTGCGATTGCCCGAAAATTCGATTTGGAGAGGGAGATACCTGAAGAAACTGTCGAAGAACTCATGATCAAACTTTTGGAAGCACCAGTACGTGCTGACATTGCAAATTTCATGTCAAAAAAACTCGGTCGACCTTTGGAAGCATTTGACATTTATCTCGAAGACATCGGCGAGGGTGCAAGTTCTAAAGAACTTGATGAAAAAGTAACTGCAATGTTTCAAGATGAACAAGAATTCCAAACCAAAATCCCAGAAGTTCTTAAAGGGCTTGGATACAGCGAAGAAGACGCGGAATTTTTAGGCACTCGAGTAAACGTAGAAATTGCTCGTGGTGCTGGACATGCGATGCGTCCAGGCATTCCAGAATATAACGCATGGCTACGTACAAATCGACTTGACGATCGGCTTGGTTGGGATGGTTTTGATACAGCGATGCACGAACTTGGGCACAACCTTGAGCAGTTGATTTCTACACACTTTGTGCCAAGACCCTTACTTCGAAATGTTCCTAACACGGCGTGCACAGAAGCGTTTGCATTTTTATATCAAAACAAAGCCAAAGAAGTTGTTGGACTTCCTGAAGATGACGAAGTAAAAGCATTCGCACTCGCTTCTGTTGAGGGATTGCTTGCAGCTTGTCAAATAGCCGGCCCATCTCTCGTTGAATTGTACACGTGGCGTTGGTTGTATCAAAACCCCGATGCAACCACCGAAATGCTTCGCGATGAGATGCTTTCGATCGCAGAGACTGTCTGGGACAAATACTTCAAGAAATACTTTGGCGAAGATCCGTACCACATTCTTGCTGCATACCAACACATGATTGGGTATCCGCTCTACCTGCCCGACTACACCATTGGCCACGTCATCAGTCACCAAATTAAATCGCACATGCGCGGCAAAGACTTAGCCGCTGAAACAAAACGGATTTGCTCCATTGGACGGCTTACCCCAGATCAGTGGATGAAAAACGCGGTTGGCAGTGGTATTTCTGCGTCGAAACTTATTGACGACGCAACCGTTGGCTTGATACAACTCTAATTAATCCACCCGCGGCGAATTAATCCCAGACGAAAACCGGACCGTTGTCGTACATCTCAATGGTAAAACCGAGCATTGCATCGTCGGCATTGTCCCCTTCATACACAAATGGGTTGTCGTGTACCGATGACGTACCCTCTTGCCATTGGATTGCGTTGTTCGCATGTAATACCCAGCCGCGCCAAATGCCGTCATCATCAAGTGTAAACGAATCCGAATTTTCGATTCCGTCCCTGGGACCTCGGTTTCCAATAACAGGAAAATGTCCTGCGTTGGGATTCCAGCGTTTTTTCAACCGTTCACCAAAGAGCGGCATGTGCGCGTACGAAACATTTGACGTTTCATCAAGGTCCACAGAAAAATCAGGATCCCAAAGAGATCGGTTTCGTGAGTAAGGCGCAGGCTCCACCCAACCGCGATCTGTCGGGGAGACTAATTGCTTGGGCGCAACCAAGTTTTGGTTAACAAGTGCAGACCAAAAATTCGCGGATGTGTTTTCGGTAACATCGTTTGAGCCAGACAACTTACTTGGTATTAAAAAACCTTCACCGTTTGTCATCGCATGAATAGTCAATCCTTGACCAATGAGTTGCAGTTGAATTTGGTCTTGCATTCCCCATACAGACTGCTGTACTGAGTTTCCTTGACCACCCGTTACCGCCTTATCTACTGAAGACATATAAATTGACATCAACACGACCATGCAAGCAAGCGAAATCAGGATGCCTAGGAGGGAAAAACCATAATGTCGAGCAGGAATACTCTTGCTTACTTTTTTCATGACGAATGGGCCGGCCCGGATTCGAACCGGGGACCGAACGATTATGAGTCGTTAGCTCTAACCGCTGAGCTACCGGCCCTACTGCCAGAAGCAGGAATGGTACATGATACCCGAAAGCTCGAAATGCTCTTGGAACTTATCTTCTCTGCAAGTGAGGTACGAGTTCACCAGGAGACTGCTGTTTCCAAACTGGGCAGGGTCCCCATTCGCCAATGAGAAAAAGCAAGTCTTGCACATTTGTTATCTGGTCACCATTGAGGTCTCCCTGCTCATCACCCCAATAACTGATTAATAGGAGCAAGTCACTAACATCGACTGATGTATCGCCATCGAAATCGCTTGGGCAGGTGTTGGGCTTTTGGTGCTGGTCGAACCATGTAAACATGTGCTCAAAGGCCTGATACCAAAACCAAAAGGTATGTTCTGCGTCATGCATTTTCCAATGCTCAACCCCACCTGCTGATGAACACGAATTTGTGTATTGAATAACCTCTGTCTCATCACCCCACGTGAAACCATCTAAATTGAGGTAGTCCGGTAGTGAGGTTGGTTCGCTTTCACAGCCAATATGTTCAACCCAATTGGCAATGATCGTTTGGACACTGGGGAAGGGAATACCATATAAATTTCCACCATTGTACGAAATCGTTTCATCAAGAGTACCGTGTATTTGCAACACACTAAGTGATTCCGTTGAGACGCATGCACTCATTTCCATCGGCCCTGCACCAGCAACTGAAATGATTGAGGAAAACAGATTTGGTTTTTCACATCCCATGCGGTGAGCCATAAAACCGCCATTTGAATACCCCACTACGTGGATTCTGCGCGGGTCAACATTGTGAGACGCTTGAATCGATTGCACAAGTGCTTCGATATATCCCACATGATCTGGATTTGTGCCATCAAAATCGCAGCATGCTTCACTTCCATCCCAGTAATAAAATCCAGAAGAATCATAAGACCCATCCGGAGTAGCAAGCAAATACCCTTCGTAATATGCTGGGTCAGCAATACCGAACGCAAATAAATCTGTCCATTCACCATTCACGGGACTGTAGCCGTGTAAAAAAATGATGAGTGGCGTTTGGCTATTTCCATCGTATGCAACTGGTTCTTGTACGTAGACTTCAGATGGTGGAATTTGATCACCCCACTCTTGCGCAAGGGCGGAAGTAGCCAGGAAAAGACCGAGTAGCATCAACTTGTAATGATTCTTCATGATCCCCCATTGTACCCTGCGCCAAAATCATTTCAGAATAAAAAGGTATAATTTCTAACTGAGCATACAATACCTATCTTCTATGCTCCGGTAGCTCAGCTGGATAGAGCAACGGTCTTCTAAACCGTAGGTCGCAGGTTCGAGTCCTGCTCGGAGCGTTTTTCAGGGGATAACGCCAGTTGGTCTACGTCTACTTAGGGTGATTCCGTAGGCCTCTGCTAACACTTTTGCTAACAGTTCAGACAATATATAAATTATCGAATTTAAGGATAAAAAGACTTAAAAAATAGACATTTTTATGTATTGATATCAGCGAAGTTGTCGTATATTTGATTTATGAAACAAATTTTTTCAAGTATCGTTCTAACGATTCTTTTTTCAAATCTAGCCGTTGCTCAGAACATAAATTTTGAGCATGATGGTCTTGACCGCCAGTATCGAATTCATATTCCAAGCGAGTTGCCTGAGTCTCCCGCACTTGTCATAGCGATGCACGGATACAGTGGAAATAATAATGAAATGATGAACGACTACGGTTGGACAGAACTTGCCGATGAACGCGGTTTTGTCATCGCATTTCCAAACGGCACGCGTGACCAATCGAACAATCGATTCTGGGATGTTGACTATTCATTTCATGCAGGTATTGATATTGATGATGATGGCTTCATACGAGAGCTTGCACTGCATCTTCAACAACTTCATGGAACAGCTCCAAATAAAATATATGCAACTGGATTCTCAAACGGTGCCGAAATGTCTTTCCAATTGGCATGTCGCGAATCAGAAACAATTAATGCTTTTGCTCCAATTGTCGGCATGATGATGGATACACTCTTCACAGACTGTAATCCTGCGGTCGTTCGTCCAATTTTGTCATTAAACGGGACAGCAGATAACATTACATTTTGGTACGGGGATATGGCAGACAATGGTGGCTGGGGGGCATATCACTCTATTCCTGACACTATGGCTCTTTGGGCTTCAATCATGGGTGTTAATGTGACTGATTCGTATGATTTTCCAGATACAAATCCTAATGATGGCAGCACTGTCCACCGTGACATTTATAGTTCACCAAACCACGAATCTGAATTGTGGTTTTACACTGTCAATGGAGGTGGACACGACTGGCCTGGCTCTTGGGGAAACATGGACATTCATTCAGCAATAGAAGTTTGGAATTTCTTTGATGGTCTTTCTGCAGCCCCTTGTTTGGGGGACATAGATGGGTCCGGTGCAGTCGATGTTGTTGACCTTTTAGCGTTGCTTTCAGAATTTGGCTCTTGCACGGATGACTGTGCTGGTGATCTTGATAGTGATGGCGATATCGATGTTTCAGACATCCTTATGATGATTGATCGCTGGGGATCTGTTTGTGAGTCAATAGTAAAAGGGGCTTGCTGTACGCCAAGTGAAACATGCGAATTTATTGAAACAGTAGATTGCGAGACTATTGGTGGCATTTGGTATGGCGACTCGTCGTCTTGCATAAATACAATTTGTTCTACTAGTGATTTCGATGAGTGCGAAGACGCGATGCCCATCTATTTAGGCGATACAGATTTTTCTACCGCAGAGGCTAGCAACAGCATTGATCCGTATAACGACTCCATGTGCTCAGACTCATATCTAGGTGTACTTAATGCTGATATTTGGTTTTCTTATCAAGCAACATGCACTGGAACGCTTACTATTAGTACGTGCAATGCAGCGACATTTGATACTGATCTTGTGATGTACTCTGGTGGTTGCGGAAAGTTGCAACAAATTGCTTGTAACGGCGATGACGACTCTTGCTCAGATTACACCTCGCGCATTAATGTAAATATTACATTAGGCGAAACCTATCTCATTCGACTCGGCGGATGGGCAACTGGTGAAGCAGGCACAGGAACATTAACTTTATATACTTGGAATGACTGTACGAATTAATTCCGCATTGTTCTTATTTGTTGGGCAGGCACATCAAGATGCATCAAAGTGCTAACAGTTCATAATGGTGGGCAATAGGACAACTCTATATTTTGAAAATATTTGGTTTATTACTTGTATTTTTGCTTGTTTTGATGAAAAAATAGGTAATAATTTAATCCTATGTTTAAAGCAATTGTATCCACTGTTTGTATTTCTATAACCACTATGTGTATGGCTGAAACGCACTATATTTACGCAACTGGGATGGAATTCTCACCCGACGTTATTACGGTGAATGCAGGCGATACTATTCAGTGGGAGTACGTAAGCGGGCTACCGCATACTGTTACAACAGGAACAAAATGTTTTTGGGACGGGTACTTCCATGCTTCGCTCGCATCGTTTCATCCGATTGTTATTTGGGATGTTCCGATGGATGCTCCAGGTGAAATTCCTTACTTTTGTTTGCCGCATTGCGTAGAAGGTATGACTGCGATAATCTATGTAAACCATGTTTGTATAGCAGATGTCACGGGCGATGCACTCGTGAACGTGAATGATTTACTTACTGTAATAGATCAGTGGGGGACAAGCAACGATATGGCAGATGTAAACGACGATGGCGTCGTTGATGTAACGGATTTGCTTGAAGTCATTGGCAACTGGGGCGAGTGCGAGTAATCAATAGTTCCACCAAGATAGTATCAACATTGCTTCAAGTTGTTTGCTATGCCATCTTTTAATGATGGAAATTGAAATTGGAATTCCTTCTCAAGAAGCACGCTTGGTTTCACGCGCTGGCTCACTGTTAACACCTGGCTTCCTTCTCCAATTATTATTCGCAATGCAAATGCGGGGGCTTTGAAAAATGCTGTTCTCTTCATGGTTCGTCCAAGTGTTCGCGCAAATTCTTTGCTCGTCAACTGCTCGGGTGCCACAACGTTGATTACACCTTCCCAATCTTGATGCAATGCCTCTTGCACAACATTGCAGGCATCTTGCTGGGCAATCCAAGGCCAATATTGCTTGCCGCTACCAACGGGGCCACCAAGACCTAGTCGAAACAACGGCAACATTTTTGCCAAAGCGCCGCCCTGTTTGTCAAGAATCATTCCAAATCGCAAGTTCACTACTCTTCCGTTTGCACTTTGCGCGGCTGCCTCCCACTGACTACACAACCTTGCAAGGAAATCATTTCCCGCGGGGTCTTGTTCCGTGAGTTCTTGGTTTCCGCAATCGCCATAATATCCAACAGCACTTGCACACACCAAAATTTTGTTTGCCACTTCCGCTACATGTTTCGTTGATTCGATTCTACTCGTTAACAATACTTCTTTATATGATTTCGTCCATCTTTGATCAACAATGCCCGCCCCAGCAAGGTGCACAATTGCATCAGACTCGCTTGCGACTGTTTGCCAATCGCCCCGCTGCGTGACATCTGCTTCGAGTATTTCCAGTGAAGCGTTATTGAAGTGTTCGTATGCACGTGTTGCATTTCGAGAGACAATGATTACTTCGTGTTCCTTGGAGCAAAGTGCTTGAACCACTCTTCTTCCAAGCAACCCCGTTGCTCCTGTGACAAAAATACGCATGTAAGCATTGTAATTCAAGTTTTGCTTTTGAACTCAAGTCACAGTGAGGGTACAATACAAATATGTTTCTTCAAGTACTTTGTGTAGTGATTGCCTTACAAACGCCTGTAAGAGGGATCGTGGGCAAAGAAGCACCAACGCTTCGGGATGTTGCATGGATACACACCAACAATGATGTCACACCAACAATTAAAAAAGGAATGGTGAACTATCTTTTCTTCTTCCAGTCGTGGTGTCCCGGGTGTCATAGCCACGGATTTCCGACATTGAAAAAAATGAAAAAGGAATTTCCTGAAGTAAATTTCATTGCTATACAAACTGTCTTTGAAGGTTTTAGTACAAATACAAAGGAACGAGCCCTTGCTGATGTGATTTCATTTGGATTGGATATTCCAGTTGGTCACGACGGAGCTTCCGGAACGCCATCCCCACTTATGCGCACGTATCGAAGTGGCGGCACACCTTGGACAGTATTGATTGACAAGCAAGGCATCGTGCGATTTAATGGTTTTCAATTGCAAGTAAAGCAAGGAGAGGATTTACTCAACATGCTTATCGATGAGCCTGCGTATGAACTTCTTCCAAGTAACCGTGGTGGTCAAGAACTTGTTGGAACCAAATTGAAAAAACCTGCCTTTGGCGAATCCTCCGCTCCACTTACCTTGTACCGTTGGTGGACAGATACATGCCCGCATTGCCAAGCGAGTTTGCCCGCACTAGAGTTATTACGAAAAAAATATAAAAACCGTGGATTAAACGTTGTTGGTGTATATCACCCAAAACCACCATCGAAAACTATAACAAAAGAAGAGGTGGCAACGCTGGCAAATGCCCGCCAGTTTAACGGCGAAGTTGTCATCGACGGTGATTGGTCGCAATTAAAAAAATGGTGGCTCAAATCTGGGAAACGCCCAGCAACTTCTTTTTCTATCCTCATTGACAAAGAAGGAATCGTGCGGTTTGTGCATCCGGGCCCTGTACTTTTCCCAAGTGAAGAAAAACAGTTTGCACAAGAAAATAATGACTTTCAATTACTGGACAAATCGATTGATGCGCTGCTTCCACCGATAAAGACTAAGATGCAAACTGGTGAATAAATTATACGCACTATTTACATCGCTACTTGCAATGTTGACCTCCTGCGACTCTAGAATTATTGATGTGCCTGTTCAAAAGGATACCGCTATGAATATTTACGACCACCCTTTCAACGATTTGCATGGCAATCCAGTTGATAAGAACACCTTTAATGGAAAAGTTACGCTCGTTGTAAACCTTGCAAGTAAGTGCGGGCTCACCCCGCAATACGGAGACCTCCAAGCTCTTTATGAACGATATGCGTCGCAAGGCTTTTCGGTTGTTGGTTTTCCATGCAATGACTTTGGCGGTCAAGAACCGGGCGATGCAGAAACTATTACTGCATGCGCCACGGGATACGGCGCAACGTTTCCGATTATGGAAAAAGTAAGCGTGACAGAAGGTGATGCTCAATGCTCTTTGTATGGTGATCTCCTCAGCGCAACGGGCGCCCTGCCTGAATGGAACTTCGGCAAATACTTGATTGACAAGAATGGTACGCCTGTTGCATTTTTTGGTTCGAGAGTTGAGCCTCTTGCGCCCGAAATTACCGACCGTATTGACATTCTTCTGCATTCCACCGAGTGAAACACCATAGGTAATTACATTGAATTAATTTGGAACTCAGGGGGTATTGTTTTTTCTACTAGTATTTACTTAGGCTAAGGAGGATGACCCATGACACTATTTAGAAACACGGATGAAACGCGACTTAAACGAATCGCTGTCAATCAGCAGCAACTGCTTCTTTGTATCGGTCTCATGATTATCTTCGTATTGATGGGAGCATACGATCTATATGCCGGTGACGCTTCCATTTTTAACCACGAGTTATATGACATCCCCTCAACCTTGTATTACATCACCAACTTCGCAGCATTTATCTTCATCATTTTACTTGCCGCAAATGTCTACAACTCAACAATCCTTGGAGTCATCAATGGATTGCTTTGTTTGATCCCCTGCTTCGGCATTATTGTGCTGGTTCTTGTCAACACGCGAGCAACGCGGTACCTCAGAGAAAATGGAATAAAGGTTGGCTTCTTCGGTGCTGATAAAAATCAATTCAACTGAGTTTGCGCAACCAAATCAAATTCACCGCTGGCAATATCCTGAACGCCAGCAACAATTTGAACGAAACCGTTTTTTACTGCCTCTTCTATCTGTATAGAACTTCCCAAAATTGTCGAAATCCCCTGCTCAGCATTGTGCGCAGCACATTCGTCCGGATCGGGATTCGGCGAGAGCGCAATTTGTGCAAACAATCCATCTACAAATTCGTTGTGCAAGGCTGCACTGATTGCGCCGCATGATGTGTGTCCCATGATGACAATGAGTGAAACGCCGAGGTGGTTCATTGCATACTCTAGACTTTCAATAATCTCAGGCGTTGGGATATTACCCGCTACACCACATACAAATAACCTACCAAGCGGCTGATCAAAAACAATTTCGGGTGCCACTCTCGAGTCGGAGCAGCGAATTATTGATGCAATGGGGGCTTGACCTTTCGCGAGTATCGAACGATTTTCTGGCAAATTATTTGAAGTGAGACATCCCTCTACGTACCTTTTGTTTCCTTCAAGGAGATTTTGGAGCGCTAATTCTGGAGTCATTTTTGGTTCAACTTCCTATCAATAATCACATCCATATTGGGTTTTGGCAACGATTCTATATGTTTCTCAAAACGAGAATCAGCCACTTTCATTAAAAAATCATACAGTGACGTTGCTTTCTTGTCTGTTAAAGAAAGGGTGAATTTTTTAGTAACATAGTTGTTAGTACGAATGCGAATTTTATAGTGACCAGAACCAACAGAATCATCGTTTCTCTGCGAGGCTGTTGCCCAAGCCGTATCATCGACTAATGAGACATATTTTTTTTGTTGCTCTTCGCCCAGTTCGCCACTCCATGTCGTTTTGCCTTCGACTGCATTGATGCCACCACCATACGAAACTGTTTTTTCATTTTCAACTTTTATTAGCACTGCTTGTTGAGGTGCGACCATTTCTAATTGCAATAAAGTACCCCGATATGGTTGTTGACAACCTAAGAACAATGCAAGACATGCATAGCAAACCGATCTCACGGAACTTCGCCTTGAGAGTAACGCTCGTATGGATTGCCTCCAAGGTTGTATCGAATTGGTTCTTCGTACCCTTCAACATCAGGCTGATCAGTCGACCAAGCGTAGTCAGCGAGTAGTTGAATGAGACTTTTAAATTCGGTGTCTGCTGGCTTGTCGCTTCCAATGTACCGAATGAAATTCCAATATTCACCCTCGCTGTTGACCGCGATCATATACACAGAGCCATCTTTGGGTCTTGGAAGTAGTTGAAAATTCACAGTTTCATCCGCTCTGGCTGAAGATGCCATTCCCATTTGATCAAGACGCATCCATATCTTTGCGATTTGCTCCCTTGAGAGCAAGCGCGTTCGAGCTGGAAGTGTGTTTGGTCCCCAACCATCTTCATCGCCATGGTGCAGCGCTCCATCTGGAAAAACAACAAACCTTGACGATCTCATATGTGCAAGCGTGTGTGGTTCTGTGGTTACGACAGTCACATCAAGTGAAAAATCATTGGGAGCAACCGACAGCGGATCGGTCACGGGAGGGTTTGCGGTACATCCTGCAAACAGGAGTGCCAACAAAATTGAAAAGACGATACGTTGAAGCCGTAACATTCCACGCAGAATACCTACTCTTAAGCAACACAGCACGGTACTTAGGACTTGTTTTACTTAATTTATGGACAAATACCCCAGGCACCGATGTTGAGGGTTTTATCACTCCAGAACCTCACTCCACCATGCTTGCAACAGCAATAGAACAAGGACTTATTGGAATTGCCCTGATGTTTGCATTCGCATCCCTTGGTTTACTGCGTTCCATACAATGTGTACGAAATTCCCCTTCGCTGATAGGTCTAAGCGCTGCTTGGTTTACAGTTATTGTATTTAGCTTTGCGCACACAATTCAATTTTCTACGTATGCCAGCACGCTCATTATTATCCTTACAACTCTCACGCTAGGTCTAACACAAAAGAGACGCAAAAAGCTTCATAATCAATCTCAAAAATAGACTTCCCCCGCGCCATAAAGAGTTATTCTGCAGCAATGTTGGTAACTACAAACTGGATTAATGACTATTTAAAAAACAATGTTTCCACAGAAGAGCAGGCTGAGTTGCTCACCGCCGCTGGTTTTCCCCTTGAAGGGCGGGATGATTTGAAAGATGGTGATGTTCGGCAAGATTTTGAGATGACCTCAAATCGTGGAGATTGCACATGCCACATAGGTCTGGCGAGAGAAATAGCCGCAAGAACGGATAATGAATTGTGTATACCCAGCAACGCTGTGGACGAGAGCGGCTCGCCTATTGAAGAAACAACATCAATCGAAAACAACGAAAAAGATCTCTGCCCACTGTATACAGCAAGAGTTATTCTAGGCGTTGATGTCAAAGAATCGCCAACATGGCTCGCTAACAAAATCGAAAATCGCGGGGATACTCCACGCAACGCCGTAGTAGATGCAACGAACTTCGTGCTTTTTGAACACGGCCAACCGACACATGTATTCGACCTTGACAAGCTTGCTGGGGGGAAAATCATCGTGCGAAAAGCAACCGATGGCGAAACCTTTTTGCCACTGGGTGAAGATGCAACGCCAATCAAATTAACCACCGACGATCTTGTTATCGCAGATGCAGAAAAACCAGTTGCCCTTGCTGGCGTCAAGGGTGGAGCCGACACTTCCGTAACAACAGATACAAAAAATATACTCATCGAATCAGCAACATTTGACCCAGTCATCGTTCGTGAAATGAGTAGGCGACACAATATAGCAAGCGATTCCAGTTTTCGATTTGAGCGAGGTGTAAGTCCTAGACAGGTTGCACCATGTGCTGACAGGCTCGCGGGCATCCTACTTGAAGTCGGTGGAGGCACACTCTGCAAGGGCGTTCTTATCGATGGCAAACCATTGCCAGAACCAATTATTGTCAATATGCGTACGGACTATTGCAGAGAACGATTAGGCAACGAAATCTCTGATGATTTGATTGCAGAGCATTTACTATCCGTCGGTTTTGAAGCAACTTGTAACGAGGGTGTTGTCTCTGCAACCGTCCCCTACTTCCGTGGCGATATCCACCGTGAAATTGATCTTGTCGAAGAAGTTGGACGTGTACACGGGTACGAAAAAATTGCCATCGAAGATTCTATAGAAGTGAGAGTACCCGACTCTGGCGGCGAAGCTGCGGGGAGGCAAGTGATTTTAGACTCCCTTGCGGGCATGGGATTCATTGAGTGTGTCACGCATTCCCTCGTTTCAGTAAAGGCAGCAGAGCAATTCTTATGCAGTGGACAAACGCCCCTCACAATTGATGATGATCGTGCTGCAGCGGAGCCTGCACTACGACCCTCCCTCATTCCAAGTTTACTCACCGTACGAAAACACAACGAAGACAACGGCGTGAAACATCTTCGCCTTGCTGAACTTGGTTCGGTCTTTGCGCTTGAAGGCGATTCGCACTCCGAACGTACCGAACTTGCACTTGTAATGGACGCCAGTGAAGAGGATGCAATTAGTGAAATCCGAGGAGTCATCGATCGCGTCTGTAATCTACTTACTGCAACAAACGCTGTTTCGATCAATCTCAGTGAAAACGCGCCGTGGCTTGAACCAGGTGGCGATGTTCTCATTGGTGATACTGTTATAGGTCGAGTTGGTCGTCTTGCAACATCGGTACAAAAGAGTTGGAATCTTCCAAACACGATGCATATTGCGCAACTCTATCTCGGGGAATTGCTTGCTTCGTATCCACCAGAGGTACAGTCGCACCCACTCCCAAAACAACCCGCAATCGAGCGTGACCTCTCACTCATTCTCGATGAAGGGGTACAGTGGTCTGCAATCGAAAATGCACTTATCGGGTTGAACATCGATCACCTAGAAGACGTATCGTTTGTCACTACTTTTAGAGGCAAAAACATCGAGAACGGCAAAAAATCATTAACGTTGAAACTCCGATTCCGTGACAGCGAGCGAACACTCACCCACGACGAAGTGAACGGGCCGGCAACGAAGGCTATTGAGATGCTTACAACTACATTCTCTGCGGAGATTCGATCGTGATGCATATTGGAACGCAATCCGTCAACGAGTTTCTTGCTGCGCTTGCTGCAAAACAGCCAACGCCCGGAGGCGGAGCAGTTGCGGGACTTTTGGCGGCACTCTCAACGTCTCTTGGCCAGATGGTTCTTGCGTACACCGATGGAAAAAAGAAATACGTACAGCACAAACAGTTGCACGATGAATGTATTTCTTTTTTAAGAGCCGCATCAGAAGAATCGATTGCCCTGGCAGGTGAAGATGCCAAAGCATACGAAGCAATGAATTCGCTCTGGAAACTCGAAAAAGACGACCCCATTCGAATTGCCTCTTGGGACGATGCACTTCAACATGCAATTGCAGTTCCGATGAAGACAATGGAACTCAGTCACCGTATTCTTGTAACGATTCAAACTCTCATCGGTAAGACAAATGCAATGCTCGTAAGCGATATAGTAATTGCCGCCATTCTTGCAGAAGCAGCAGCAAGATCGGCGCGGCTCAACGTTGAAATCAACTTGCTTCAGTTAGAGGACGACCAGAAACGTATTTCTCTCGAGAATAAAACGACCTCTCTGCTTTCAGAGTGCCAATTGCTCTGCAAAACCATCGAAGATGGCTGCTAGGGTATAATCTCGAAATGGCAATTTCGTCTGCACCAACTGCAAATATTTTTGACACGCTAGTCTTACAAGATGTCGCTGAGGGCAACTTGCGCATTACACCTGAGCAAGCCTTGGCGCTTTACAACGAAATGCCCCTGCTTGAACTTGGTCGTTGGGCTGACAAGAGATGCCGTGCCCTCCATGGCGATCATATTCGTACGTACATCGTCGATAGAAATATTAATTACACGAATATTTGCACCGCTAAATGCACTTTCTGTGCTTTTCGACGAGATGGCGACGAAGAAGATGCCTATACACTCGAATACGATGCACTCCTTCAAAAGATTCAGGGAGTTGTTGATATCGGTGGAACACAAATATTAATGCAAGGTGGCATGAATCCTGATTTGCCTATTGAATGGTATGTTGAGTTGCTCAACCTGATTCGCGAAAAATTTCCACTACTTCATGTACATGCTTTCAGTCCGCCTGAAATTATTGAGTTCGTAAACTTTTTTGACACTCCAGGAAATACACTTGAAGAGCAAATACGTTGGGTACTTACAAAACTCCAAGAAGCTGGCCTACACTCTATCCCCGGTGGCGGTGGTGAAATTTTTGCACCAGCAGTGCGCGAGAAAATTGGTCTCGGTAAATGCAACGCAGAGGTATGGCTCACGGTCATGCGCGTTGCCCATGAACTGGGCATGAACACAAGCGCAACGATGATGTTCGGGCATATTGAAGGCATCGCCGACCGCGTCCATCACATGGATTTGGTCCGCACATGGCAAGATAATTCCATCGCAGACTTTGGTTTCTCCGGTGGCGGGCGATACAAAGCATTTATATCGTGGCCGTTCCAACCCGAAAACTCGCCACTTGGAAAAGTCCCTGAGTGGATTCCATCAAATGATGACTCAGAAATTTTCCCCGGGGATGTAGTTGCAAAACTGGATGGCACTGGCAAAAAATCTGCATGTGCAGCGTTCGGAAGACAAGTACGTTATGCAGGTTCTAGTTCCTACTTACGCACGCAAGCCCTAAGCCGATTGTTCCTCGACAACGTGTACTCCATTGGTTCAAGTTGGGTCACAATGGGACCAGCAATTGGACAAACAGCATTGTTTTACGGTGCAAACGACATGGGTTCCGTGATGGTTGAAGAAAATGTTGTAAGTGCTGCGGGTACAACCTACTGCCTTGATGAGGCTAAAATTTGCCGCATTATTCGCGAAGCGGGCTTCACGCCGGCTCAGCGAGACAATCGCTACGACATCCTTTCAATTCATGACGGCGAAAACTCGCCTGACAAACTCGTCACCGATTGGTCGGCATTAGAAAAGGAACGACTTGTTTCGCACACTTCCGATTGCAATACTGTTTCTTTAAATACTGTTTCTTTAACAGTCACTCAATAAGAAGTTCTTCTTTAGGCGATTCCAGTTCTGGCTGCTGTTGCTGTTGTATTTGTTGCTGTCGTACAGCAGCGCGTGCACGAGCTGTTGCGGCTAAAGGAGCGGTTACTGCAATTATCAACAAAACATACCCTCCACATACAAAAATAAAGAACGAAATTGATCCTAGTAATGTTGCAAATGATGCCCTGCCACCGCTAACTCGTTGCCCCCTTGTAATCATATTCGTCGTTGCAATAATCCACCATATAAAACTTGCAATACTACCAAGGCACGGCACAATTCCGACTATCGAAGTGGCGCCGCCATAGAGCACCGCTTGCACAGTACGGCGAATCGTGAAAGTACTACCGCCCGTTATCTGCAGTAATACATGCGCCAATAGTGCCCAAGAAATGGCAAACAAAGCAACAAGGGAAAAAACGATAAAGAATTGCAACAAAGAAAAAGCGAGTACTACAAGGGTGTCAGAAATACTTGAACTTGTAATACTCCCAACTACAAAGAAGAACGCCGTTGGTAATATCCAAGCGACTGCTGTAATAAGCAATGAGGTAAGCATGAATTTCCATGCAACCAAAAGTGGTTCTTGTACTGGAACTCGACTAATTGCTGTTTGCGGTCTCGTCATTATGAGCCACACTGTTGAAAAATATCTTGCAAACCAATTGCCATTCTTCAATCGAATTGGCAGCAATGAACCAAATGATGAAACGTCTGTGCCCGGTTTTGGACGAATAATAAACGTTTCGTGATTGACTTCTAGTCCGCACACCGCACATTGAGTAAGGCTCATGAATGGCTTGCCTGCCTCACCGTACCCTTCAACTCCATGATCGCAGTGTGGGCAATGAAACAATATCGAATTTTTTTCAAATTCATATTCTGCCAGTGTAAATTGTGAGCCGCACTCGGGGCACTTTCGCCCAGTGCAATGCCAAAGATCGTAATCACACGCTTTGCATCGCATAAATAATGCTAATCCTCTGGCGCACCTTCAGACATCATTTTTCGAAACTGATCTTCAAACCCGTGTGTAATTGCGCCAACCTTACCGCATCCAATTACTTTGTTGTCGATATGGCTCACGCCGATTATTTCACAAGCAGTCCCGGTTAAAAATACTTCGTCAGCGTCGAACACTTCTTCAAGTGATATTTTTCTCTCTTCTATTTCGCACTCTAATGCCGGCGCAATTTCATCAATGACAAGGCGCCTTGTAATGCCGTGCAAAATCCCCGCCGATGTTGGCGGCGTTGCAATCTTGCCCTCTTTAATTACAAAAATATTGTCGCCAGTACATTCTGCAACTTCACCGTTTTGATTTAACATCAGGGCTTCAAGCACACCTGCGTCAATCGCTTCAATCTTTGCAAGGATATTATTTAGATAATTCAAGCTTTTAACTTGCGGATCGAGGCATTCCTTTGGTACTCGGGGTCGCTTCGCGACAATAATCGACATGCCATCTTCGTACATTTCATCTGGGTACAGTTTTATGCTCTCAACAATTACAAAGACCGTAGCAGTTGGGCATAAAAATGGATTTAGGCCAAGAGTACCTTTGCCTCTGGTAAAGACAAGACGAATGTACCCGTCTTTCTGTTCGTTGACCGCAACCGCTTCGCGAACTATCTCTTCCATTTCATCGATGGAATGTCCAGGTTGCAATCGAAGCGCCGCAGCTGATTCGAACATACGGACAATATGCGAGCGTAATTTTAAAATACGACCGTTGTAAATCCTGATGCCCTCAAAGCAACCGTCTCCATAAAGCAGGCCATGATCAAACACACTTACCTTAGCCTCAGAGGACTCTACAAACTTTCCATCAATCCAAATTTTTGACATTTCCGCATTGTAACAGCCGTGAAGATTCACTTCGTCTTACTTATCGATAGGATCTTCCAGCAATTTCGACCGCATCGATTGAATAAATCGACCATGTACCCTCGGGTTGCTCTCGCGCCAATATACGCCACCTCGAAGGCACTGAACCAATTCTGGAAACTCGTGTAAACATCGATAATTCAGTTAGTACATCATGTTGACGCTCATATATTTCCATTCTTAGAATTGTGTTATACGACAATGTGTGTTTTCTATAGAGTGCCTCTAGACTTTTTCTAATCCCAGCATGCCCTGAGCGTGACTCGCCCCTCCAATCGTCGACAATAATAACTTCAGGACTAAGAAATACCAGCGCCTCGTCAATCTGTTCATTGACCGCAGCTTGTACAAATCCAGATATTAATTTTTTTGCATGCTCTGTTGGAGTAACCGTTAATAAACCAGTGAAAAATAAAAGTACAGCGACTACTAGTATCGCAGCACCAACTTTTACCCGAGCAAAGAGATTTTCACGTAATCCAATCCACAAAAATACAAAGCCGATTGCGCCAACCACCATTAATGTTAGCCAATGATGTTCAAGAACCAACCGCAAGTTTAGTTAAGGGAAATTCCCTTTTTCCATCTATTTTGTGATTGCTTGTCGGTCATCGATATTGCGACATCTAGTTTTTCTAACTCTTTAAGTACCATCAAGCACCGAGACTCGATTGATGGTTCTGCAAGCAAGGCGTACTTAAACTCCGAGTCGGTAAATATCGTACAAGCAACCAACTCAAACAGCGCAGAAATAGATAAATCAACTCCTGAAATCCAGTCTAAAATTATTCTGTTTTGTTCTAATCGCTCCATGTTTGGGCGAAACATGTAATGAAGTAATTCGACTCGATACATCTCAAGTTCATCGTCTTCCTCATCATCATTTTCGATGGGGCGTAGTTTTACTGTTTGATATAAACGCTCTTCGTTTGCAGGATTTTCACGAATTATTTCAGCTCTGCAAAGGCCGTAAAGCAAAATGTTGTATCCGCCTTCAATCTTTTCATGCTGAACAATTTGCCCGATGCAAACAATTTTTCTAAGTTCAGAAGTAGTCTCTCCTATATCACGGTTCTCCATCGATGCTAGAGCAACTTGACCGCTGCAATCAAGGGCCTGATCTGTGAGTTGGCAGTATCGTGGTTCCGTAACCGTAATAGGCATAACAGCGTGAGGCAACAGCAGAGTTTCTGGTAATGAAATGACAGGAAACTCTTGCTTAAATTGGACTGAAACTTGTTCGCTCATGACAGTAAATCATACGCGACATTTTTCGACATTCTCAAGAAATATACTTTTTTTCTCAAACTAAATTAACGAACGCCCGCGAATACCAACCATCGCCTGTTGCAAACTCTTGCCGGGACACGCTGTAGCTGCCCACTCTTGGTGTGTTCTCACTTTAGAAACAGGCACTTCATACTTTTCCATTAACGACCGCAGGGTCGAGGTAACCGCTCTTAGTTGTGCTCTATTAACGGATTGCTGTTCGTAATTCCCAAGCACGACGACTCCAATATTTGCTTCGTTCTTTGCTCGAACATGTGCGCCTTGCCAAGTTAATGGCCTCCCTTGCCATAAACGACCAGCGGGGTCAATCGCAAAGTGGTAGCCAATATCACCCCAGCGTCCGCCATCTCGACGGAGATGCGATTTTCTAATTGTCTCAAGGCGAGAAGCTGCGGACAATTTTGAAGTTGAAGTGAACGCTGTCATGCCATCGTGGTGGAGTGTTATGTATCTCGCGGGTAACATGCGATTCATGTTTCGTGGGATAGCGGGACCTTTTGCCCAAGAGCCTCTTGAAATTGCACCCAACATACTTGAGGGGTCAGGAAGCATCACCACTGCTGATGGAGGATCAAGCGTCGATGGTTCTTGTCCATTCCAAATTGGACTTGGTAACGTAGAGGTAATTTTTTTAGTCCCACAACCAACTAAAAACATTGCGCTAGCGAGCAAAAATGTGCGCCTTGCTGCGTCGCCTTTAGATGGGTCAATAATTGAATTTTGGTTGTTGGTCGAGCTCATCAGATTTGTCAGTATTAGTGTATCGTCCTCGATGGTCTCGGGGCTTCAAAAAGAACGAAATTGCAGTACCAAAAGACGCCAAAAGTAGGGCATTATCGGGTGTTCAAAGGTATAATAAACAACATGTGGAAAAGGGTCGTTTTGTAAGGTTTTCCCCATAAAAACACACCTTTCTACATAAACAAAATTAATAATCCATGACACAAACTCCAGATACATATACCTCTGAGCAAATTCAAGTTTTAGAGGGGCTAGAAGCCATTCGCAAACGACCAGGGATGTATGTCGGAGGGACTGGACTCAGCGCATTACACCACCTTGTGTATGAATGTGTCGACAACGCCATCGATGAAGTCATGGCGGAGTTTGCAACGACGATAACCGTTCGAATCGGTGTTGATGGTTCTTGCACTGTTATTGACGATGGTCGTGGAATGCCAATCGATCCTATGAAAAGCGACAACCCGCTCATTCATGGTCGCCCCGCTGTCGAAGTCATCATGACTCAATTGCACGCTGGTGGTAAATTTGATGACAACGCCTATAAAGTTTCTGGTGGTTTGCA
Organism: Phycisphaerales bacterium; assembly: GCA_014238785.1. Classification (GTDB taxonomy): domain Bacteria; phylum Planctomycetota; class Phycisphaerae; order Phycisphaerales; family SM1A02. Next base: position 94,538 of record JABAAL010000022.1, on the reverse strand, counting down.
CGGCGTTGGTGTTAAGTGTGTAAACGCGCTTTCAATTTGGACCGATGTGGAAGTCATCAAAGAAACTGAAACATGGATGATTAGTTTCACTCGCGGCGAACTCAATAAAAAATTACATAAAATCGAAGATTACAAGGGGGAACCTCGAAAAACCGGTACGCGAATTTCATTTTTGCCTGACCCTGAAATTTTTTCCGATACTGACTTTCGGTACGAATCCCTTGAACACCGTCTGCGCGAACTTTCGTTTCTAAATCCAGAAGTTTCAATTCGCTTCATCGACGAACGCGTGGACAGCGAAGGGAAAATTCGTGAAGAAACTTTTTATAGCAAAAATGGCCTCTCCGACTATGTTGCGTATCTTAACCGTGGAAAATCGGAATACAGTTCACCGATTTCGCTTACATACACTGATGAAGAGACTGGTACCATCTGCGATGTTGCCATGCAGTACACCGATGCAACAAGTGAAATATTACTCGCGTTTGGTAACAACATTGTTAATCCAGACGGCGGCACCCATGTATCTGGGTTTAAAACATCGCTTACTAGAACGGTTAATGCATACGCAAAGCGAAACAACCTCATCAAAGGGCTTACGCCAAGTGGCGATGATCTTCGAGAAGGTTTAACATCAGTTATTTCGGTAAAACTGGCTGACCCACAGTTCAATAACCAAACAAAAGAAAAACTTCTCAACCCTGAAGTTGAATCGATCGTTTCTTCCCTTGTATCCAAACTTTTAGGTGCTTGGCTTGAAGAACACCCTTCAGAGTCAAAGAAAATCTGCTTGAAAGCAATTCTTGCTGCCCAAGCACGTGAAGCTGCGCGAAAAGCGCGTGACCTCATCAAGCGAAAGGGGGCACTTGAGTCTGGCGGTATGCCGCAAAAACTTGCCGACTGTGTCACCAACGATGTTGACCGATCTGAGTTATTCATTGTGGAAGGTGATTCTGCTGGCGGTTCAGCAAAAGGAGGTCGAGATCACGACACCCAAGCAATTTTGCCCCTTAAAGGTAAGATTTTAAATGTCGAAAAAGCCCGAATCGACAAAGTGTTGGGTTTTGAAGAAATTCGCATTTTGATTCAGGCCCTGCAATGTGGCATTGGCGAAGATTTTGATATTTCAAAATTACGGTACGGTCGCATCATCATCATGACAGATGCTGATGTTGACGGTTCGCATATTCGTACACTACTGCTTACCTTTTTCTTCAGGCAAATGAGTGAACTTGTACGTCAAGGAAAGATTTATATTGCTCAACCCCCGCTTTATCAAGTAACAAGAAACAAGAAAAGTTTCTATGTGAATGATGAAAATGAGATGACAACGCTGCTCATGGAAATGGTTATTGATTCCGCTTCACTTATCATCAGGGATGATGACAAAAAAGAAATTAGAAGAATCGAAGGCGATGAATTAAGCCGTGTCGCAAAACATCTCTCGCGATTGTCTGAACTCATCAATATTGCGCAGCGACGTGGCACACCATTTGACACGTTACTCGATATGCGCGCGAACGATCCTGATGGCAACAATCGGCTTCCTCGATTCAGGGTGGTTTGGCCAAACAATGAAGTTGTGAGTTGGAGTGAAGAAGATGCAAGGAAAGTTGTTAGCGAAAACGATTTACTTCTTGACAACATGACAATCGAAGAATCCAACGGTAATGCTGCCCGTATTGCTGCACTCCGTGAACTACATGAAAATCGTGAAATTGATTCAGTCATTGAATCGCTCAATGCGTTTGATATAGATATCAACGACTACTCCCTTCTCCAAGAAGAAACCGTAAGCGGCGAGCTGCTTTCAACGAAGTACGCTTGGATTGTGGGTCCCAATACCGAAAAACAAGAGGTAGCGGATATTCCTAACATTCCTGCAATCCTCGAATCACTCCGCCAAATTGGTCGCCGTGGAATTGAAATCAAGCGCTTTAAAGGTCTTGGTGAAATGAACCCAGAAGAGTTGTGGGATACCACAATGGATCCCCAGCAACGAACAATGCTACGCGTTTCTTGGGATGCCGCATCTGATGCTGATCAATTATTCACCACTCTCATGGGCGAACAGGTGGAATGCCGTCGCAAGTACATAGAAGACCACGCCCTGGAAGTTAAAAACCTCGACATCTAATAATCCCGTCGAATTAACTGACCCTACACGGCTCATCAACGGCTCTAGAGCATTTAATTGACCCAGGGGCTAATTTATTTCGGCGAAAGCTGCGTCGCGGAGGCGGCATGCGTCACATTGTTGGCAAGGAACGCCTTCTGGGGACGGGTCATAACAACTTTGGGTCATAGAATAATCAACACCAAGTTCTAGCCCGCATTTGATAATTTCGACCTTGGACATTTCGATGAGTGGAGCGTGAATCGTAAAGCCATCGCCCTGTACTCCCGCTTTTGTTGCAAGATTCGCCATCGTTTGGAAGGCCTCGATAAACTCACCGCGACAGTCTGGATATCCAGAATAATCTACAGCATTCACCCCAATAAAAATATCTCTTGCTCCAATCGCTTCAGCAAATCCAAGTGCGTGGCTTAAAAAAATCGTATTCCGTGCAGGAACATAGGTAATCGGAATCCCCTCCCTCGAACCATTTTTAGGAACATCAATATCATCTGTTAGTGCCGAACCGCCCCAAGCACTCAAGTCAATATTCGACACTATATGTGCGGCAACACCAAGGGTCTCTGCAACTTTCTTAGCTGATTCCAATTCCAAGTTGTGACGTTGCCCATACTCAAAACTTAGTGCATGACAGTTGTAGCCCGAATTGTTCGCAATCGCTAACACCGTCGCAGAATCCAGCCCGCCTGAAAGTAACACTACCGCGAGTTTATCCATCTGAGCGTTCGCCTTCGCGAGGATTTGGTAATCGCTCCTTCACTTGCTCCAGCAACTCTGTTGTTTCCTCATCCAAATTAGTTGGAGCAATTATATGGATCACTGCGTAAAAATCTCCAACCGTCCCATTCGAAGCCACGCACCCTTTTTCCTTAACTCGGAGGCGGCTGCTGCTTGAAATTCCCGCCGGTATCGTCATGTCAACACTTCTTCCAAGTGGAAGTGGCAATGTCACTTTTGTACCAAGCGCTGCTTCGGCAATGTTTATGTCCACATCCATTTCGACGTCAAGTCCTCGCCTTTGGTACAAAGGATGTCCACCAACCGAGACGGTAACGATCATATCGCCTGACTGACCGCCCATCATGCCTGGATGGCCCTTCCCTTTGAGTCGTAATTTATTACCGCTTTCAATCCCCGCTGGAATTTTTACTTTTGAAATTCCGTCGATTGTATTTATTTCTTCAACACCACCTTTGAGCGCTGTGATAAACGTCACTGTAATTGCAGCTTCGCTATTCTGACCTTTCATTGATTGCTGCTGCGGTGCCCCTCCACCAAAGGGTGATCCACCCCCGCCACCACCACCAAAAGCTGAACCGAAAATGTCTGAAAAATCCACCGGTGCTCCACGTTGCCCGCCGCCAAAGCCACCGCCGTACCCTGCACCTGGCCCCGCAGAGCCATATGAATCATACATTTTGCGCTTTTGGGCATCTGAAAGCGTGTCGTAGGCTTCTTGGACTTCTGCGAACTTTGTTGCAGCATCATCTGCTTTATTCACATCAGGATGATATTTTCGAGCGAGCTTTCGATACGCCTTGCGTATTTCATCCGCTGTTGCCGACCGATCGACACCTAGTAATTTGTAATAATCTTCTGTTGCAGCCATAAAAATCTCGTTGGTTCTGCACAGTATAACTTCCCCCGAAGGAGGTATCCTGTACCACTTCATTATGTCTAAAATTGAGAAAAGTCAACATGGGACCATGTCGATCGGAGATCACCTCGAGGAACTTCGGTCACGTATCATTTGGTGCATCATTCCGCCGCTCCCGCTTGCTATTCTGTACTTTCTTATTGCGGACTCGATTGTACGCTGGTTTCTGATTCCACTTTATGCCGTACTTGAGCAACATGGCTTGCCAACACAAGTGCAAGTGCTCAGCCCACCCGAATTTATTATCGCTGAAATGAAAATTGCAATCGGTGCAGCAATTCTTACTGCTGGTCCCTGGATTTTGTACCAACTTTGGCAATTTGTTTCGCCGGGTCTTCATCAACACGAACGGCGTTTTGTCTATTTCCTCATTCCTCTTAGCACACTACTTGGACTCCTTGGGCTGGCGCTTATGTATTACTTTATGCTCCCAGTCATTCTTGACTTCATGGTGACTATTGCGGGGAACATTGAGTTGCAAGCCAACGCCCTGTCACTTGGCGACTCTATGTCTAACGTTGTTTTCCCTGTACTTGAAGCGCAACCAGAAATCGCTGCCGTTGGAGATGCTTGGATTAAACTTCCCGAAGGCATACTAACGGTTGCTATTCCATCCACTGAAGAGGGTATGCTCCAAACATTAACCATGCCAATGAGCCACGGCTCACTTATCTCGCAACAATTTCAACTAAGTAGTTACCTTGGTTTTGTCATCATGCTGATGTTTGCAATTGCAATTGCGTTCCAACTTCCAATGGTTATGTTATTGCTTGGTTGGCTAGGTGTGCTAAGTCCAGATTGGTTGCGAAAGAACCGACGGTATGCCCTGCTTGTTCTTGCGCTCTTCTCTGCCATCATTACTCCTCAAGATATTGTATCTATGTTAATGATGCTCATCCCGCTTTATATGCTCTATGAACTTGGTATTCAACTTATTGTTTGGGTACCGATGGCTCGGGTTGCAGGTGAACATGACGATGATGACTGATAAAGCGATGATGGAGCATGCCATCATGCTTGCACAAAAAGCGGCCGCAATCAATGAAGTACCGATTGGAGCTGTGGTGTACTGCCAAAATGAGATTGTTGGGGAAGGGTTCAATCGAAAAGAAACTGATCTCAATCCAACTGCACATGCTGAAATAATCGCTCTCACTGAGGCTGCAAAAGAACTTGGCCGTTGGCGATTACACGATTGCACACTTGTTGTCACACTTGAACCCTGCCCGATGTGTGCAGGTGCACTCGTAAACGCTCGGCTACAAAGAGTTGTTTTTGGTGCAAGCGATCAAAAATCCGGTGCCTGTAGAACACTTTACAACATTGCAGACGACCCTCGCCTCAACCATCGTTGCGAGGTTACGGGCGGAGTTCTCGAAGAAGAATGCGTGCAATTACTCCGAGAGTTCTTCGAACCAAAGCGAAGGAGTTAAGCAAAACTCTACGGCAACTGTTGCATAACTCCCGGCGGGCAAAGAGAATTGAAGTTCAATAAAATCGCCGTGATCGTCTTTTGCACAAATTGCTTTTGGATGAGACACTTTTGCTTTAAGGGGTCTTCTTACGCCCTCCGCATATTTTCGCATCAGTTCAAGGTGCGAATCTTTAAACCCGTGTAACTCTCGAACAGAAAGTTCCTTTGCAAGTACAACGCCAGAGGGCATACGCATTTTGGCCCCCCAGAGAGGCCCGCTCGGTGAAAGTAAAAAACCATCAACTCGTTCTTGAAGTTCATCACCTTGTACATCCTCCTGGGTTACTTCAAATGTTCGACCACCTCCATCGTGTTTCCATGCAAGATCGCCAATCAATAACGTATTCCAAGTTGCATCTTCCATTCGTGATTGGAGCACTTTGTTAAACAAAAAAGATTGCAACGCATTCACCCAGAGTTTTTGCAATTGTCTAGATATTGTTTTGCATGCTTGCTGAGTTGTCTTTCCCGACACCATTGCTTCAAGAACATTGCGTTCCGCTGGTTGGCCAAATGGCCACGAATCAAATGCCTTTTTGAACTCCCCCTTCTTTATAAAATCATGGTGCCTCTCATTTCCAACAAGTAATGCAGAAACTAAAGCGTCCCAATCTCCTTTGACAAGTGCAAATCCTAGCTCATGATTATTGCCATAGTTTCCAAAACGCTGTGTCCCAAAAAGATTTGGCATTCCATATTTAGCGAGCATATTCAATCTTTGTTGCACAATAGAAAACTCTTCTGTATCTATATCTCGAATTTTAATAACGAATGAATTTCCCAGCAAATGACCGAGCCGAAGTTTATTAGTGTGAAAACATGAAGATAGGACTTCAATATTTCCAATTCGGTTTGGGACTTCTGGCTTCTTGCCACGAAGGTAAATCGAGAAAATCTGTGTTGTCACTGCATGGAAATCTTTTCTACCCGCGCAACCAACATCTCGTTTAGATACACCAAATTCTTTTGCAACTTGACGTACACACTCATCGTGTGACATGTTGGTCTTGCAAACTGTGAGATATAAATGTTCACCCTCACCGCAAGGTTCATACAGTGGAATCTCTCGTACTACAAAGTCCGATGGAAAGGTTTTAGTCTTCCCAGCCAAAATCCCTCGGCTCTTCTTCTGGTCTGTCTTTTTCTACTTCATCTAAAACATGCTCTTCGACAAAAATTGGTACTTGCATCGCTACGCCAAGCGCGATTGCATCCGATGGTCGACTATCTATTTCATGTTCAACTTCTCCCTGCTGCACATATAAGGTGGCATAAAATGTCCCCTCTCTCAAATCATCAATATGGATCCGGTTCAAAGTACCACCGAGCGTTTCAACAACAGTTGCAAGTAACTCGTGTGTCTGTGGACGCTCTGGCTCAATTCCCTTGAGCCGACGATCAATCGCGTATGCTTCTAATTTGCCAACAACAATTGGAAAGGTTCTTTCGCCATCGATCTCCCGCAATTCAATAAATTGCGCATCAGAAATTTCGCGGATAAGGATTCTGGAGAGTTCCATTTGCACAAGCATGGTGAGGTGTATCATAATGCACCAATCCATTGTGTCCCGCTTTCCTTCTATGCTATAATCCGGATTAACGAATAAAGGAAAATTCTCATGATGCAACAAAAACACCTATTCACGTCAGAATCCGTCTCTATGGGTCATCCTGATAAGGTCTCCGACCAAATTTCAGACGCGATCCTCGATGAAATGCTCAAGGTTGATGCAAACAGCCGGGTCGCCGTTGAAACATTGGTAACAACTGGTTTGGTTGTCGTCGCTGGCGAAGTCACGTGTGATGGGTATATTGATATTCCAAAAGTCGTCAGAGAAACTATTCGTCGAATTGGTTATACCGATGCAACACTTGGTTTTGACGCAGACAGTTGCGCTGTGATGGTGACCCTTGATCGGCAATCCCCGGACATTGGCCAAGGGGTTGATACGGGTGCTGGTTTGCACAAAGAGCAAGGCGCTGGTGACCAAGGTCTTATGTTTGGCTATGCCTGCAAAGATACTGATTCTTATATGCCACTTGCTATTGATGTTTCCCACCGTCTAGTTGCGAAACAGGCTGAAATTCGCCAATCTGGAATCATTCCCGAACTTCGACCTGACGCAAAAAGTCAAGTTACTGTTGAATACGACGGCGGCGTCCCAAAACGAATAGATGCTGTTGTTCTTTCAACCCAACATGGACCAAAGTGGTCTGGCAATCTTGAGGGATTACATGAAGCAGTTGTTGAACATATCATTAAACCCGTACTTGGTACATGGTGGAACGAAAATATTACAATTCATGTCAACCCAACCGGCAACTTTGAAATTGGTGGTCCAAAGGGTGATTGTGGTTTGACCGGAAGAAAAATAATTGTAGACACGTATGGTGGCAGTGGCCGACATGGTGGCGGTGCCTTCTCGGGCAAGGATCCAAGTAAAGTTGATCGTTCCGCTGCGTACATGGCACGCTACATCGCGAAGAATATTGTTGCTGCTGATCTTGCAGATTGTTGCGAGGTACAACTCAGTTATGCGATTGGTGTTCCTGAACCAGTTTCAATTTGTATTGACTGCCAAGGTACTGCAAAAATGAATGAATCGGATATCTCCGAACTCGTAAAAAAGAATTTCATACTTACACCGAGTGGAATTATTACATCGCTTGGTTTACTTTCACCAATTTATGCACATACTGCGTACCACGGTCATTTTGGTCGTACTCCAGATGAAACATGTGAGGGTGCCTTTTCTTGGGAAAAGACTGATAAGGTTGATGCACTCAGGCAATCTTGTGGTTGCACTTCAGCAACATCTTGATATATGGCTGACGCAAGACATGTTGTGACGCATCGGATTTGCTCCGAATTTAAACGTTTTCCAGATATTGGCATGAAGCCCCTTGACGTGTCTTCGCTTGATGTGCGAGAGGCTTCTCTTGCTCGTGCAATTGATCATGCCGTGCATAGAAGATGGATCTCTCTCACTACATTGATCGGACATGCTAGCGATCGAATCGTTCATAAACTTGATGCTCCAGTTGGTGCAACACTACTCGTTGCAACAGCTCAACTCATGTTACTTGACCGAATACCCGATCACGCAGTTATTAATTGTGCTGTTGACTGGGTGCGAAGAAATGGGCATCCACGCGCAACAGGCTTTGTAAATGCAGTACTTCGAAACATTACGCGGCTTCGTAAGGAATGTATTGAAATTGGAGTTGCAGGCGAAGCGGATCATTTCTTGCGAAGTGATGGAACTGCTTGGGTATTAAACGAGCCTGTCTATAAAGATTCTATTGATTATCAAACTGGTTTTTCAAGAAAATCGTGGGGCCGCCTAGTAAAAGAATTTGATGAAAAAATCGCAACAAAAATTGCTGTGAGCAGTATTGCCGAAGCTCCAATAATTGTGACCGTACCCGAAGACAATGTACTCCCCGCCGATGTCCTTCCACACGAAGATCCACGGTTTGGTGTAGTTCCCCATGGCGTTGATCTCGCGTCTATGTTCTTTTCGCAACCAAGTTTGCGTGCGCAGGACCCTACTTCAGCCGGTGCACTCGATCTTCTTCGTGAATTACGTCCACAAAGAATTTTAGATGTCTGCGCTGGCCGAGGCACAAAAACAAAACAACTCAGAGCACTCTTCCCAGATGCCATGATCGCAGCAACCGAACCGAATGATGTTCGCCGAGCATACCTTGAAGAAGTCGCAACAGATATCAATGCAGTTATTTATTCTCCAGGCGAAGATGGTCCAACTGAACCGTTTGACCTTGTCCTTGTTGATGTACCCTGTTCAAATAGTGGTGTCTTTTCTAGAAGACCAGAAGCACGGTATCGATACGATAAGAAACATATGGAATCTCTTGTTGAGCTTCAACAGGAAATTCTCCAAGATGCTCGATCTGTTCTTCAGAACAAGGGGCACATATTGTATTCGACTTGTAGTATCGACCCTGCGGAAAATATGGCGCAGGTAGATTGGCTTGTACAAAAACAAAGGCTTGAATTAGTTACGCAAAAGAGCACTATGCCGTCTGGCTATCCTGGTTCTGACCCCACAAAATGGCACGATGGTGGATTTGCCTCCCTTCTTCAAGCAAGATAGTTCTTGGCAAGGAGTGAGATGATTGGTACAATCTTCCTCTTAAACAATGAATCTCACCGACCTCATCCAAGAGAAAACTATTCGAGCCCCTCTCGAATCCACTGATCGACAAGGCGCCATTAGCGAGCTTGTTGATCTGCTTTCAGACACAGGCTGTATCTCAAATTGTGAGGCAATCAAACAAGCGGTTTGGGAACGCGAATTACAACGTACGACTGGTATTGGCGAAGGACTTGCAATCCCACACGGTCGTTGCGATCAAATCGACAAGATGGCGATGGCAATGGGTCGACCCACAACACCAATTGATTTTTCCAGTCCAGACAAACGACCGGTCGAACTTATCATTCTACTTGTATCTCCAACGAATAATACGTCTGACCATATTCAAGCACTCGGAAAAATTAGCCGCTTAATGGTTAACCGATCTTTTCGCGAAGCTGCGTACGCAACTAAAAATGCAATTGACTTGTGTGCATTGTTCCAAGACGCACTTAAAGTTGCAAAAACCTAAAACAAAATAAGCGAGCTACGGGATTGTTTTTCGCCCTGGGAATCCGTATTACTGGAGTTCAGCAGCTTTGCGCATTGCTTCTCCTGCGCCAATCCGATCCCCCACCTTGTCGAGTGATCGAGCAAGCAGCTTCCAAGAAGTAGACTCCATTGGATGTGTTTTTGTCAACGAGATTGCAATTGAAATTGCATGTTGTACATCACCAAAATCTATTTCAAGCAGCGCAAGTTGAATCTGCAAACGAACTACGAGTGGGTTCCTTATAACGGCTACTTTTGATGCGGCAATCGCCCGCTCGTACATCCCTTCACGCTTTAACCAGCCAACATAATCTTCCCAAACTAATTCCCAATTTTCATTTTCAGAAAGTCGCTCACTGTAAAACGAATCAAGCAATTGCGCTTGTTGGTCATACTGCAACAACTGACCAAGCAGCATCGTTGAATACTCATCAGGTCCGATTTTGCCATCTACTCGCCAGAGCAATCGCTGCGCTTCTTGAAATTCACCTTTTGTTTCATGGATTCTAGCCATCACCGTATCAATGTTCGGGTTACTTGCAAAGCCAATGCCGCCATCGCTCATTGGGCCAGCAAGTTGGTAGTACCCCAATGCTTTTTCCGATTTGTCGTTTGCCATTGCGACATCACCAAGAGCCCTACATGTCCTCACCAAACCACTTTGGATTGTAAACAAGAACACAAGGACCGCAATGATGAGAAACAGAACGCTCCCAATTTTGTATTTTCCATGGAAGCGCAACTGTGTTTTGTGAAAACTTGCATTCTTGCTTGTTAAAACCTGCAACGCCTTCCAAACAAGCCACGTGCTTACAAGTGACATTCCAACAGCCATCAGCATCGGCACAACACCGTAAAGGCCACGGAAAGAGAAAAAGCCAACAAGAAAAAATATAGAAACACCAAGTTCTTCTAACATCGTTAAATCGTATTTGCGTTGTTTAGTTCGTTTTCCTACGGAATTTTCACCAAATCCGATAGAGAGCGCATCGTTCGGACAAGCATCGATGCAATCCATAATTTTCATACAACCGCTATCTATAACCATCTTGTGTAAGTGAACTTCTTCGTGGACACGAACATTCGAAGTACAAGCAGCAGTACATGCGCCACATTGTTGGCAATCGTCATTAACCCTCACTCGCATTGGAGAAATCGCATCAAGTGGTTTGAAGAAGCCGCCATACGGGCAACCGTATGTACAAAAACCTTTTGCGCCAAGGACATAAACAGTTGCAAAACCACAAATGAAAAGAAAAGGTACCGCAACAAGTGGCGGCGCGAAGGAACCCCAGTAATCATCCGTCAGTAAGTGTGTGGTGATTTCGGGCCAACGCAATTCCGGCTGGAGCCAAGGCGCGAGGGCGACTCTGTAAAACAACGGCCAAATAAACATGTAAACAGCCAAACCAAACGGAAACCACATAAGCCAGCGTGCACGAAATGGTTTGGGACGAACACGAATCTTGCGCATCATCCAAAGGCAGCAATCTTGCAAAAGTACGATATGACACCCCCACCCACAGAACCACCTCCCAAAAATCAACGTCGAGAGAAGAGCAAGAGCAAAGAAAATAGTGCCTGCATTAATTACTCCGTTTTTTACAAATTCCATGCCTTCTGAGGGTTCGATTGGTGTAAGTGTTACTCCGCCGAACCAGCCGTATTTTTTGCCAAGTATCCAAACCACGATATGGGCAATGATGAGCGCTTGCACCGAAATGAGCACGATCCATCTCGTGGTGTTGTGTTTCCGCTTTTGGAGTACGGGAAGCGCAATATTTTCACTTGTTTTTGAAACCGTCATAGTACTACACTAACGGTTAATCAACCCATGGTTAGTTAATTCTATACAGGATCCTTGCGTTAATTTACCCGACCATCAAATCCAATGGTAATTGATCTTCAAGTACTTGGCGAATCTTACAAAGCGCGCGAATTTGCACTTGTCGAACACGTTCCTTGGAAATACCAAGCATTTTGCCTGCTCGTTCGAGCGTAAATTTTGGCGGATTTTGACCTGAAAACAAGCCAAAACGATACCGCAAGACTTCTTTTTCGACTTCAGTCAATTGTGCTTCTTCGCTGCGAACAACTTTGCGAATCGCACGAAGATGTTCTACGCTCACAATTTCTTCGTCGCGGATGTGTACCGGTTCTCGATCTGGATCGAATTCAAAGGGCACAGTATCTTTATGTTTAGATTGTTTGCGACCAAAGCGATTAAATGCAGTTGTCAGTGCACGGCAAGCATACGTCGAAAACTTATAGCCAAGTTCACAATCAAATCGATCGACTGCTCGAAGCAGTGCAACATTCCCCTCAGCAACAAGATCAGCGTACTCGCCAGTTGCCCAACTTCGCTTTGCCATCGCAAGTACAAGCGCTAGATTGCATTCAATAATATGATCACGCCGTTCAATAGAAATATCGTACCAATGTACGAGTGAGTCTAAATCTGTATCTTTCGGATTCTTTGCTTTGCTAATGCGGTCTTGCATTGACTGTAGTTTCATTCGAGCAAAGTTATACTGCCGAAAAAGAACTGCTTCTTCCTTACGTGTAAGTAAACGTGCCTCGCCGCTCTTTGGTGGGAGCGCCCTATCTATTGCCGGGCAATACCAAGCGACCGAGAGTCGGGGTACTTCGAAGGGAATTTCAAACACCAATTTTTCAGCGTCTTTCTTTTTAAACACTGGCGATTGCACGACAATCACCGGCTCGGTAAAAGCTCGATCGATTTGGTCTCTTTCGATACTCGATCGACGTCGACGACTTTTGGAGCCACTACTACGAGTTGCTCGTTTGGATTGCCTTTTTGGTGTTGGCATGGTTGAGATGTAACCCCTTGTAAAAAAGATATGACCGTAAAAAAAACGCACGGCTCCCCCTACTACGCACCTTGTTTGCAAATGCGAATCAACTTTTCCATTTTTTTTACTTTTTTTGAAAGTTTTTTACCAAAACAGGGCTTATGGGACTTAAAAGCCCCATTGGCTTATTCTGGTTCATCGCCAGAAAGGTCGTATACCCAGCCTTCGTTGGCGCGATTCCAAGAAATAATCTCTCCATCGTTGAAGAAAAGTCCAAGTTCCTTGGTCGCAGCTTCTGGGCTGTCCGAACCGTGAATTAGATTAAAACTATTCGAAACGCCAAAATCACCACGAATTGTGCCCGCAACAGCTTGGGACCCAAAGGTTGCGCCCATCATCGAACGGCAAATTGCAATTGCACCAACGCCTTCTAATGCCAGCACAAGTACCGGCGAGCTTGTCATAAAACTCACTAAGCCTGCGTAAAACGGTCGTTCCTTGTGGTCAGAGTAATGTGTTGCCGCTAATTCCTCTGAGATTTGCATAAATTTTGCACCAATGACTTTGAGGCCCTTATCTTCAAATCGGGTGATAATTTTGCCCATAAGTCCACGTTGTATTGCGTCTGGTTTTAAGATGATTAATGTTTGTTCCATGCCCATAGTTGGTAATCCTTTATGTATCAAAAAGTTTGGGTAAGATTAGCAAGGATACCAAAAATGGCGTTTTTTCGCCCCCCTTCTGGAAAAGTTTCGGTATTCTGCAACTAATCGAGTACGGATACTCGATTTTACGCGTGATTTCACGCCAAGGAAGGCCCCTACTTTTAGCACGCGACTATGCCAAAAACCAAAACACCCTCTAAGAAAAAAACACGCTCAAGCGCTACTGCTGAAACTATGGCCGCTAGTCAACGAGATATCTCGGTCAGTGAATTTTTTGCGAAGAACCGTCACCTTCTTGGTTTTGATAACCCAAGAAAAGCAATGCTCACTGCTATTAAGGAAGCCGTCGATAACGCACTCGATGCATGCGAAGAAGGCGGGATCCTTCCGCATATATATATTCGTGTTTTGCAAATCAACGAATCACGTTTCAAGTTAACTATTCGTGATAACGGACCGGGCATTGTTCGAGCGCAAATTGAAAACATCTTTGGCAAACTATTGTACGGTTCAAAATTCCACCGTTTAAAAATGTCACGCGGGCAACAAGGAATTGGTATTTCTGCTGCAGGCATGTACGGATTAATGACGACGGGCAAGCCACTTATCATCATTTCCAAAATAGGAAAACGTAAACCTGCACATGAAGTCGTTCTTAAAATGGACACTTCCAAAAACCGGCCAACCGTTATCAGTGATTCAGAACACCCAGAAGATGACGCCTTATTTGAAGACGGGCACGGCACACAAGTTACCATTGAGCTTGAAGGCAAGTATCAAAAAGGTAGACAGTCCATTGACGAATATTTAGAACAAACGGCAATAGCAAATCCACACGCACGAATTACCTATGTCACGCCAACCAATGAGACGTTGGAGTTTCCTCGCGCGATTGAGGAACTACCAGAAGAACCAAAAGAAATTAAGCCACATCCAAAAGGCATCGAACTCGGCACGCTCATTCAAATGATTGAACGCACTGAACAACGGCAACTTGGTGGTTTTCTTGCGAAAGATTTTTGCAGGGTCGGCGCAACCAAAGCAAGAGAGATCTGCAAAGGTGCCGGCATGACGGGGCAAACTTGGATTAAGACCGTTGGGCACGCCGAAGCAGAAAAACTCTACGAATCAATCCAAAAGACACGCATAATTGCTCCAAATACCGATTGCCTTGTACCGATTGGTTCAAAGGCTCTACTTGCAGGCTTGCTCAAAGAAGTCAAAGCAGAGTTTTTCGCCGCATCTACAAGACCACCAAATGTCTATCGCGGAAACCCCTTTCAAATTGAAGTTGCAATTGGGTTCGGCGGGGGTCTCGGAAGAGACGACAGCGCTAAAGTGCTTCGGTTTGCAAATCGAGTTCCACTTTTATACTCACAATCAAGTTGCTGTTCATTCAAAGCCGTTGCCGAAACCTCATGGAAAAATTACGGTTTAACCCAACCAAAAAATTCTATCCCATCGGGCCCACTCGTTGTCATGATCCACATGGTGAGTGTATGGGTACCATTTACAAGTGAATCAAAAGAGGCAATCGCAGACTACGACGAAATTCGCAAAGAGATGAAACTTGCGTTGCAAGAGTGCGGACGTAAACTTGGCACATATCTTCGCCGTCGAAAACGGATGGCGCGTGAATCCGAACGACGCAGTGTATTTGAACGATACATCGGTGAAATTTCGCGTTGTTGCAATTCTATTGTTGGCGCTGACACCGACAAACTCTACAAAGCACTTTTAAAACAAGCCAAGCAACGAACAGACGAGGCCGATGCGCATCTAGACGACGAAGGGCAAGTCGTTGATAATGGCGGTAGCCTCGGAAGCGATGAAGGTGTCATTATCGTAGATGAACTACAGGATATCCCTGATCAAGATGACACGCTGTTTGGAAAAACGACAAAGAATAAACGCAAAACAACAAAGAAGAGAACCAAGAAAAAAACTACTAGCAGGCGGGGTAAAAAATAATGGCGAAGAAGAAAACATCAAAAAAAACGACGAAGAAAAAGACTTCCAAAAAAGTGCCCGTGATAAAACTTGGCAAAAAAACAGTGAAGCGCATTGTCGATAAAAAACGTGACGCTGCAACCGTGAAGAAAATCGAAACGCTTACTTCATCTATTGTTAAAAAAAGCTTGGCTCAAAAAGAACCTACGTTTGAAATACCGACCCGATCGGTTTCAAATATGAAGTACAACAAAAAGAAGCGAATTCTTGAAATGGGCTCTAACACCCAAACGAGAAGTTTATTTAATCTTGGTCAGTCTCGAAAGTTTATGCAGTCCCTCTTACTTGCCAAAGGGTGCAAGGATTTAATTGCAGCAGAAAAAACGCTGAGCTTACGGGGAATGTATTACATGGGTTTGCATACCATTCCAGGCACAAAGGAAAAGACATTTAATGACCAAGGTGAGTCCGACGGCATCTTGGAGGACCTTGAAGTTTCGCTTGATGGCTTACGGGAAGAGTTGCATATTTTTGCAAAGAAGCGCGGTACGATGGTTGGCAACATTACTGTTGTTGATAATGGCGACGAAATAAATTGCCGCAAGATGGGTTCAGGCGGGTATGCCATTCCGAGTATTTGTGAACCAAATGTTATGCAGTTCAAAAATTGCGATGCTGACTTTATCTTGCATGTCGAGAAGGATACCGTTTGGGGCCGTTTCAATGAAGATCGCTTTTGGGAAACGCACAACTGTATTTTGACGGAGGGTTCTGGTCAGCCACCGCGTGGTGTTCGCCGAATGTTACACCGTATGCATAAGGAACTCAAACTTCCTGTCTATTGCTTACTCGATTGCGATCCTTGGGGACACTATATATATAGTGTTATTAAACAGGGCTCGATTAACTTAGCATTTGAATCGGAACGAATGGCGATACCAGATGCAAAGTTCATGGGCATTCGCTCCAAAGACTATGACCGCCTCGACTTATCCGACGATGTCAAAATTGAATTGAACGATCGAGATATTACCCGCGCAAAACAAATTGCTGCGTATCCTTGGTTCGAAGGAAAGCGCGAGTGGCAACGAGAAATTAAAATGATGCTCAACAACGGCTTCAAAATGGAAGTTGAATCGTTGATTACCAAAGACATTTCTTACGTCACCGAAGAATATGTCCCACAACGCTTAAAAGAAGGCGATTTCTTGGACTAAGTTGCGGAACAGGCTTCAAACGAGTCTACGAGTGCAGAGTGCCGGTCCACATCGCTTGTTGCCAGTACACTATATGTTGTTCGGCCAATGTGGCGTGACTACGTTTGTTACCCGCAGCAAGAACGAAAGGACGTCTACGAATGACACCACCAGACACCGAAAACCCCTCGCTACCAGAAAACCCAACAAAGGTACTTGTTGCTGATGACGAATTGCTCGTTGTGCAGGGCATCATCGGCTTATTAAAGGTGCTTGGTTTTGAAATCATTGGACCTTGCAAAAATGGTGAAGAAGCGATTCAAAAAGTGCATGAAGAACGACCGGACATAGCGCTTCTTGATATTCAAATGCCTGTCATGAACGGTATGCAGGCTGCTCAAATTATTTTTCATGAACACGACATTCCAGTTGTCATGTTGACAGCCTATTCCGATGAAACGTTTCTTAGAAACAGTATTGCAGCTGGAGTTTTTGGGTATCTATTAAAACCAGCATCTATCGAACAAATTAGTGCTGGGCTTACTGTTGCTTGGCAACGCTACCTTGATCACGTCGGCCAACGAAGCCAAATAGTTGACTTGACTCAACGACTCGACGACCGCAAACTTATCGAACGTGCAAAGTGGATTATCGTGAAACGTAAAAATATATCCGAACCTGAAGCAATGAAATTGTTACAAAAGCAATCGCGCAGTTCGCGTAAGTCGATCGCAAAAGTTGCGCGGGCAGTGATTGATAGCGACGGTCTATTGTAAAACGTATAGCGAATTGGGCACACACGCTAGTTTCATTTCGATTGCATCGCCAATACTATCACCATCCACTTGCCAAGGGGCAGCATCAGTTGTGCGAACCTCTATTTCGCATCCAGTTGCGTACACCACATCGGGATGGTGCAAATGCGTACCGCGGAGCATGAGTCGAATCCATTTCAATAAACTCAAGCGTCCTTTAAGTGGCAAAAATACGACATCGAGTTTTCCATCTGAAATGTTCGCGTCTCTTGCTGGGTTTAACCCGCGGGCGTATTGTTTACTGTTTGCAACAACTGCCCAGCCAATTTTATTTGAAACACATTTTTTGCCATCAACCACAATAGAAACTTCGGGTGGGCCCCATTTGAGTAACTGTCGCAAACAGGGCATAATGTAGGAAAAGTGTGTGATTGAATTTCCACGGTTGTTTGCAAGGTCGGTGACGATAGCGGCATCAAAACCAACGGATGCCATCAATAGCATGAATTCGCCGTTTGCGGTGGCTGTGTCAATTTCTATACTTGCACCGTGAATAGCCGACTCAACCACACTTTCGAGTATATTTTCTGGGTTGTTGGTGTCCATCGATTTTGCAAACAAGTTTTCGGTTCCCGAACCAGCGTGGTAGATGGGTATAGTTGTGCCTACTAGAACACTTGCAACTTGTCGCAATGTTCCGTCACCGCCAACAACGATGACAGCATCTGGTGTACATCGCAACTTTGGCTTTAGCCACTTCCGGGGATCACCAAGTTGCGTTGCAATCATTTCAACGTCGCACGTTGTTTTTACAAATTGCTCAGCAATGGCATACGCCATGCTGCACGCGTTGCCGCGCCCTGAAACTGGGTTATACATAATGAGTATTCGCACTGTGACTGCAATGGTACACAAGCAAGTGGCGGACTTTTGAAAAAACCTACTAAAAACACCGATTTCTAGAGGTGTTGTTTGTGGTGCATTACGCTTCCCACTCGCGAGGAGTGGAACTCGCAAGGAACTCGCGCTCTAACCCCTTGGCACACATACTGTAAAGTTGCTGCCTTGACCCACGGTGGAGTTTACGTGGATATGCCCGCCGTGTTCTTGGGCAATACGCATCGTCGTAGGCAAGCCAAGTCCAGTACCGCCCTGCTTTGTTGAAACGTAGGGATGGAAAATTTCGTCGATGCGATCTTCTTCAATCCCCTTTCCAGTATCAATAATATGAATGCACGCTTCGCTTGCATTTGCTTCTAGGCGAATCATCAATTCTTTTTGCTCGCAATCCGCCATGGCATGCTTTGCATTAATAAGCAAATTCAACACCGCTTGTTTTAAAAGCGAAGCATCAACGTTTGCCATAATAGGATCCACCGGCAACTGCATCCGCAGCACAATGGATTCGCTTGCACACTGGGGCTGGTAAAAATCTTCAAGGTCAGAAAGCACTTCGCGTAAGTCAATCTTTTCGCGGTGCAATTTCATGCGACCTGCAAACTGCAAAAAGTCATCTAGAATCCCCTTCAATCGGTGCACTTCCCGAGAAAGCGAATCAAGTCGTTTTACAATTTTAACTTTTTCTTTTTTAGGGGCATCAAGATGGTCTATGTCTTCTGCAAGTAATTGCGCATTTAACCCAACCGTTGAAAGTGGATTTTTAATTTCGTGCGCAAGACCGGAAGTCATGTTGCCGATTTCAGCCATGCGTTCCGATGCCTGAGCCCGTTTTCGCGCCTCATCAGTTCGCTTTGCGTCACGCTTATGTCGCCAAAACGTATATGGTAAAACAGACACCGCTCCAAGAGCGGTGCCTGCAATAAGCCAAGTCCAAGAAAACATTATTTAGCTTTCCACGGTCTCTTTTTCAGTTTCCTTCGCTGCATCTTTGAGCAACGCTTTCACTGAAAGTTTAATACGACCGGTGTCATCGACAGCGATGACCTTCACTTTAATCTTGTCGCCAATCTTACAAATATTTTCGACTTTGTCGACGAAGCCATCTGCGAGTTCAGAGATGTGACACATGCCATCTGTTCCGGGTGCGATTTCGATAAATGCACCGAAGTCGCGAGTCGAAACAACTTTGCCTTCGAAGATGCTGCCGACTTTAATTTCAGCAGCGATTGCTTCAACAGCAGCAAGGCCAGCATTTGCTGACTTAAGATCAACCGAACTAATAAAGACGATGCCATCATCATTGATGTCGATGTTTGCACCAGTGTCTTCAGTAATTTGACGGATTGTCTTGCCACCAGGACCGATGAGCTTGCCAATCTTTTCTGGGTTAATCGTAATAGTAAGCATTCGAGGCGCGTAGTCTGAAAGTTCCTTACGAGGACCATCAAGGACCGATTCCATTTGATCGATAATATCGAAGCGACCTTTGCGAGCCATTTCGAAAATTGTTTCGAGCTCTTCGAACCAAAGTCCGCGTGCTTTAAGATCGCATTGTACGCCGGTAACACCTTCTTTTGTGCCACAGACTTTGAAGTCCATGTCGCCAAAGAAATCTTCTTCGCCGATGATGTCCATCACACGAACAATTTTTCCTTCATCGTTACTAAAGCGACCAACGCTGATACCAGCGCATGTGTTTTGAATTGGAACACCCGCGTCCATAAGTGCAAGGCAACCACCGCAGACACTCGCCATCGATGATGAACCGTTTGATTCAGTAATATCACTGACCAAACGAATGGTGTATGGAAACTCCTCAACATCAGGAAGAATGCCCATCAATGAGCGTTCAGCAAGAGCGCCGTGACCGATTTCTCGTCGCCCGGGACCCATGATTCGACCTGCTTCGCCAACGGAGAACGGTGGGAAGTTGTAATGAAGGTAGAACTTCTTTGCGTATTCTGGCATCAAGCCATCAACGATTTGTTCGTCGCGACCTGTACCAAGCGTACAAGTAACGAGCGATTGAGTTTCGCCTCGTTGGAACAATGCTGAACCGTGCGTGCGTGGGAAGTAACCTGGATCCATAAGAAGATCACGAATTTGATCGAATGAACGACCATCCGCGCGAATGGACTCTTCAACAATAAGTTGACGAGTGCATTTCTTTTCTAGTTTACGGAACGCTTCTTTTGCTTCACGTTGTGTTTTTTCAGCTTTCATGTGCTCGCTGTATGGAACACCTTCTGGAATCGTGAAGTTGTTGTCAATCATTTCACTTCGAAGTGCATTGACTGCTTTAGACCGATCCGCTTTTCCAGGGATGCGACGCGCTTCAAGCATTTTTGCCTCAACGAGTTCTTTGACTTTCGCCATAACTTCGTCGCTTGGAAGCGATAAATCACCAACACGTTTTTCAGTTGTGCCAGCTTTTTCAGCAAGTTCGTTTTGGAGTTCCAAGATTGGCTTGATGCCTTCCTCGTATCCAAACTTGATTGCGCCCATGATTGCTTTTTCGTCCACTTCCGCAGCGCCGATTTCAATCATGTTCACGCCATCGCTGTGGCCTGAAAGCACAAGATCAAGATCAGAATATTGCATTTGTGTATGCGTTGGGTTGAGGACGAATGTTTCGCCTTCGTCAGTCACAATTCGACCAATTCGGACAGTCGCAACAGGTCCTTCAAACGGTGAGTCCGTCAAACAAAGTGCTGCGGATGCCGCAGTGCAAGCAAGCACGTCTGCATCGTTTTCGCCATCGTGACTCATGACCCATGCTTGAATTTGACACTCGTCGATGTACCCGTCTGGGAAGAGAGGACGAATCGGACGGTCCATCAATCGCATCGTCAAAATTTCTTTTTCATTTGGTGCGCCTTCGCGTTTGCGGAAGCCGCCCGGGAATTTACCAGAGGCGCTTGTGCGTTCGCGGTAATCACATTGTAATGGGAAAAAATCTAGTCCCGGCCGTGGGTCAGCTCGCATTGCTGTACACATCACCACTGTGTCAGCGTACGAAGCGATAACAGCACCGCTTGCTTGCTTTGCGATTTCACCGGTTTCGAATCGCATCATGCGATTTCCAATTTCCCGTTCGACAATTATTTTTGTACTCATTTTGAAGTACTCCTTTTGTAGTGCAGCCTCCAAAAAATATGTTTGCTACTTGGGAGACAGAAGACGAGACGCGGGCGTTTTCACGACCACCGCTTGTCCACTGCCACCACCTCATGCAAACTGTTCAGGGCTCGGGCGGCTGCGGTTAGGGGCTAACTTACTTTCGTAGCCCTAGTTTCTTAATTGTTGCTTGATATGCTTCGCGGTTCGTCCGTGAGAGATATTTGAGCAATCGATTTCGTTTACCAACCATCATGATGAGGCCGCGACGTGAGTGGCGGTCATGCTTGTGGTCTTTGAGATGTTCATTTAATTCCATAATTCTAGACGTCAAAGATGCAATTTGTACCTCAGGTGAGCCACAATCGCCGTCGTGTCGTTTAAAATCCGTAGTATCAATAGTCATTGTTGTCATTTTTTTCCTCAACTTATTTGAATCGACTATTCTAGCAGAATTCACCCCCAAAATCACCCCCCAAAGGCACCCCTTTTACTACCCCATAAGACACAGAAACTATGACCATCAAAATACTTATTGCAGACAAACTCGCCCCAGAGGGCGCAACCTTCCTTAAATCACAGACAAACGTGGAAGTAATTGAAAATACGGGACTTACTGGCGACGAACTCGTGCAAGCAGCCTCCTCCGTCGACGGGGTTATTGTCCGTTCTGCGGTCAAATTACCTGAGGAAATCCTCGATAAGTGCTTCGAAATTCCCAATTGCCGATTGAAAGGCATTGCCAGAGCAGGCGTTGGTGTCGATAACATCGATTTACCTACGGCGACGAAATATGGCATTGCAGTGATGAATTCGGCATCGGCATCCACTATTACTACCGCTGAGCACGCTTTTGCGTTGATTATCTCTCTTGCAAGAAATATAGCTAGTTCAAACGCGGTGTTCCGTGGAGGTGGCTGGGATCGAGCGAATTTTGTTGGCGTACAACTCGCAGGAAGAACACTGGGCATCGTGGGCATGGGGCGAATTGGGCAAGCAATTGCTCGAAGATCACTCGCCTTTGGCATGGAAGTCCTCGGTTTTGACCCATTTATGAAAGAAACAACAGCGCTTGATGGACACGTCCGAATGATGCCATCGTTTGACGATCTCATCAAACAAGTTGACATCGTGACGTTCCATGTTCCTCGGACGGAACAAACAACTGGCATGCTCGGTAAAAAACAATTTGCAATTTGCAAAGACGATTTGCTTGTTATAAACGCCGCGCGCGGTGGAATCGTCGATGAAGAAGCGCTTATCGAGGCACTCGATGCTGGCAAGTGTGCTGGCGCTGCTATTGATGTCTACATGTCGGAACCTCCTGCGGAAGATCATCCGTTCCGCTCCAATCCAAAAGTTTTATGCACGCCACACCTTGGCGCGTCGACTGTTGAAGCACAAGAAGCCGTAGCGGTAAACGCTTGCAATTCGCTTCTTCGATATTTACAGGGTGAAGGTTTAGACAGCGCGGTAAATGCAGGTGGTCTTGACCTTCAACTCAACAACAGACAACGCACGTACGTCGAACTTGCTCAACGCATGATTACATTGCTTGGTACGGTTGCGACAATTACAAACACGACGGAAGTAACCGTCGAACTTCGCGGCAAGGCAACGGCTGGCAAATCCGACACAATTGCACGGTACGCGCTTGTTGCATTGTTGCAACAGTGTTGCGACGAACCGATTTCAATTATTAATGTTTCTGCAATGGCGCGCGAACTTGGCGTAACTGCTTCGACGGTGGTTGGTGCAACCGACGCGATTGATTCACTTATTATCCGAACGAAGGGCGAACATGAACACACGATTGAAGGCACGGTGCATGCCGATGGTTTGCCTCGCGTGACGAACATCGAGGGTCGAAGGTTTGACATGGTTCCATGTGGACACATGATTGCGTTGTTTAATAACGACACCCCCGGGATGGTCGGCAGAGTCGGCGAAGTACTGGGAACCGCAAAACTCAACATCGACGAAATGGTTATTGGTCATGGCGATGATGATGGTGTTGCAATGATGATCATCAAGACAAATACAAATCCAACCGATGACTTGCTCGAACAACTCTCCGCCATCGATGGCGTCTCGAAAGTCGCAAGTGCTAATATTTAGAGTTAGTCATTTACTCATCATCTGATTGCTTGGAGAAATTTACTTCCCAATTATCCGGTTCTGATGCGCGGGGCGTGACTGTCACTATGTGTTCTAGGACTCGTTTTGTGTGACGCTCACTAAAATTTTGCTAACCAGTCGCCGATTTTGGTGACACCTTCTTCGATTTGATCTTCTGAGCAAGCGAACGAGAGGCGCATGTGATCGGGGCCACAGCCGCCAAAGTCCGTGCCCGGTACTACCGCAACACTTGTTTCATCAAGTAATGCACTCGCAAAAGAAACTGCGTCGGTAATTTTGGTTCCCGCTGGCGAAGTCTTGCCAAAGTAATACGAAATTTTCGGGAAAGTGTAAAAAGCGCCCGTTGGCTTCGCACACTCGACGTTTGGCCACTTTTGAATGAGTTCAAACATGAGCGCAGAGCGTTTTGCAAAAATTTGTCGCATCGATTCCACTTCGTCGTTCATGCCAAGTGCCACAGGTATCGTCGCATAACAAAAACTCGTAATCGAAGAGTTTATTTGGCTTTGTAACGTGTTCATCGCTTTAACTATTGGCTCTGGGGCACATACGTACCCCACTCGCCAACCAGTCATAGCATACGCTTTTGACAAACCGTTAATCGTAATGACCTGTCCTGCTATTTCTGGAATAGAACCCAAAGATAAATGTTCGATGTCGCTATAAGTTAATCGTTCGTAAATCTCATCGCTCAATATATAAATGTCTGGGTGTCGCTCCATCATTTTTGCGATCGCTCGTAACTCATCGGGCGTGTACATCGTCCCGCACGGATTGCTCGGCGTGTTGAGCATGATTGCTTTTGTGTTTGGCGTAATCGCTCCTTCTATTTCTTCGGGTGTACACTTAAAATCTGTTCCCACAGAAGTTGGGACTTCGATCATCTTGCCACCTGCAAGTTCAATCATTGGTTTGTAACTCACCCAAGCAGGAGTTGGTACTACGACTTCTTGTTTCTTTCCGGGATCAAGTATGGACATCAGCGCCAAGTTAATCGACATCTTTGCACCAGCGTTAATCGTAATGTTAGCCTGCGTACAATCGATATTGTTTTGGGTACGCAATTTATCTGCAATTGCTTCGCGCGCTTCGGGTGTGCCTGCAGATGGCATGTAATGTGTCACACCAGACTTCAACGCTTGAATTGCTGCATCGCAAATCCTATCCGGTGTAGCAAAGTCTGGCTCTCCAGCACCAAAAGCTATGACTTTGCACCCTGCGGCTTTGAGTTCTTTCACCTTCGCACCAATGGCGAGGGTGATTGATGGCGGGATTGATTTTGCTCGGTCAGATAGTCCCATGTTGGGAAGGATAGTTGATGTTTGCATAGTAGGTAGAGTACAACAAGCGCCCTTCTGATACTATGCCAACCATGCATTTTGAAGCACATCAACCAATTATTGGCGACCTCGAGGCGCGGATTTTAACAATCCGTGACTCTCTTTGACTTTGATGCAAAAGTAGCAAAGCGAGAGCAATTACAAGAAGATATGAATGCTGCTGGATTTTGGGACAGCCAGACCGCTGCCCAAAAAGTCATCGATCAGTACAAAGTGCTTAAGGCACAAACAATCGATTTGGAAGAGGTTATCGCTGATTTTGAGGACACCGTCGTGGGTTACGAACTTGCCAAAGAAGATAGCGATGCTGACTTGCTTGCTGAAGTCGATGGGCAACTCTACAAAATGCAAAAACGCATGGACAAGGTCGAAACGCAGTCACTTTTGAATGGAAAGCACGATTATCGAAACTGTTTCGTCTCGATTCAATCACGAGATGGTGGTACCGAAGCGGATGACTGGGCTTCGATGCTCGATCGCATGTATAAAAATTATTGGGAAAACATGCACTTCAAAGTGGAAGAGGTCAGCACGACCCATGGCACCGAAGTTGGCATTAGCGAAGTGACGTATCTCATCAAGGGTCCAATGTCATACGGCTACATGAGTTGTGAACGGGGCACGCACCGATTGGCTCGTGTCTCACCCTTTAATGCGCAAGGCAAACGGCAAACAAGTTTTGCGACCGTTGATGTTATCCCAGAGTTTGATGATCAAGACGTGGAGATTGATGAAAAAGAAGTGGACTTCACTTTCTTTGCTCGGTCATCCGGGCCTGGCGGACAAAATGTGAACAAGGTCGCCTCGGCTGTGCGGATTGTCCACAAACCAACAGGCATCATGGTTGTGAGTTCAACACACAAAGCGGCTTTGCAAAACCGTAAGCAAGCGCTGCGTATCTTGCAATCGAAGTTGGAGCAACTTGAAGAAGAACGGCGACAAGCAGAACTTGACCAAGCAACCGGCGGTAAGGTTGAACAAGGTTGGGGCTCCCAGATTCGAAGCTACGTGATTTACGACAACCGCGTCAAGGACCATCGAACCAACCACGAGGTGGGTAATCCGCAAACTGTTTTAGATGGTGCGCTCGAGGGTTTTGTTGACGCTGAGTTGAAGCGACGTCGGTCTGCAAAAGGTTAACCCACATGTCGCATATAGACATGTGGCATATCGTTCATCGTAAATTCGTCGCCAAAAATTTCAAAACCGTTTTTTAGATAAAAATCCTGCACGATTTTACGAGCGGTGCACCAAATGGGTTCATTAACCATTTTGAGTAACGCAACAAGTAATTGTTGACCAACGCCCTGCCCTCGTAATGCTTCTTTGACCGCCATCCCCCGCAAGCGCCACAGGTACCCTTCTTTTTCTTCGGGCAACAACGAAACGATAGCGACAATATCGTCGCAATCTTTCATTGCAAGATGAATCGCTTTCGGGTCATCGTCCGAATCGAACGTCCAATTTTCTTTTGGTTGTCCGGTTCGCAAAATTGATTCTCGCAAACCGTAACAATCTTCTGCCGTAACTCGCTGAATTAACATCCCTTTAACCGCACAACCCTGCACGAGGGGATGTTCCGCCAAACAGTTTCCTGCGACCCAGATTGTTTATCAAACCGAATATCATTGTCTTTTGCGCGCTGTTTTGTCTCGCGACGAATCGTTGAAAATCCGAACACGCGTTTTATTTTCAACATACCAAGATACTCGAAGTAGGCAAGTTCACAACCCTCTTTAAGAAAACCAAACATTACTGCAAACAAGAGATTGACTAATTCCAACGGAAAATTATTAAAGGGCAATCCACAAATAATCGCATCGAATTTTCCTTCGAGGTTTGCTTCTTCTATTGGGGCGTTGTGAAGTTCGATTTGTATGTTTGGATTGTCTTTGCGAAATTGTTGAAGCACGTTCGTCTCAACCGCTGAGCAAAAATCCGAGGATAACTCGACGATATGAAACACATCACCATCTTGCAACTTTTTTAAAATCTCTTTCGTAAACGCACCTGTACCACAACCCACTTCCAAAACACGTTTGTTTGCATGGTCTGGGATCGATTGCACAATCGCCCTCGCTAAGAATCGCGACGATGGAGCAACCGCACCGGTAGTGCGGTAGTGCTTAATTGCTTGAATAAGAAAACGGATTACTTGCTCGCTTGAGCAGTTGTTTTTTCTTCAGCCATTTTGACGAGTTGGTCAAATGCCTTTGGATCTTCGATTGCCATTTGGCTCAGCATTTTACGGTTAAGAAGAATGCCCGCGTTTGACAAACCATTGATGAATCTGCTGTAGCGAGTGCCGCGCATACGACACGCAGCAGTGATTCGAGTAATCCAAATTCGGCGGAAGTCGCGGCGACGTGCACGACGATCGCGGTACGCAAATTGACCAGCACGAGTAAGTGCTACCTTTGCTTGTTGCTTGTGACGACTTTTTGTTCCCCAGTAACCGCGAGCGGCTTTTAATAATCTTTTTCGTGCCTTGTTTCGAGCAGCACCTTTTCGTACGCGTGGCATGTGTTGCCTCCTTTATTTCGTCTGGACGGGGGTTTAACAGCATGTCAAACACTTCGGCCCGCCAAACATAACGTTTGGTCTATTTTGGATTCGTTTACTTGCTTGGCTTTACTCGCATTTTAAGCATTGCTGAAATACGCTTAATGTCCGCCTTACCAACATAGTTGGGCGAACTGTATGATCGCATCAATTTGCCTGATTTATGGCTGCGAAGGTGGCCGCCGAATGCTCGGCGAATCTTCACTTTGCCGCTAGCAGTGATGCGAACGCGTTTCAAGAGTGCTTTATGTGACTTTAACTTTGGCATAGAATTACTCCAATTGAGCGTCGTAGTGTAGCAGAATTGGGAACACATGAAAACATCCGTTAATGCGTCAAAAAGATGTCGATACCGCCGTTTGAGTTGTCGAGAATCCATATTAAATCACCACCAATAACTGGAGCAGCTCCTGAGGCAATCGAACCATCGTCGCGGAGGTGGTTCTGGCCAAGCGCACCATGCGTTGGGGACGGGGTGAGTGGATCGAATTCTTGATTTGTGAGCATTTTATTGAGGACAGGATTTTGGTCACTCATAATAATAATCACGTTCCCATTACTGCGAATCTCATCCCACATTGCCGCTGGCTGTGTTTGGTAACTAAAGCCGCGACCTTCACCGCCATGGCCAGGACAATTCAAGTGGCTATGTTCGCAGTATCCTTCCGTGGCCAATACTTCTGCATCGGTACGCTCTGGAATAAGCCCGCCAAATAAGGAAGCGACTTCACTTGCTTGCTCGGTTGGAGTATTTCCGTTGTGATCACTTGCATAATTAAAAAGACCACGTCCAACCATCGCCATGTTCGTTGCGCATTCGTTGCTAATCGTTTGATTCCGTGTGCTGTTACTGATCGTTGCAAAAACCGCGAACATAACAAGAACCATTGCCGCAACACTAATAAGGTCGGGCATGCGGATTCGGAAACCGCGACTTGTTGTTTCAAATTCTGGTGTATGTATTTGCATTCGAGCAGAACGCTTTGCTTCGTATTGATCAATGCGCGCAATTGTTGCATCGATAAGCGTGTCAGAGGCATCTTCCACCGGATACGCCTCGAGTAAACCGAGCATCTTAAGAATAGATTTTGCTCTTTGTGTGTCTTCTGGAGAAATGTATTCCAGTTGATCGAGTTCAAACCCAACATCAACAAGTTGGTCGAGCATTTCTGCATCTGCTTTGGAAAGTTTAAGATGGTCGAAGCCATTGCTCATGAATCTTCCTCACTGTTGCTTGCTTGCCATGATTGACCGAATGCAGCGACGGCGGCGTGCAATCTACTTTTTACAGTACCAAGTGGTATTTGCAAGGAATCTGCAATTTGCACGTAACTCATTTGTTGGAAGTAACTCAGCAAGAGAATCTCCCGCAAGTGACTTGGAAGTTCATCGACGGTGTTTCGTATGCTGTCTTTTTGTTCGCTATCGAGTAATGTTGCATCGGGCAATTCCTGATCCGCTTCCATAAGGTCGATGAAACGTGTGCCTTCACCGTCCCCACCAATATCTTGCGACAGTGACAATACTGTTCGCTTTGAGTGCTTACGGTGCCAATCCCTACCTTTGTTCGCTGCAATTGTAAAAAGCCACGGTTTAAATCGCCTTGAGGGGTCAAATGTTTCAGCCGAAATGTGAATTTGGAGAAAGGTGTCTTGAAAAACGTCCTCAGCGGACGCTGTAGAGCCCACAAAGCGGATGAGGAAATGTAATAAGTCATTTTTATATCGGTCCATTAATTCTGAAAAAGCGCCAGAATCTCCTTCGATATGGGCTGCTAAAAGTTCTTCGTCGGTTCGGATGGTACTTTCAGCAGACATGAGATAGGCAGCGTACGCTATATAAGATGTTAGCGCAATCACTACATATTACGATACCCGCCCTTTTCCTTATGGCTACATCCTGTACATCTTCAATGCACATTGAATTCCTCGGATTTGAGGGCTGTCCCAATACGCCAGAATTGCGCAAGCGATTAGTGGAAGCGGAACCAAATATGGAAATTGTTGACGTAGACTTAATGGGACTTGCAAATTCAGATTCGCGGCTTGGTTGGGGAGCACCGACTATTTTGGTAAATGGGAGGGATTTGTTCGGCGTGCCGTCCGCCAAAAACGGAAGCGTCAGTTGTAGAAACTGGAGTTCTGGACTACCGAGTGTGGTTGAAATTCACGCAGCATTTGAGGGTATAGAGTAAATGGGCGGATGGTGGGTACATGATTTATGGTACGCGGGAAGGGGAACCGAACTCGTTGCGTGGATTTTTTGGGTGATTTTTTCAATTACCTTGCACGAATTAGCACATGGTTGGGCTGCGCTCTTTGAAGGTGATGATACTCCAAGGGCAACGGGTCACATGACGGTGAACCCCGTTGTGCACATGGGGGTGCCTTCGATGATTTTGTTTTTAATTCTTGGAATTGCGTGGGGGATGATGCCGGTGAATCCATACCGATTTCGTCATGGTAAATGGGGACGTATTTTAGTTTCAGCAGCAGGTCCAATGATGAACTTAGTCATTGCGTTTATTGTGCTCACTGTGCTTGGCTTTATTATTGACCCAAACGCGGAGCAATCCAATGTCGTAACTTTTTTGCTCACTGGCGGATTTTTAAATTTAATTTTGTTTGCTTTGAATATGTTGCCCGTACCGCCCCTTGATGGCTCAAATATTCTGTCGAATCTCTCCGATACTGTTGCAAGTTGGTACCGCCACCCCAAAGCGCAAATGGCTGGATTGCTCCTCTTTTTCCTCCTCATAATGACTAACATGTTCGATGTCGTCTTTATGTGGGCACAGTATTCCGCTGCAAGATATGCTCTTTTTGTATGGTCACTGATTAATTAACCGCGAGTTAGCGCTGGTTTTTAGACTGTTTAATCATCCGCGGGGGGATTAAAAGCCCCGCGGGATTGTTTTTGCTACAATATGCGGCTCGAGTAATCGCTTCGCTTGGTGGTTCCGCACGGCTGAAATTGGATGGTCCAATGCAAGCCCCACGGTTCACGGTTCACAAGAACGAACGAAGCCAAAGTAAGGAGATAATGCCCAATGGTGGTATTACGCCTCAAACGTCTCGGACGACGACATCGTCCGTTCTATCGGCTTAGCGCAATGGATAAACGTGCTCCACGTGATGGCCGAGTTATTGAAGAACTTGGTTGGTTCGATCCACTTGCACCTGAAGATAAACAACTCAGCTTAAAACCAGATCGAATCGATTACTGGCTCAGCGTTGGTGCCCAACCTTCGCGAACAGTCAAGACTTTACTCAAACGAGTAGACATCGATCCAACGCCTGGCAAGAAGTTGGGTTAACGAAATAGGCCCTACGTATGCGGATCGACATCCTAACACTCTTCCCAGAGATGCTTAAAGCAACACTCGCAACAAGTATTGTCAAACGAGCACAGGATGGCGGGCAAGTCGAGATACACGTTCACGACATTCGCGATTGGGCCGACAACAAACACCGAAAGGTTGATCATCGCCCGTACGGCGGTGGACCTGGAATGGTGATGATGTGCCAACCATTGCACGACGCCGTGCAAGAGGTTGAGCGACAATTAAACAGTTCGACAGTTCGAATTCACTTCACGCCACAAGGCGAAGTATTGAAACAAGAACGCGTCGAACAACTGGCCGCCGAAAAGAATTTGCTTCTTATCGCCGGTCACTACGAAGGGATCGACGAACGAGTTATTGAAACGCTCGACCCCCTCGAACTGAGCACCGGAGATTACGTGCTCAGTGGCGGAGAAATCCCTGCCCTGCTTCTTGTTGATGCAGTTGTAAGGCTTCTCCCTGGCGTTCTTGGTCATGCTGATTCTGCTGATCAAGATTCCTTTTCCCAAAAGGACAGCGATGGCAACTTGCTACTCGACTGCCCACATTACACACGTCCCCGTGTATGGAACGAAAAGGAAGTACCAGACGTGCTACTTAGTGGCGACCACAGTGCGGTCGATAAGTGGCGAGAAGAGCAAATGGTTTCGCGTACAAAATCGCGTCGTCCCGACTTGCTCGAAAATGAGGAAGTTGACCCCTGAGCTTCGGCTCAAGTCACCCCCGACCGATGGAATTTTCCAAGTCGGATTACATGAAAGGAAGTCCCACTATGGGCCAACAACAAAAAGTCGAATCAGTAACAGCAGGTCAACTCCGATCAGATGATTTCTTCCCTGACTTTAGCGTCGGTGATACTATCAACGTGCATTACACCATCGTTGAAGGCGAAAAAGAACGCGTTCAGATTTTCCAAGGCGTTCTCATCGGTCAAAAAGGTCGAGGCGTCAACACAACCATTACCGTTCGCAGGATCGTTGCCAACGAAGGTGTTGAACGAATTTTTCCACTTCACTCGCCACGTATTGCGCAAATTGAAATAGTGCGCCAAGGCGATGCGAGACGTGCAAAATTGTACTTCTTGCGTGATCGAGTTGGTAAAGCTCGTCGCTTACGTGATAGGCGCCGCGGTCTCAACTCGTAAGTAACAAATATACTACTACTAAGAAAACGGCTCTCCACTCGTAAGTGGAGAGCCGTTTTCATGTCAGGAATGGTTCAATCTACTATCCCCGGAATCACCCCGCCTTGCGATACTCTTCTCGATCTCTAAAGAAAGAGCTCGCAGGAGATTTTGATTGCGCTTTTGCTTTTCCATTCTCAGCAACGAGCGAACCAATCATAAAATTAGCGCTAGCCGAGGTCGTCCCCTCCGACGACCCAGACCATGCGTTTTCTTCTGGTGCGGTACGTTTTGCCCTTGCAGCGTCGATTGATCGAGCCATTGCTTCTAACATTGGACGGACGTGTTCGGATGATTTGCTTCTGTTATTCATACTTTATTCCTTGGCCATCGACTTTGAGGGCAGTGATGATATCGGCGGGAATAATGCCCGACTTTTGTCACAGTACTAAAAAAATTACGTCCAATAACTAAACGTGGTATTGGCATCGCATAGAGAACCCCCAAATCTTCTTTTTCTTTCAGGAATCTCTGCGGCGTTCTCGTGCAACCCTTGAGATATCGTCGTATATCGTCTCTAGAAGCCCTGCCATTGGGAATTTACCATCCATTGGGGATATTCCCAAACGACGCAACAACGTATGCGGAAGGTGGGCTGGCATAGGGGCTCGATCGGCATCTTTTGTCGAATGAGGCGATCGCCAAAAATCTTCAAGACATTCTTCTAAAGGAGGTAATAGTGGCAAGTCATCTTCTCTAATAGATGCATGTGCCCTTGCTTCGCCCTTGGCTTCTAGTGTTCTGGCTTGTCTAAGTTTGATTAGAAGTTCGTCTTTATCTGTACCCTTCATTTCAAAATATGTATGCGGAAAGGCCAGCATTCTTTGAGCTGTTAAAAACATTGCTGCAGCGGCGTGCTTACATGGTCTTTTTGCCTTACAACCACACCGGGATGTGATTTCACCTGCAAAAGATGACTGACCACAATCGTGCATCATCAATGCAAGGTTGGATGGAATTTTCCCAGCTGATAATCGTGCAGCAATTCGAGCCTCGCCTGACATACGCTGCGCAACCTTTGTCCACTCATCTGAAGAAAGAACGGGGATGTCAATTTCTAAACGAAATGGTTTTTCTTCCGTGCACTGTACCTTGGCAGTAATCATGCCTTTCGTCAGTTTAAGAAAACGAATCTGCCCATCCATCGCATAATTTTGACCTGCAACAAGACGGTCCATCAAAAAATTCTTCTCGATAGATTCAATTATCCATGAAGATGGAGTGTGGGTACGCAAATCTTCCAATGAAGTCTTGAGCTTCATACTCGGCTTGCCTTTTCGAGATACAGTTGGTTTATTCATCACTCTTGCTCCAATGCAGACTCACGCAGCACAAGCATTTCTCGAAGTCGACCAGCAGAAAGCTCGGAGAGCCATTGCTCGCCTGATCCAACTATATTCTCGGCGAGTTCCATCTTCTGTTCGATCATTTGATCAATGCGTTCTTCAAGCGTACCCGTGCAAACAAATTTATGAACATGCACTGTTTTTGTTTGTCCAATTCTGAATGCTCGATCGGTTGCTTGGTTTTCAATAGCAGGGTTCCACCAACGATCGTAGTGGAACACGTGATTGGCGGCAGTTAAGTTAAGCCCAACACCACCTGCTTTCAATGACAGAATAAAGACGGGAACGTTTCCGTCGTCCGCCTGGAAACGGTCAATAAATTGTTGTCGTCTTTTTGGAGGGGTGCCTCCGTGTAAAAACAATGTATCAACCTCTAAATCGTGTTGAATCATTGCGGATAACAAATGGCCCATTTCTCGAAACTGAGTAAATACCAGTGCCTTTTCACCTGCTGCCATAACTTCCTCTAGTAACGACATTAATCGGCTTGATTTCCCAGAGCGAGTAGACTGTAACCCCGGTGCAGAAGATTCGGTTAACGTAACACCATCCCGGTGACCAGCTTGTGCGTAATGACCAGGATGATTGCAAACCTGTTTCAGTTTTACAAGCGTGGATAAAACAAGACCGCGCCGTTGAATACCTTCAGATCGCTCCACTTCGCTCACCATCTTGTTCACGACTTGTTCGTAAATACCCGCTTGCTCAGACGTCAAGTTTGCGTATTCTTTTGTTTGCACGCAATCTGGTAGATCGTCAATAACTGTTGCGTCAGTCTTAAGACGACGTAATACAAATGGTTGAATCATTCGGCGAAGTTGATCTGCTCGTTTTGGATCTCGACGTTGTTCAATCGGTCGTGCAATTGTTCGCTTAAAGGTAGATGCTGGACCAAGATAACCAGGATTCAAGAATTCCATAATGGACCAGAGTTCAATTAACCTGTTTTCAACTGGCGTACCTGTCAACGCCACTCGGTGCCAAGCCTTTAATGCACGTATAGATTGTGCCTGCTTTGTTGGAGGATTTTTAATGTACTGTGCTTCGTCCAGAGCGACTCTGTGCCACGAAATCAAGTTGAGTGTTTCACGGTCTCGATGTACAAGACCATACGTTGTGATAACAACATCACGTTCCGCAACTGTTTCTGCAAACTCATCTCCTAAAGGCCGATCTATTCCGTGGTGCACATGAACGCTAATTTCTGGTGAAAACTTGTCCAATTCCCGTTCCCAGTTACCAATCACGGATGTCGGAACAACTAAAAGTGTTGGCCCAACTCCCATGCCCTGTTCTATTCGCTCATGTTGCAACAACGCAATCAATTGAATTGTTTTACCAAGTCCCATGTCATCGGCAAGACAGGTACCAATCCCGAATTTAGAAAGGAACGCCATCCAACGCAAACCCGTCAGTTGATATGGTCGAAGTTGCCCTTCAAATTTTGGTGGCTGTTGTATTTCTGGCAGGGATTCGCTGTCTGTAGTCGATTCAAGTAATTCGTGAACCCAACCCGTTGCAGTTAGACCACCTATTGAAAGGGTATGCAATGTTTCGCCATCGCCCTGCGCCATGCGAAGTGCTTGGAGAAGTTGCATTTCTGTTTTTGCGCCATCAAGGAATAATCGTTTTGCATCCTCAATGGCACCTTTTTGTAAATGCACCCATTTTCCTTGTACCTGTACAAGCGGTTGTTTTTGTTTTAATAAATTCTCAAACTCTTCTTGCGTTAATAGATGCCCACCAACTGCAACTTGCCACCGACATTCGACAATCGCGTTGAGTCCAAGCATTGAGGTAGAGCCAAACGAACCCTCGGCTTGTTCAGCAAGCGCAACTTCAAGAGTTGGAGAATCAATGTGAAGATTTGCACTCAATGTGCTTTGTTCACTCCCCCACCACAATGGAACTGTTGTTCTAAAACCAGATTCTTCTAGAAGCGGAAGATACTCAACTAAAAATCTATGCGCTTCGACTGTTGTCAATTCAATTTCCGAGGGTGTTGACTCTTCTAGAGAATCTTCAAGCTTCGGATATAACATTGCAGCTCGATCGAGTTCATTTAAAAACAATTCTGGCAAACGATCATCGCTGCCGCCCTCGCTACCAGACTCTCCCCAAACTTCAACAGCTGAAACTTCTCTTGAGGCGTCCTCTGCAGATTGCAACGCATATGTTAATGTCCAAGTGTCTTTGCCATCAATAGGTTCGTGCAATTCCAAAAGCAATCGCCAAGATAAATCTTCACCAACATCACAAAGTCGTCCAAGCCAACGGCGTGAATCTGTAAAAAGGCTTAATAATCTATCGGGATTGCCGCTAACTGAATTTTGTTCGTGCAAAAGTGCGGATAACCATGCCACATGTGCGTCTCCTGATGGATCCCACTCATCTACGGCATCTACAAAGTTATCCTCGATGAGAATGTCGCGAATCAATCCGTTTGTCATATCTTCAATCGCTGACTCAAGAAGTGCTCTGCCATCTATCGAAGTAGACCTCGCAATGGCTGGCATCGCACGCAGCAATAAGGCAAATCGTTCTACAACTTCTTCGTCATGCAACCACGGTGTCCACTTTGCGGTCAAGTGTTTTCGATCGACTTGCAAGAGTGTTGGAATAAATCGCTGATCAACAAGAAGATCCAGCGCCAACTGCGCTGCACTTGACCAAAAGTAAATTGATTGCCCTACTTCAAATTTTTCATCGCACGCATGGTCCGACAATATGTTCAAAAGTTTTATTGCATCTGATGGATTAACTGCGACTGACTGAACTATAAATTCCCCGAGCATCGGTTCGCTCGCCTGATCGTAGTCACCCATGATGCTTACCAAACGATCGCTTGGCCATGGACCAAGAAGGTCATGCGGCAATCCAAGCGAGAGGGAGGATGGTTTACTTCGCCCAAGTTCAATCTCTGCTTGATGTAAGGTTTGTAGAAGCGTTTCAGATGAAACTGAATATGCGTGAGTTGTGGCTCCGGTTGCAATTGCAACAACTCCACCCCCATCATCGGATGATGTTTTTTTAGCAGGTGCTATCGGCAAGGCGCCAAACGCTTCCAACGATTCGGCCCACAGGTGAAGTTCACCAGCCTTCCAATTGGCGTGAATAACAAGCATCAATTCTCCGTCCATGAATGATCGCGTTGGGGCTCGAACCCAAGACCGCCTGATTAAAAGTCAGGTGCTCTACCAACTGAGCTACGCGACCGAGAATCGCCCATTCTACACTTATCCGCATTGTTTTGTGAGGGGTTACCCACCTAGAAATTTTATGTTGTCGGGTGTCATAACTGAAAGGAATCCCTAAACATGTGAATTCTCTAAATGCATCTTGTAAGTTCAAGCAATGCCATGAACTCGTCCGATAAGAGTGCTAACCGGATATGGCTTTGGGTGGAACCCGAAGCCCCAAATTGCAATCGAAGGCGGCGACTCAGTGGATGACGAGTTGAGCGAACTTTATGAACGTGGTTTTTGACCACAGAGATATACCTATGGATAGAAACAGCCCAACTTCACACCAAAGACCGATATTTAAAGCAAATAGCCCTAATTTGTTAAATACGACCCACATAAAGACCGAGAACCATGCAATGCCAGATAAAAAACAAGCCCCACACCGAGTTGTCTTAGTCAAGGGTGATCACCAATGGAGATTTGAATGGCAATCTGGCCAAGAAATTACCGCGGTGAAAGCAATCACGGAAATTGCAAAATCAACCGAAACTGATTTCGATTGGTTTGATGCGGCGATAATCTGCCACGAAATGTCAAAAATTACTGCCAAGGCCGCTTAAGAAAATACTGGAAAACATAATGAAAAAGAATATTGAACAAAATGTACCTATTGTGACCGCATTCCTCGATTACCTTATTGATGAACGGGCTTTTAGTGCATACACCGGACGTTGTTACGGTGTTGACCTTCGACAATATCTTATTTGGATTACCGAAGAACAAAATTTAACTCTTGATATTCCTGCTGAAACCGATTCTTGGCAACGATACTCCAGCGGCGAAAAAGAAATTGCTGGGCATGTTGGGCCAGAAACTATTTCAGAACATATCGTAAGCGCTGATACGGAATACCTTCGGAGTTTCCTCGCACACCTTGCTGAATCAAATTACTCCCCTGCGACGATGGCAAGAAAAATCGCAACTCTAAGGAGTTTCTATAAGTGGTTAGAACGAAACAGTGCAATTGATTCAAATCCAATGACACTTATCCGAACCCCTCGTCAAAAGAAACGGCTTCCAAAAGCAATCGATGTTGAGCAAGTTGAAAAACTTCTCTCGGCACCAAATGATAAAAGCTTACTTGGCGCACGCGATCGCGCAATTCTAGAAACACTTTACTCAACCGGTATTCGAGTCAGTGAACTTGTTGGTATCAACTTTGGTGATATTGATGAAACTGGGCAAGCGATAGTCATTCGAGGCAAAGGTCGCAAGGAACGCATCGTTCCACTTGGCACACACGCCATGTCAGCAATGTCGCATTACATCGGTGTGTTGCAAACAAACAATGTTCCAAATGAGTCCGCTGATCCTTTGTTTGTTAACAAACATACCACTCGGCTTTCGACTCGCTCGGTTCGACGAAAAGTAAGCAAGTACCTCGATCAAGTTGGACTCGATCCAGCAATTAGTCCTCACACCCTGCGCCATAGTTTCGCAACACACTTGCTCGACAACGGTGCTGATTTACGAAGTGTTCAGGAACTACTTGGACATCAATCGCTATCAACTACGCAAATTTATACGCACCTGACAACGAAGCGTATGCGTGAATCGTACGACCAAGCACACCCTCGTGCAGAAGCTGGTTAATTACAAATAAAAACAAAAAGGGCGCTTGTATTTGCAAGCGCCCTTTTTTTATTCTATATTCGCTTCGCAACAATAAGCGTGATGTCATCTGATCGCGGCGCCTTGCCACAAAATTCTAGTACCGCGCTGCATATTGCTTCGCAAATTTCTTCAGATGATTTTGTACGGGAAGCAACAATAACTTCGATGAGGCGTTCCTTGCCGAACATCTCCTCTTTGTTTTCATTCCATGCTTCCCAAATTCCATCGGTACCAAGCACAATAACTGAGCCGCGTTCAATTACCTCTGGTCCTTTGCCCGTAAACGACCAATTTGCATTGACACCAAGGGGAATATCATCACCTTCAAGTTCTGAAACTGTGCCATCACGAGATATAACAATTGCAGGATCATGCCCAGCAGAAATCCATTGCACTGCGCCAGAGTTCGCACTCAATTCAAGACCATAAAACGTCATGAACCAACCCAAAGGGGTATCAGAAACCAATGCGTTGTTCACGTCGTGCAAACGTATTGCAGGATCTTCATCGCATTGAAATCCGCCACGCAATAATGAACGAGCAGTCGCCATCATCAAAGCAGAGGCGATTCCGTGCCCTTTTACATCGCCAAGCACCAATCGAAGTTTACTTCCGCCTTCTGTAGGGATAAAATCATAATAATCGCCGCCCGTTGCGTCGCAGTACATGCTTTTACCAACAACGTTCCAACCAGTAAATGATGGGTTCTCGCTTGGCAAAAGACATTGTTGAATTTGCTTTGCAACTTCAAGTGAATCATGCATAGCAAGGCGCTCTTTTAACTTTGGAATCATGCCGTTGAAGTGTCGTGTCAACTCGCCAATTTCATCTGCGCCACAATTTTCTACTTGAACATCGAAATTACCCATCGCAATTGACGCCGTTGCCTTTGTCAATTGCATAACTGGCTTGCTTACCGCTCGAGACACAATAAAAGAAATAATCAACACAACAAAAACAACTATTGTCGAAAAAATAACAATTATTAATGCATTCACCGCTGTCTTTTCATACAAAATCTTTTCTGTAGCAATCGCTTTTGATGCAATCACATCGTGGGGAACCCAGATGACGAGTGATGCCTGCATGCCACCAATTGGTGCGTACGCAACGACAAATGACTTCTCCCCGTCAAAATAATCCATTTCCCCAACCTTAGACGATTTTACGTGTTGATACAGTTGCTGGAAATTTTCCGTTGAATCAGAAAAATATTCTTGATCAAACTCAGCATTCCAATCAACTTTTCCATCCTCCATATCCTGCGATGCAATAACCACAAATGAATCATCTTTGCTCGTAACGACCCGTATGATTGCTTCCGCGCGCCAAGCTTCCGGAAGTACAATTTCATGAAGCACATCCTTCACGTATCGCTCTGCCCCTGTCACTCCAAGGAGCGAGCCATCTTGTGAAATAACGGGGACAACAGATGCAACAACAAATCGAAGTGTACTTGCGTCAATCTCTGGAAGCGTATGCACAACTTCGCCCTTAGATTTCAAAGCAAGTTTATACCACGCTCGCTCGCGAGGGTCATATCCCTTTGGCATTCCACCATGCCCAGGATAGGTCCCTCCCATACCATTTTCTGTACCTGTAAAGTAACGGGTCGCGGGTATTCCGGGCGCCATTGATAGCGCTTTGTATGTTGGGTTCATTAACTGTAATTGGTTTGCTTGCAATTGAGCGACTTCATCGGAAACACCTTCAGAACGAATAATTGCTTGAGTTTCGTACGAGACTGGGCAATCCATAACTGTCCCATCTATCAAACGATGCGCAAACATAGATAGTGTCTGTAAATCGGGCGGTGCGGCCGCAGGATCATCAAACGAAGCAACGGAGTATGTTTTTTGCTTCGGTGGATGTTGCAACACGAGCGCTCTTTTGGCTGCAACTTGTTGCACACGAACCGCCATATCTAACTGCACAGTGCTGAGGCCAATTAGTTTTCCATTTTCATCTACTATATCTTGGAGTTGTGTTTTTGCATCTTCAAGCAATGCCTCAGCCGTATCACCCGCAAGCTCTGTTCCCAAATCTGCAAGTGAATAAAAACTGATAACACCAACTACAAGAACAGGGACCACTGAAACCAGTAATAGGAGAAGCAGTAGTTTGGTTCGCAGCCTCATTTTTTTACCCTACTCTTTGGCGCTTTGCAATAATAATTCTACCGCATCAAAATAACGACTCGCTTCATCTTGTACTCGAGCGGGGACTATTGTTTGTCTAACCGTGTCAAACGTTACCGTTGGTTCTTGCTCAGGTAACAGTTGTATCCTAAAAAACCACTCGCGCTCGTCGGATTGCTCAACTTGACGGGGAAGCTTTAGCGATCGAGCAAGTTTTCGTCGAACTAAAATTATTCCAGTTGAGAAATTTACTTCAACAGCATTGTCCATGACAATCCATCGTTTCCTCGGATCTACTGCGTTGTAGTCTGGCGCTTTAGCAGCGGCAACCATAGCAGTCCAAACAACATCGCGGTTTTGATTTTGCCATGTATGCTGCGGTGCTGAACAACTAGCAAGAAAGAAAGAGCAAATTAATAGTCCAAGACACTTCACTCTGCTTCCATCGCCTCTTCTGGAATATCTGCATTTGTATATACGCTCTGAACATCTTCATGCTCTTCAACTGAATCAATAAAACGTAGCATTTTTGTCCCAGTATCCATGTCGCAGGCAACAAGATTTGCCGGAACCATTGTTACTTCAGCCGACATCATGGTAATTTCAGCTGCTTCAAGCGCTTGGCGTAATATTAAAAAATCTTGAGGCTCACAGGTGACTTCCCATCCACCATCACTCTGCGTTATATCGCTAGCGCCAGCATCAAGAGCGACTTCCATAAGTTGCTCCTCCGCTGTTTCGCTCGCTTCAATAAGAACTACTCCAGTGCTTGTAAACCCAAATGCAACAGACCCAGGTTTTGCGAGATTGCCATTCCCCTTTTCAAACAGCTTTCGCATTTCTGGTGCAGTTCTTTTCACATTGTCAGTTAACACATCAACAATAATAGCAATTCCATTTGGACCATACCCTTCGTAACGAACTTCTTCATATCGAACACCCTCGTCACCCTCGCCACTTGCTTTTTTAATCGCCTTCTCAATAGTGTCTTTTGCCATGTTGACTGCTTTTGCATCAACAATCGCATAACGAAGTGTAAGATTAATGTCTGGATCTGCCCCACCCTTTTTCACAGCAACCATAATTGCACGGCTACATTTTGACCACGCCTTACCCTTTACGGCATCTTGTCTTGCTTTTCGATGTTTAATGTTTGCCCATTTACTGTGACCGGCCATGTCAATTTGCTCCGTTGATTCTTACTAGTTTGCTTACTTCTTGGGTAGTACCATTATCGTAAGCAGTTATCTTTTCCATTAACTTGCGAGTTACCTCGCCCAATTCTAAATCATACAATGCCTCGGGAGTTGCCACAGAAATTCCCCAAACAGTGTGCGCCATCGACATATATCCTTCGAGATAGGCTTTTTTTGTTTCGGGTGCGGATACCAATGCCGCGGCAGTCCTCCAAGCAGTAATGGCTCTCTCTGAATCTCCAACAAGCCAATAGGCATCTCCAAGGTGATCGTGGGTTTCGAAGCTCAACTGATTTGGTGATTGTAATGCTTCGACAAAAAGCGGAATTGCTTTATCAGGATGCCCGCTCAAAACGTAAAACCAACCGACGGTATCCATAACATAAGAAGCCTCTGGCTCTAGTTCAAAAGCAAGACCACATAACTCCTTGACTGCTTCAGTGGGGCCATCGCGATTCAATTTCATCCATGCTAAGTTATTCAATACCATCGAGTTCTTTGGGTTAAGCAATAGCGACAATTCATACAATTGTATTGGTGCATCTATTGCGCCAAGAACAGACATAGTTTGTGCCGCCATTGAATACGCTTCTGCAAGTGATACCGGCTCAAACCATCGGGGCGAAAGTGGGAGTTTCTGTGACAACGAAACTTGCCTATATACCTTTTCTGTTAATGAGCCATCACCCAAAGATGCAACTTCTAATAGTGGAAGCGCCGTTAATAAAGCGCTTAGATTTGCACCATCCACAAGTGGATATGCAGAAGTAACAATTTGCTCGGCAATAGAAACTGCGCCAACGTCAACCAATTGTTGCAACACTCCAAGCCAATTCCTTCGGTTGTTTTGGTGTACAAGGTCGGCAACTGCATCATCAAATATGTATTGAAAGTCGCCTTGAAGTAACTTTACCCCGTTGTAGTCATGCAGATTTCGGAAAACCGACAACAATGCTGCATCTCG
This sequence comes from Phycisphaerales bacterium, assembly GCA_014238785.1. Classification (GTDB taxonomy): domain Bacteria; phylum Planctomycetota; class Phycisphaerae; order Phycisphaerales; family SM1A02. Next base: position 52,152 of record JABAAL010000022.1, on the reverse strand, counting down.
CAATAAAGCCTCTACAGGATCTACTTCGTCATGCAACCAACTTCTTGACAAGCGCTGCTTCGCAAGTTCAAAATCGCCAATCCGTGCATCATCCAAACCAACTACTAGCAACGCATCTGGGTGCACTGAATTTCTCTTGAGCACCTCTCGCCAAACAGAAATAACTGTTTCATATCTTCCCATTGCAGCAAAGCAGTGTGCTATTCCAACCCACGGAGCGTATGCTCTGTCATCTAACTGCGTTGCTTTTTTGTAATGTGCTATCGCGATTGCATATTGTTTCGAAAGTTCAAACTGCCTGCCGAGAATATATTCTCGAGCGGCTCCATGCACCGTCTTGGTAGGAGTCGGATGCACTTCGGCTCCAGCAAACTGCCCTAGATGCTCCCGAAGGGATGTTTGTGCAATACAAACTTTTTGCTGTGCGCAAAATATGAGTATTGCAATTACACAAACTCTACTCACTTCTTGGTTTTCTTCTTTGTAGTTTTCTTTTTAGCGACCTTCTTTTTTTTGGTTTTCTTGGCTGACTTTTTACTCGCTGGTTTTTTTGTAGACTTCTTTTTAGCAACCTTCTTTTTAGCAACCTTCTTTTTAACTGCCTTTTTAGTCACCTTTTTCTTAACTACCGCTTTAGAACTCGTCTTCTTTTTTGAAGGTGATTTTTTACTGGTTTTGGGTGTTGTAGATTTACTTACCGCTCGAACGGGTTGCGTTTCAACCCAAGCATGAATAGACGCGTGCACTTCGCAAACATCATCCGCCTTCACTTGTCTTGCTAACCACAAGGCAGTATCTGAAATACTAGAATCTTCATGTACTACCCCGCTTGCAATTAATGCGTTATTCGTTCGATCATCAACAGGGATCGCAGCAACTTCATAACTCATAGCGATAACACGATTACAAACGAATGTTGAAATACCTTTCAATGTTTCGAAATATTCTCGAATGTCTCTTTTTCCTGCGCCCTCCAGACTATCTATGCATACATTATGCTCTCGTCCATAAATCGAGTTCAAAACCGCTTTTAATCGTTTCGTCCTTGCCTCTGCTTGAGGATAGTTTGAACCAATCAACTTTACCATTTCGAACACGTGGTTCATTCTCAAATCATTCAAATCAACAGATGCCGTTATCATTTTCTTAAAAGCGGCATCAGCCTGTTTCGATGTTGCGTTCCAAAGCAAATGCGAATAGATAACTTCACCTATTGCACCATGCTCATTTTGAACAATTTCTTCTTTAGGTAACTTTTTACGAAAAGTTTTAAATTTATTTGCAAATTCAGTTGCGTTTTTCACTTAATTTTCCTTCTTATTTTTCTGATTTGCTCTTCGTTCATCTTCTTGATTTGCTTCTGCAATGCTTGCAAGAACCTCTTGTTGTTTTAGCAGTTTCTCATCAACCCTAAACCTGAACTGTGGCATTCTTCGAAACCTAACCTTATCTGCTACTTGTCTACGAACCCACCTGGAAGCGGACTGCAAACCATGCAATGTCAATTCCTCATGTTTTTGCGGTGTTACTGTGCAATACACTGTTGCGTTTGCCAAATCAGCAGAAACATCTATCCGTGTCACAGTAATCAATCCTTGAATGCGTGGGTCGGCAAGACCTCTAGAGAGCACCTCTTGCACAGCCCGTTTCAACGTTGAAGCGACTTGTTCGGTTCGTTGCGTCATACTACAGTTTTAAAGCGTTCGCTTTACCTCTATTGTTTTATAACACTCTATAACATCGCCAACTTTAATGTCGCTGTAGCCTTCAATGTTCATGCCACATTCTTGCCCAGATTTCACTTCTTTAGCATCGTCTTTGAATCGCTTCAACTGATTGAGTTTACGATCAGACTCAACGACAATTCCATCACGTGTTACACGTATTTGTTGATTACGTTCAATAGTTCCGTCGGTGACATAACAACCAGCAACCATGCCGAGTTTGGAGATGGTAAATACATCTTTAACTTCTGCATGGCCAAAGACTTCAAGTTTAATTTCTGGATCAAGCAAGCCTTCAAGGGCGTTCTTAAGTTCCTCAATGAGGTCATAAATCACTTCGTAGTAGCGTATTTCAACACCTTTTTGTTCCGCAAGTCGACGTGCTTTGGCAGAACTTGTAACATTAAAACCAACAATGATTCCACCGCAGGCTTCAGCGAGAGTAACATCAGACTCATTAATACCGCCAACTGCAGAGTGCTTAATCGCAATTGTTGCTTCATCGTTTCCAATCTTGCCAATCGTTGATCGAAGTGTCTCTATTGAACCTTGCACATCTCCCTTAATGACCACTGGAAGTTCACGAATATCTGCACTCTTCATTTGGTCAAAGATATTGTCCAAAGTTACTTTCACCCGGGAAAGTGCGACTTCCCTTGCTTGTTTCACGCGCTCTTTTGCAGCAGATTCTGCTGCTTTAAGAGACTTTACAACGTAAAGTTTATCACCAGCTTCAGGCACTTCGTTTAATCCAAGGATTGCAAGCGGTGTCGATGGTCCCGCTTCATCAACTTGTTCCCCGTGTTCATTTATCAATGCACGAATACGTCCATAACCTTTGCCTGCAACAACAAAGTCGCCCTTTTTAAGTTTTCCTTGCTGAACAAGAATATTTGCAACTGGTCCTCGGCCTTCTGCAATATGCGCTTCAATAACGGAGCCCTCGGCGGAACCCCCAAAGTCAGCTTTTAACTCAAGTAGATCGGCTTGATAGTCAAGAATTTCTAATAAATCTTGAATCCCAATATCCTCGATTGCACTCGTACGTATAACTTCCGTCGTGCCTCCCCAATCAACAGAGTTTAAATCATGTTCTGCTAGCTGACCAAGGATCCGTTGGATGTTGTCGTCGGTAGCTTGTTGCTTATCAATTTTATTTAGCGCAACAACAATCGGTACTCCAGCACTTTTTGCGTGGTTGATTGATTCAATGGTCTGTGGCATCACACCGTCGTCGGCAGCAACTACAAGCACAACAATATCCGTTACCTTGGCACCGCGAGCACGCATTTCTGTAAATGCTTCGTGTCCAGGCGTATCAATAAATGTAACCAAGCGTTCATTGTCACCCGCCGTAACTGGGACACAAAATGCACTCGTTGCTTGTGTGATACCGCCAGCTTCCCCATCAGCAACATTGGCGCTGCGAATTTTGTCGAGCAATGAGGTCTTCCCATGGTCAACATGCCCAAGAATAGTTACCACTGGTGAACGTAGTCGTTCGTCAACCATTTCTCGTGAACTAAAAGAATCAACAATCATTTCTTCTGCAGTTTGTTGTTCAGCGACTTCTAATTCAATACCCCACTCCATCATCATTTCTACTGCTTGTTCAGTCTCAATGTTGTCGTTCACGGTCAAGATAATATCGGCAAGAAGGAGTTTCTTTAGAATTTCGTTTGCCTTAATCCCTGTTACCGATGAAAGATTTTTGATTGAAATTGGTTCAGTAATAGCAATCGTACCACCGGTTTGTTTCAGTGTTTTAGCACGAATTATTGGTTTACCGCCACGCTTTTGACTATCTCTTCTGGCTTGGCGAAAAAAACCGCCACTTCGCCGCAAACGATTTTCACGTTCTAGAAGATCTTGTTTGCGCCAGTTGGATTCACCACGATCCTGCGAGGGATTACGCGAACCTCGTTCTGGCTGGCGTGGCTGTGTTGTGTCTCGCCTTTTGTTTCGCCTTGAACCGCGATCCGCATCTTGTTGAGGGGGCGGCGCCTGCTGTGGCGTTCGTACACCCGAGCCACCCTGAGGAGCTGGTCCTGGTCGACGTTTTGGTTGTCGCGGCTTTGGCTCTGGCTCTGGCTCTTCAATTCGAATAACTCGGGGGCCTGTCATTTTTGCCTTCACCGGCGCTTCCATACGACGACCTTGTGGAGCTACTTTTTCTGATGAACTATCACTAGTTTTAGAGTCGCCAGTTACATTTGTTTTTGTATTCTTCCTAACTTTTTTCTCAGTTTTCTTCTTTGCCTTTGCCTTAACTTTTGTGATGTCTACTTTTTCAGCGGTTTCAATTGCAGAAGACTTATCACCAACTTCGCTAAACCACTCCATGATTGTCGCCTCAAGTCCAGCAGATACGGCCGACTGATGACTTTCAATGTTTGGTATGCCTTCGCTTATGCATTTAGCGACAATGTCCTTGGAATTTACGCCAAGCTTTTTCGCTATCTTATGAACTCGATTTGTTGCTACCTTTTTAGCCACGTGTATGATCTCCATTACTGGTCATTAAGCACCAACATCCGTTTTTTGACTTTCTTCTGAATCTGACGCTTCCCCACTATCTTCAACAGGAAGATTGAGAATTGAATCTGCCACTGCTGCACTTTTATCATCGATTTGTTCGTCGAGAACAGCGGATGCGGCGGCTTCTTCTTCAAATCGCGATGCTTCCTCAGCAAGTTTTGCTTGTTCTTGTTCGACTGTCACTTCTTTCGATCGGGCAACTGCAATGTCAATGCACCTATCTGCAATCTGTTTACCGAATTCTAAATCTTCTTCCAAAACATTACGGCCGATTTCTTCAACATCAAAAATACTAATGATGCCCAGTGCTGCCATTCGATCAAGCATTTCTTCTGTAACACCGTCAATCGGCTTGAGAGCATCCCACAAAATTTCCAATCCCTTTTGGTATTCTTCTGGTGTGAGAATGTCAATATCCCAACCGGTTAATCGTGCCGCAAGTCGAACATTTTGACCACGACGACCGATTGCAAGTGATAATTGATCATCACGAACAATGATGGTGGCGCGTCCAAGTTCGAAACATAAACTAACTTCGTCAACTTCCGCTGGCTTCAAGGCATTTGAAATTAAAACTTGGCTCGACTCATTCCAACGAACGATGTCTATTTTTTCTCCCCCAAGTTCTTCAACAATGTTTCGGATTCGGCTACCGCGAACACCAACACAAGCGCCGACAGGATCAACCTTTGAGTCATTTGAAGTTACTGCAATTTTTGTTCTAAAGCCGGGCTCGCGTGACATCGCATGAATTTCAATAACGTGCTCTTGCACTTCAGGAACTTCTGCGTCAAAGAGTCGACGAATAAAATCTGGATGGCTTCTTGAGAGAACAATTTTTACTTGGGTACCAGTGTCACGAACATCTAGGATGAAACATCGAACACGGTCGCCTGGTTTAAATTGTTCGCCCGGAATTTGTTCTGAGCGAGGCATAAATCCCTCGACTCTACCGCCCTTATCAAGTTGGACTATTAAGGAACCGCCTTCATAGCGACTACATATTCCTGTAATTAAGTCGCCAGTTTTGTCAATGTATTCATCAAAAATTCCTGACCGTTCGTCCTCGCGGAATCGTTGGATCATGACTTGTTTAAATGTTTGCGCAGGAATTCGACCGAGATCCGCAAGATGAATTTCTACAGCTCCACCATCGAGATGTCGCCAAATACTAATTTCACCTGAAAGCATATCCATGTTGCATGAAAATTCTTCGGTATCGAGCGAATTAAAATGCTTGCGCGCAGCGCTCACCATTGCTTGCTCAAGGTCAGCAATAATGACTGTTTTATCAATTTTGCGTTGCTTAGCGATTGTTTCAATGATTTCTAATGTTTCACGATTCATGGTTCTACTTTCTTTAATGTTTGGTTGTTAAGTTGTTGAGATATTTATTTGTTGAGATGTTGGACAATTAAAAAACGGGACGCGATGCGAACCCGTGGAACAACCAATAACGGTTGTTTGTGCAAAATGCACGAATCATGATTTAGGAAAAAGCCTAAATCACGACCGATCCTCCATAGGGATTTGAACATCCGCTAGTAGGGGGCTCGGAGCCACGAGATGACTGCAATTAGCAGCCATAACTAGAAAAAAATTGTAAAGATTCAGTAAGAATCATTACCACACTCCTTAATGAGTACCTGTGCTGCCTACGCAAGCAGCGTGAAACGGTACAGAGTATTCCCGCATTCACTAAAACGCAACTCCAACCACTAGTTGGACGTAGTATATATACCTATGAAATTCTCTAAAACACTGTTTTTGACCCTATGTTGCCTATTTGCCACGAACACTGTAATTGCACAACCTGGTAATTTTCACGATTCACGTGATAAAGTTACCGTTTCGGTACAGATAAGCCCAGAAAAGGCGGTCCCCGGCAGCGATGCTGTCATCGCTATCACCCTCAAGCATGCAGACCATTGGCATTCGCACACAAATGATCCCCAAGTTCCAGAGATACTCGGTGATCCTGAAGATTACATTGAAACTTCAGTTGCATTCACGCTTCCAGAAGGTTCACCGCTCACGTTACACAGTGATTACATGCAGTGGCCAGAAATAACTATGGTGAAAGTTGGGTTCACGGGAACATCCGTTGACTACGGCGTTTTTTCTAACGAAGCAGTTATTTATATTCCGGTCACTATTGCAAACGATGCCAAACTTGGCGAAGCGTCGTTCATTATCAAACCAGTTTTTCAAGTGTGTGATGATACAACGTGTCTTGCACCAACTCCAGAGCCCAATGGATGGGGCTGGGAAGAATATGGTTTTAGTACAGCCATAACTATAGTTGCGCCCGAAGATGCAACTGCATCAATTGCACCAAAGACATTTGATGCGTTTGATAGCACTGTCTTTGCAGACATCCATGCAGGTGTCGCAGCTCCTACAGATAATGATATTGCGTTTGACGCATTCGGAATACAATTTAAGCTCAATACCGATGGTCCCTTTGGTTTATATCTGTTATTACTTGTCGCAATGGGCGGTGGTTTTCTTTTGAACTTAACACCTTGCGTACTTCCTGTTATTCCAATTAAAATTATGGGGCTTAGTGCAAGTGCGGGAAATCGCAGAAAAACCTTATACCTCGGCGTTTGGATGATGCTCGGCGTGATGGCACTTTGGGTTCTTCTTGGTGCTGGCATTGCGCTTGTTGCAGGATTTACCGCGATAAACCAACTTTTTCAATATCCAGCATTCACTATTATTCTAGGCGCGTTTATTGGCATCATGGCAATTGGCATGGGCGGATTATTTTCTATCCGTTTACCAAACGCCGTGTACAAAGTAAATCCAAAACATGATTCATGGTGCGGGTCGTTTTTGTTTGGTGTGATGACTGCCGTATTGTCAACGCCTTGCACCGCACCATTCATGGGAGCGGCCGCCGCGTGGGCCGCAACACAGTCGCCGATACTTACGCTCACGGTATTTGGATCCATTGGTTTTGGCATGGCTGTCCCCTATTTGGTTCTTGCGGCATTTCCGCACCTTGTTGAAAAAATGCCAAGGGCGGGAGCAGCAAGCGATGTTATAAAACAAGTGATGGGCCTTCTTATGCTCGCGGCTGCTGCTTATTTCTTGGGTGTTGGATTAAGTGGACTTTTGCAACAGGAAGGCGCGCCACCATCACGTTTCTATCTTTGGATTGTTGCAGCGTGCGTAGCCGCTGCTGGCATTTGGCTCGCATGGCGAACGTTTCGTATCGCGAAAACGATAACTCTTAAGAGTGTATTTATTATTATTGGTATTTTTATTGCTACAAGTTCAGTCGCTGCTGGCATTCGGCTTACCGAAAGTGGTCCGATCGAGTGGGAGTATTACACGCCAGAAATTCTCAACGAAAAACTCGCTAAAGGCAACATCGTCGTGCTTGAATTTACAGCAGAATGGTGTCTAAACTGCAAATTGCTTGAGTCAACTGTCCTGCATAGTTCTCGAGTTGTAGAAGCGTTTGAAGCGGATGATGTGACGCCAATCAAAATCGATTTGACAGGAAACAATGTTTCAGGCAACGCACTGCTCCATGATCTTGGCGGACTTCGTATTCCCCTGCTCATCATCATTGGACCAGACGGAGAGGAAGATTTCCGTGGTGATTTTTACACGGTTGATCAAGTGCTTAATGCGATTAAACAATCAAGAGATTCGTCAGGGGGCGGTGAATGAAATCTGTTTCCGTTTACTGTGCCTCATCGCAAAACCTTGAACCATGTTTTCATGATGCCGCGAAAATTATTGGAAAGGGTCTTGCTCAAAGAGATTTGACGCTTGTCTATGGTGGCGGTTGCATTGGGTTAATGGGCGAAGTTGCAACAATCGCAGCGTACCATGGCGGCGAAGTTGTTGGAGTGATTACGCACAAGCTTGTTGCACATGAACAAGCAAACGAAGATTGCGACGAACTAATTGTGGTGGATACGATGCAAGAGCGACGAACGCTTATGATGGCAAGAGGTGACGCATTCATAGTTCTTCCTGGTGGCATTGGCACTTACGAAGAGTTTTTCGAGGTGCTTGTCGGCCGGCAACTCGGCGATCATACTAAACCAGTTGGCATTGTAAATGTCGACGGCTACTTTGACCCGCTTCTTGCAATGCTTGAGCATGGCATCGAACACAATTTTATGCGCCCTGCCCTGCGCCAATTGATGTTCATCGACCCATGCCCCGATGCCGTGCTTGATTACATTACTTCTGGCGCAACCGACCAGCCATCACCCGAAGATATTTTGCCCATGCACGGAAAATAAACGACCCCCGGGGCAGTTTCCTGCTTCACAGTGTGGCTGGCACTAGAATTCCGGCCGCTTAGGTATAATGCGGTGATGGCGTGTGAAAAACCAATCTTAGGCATGATTGCAGGCAATGGAATATTGCCGGTGCTTGTTGCACGTGGAGCAAAAGCTGCTGGATACCGCGTCTGTTGTGTTGGCTTACGCTATCAATACGATTCGGCACTCCCAAGTGAATGCGATTCATTTTCCATCGCAGGCATGGCTCGGGTCGGTCGTTGGATCCGCCTACTAAAAAAATGGGGTGCAAATGACGCCATCATGGTTGGGGGCGTTGGTAAAACTGCGATGCACAAAAAATTTAGCGTGCTCCGATTAACGCCCGACCTCACAACTCTTCTTCTTTGGTACAGGCGCCTGCGACATGACCGTAGGGATGCTACAGTTCTATCAGCCATTGCAGACGAACTACAAAAATCTGGAGTCACACTCATCGATTCAACTACACACATCTCAGATCACCTCGCTGGAAGTGGCGTCCTTGGAAGTGTTTCGCCAACTGCAAAACAAACTGCAGACATTGCATTTGGTTGGCCACTGCTTACGCAGAGCGCCGAATTGCACATCGGACAATCCATGGCTGTACGCGAAGGCGACGTCCTTGCAATCGAAGCAATTGAAGGAACCGCGGCACTCATCGAACGAACTGGTTCGCTCTGTAAAAAGAGCGGATGGACGTTGTTAAAAACAGCCGCCGACGACCACGACATGCGCGCGGACGTACCCTCGATTGGAACCAACACCATCAAACAAGTTGCACAAGCTGGTTGCACATGTATTGCTGTTGGAAGTGGACGAGTTATTTTGCTTGACGCCCCCGCTGTTATCAAAGCCGCTAATGCATCAGGCGTCGCACTTGTAGGCATGGCGTAGTAGCGGTGAGCGATTCACCGTTTGTCTCACGCGCTGGTTTAAAACTCGAACACGCTTTACAAGAATTCAACTTTGATGTCACTGGAATGACGTGCGCTGATCTCGGTTGCAATGTTGGTGGCTTTACCGATTGCCTCTTGCAACGGGGTGCCTCGAAAATTTTCGCAGTTGACACAGGCTACGGAACATTCACTTGGAAACTTAGAAGTGATGAACGAGTCACAACGCTTGAACGGACCAATGCGCTTCATGTTGAGCCACCACAGCAAGTAGACCTTGTCGTTGTTGATCTTGGATGGACACCACAAAAACTTGCGCTTCCAGCAAGTATGAAGTGGACAAATGGTGGCCACATTGTCACGCTCATAAAGCCACATTACGAACTCACAAAAGAAGAAAAACAGTCTGAAAATGTCGGCGAAGGACTTTCAGAGCAAGCCATTTCGCGCGTAATTTATCGGGTAAAAACAGTATGCGACGAACTCTCACTTACATTACTAGGGGAAACCATCTCCCCAATTCGTGGTAAAAAGTCAAGCAAAAAAGGGGCTGGGAATTGTGAGTATTTATTACTCTTAAAGGCTCCCTTTTCAAGCACTTCAAACGCGTAGTTTGCTGGCGCATTCTGGTACAATAATCGTTTCCAAAAAGGGCCCATGAGCGAGAAACCAGAACAACATTCCAAACCAGAAAACAACGACGCATTTGGCAACATCGGTCATGTTGTAGACCAACTTATTGAACGCGAGTTACACGATAGTTACTTGACGTACGCCATGTCTACCATTATGGATCGTGCGCTCCCCGACGTTCGTGACGGGCTCAAGCCATCGCAACGAAGAATCCTCGTTGCAATGCATGACCTTAATCTTTCGCCTGGTCGCAAGCACCGTAAGTGTGCAAAAATTGCTGGCGATACTTCGGGCAACTACCATCCGCACGGCGAATCTGTCATCTACCCAACCTTGGTCAACATGGGCCAAAACTGGAAGATGCGCGTCATGCTTGTGGACAAGCAAGGCAACTTTGGTTCGATTGATGGTGATCCACCTGCTGCAATGCGTTACACCGAAGCCCGCATGACTCATGCAGCGGTTGCGATGCTTGATGACATCAAGTTAGACACCGTCGATTTTAAACCAAACTACGATGAAACTCGGCATGAGCCAACGGTTCTACCCGGACGTTTTCCAAACTTATTGGTAAACGGTTCAAGCGGCATTGCTGTTGGCATGTCGTGTTCGATGCCACCCCATAATGTCGGTGAAATTTGCGACGCAATTGTTGCAACTATTGACAACCCAGAAATGGATCTTTCGGAATTACTTGCACTCGTTCCTGGTCCAGACTTCCCAACTGGTGGTCTTGTTGTTGGTAAGCAAGGACTAGCGGAAGCATACGCAACTGGTCGTGGCAAACTCCGCGTTCGCGGCCGTGTGCACCACGAAACCATTGGGAAACGTGAAGCCATCATTATCGATGAAATCCCATACCAACTTGTACAAAACAACTTGATTGAAAAAATCGTCGATTGCGCAAAGACCGGTCGCATTGCAGACATTTCTGACATCAAAAACTTCTCCGGCAAAAAATGGCGAACTCGAATTGTTGTATATCTCAAACGAGGGGCTGATCCTGATGTTGTCGAACGGCAACTCTACAAATTCACGCCGTTGCAATCGACCGTCTCGGTCATCAATATTGCACTCGTCAAGGGTCGCCCGCAAACTCTTAGTCTTCGCAGTCTCATCGATTGCTGGGTAGAACACCGCCAAGTTGTCATTCGCCGTCGAACCGAACACCTACTTCGAGAAGCTGCAAAAGCTGCACACCGTCTTGAAGGTTTAATTTACGCAGTCTGTGACATTGACGAAGTTATTGCTCTCATCCGTGGATGTCAAACTCGCGAAGAAGCCATTGACCAATTGATGGAACGCAACTTTTGCATTCCTGAAGAACATGCGTATGCAAAGTTCATTGCTAAACGCTTAATTGAAAAAGCAAAAGATGGCGTTTCGCTCTCTAGATTACAAGCTGAGTCCATCGGCGCATTGCGACTTATCCAACTTGTTGGACTTGAAATTGAAAAACTCACTGGCGAATACGCTGAGCTTCTTAACAAAATTGATGGATACGAAGAAATTCTTTCTGATGAACAACGTGTCCTTGACATTATTCGCGAAGATTGCATCGAACTCAAAGAAAAATTTGCAACTCCGCGAATGACTGGCTTTATTGACGGCGAAGACGATGATTACGATTACGGTGCACTTATTCCAGAACACGACGTCTGTGTCACCATCTCCCACCATGGGTACGTAAAACGACTACCCATTGATACGTTCCGTGAGCAGGGTCGTGGTGGACGAGGCATCAAGGGTGGCGAAACAAAAGATGGTGACTTTATTGAACACATCTTTGTCGCGTCCACACATGACGACCTCCTCTGTTTTACCGACACCGGTCGTGTATTCCAAATCAAGGTGTACCAAATTCCAGAGGCAACTAGGACGAGTCGTGGTCGCGCAATTGTAAACTTGCTAAATCTCAAAGATGGCGAGAACATTGTCACGTTTAGAAACATTAAAGATTTTGAAAATTGCCAAGATAATCTAGTCTTTGCAACTTCTATGGGCCGCGTGAAACGAACTGCTGTTTCAGAATATAGAAATGTAAACCGAGGCGGTATTAACGCAATCAAACTTAATAATGGCGACTCCCTCGTTGATGTCATAAAAACAAATGGCGAGTGCCACGTACTGCTAGGAACATCAACAGGAATGTCTATCCGATTCGTTGAAACCGATGCTCGGCTCATGGGCAGAACTGCTGCGGGCGTCAAAGGCATCTCGCTCGCTAAGGATGATCGAGTTGTTGGCTGTGTTCTCGCCGAAGATGACGCGGATCTTATGACAATGACAGAAAACGGCTACGGGAAACGCACCCCGATGCTTGAATATCTTGTTCACAGCGAAGACGGCTCCACAAGAGCTCAATCTCGGGGTGGTAAGGGTCGACGTGATATCCAAACGGGAGGACGAAACGGTCTTGTTGCAGATATTCGAGCTGTTCGCGATAGCGATAGTTTGATGTTTATCACGGCAAATGGCATGCTTGTTCGTATCTCTGCTGGTGATATCCGAACTATCGGCCGTAACACCAAGGGTGTTCGCGTTGTAAACCTTAAAGATGGCGATCGCTTAATTGCTGCTGCAAAAGTCGAAGGCGTCGAAGATACGGTATCCTCTCCAGCATGACTTTAAACCAATGGGATGACAATATATTAATAATGGAGCTGCTTGATGAGCCCGACTTTTCAGAAGACACCGACACATTAATTCTGAAACTCCGCGAGGGAAATGAACCATTCCCAAATGTTATTGTTGACCTCCAAAATGTTGCAACCTTAAATTCTTCGAACCTTGGCGCGCTCATTGAGATTAAAAAAATATTACAAACCAAAGATCGAAGGATGGTAATTTGTAATATTTCTGATCCCATTTGGTCAACAATGCTTGCAACTGGTCTTGACCAAGTCTTTGAATTTATTGAAGACACTACAACTGCCCTTCTTCTCATAGGCTCATAAGCGCATGCGACCCCTCCGTCGCACAGATCATGATACTCGTGTCGAGATGATGCCCCTTATCGACGTCGTCTTTCTTCTTCTTACATTCTTTATCTATGCAATGGTACTTATGGTGCGGGCTGAAGTATTGCCGGTTCCACTTGAATCCTACGTTTCCGGAACGGCCGCTACACCACGTCAAATTATTTCCATCACCATCGCGGTTGATGGAAACATCTATGTTGGGAAAGAAATCGTACCGTTCGATGAAATCGGTGAGGCTGTTCTTCTGCAATCAAAAGAAATTCCAGAAGCAGCAATTTATTTAGTCGTCGAAGATGGAGAGTCTTCGGTGGATCGTGGGCCCCTTCTTACTGGAACGTGGGATCAACTTCGAAGTAACGGGCTTGAAATTTTCTTGGTTGGTGCTCCCGCCCTAGAAGAGCCATCGAACAAATGATTCGCCGTGACAACATTACTCTGATTGCTGCTATAGCCTCATCATTAGGATTGCATTTCTTCCTTCTCCCTGTCGTCTATGCAATAAACAGAACTGTAACGATCACAGTCCCCACAGAATCGACACATCTTGAAACTCCTATTGTTGAACAGGTAGAGATCGATTTGGGTATTGATGATTCAAAAGAGTCTAGCCTCACTTGGATTGGATACAACGAATACAAAGAACACCTTGCGCGATACTCGGAAGTGGAGCAAGCGGAAATGCAATCTGAATTAGTCGACGCAAGATCTGCCGTTGCAATGCTTAAAAAATTGGCACACCCAATGGCTGAAATGTCCTCGCATTTTTTTGAGGCAATGAAAAAGGTACCAATCACTTTTCCGTCTAAAGAATTGCCACCCAATACACAGGTTCAAAAAAAAATAATTACCGAAGAGGTGGCAATCGAAACCTCTGTTGAAAAAGATCGGCTTCAACAAATTCTCGCTGATCGTGATGCAGAAGCAACGTCAATCATCCATGTTTCAGAGAAAGAGTGGAGGATTGGGAAGCCACTAGCTGGCCAAGGTATTGTGCTCAAACCAAAAAAACCAACGTTCTTTCCTAATCAACTTATCGCTACAAGACCGGGGAATGTCGTTGCAGATCTATTTATTGATACAACGGGGAAGCCCATTTTTGTTGTATTACTTTATGGAACTGGGGGAGTGTCGATTGACAGAGCTATTGAAAATAGTCTTTACAGATGGAGAGCTTCGGGAGAACAAGTTGAGGCGCTTAAAGATGAGGAAACTGTAAAAATTACTATTCACCTTTTGTTTTCTCACTAAGAAGACATCCGTTCACTCCACAAACTCATACGACTTGTATCTGTTAACACATAATTCAGGGGGGTCACGGTTACAAATCCCTGTTTTAGCGCTTCGACGTCGCTACCTTTGGCAGTGTGCGAAAACGCCATTCCATCACCCGCTGCCCAATAGTACGTTCTTCCATCTGGAGCAATTCGTTTATCATAAAAGCCAAGATCGCCAGCTGCGTTCATGTCAACCACTTTGATTTCTGGCATTAATCTATCGGTCGTTTCACATTTTGGAATATTAATATTGATTACTTCATGTGGTTCAAGTTTATTCTGAAGCACTTTGTCGATAACACTCCTTGCTATCTCCGCTGCTCTGTCAAAACATGTACGTTCCCTATTCTTTAAATGCAAGCTAACTGCAATCGATGGCACGCCAAGAAAAGCAGACTCAATTGCTGCAGCGACTGTGCCTGAATAAATGATGTTAATGCCAACATTTGAACCGCTGTTCATACCGCTTATAGTCAAGTCTGGTTTTGTGCCATCGCCGAAACGTTCCTCCCAAAGTGCGCGCATTGCAAGTTTTACACAATCAGCAGGCCGGCCATCAACTGCAACACCTGACATACTTTCCGTGACGTTGACTTGTTGAGTCATGAGAGGTGTTGTGTATGTAATGCCATGGCTTGTTGCGGATTGCACCGTTTCGGGTGCAAACACAAAAAGTTCTCCAAGTCCTTGC
Source organism: Phycisphaerales bacterium (assembly GCA_014238785.1). Taxonomy (GTDB): domain Bacteria; phylum Planctomycetota; class Phycisphaerae; order Phycisphaerales; family SM1A02. The sequence goes on along the minus strand of JABAAL010000022.1, from coordinate 37,129 downwards.
AATGCTTTATGTAGTGCAATAATTCCAGGGGCTCGAATGCCATCATCGTTTGTTAGCAGGATTTTCATTATTTTTTGGCTCCAAGATATATTTTTTCCCGCCCCAGCGAATTGGGATTCTATGTTTCAGTGTAAACGCTGCATTTAAAAATATTTTTGCAACTACTGCTGCACCAAGGGGGGCAAACAGTGCAAATATAACTGGCGCGTTGTTAATTCTATACAACCATGCAATAGCCAAGAATGCTGAAATCAACGAAGCAATCGATTCCCAAAAGAGAAGCGGTGAAACTTGCATTCCTACAAAAATGCCTGCCACCCCTGCTACCGGAAACAATACACCAACGATTAACGCAAGAATGGCGCTCTGCCGAAGACGTTTAACATTTTTTGACGCTGCTTCTATATATATTCGTTTCCAACCAGCTTGGAATGCTGAAAATGTTGGGTACATGGAACACTGCAACATACCGTCTGCAAATAAAACTTGCACTTTTCCAAGACTGTTGTAACAGAGGTGTCTTGCAAAGGCAATATCTTCAAGTAAATGCTCTTTAACTGCGTCGTGGCCTCCGATATCTTGGTACGTTTTTCTATCAAATAACAAAAATTGCCCATTTGCAAAAGGCCTTGGTCTCTCTTCTCGATTAATTCGATCTATGGGATATTGTCTAACTAACAAGGTGCTTGCAATAGGCTGCACTATTCGCTCGAAATTTTTTGTAATTGTGAGTGAACTTAATAGACTCAATAAAGAAGCGCCTCTATGTATCGCTGAGGCAACAGCGCATCGAACAAGTTCCTTATCGAACATTGTGTCTGCATCGGTAAAAAGCAACCATTCGCCAGTTGCTTTTAAAGCACCAATACGTGCAGCATTGCATTTTCCAGCCCATCCCTCTGGGCATGCTTCGTTTTCAATTATGCAAATTCGTTCATCTTCTGCTGCATGTTTTTTAATTATTTCAAGCGTCGAATCCGTACACCTATCAAGCACAAATATTATTTGAAGATTCTGATGCGTTTGTTTTCGAAGAGAAATAGCGCATCGATCAATTACTCTCTCTTCGTTATGCGCAGGTACGACAATGGTCACCGTTGCAGAAGTTGGATTTGGTAAGGCGAGCCCTTCTCTAACTACAGGTTTCATTCGGTTCATTGTCCAGAGACGATAGCCAAGCCCGATCCATAAACAAAGGGATATTGTTACAAGGGTACCCAAAACCAATGAAATGATTTCAATAATAGGCATGTATCTGTATTTTACCTTAGTTATCATGCACGGAATGTTCTCGAGCACATCAAACAAGCAAACTCTCGTATTTTCACGAGAAGCACTTCAAGCTATTGATACTGATGCTGTTGAACAGTACAACATCCCAAGCATTGTACTTATGGAGAATGCTGGAAGAGGAGCCGCAGAAATACTCGTAAAAACCATTGCAGAACCATTACTTGCCACTATTGTTGTCGTATGTGGCAGTGGTAACAACGGAGGGGATGGCTATGTTGTGGCGAGGCATCTTTCAAATAATGGGTGCGGCGTTTCCATCTTGCAGGTGGCTAAACCAAAAACACAAGATGCCATAACAAATGCAACAATTTGTGACTCGATGGGAATACACATAGAAGACTGGTCAAGCGACTGCGCGTCCAATGCTACCCTTCTCATTGATGCTCTTTTTGGAACTGGACTCGACCGTACGGTTGAAGGAATGAACAGTCAAGTAATCCAGTCTATGAACGAAAGCAATGCCACTTGCATCGCTTTGGACATTCCTTCAGGGCTCGATTGCGACTCTGGGCGACCTCTTGGCTGCTCAATTCATGCAACAATGACCGTTTCGTTTGTTGGATTAAAAAAGGGATTTTTGAATAAATCAGCAGGAAAATATATCGGCGAAGTCCTCATTTCTTCTATTGGATGTCCCAGCGAATTACTAGAAAAGTACGCTTTTTCTGGAACTTAGTACGATGTTCATTTCGTGTATCAAACACTCCTTACATCTAGGTATTTAACAAGCAGAGTTATTCCGCTCATTGCTGTTGCAGCGGTTGCACTCTGCGTTGCGCTTGTCATTGTGGTCGTCTCGGTGATGACTGGGTTCCTTGACATGGTGCAATCCTCGGGGAAAACACTGATGGGTGATGTCATTATTTCAAACGGCATTTCTGGAATCCCACATTACGAAAAACTCGTAAACCGGCTCGAGAAAAATGAACAAGTTCTCGCTGCAACTCCGATTGTAGATGGTTGGGGATTGTTGAGAATGCCTTACCCAAATTCGAATGTAAAGCAGAGCGAAACAGTTCAAGTTTGGGGAATCGAGCCAAAGACGTTTGCAAAAGTTACCGATTATAAAAATTCGTTACAGTGGAAAAATCCCACAACGAACCAACGGGATTGGCTGCTCTTAGACGCGATTGCAAATAACGAAGAAACTTTACAATCATTGCTGAGCCCCGAATTATGGATTGAGTTTGTTGATCTGATCAAATCAGCATCTCACACACTTAATTTTGTTGAAGCAAATTTTTTGGAAAATACAAAAGCGCTTCTAAACGAGGAACAATGGAACACTGTCCTTTCTTTTGATGTACGACTTTCAGGTGAGGATGCATTGCAACAACAAGGGCTCGACCTTTCGAGGAATGGAAAGCCAGGAATTGTTTTAGGGTTGCACGTCAATGATGGCAACGTACGTATGAAAAACGGGACATATCAAGTCTCTCGAAACGATTATTGGTGGGCTCCTCGATTTGAAGGTACGTTAACAATGCTGCCAGTTGACGCAAAGGGCGGAATTATTGAACCAGAATCAATCATCATGCCATTCGTCAATGAATTTCAATCTGGTGTGTTCGCAATAGATGAATCTCTTATTTTTATTCCAATAGATGTCGCTCAATCATTACTCCACATGGATGAAGCTAAAATTGTTGACCTAGATGACCCCGCCACAATCATTGGAGTTGACCCCGCACGATCCACGAGCATCCTTATTCGTGGAGTTCCAGGGGTTAAGGGGGAAGTGCTTCGAGAAATTGTGCGCACCATATATGACGACTTTTCTTCGAGCTTTTCGTATGAGACCGTTGTCTTGCCACCTTCGAGCCATGACCCTGGTTTGATTATTCAAACTCGCGAAGAGCAACAAAGAAGTTTTACAGGGCCAGTTGAAAAAGAACGCGAAGTAATGCGAACGTTGTTCTCCATTGTGTACCTTGTTGTTGCTGCACTCATACTCTCTATATTTTGGTCAATAGTTTTTGAAAAAACAAGGGACATTGGAATTTTGCGTTCCATCGGTGCCTCGCGAGCAAGCATTGTTTGGATTTTCCTCCAATATAGTGCTGTTATTGGAATAGTTGGTTCTTTCCTTGGACTCTTTAGCGGATGGCTCATCACAAAAAATATCAATGCAATTCACGACGCGATGGGAAATCCACCGCTCTCGATTGCAATAGTTTGTTTCGCTTTGTCCATTTGTTTCGGGACGTATACGGTTGTAAAAATGCTTAAAGGACAGATGCTTCCGATTGTGTTAGGTTCACTCGGTTTTATTACGTTAGGCGGAATCGGTGGGTTAATTTTGTTTATTCGCCACATTGGCGGAATCGTTGTCTGGGATGCTTCGGTGTATTACTTTTCAAGAATTCCAAATGAACTGGATTGGGGCTCGAGTTTATTCACGGTAGGTGGCGCAATCTTATTTTGTTTACTTGGTGCACTCATTCCCGCTGCAAAAGCAGCAGATACCGATCCTGTGAAGGCGCTACGTCATGAGTAATACTAATTCACTCATACTTGAAGGTATTAACCTCAAAAAAACGTACAAACTTGGTCGTTCTCAGGTACCTGTGTTGCATGCTGCATCTTTGCAAATTCACCAAGGTCAGTGGACAACTATTCTTGGGTCAAGTGGTTCTGGAAAATCAACATTATTACACCTTCTTGGCGGACTAGATCGACCTGATCAACAAGGTGGAGAAGTATTATTCAATGGTGAATCCGTGTGGGCAAAATCAAACCGGCAAATTAATGCCTATCGAAATAATCACGTTGGTTTTGTTTTTCAGTTTTATCATCTTCTCCCCGAATTAACAGTTTTAGAAAATGCCATTCTACCGACAATGATTGGTGGCTCATTCACTACTACAAGCGAGGCGAAGAATCAAGCAGAACATTTACTCGACCAATTTGGTTTGAGCCATCGCTTTACCCACCGCCCTCGAGAACTTTCAGGTGGAGAAAGACAACGAGTTGCAATTGCTAGAGCTCTTGTCAATAACCCTTCTATCCTTCTCGCTGACGAGCCCACTGGAAATCTAGACGAAGAGACTGGGGATGGCATACTTGATGTCCTTGGCGCATTACACCAAGATGGGCTCACAATTGTCATGGTCACGCACAATATGGAAATTGCCAATCGTGGGGATGTTATTGTCCATTTGCGTGGTGGAAATATTACTCAGCTAGACTAAGGTAGAATTACTTTGATTCTGCGTCATAGTAATCGTTCATGCCAGATTGGCGCACAATTGAAAAACCGTTGTCATGAAGTCAGAGGAAAAGTAAGTCGTACCTGTTTTTTGGACTTTCTACGCTTTTTTCTCATAATCTCGAGAAGTTCTCAAATGGAACAAGAGTTGCACCGATTGTTTACTTAGGACACCACTTTTTATGCCCTCAGGAAGCATATCCCGCATATCATGGCGGGTTGGAGAATTGAACTATGTTTGAACGTTTAACAGATCGCGCTAGAAAAGTCATGGCCCTTGCAAATCAAGAGGCACAACGCTTTAACCACGAATATATCGGAACTGAGCATATTCTGCTCGGTCTCGTAAAAGAGGGCTCAGGTGTTGGTGCTAATGTCTTAAAGCATTTGGAGATTGATCTTCGAAAAGTCCGGCTAGAAGTTGAAAAACTCGTCAAAAGTGGACCTGATATGGTCACGATGGGTAAATTGCCACAGACTCCCCGCGCGAAGAAGGTCATTGAGTACGCAATTGAAGAGGCTCGATCCCTCAACCATAATTATGTTGGTACCGAGCACCTTCTTCTTGGTTTACTCCGAGAGCAAGACGGTGTTGCGGCACAAGTGCTCATGAACCTCGGGCTTAAACTCGAAGATGTCCGCGAAGAAGTTCTCAATTTATTGGGTGCTGGTGTTGGTCAAATCGAAGAACTTGATGAAGAGGGTATGGAGCCACAAGGTGAATCCCCAAGTCCATCACCCCGTAGAGGAAAAAGTAAAACTCCAGCGCTTGATAGTTTTGGTCGCGACTTGACCGAACTTGCACAAAAGAATGAACTCGATCCTGTTATTGGTCGCCACAAGGAAATTGAACGGCTTATTCAAATCCTCTGCCGTCGAACAAAAAATAATCCTGTACTCATCGGCGAAGCTGGTGTTGGTAAAACCGCCATCATTGAGGGACTTGCACAGCAAATAATTGAAAATGAAGTTCCCGACTTACTCCACGGTCGCCGAGTAATCGTGCTCGACCTTGCGATGATGGTCGCTGGCACAAAATATCGCGGACAATTTGAAGAACGAATTAAGGCAGTAATGAACGAGGTGAAACGTGCAAAAAATATTTTGCTTTTCATTGATGAGTTACACACACTCGTTGGTGCTGGTGGAGCTGAAGGTGCAATTGATGCGTCTAATGTTCTCAAGCCCGCCCTTTCGCGCGGTGAAATGCAGTGCATCGGCGCTACCACTTTCGATGAATATCGTAAGTACATCGAAAAAGACAACGCGCTAGAACGTCGTTTTCAATCGATTGTAGTAAACCCACCAAACAAAGAAGATACTATTGCCATTTTAAAAGGTCTTCGCGAACGTTACGAGCAACACCATCGTGTTCGATACACAGATGATGCAGTTATCGCTGCAGTAGAACTCTCAAACCGTTACATTGCTGATCGAGTTCAGCCTGATAAGTCCATCGATGTCATAGATGAAGCGGGTGCTCGCATTCGATTAAAGTCCATGACAAAACCTCCTTCAATGGCTGACTATGAGGAGCAACTTGAACTTCTAAAGGTCAAAAAAGATGAAGCTGTAAAAAGTGCTGACTACGAAGCTGCAGCTTCTTTGCGCGATGAATCTGAAAAACTTCGAGCCAAGAAAGATGGACTTCAAAAAGAATGGCGCGAGCAAATGAATGAAATCACTGCTGAAGTCGACGAGAACGCTATCGCCGAAGTAGTTTCAAGCATGACCGGAGTACCACTAACTCGGCTTGAGGAAGCAGAATCACAACGACTCTTGCATCTTGAAGACGAATTGCACGAAACGGTCATCAGCCAACATGATGGAATTACCCAAGTTGCAAAAGCTATTCGTAAATCGCGTAGTGGTCTTAAAGATCCAAACCGACCAATGGGGTCCTTGCTCTTCCTTGGACCAACTGGTGTTGGAAAAACGTTGCTTGCAAAAGCGCTAGCTGAATTTATGTTTGGTGATTCGGACTCTCTCGTTCACCTTGACATGTCTGAATACATGGAGAAACACACCGTTTCACGATTGGTAGGCGCACCTCCCGGATACGTGGGTTACGAAGAAGGTGGTCAACTCACCGAAAAAATTCGCCGAAAGCCATACGCAGTTGTTCTCTTCGATGAAGTTGAGAAAGCGCACGGCGATGTATTTAACATGTTGCTTCAAATTATGGAAGAAGGCCGTCTGACTGACTCTTTTGGTCGACATGTTGACTTTAGAAATACAATCGTAATATTGACTTCGAATATCGGTTCTGACCTCATCAAGGGTGGCCAATCGTTCGGCTTCGGGAAACGCGAAGAACTTATGGATTATGAGAAACTGAAGAAACAACTCATGACTGAAACTGAAAAGTTCTTCCGTCCAGAGTTTATTAACCGCCTTGACGATGTCGTAGTGTTCCGCCCACTCACAAAAGATGACCTTTACTCCATTATTGATATCGAACTTTCAAAAATCACTTCTCGCCTTAAAGACAAGGGCATGACGATGGCACTCGGTCAAGGTGCTAAAGATTTTCTCATCGAAAAGGGGTATAACCCAGATTTTGGCGCAAGACCTCTTCGACGTGCACTTGGATCGTACATTGAAGACCCTCTTGCAGAATCTTTACTCGGCGGTGACTACACAAATGGCGACCATATTGACATTTCACATAAAGAAGGCGACGACCATTTATTCTTTAGCGTCTCCCACCCAGAAAAAACTGAGGAGCCAGAACCGGAACCTTCCGAAACTAACGGCTAATTCAACAGATACTACATGAGTAACTAAACGGCACAAAGCTTTACGCTTCGTGCCGTTTTAATTGCCGCCGTGGGTTAGAGACAGGGAGGAAGCACTATCCGTCTGGCTCAAACATTGCCCAGCAATGCGACGTTGCTTGAATAAGTGCTTCCAAATTAACGACCCGTGGGATAGTTTTTAAAAGGGACAATTTGCGGTCAATGTCAGTTGTTTCTTCGTCGCAGGATGTGTGAATGAAAGTGTCTCTGCATGCAACATCAAGCGCGGGGCAAGTACTTGCAGCTCTTTGCTTGCATATAAATCGTCGCCAAGAATTGCGTGTCCTATCTCTCTCAAATGGATTCGCAATTGGTGCGATCGCCCTGTCTTCGGTTTTAATTCAAGTCGAGTTCGATCTTCTAACCGCTCCATAACCACCCAATCAGTTTGAGAGGGTTTTCCTTGTTCAAAATCAACGCATTGCCGAGGTGGATTATCAAAATCTTTTCGTATGGGAATATCAATGTGTCCAGAGTCCTCATTGAGCACACCCCCAACAACTGCAATGTATGTTTTTAAAACTTCTCGATCATGAAATTGCCTACTAAGTTCGCGGTGGGTATCTGCGTCTCTTGCCATCACGATTACGCCCGAGGTATCCATGTCTAATCGGTGCACAATTCGTGCGCCTTCAATCGCAGAAGCAACACGAACTGCCAAGCAATCTATTTTATGTATTCCTATTCCTTTCACACTTAGCAATCCAGAGGGCTTATCTAAAACTACTACGTAATCGTCGTGATAGAGGACGGGGACTTCGTGCGGAAAAAGCTTGGGGAGCGTATGATGTGTGGTTCTTTCAGACAAAAGGAATACCTTCGATGACACATTGTATGACACTATTGCTTTCTCTTCTTGCAGGGCAAACTACCACGCTTCACCCAGACGAGACCGATGCAATTGGTATCCCTATATTACTTACTGATCCGGCCGTTTTTCTCAAGGCAGGTGAGTCTTATTTTGATCCCGCTGGAAAACGCATTATCTTCCAGGCAATCGAACATCCAACAAAAGGGCAAGAACCTGAAACTGATTATGGTATGTACCTTGGCGAGTTAGTCTTCGATGATACGGGAGCAATTACTGCACTCTCAAACATTATTCGACTAAGTAACGAGGGCTCTGCAAATACATGCGGGTGGTTTCATCCTCAAGATGAAACACTTGTGCTGTACGCCACAACAACAACGCCGCCCGTTGATAAAGATATACCCGGATACCAACGAGATTCGGGTCGATACCGCTGGGCATTTCCGCCAAAGATGAACATTGTTTCGCACAACCTTGAAACTGGAATAACAACTGCTCTTGTAACCGATGATGAAAACTATCTTGCCGAAGGCTCATGGAGTCCAGATGCACGACACCTCGTGTATTGTTCCCTCGCTTCAGGCTCTGGTGATATTTATATAACCGACCTCAAAACCGGAATAGATCGGCTTGTCGTAGGTGACACTGGATACGATGGAGGCCCCTTCTTTTCGCCTGATGGAAAACGTATCGTTTACCGTTCTGATCGTCGCGGAAATGACTTACTCCAACTCTATGTTGCAGAATTAAAGTTCGACGACAATGGTTCTATTGTTGGAATTGAAAAAGAGATTCAACTTACCGACAACGAACATGTCAACTGGGGACCATTTTGGCATCCTAATAATCGATTCCTTATTTATGCAACAAGTGAGATAAGCCATCGAAATTATGAACTATTTGTTTGCGATGCTGATAATGGGAGCACCGATGGGACAACAAGGTACGGGATTCGACGACAACGAATCACGCATGCGGATGGTTTTGATGGACTTCCGGTATTTAATGGAGATGGTTCCCTTCTCATGTGGACGAGCAAGAGAGAAACTGGGACGAGCCAACTCTGGGTTGCTCCGTTTTTATTCAATCTTGAAGCGGGACCCTCAGTTTCTGGGCACTAAGTCATGATTGCTCTTCGAATCCTTCTGATATTCATTGCTGCCGCTGGGTGTGCAACGCAAAAAGTCGAATATCGTACACGCCCCGCTTGGCATTACGGCATGAGCAACAATATCAAGAACCATATCACTCGTGACGATGGCACTATCGTTGAATATTCCTCGATCGGTGGGCAAAACAGCGCTGCCGCTCAAGAATACCTCAACTCAATACCACTCGAAGAGGTCGATGAACTTACTGGTGAAAAAACGCTTCTCGCCGTTCTTCCAGAACACATATTGTCACAATTACTAACTTGTCTTCGTGACCGTAACTGGGATTTACTTTTCGATCAAATCCTTAGCGACGAAGCAAGATATTATTTTGAGTCTAGAGAAAACGGCATTGCAGAATTTCATTCTTTTTTTATTAACAACCGACGAGATTTAGCGAAGGTACTTCAAAGGATGGTTAAAGGAAACGCGTTTGGTGACGTAAAACTAATCAACGAAGGAAGTTTTACAAAAATCACACTTGCAGCCCATGCTTCTGGGGATTACAAATTCAAAAAAGTAACGTTAGTACGAGAGAGTGATTTTTTGAAACTATTTTCAATTGAATAAGACTTTATTCTATTGATCTAAAAAGCGTTAAGCAGGCTGTGTGGCCGTGTAAAAATGACTTCCCGCCAATCGGTCCAATTTCGCCAGCTGCAAAAAAACCTGCAATAGGAACTTTTCCAATTCGCTCACGGATAATATTCAAATCATAGTCATCTTCGTGAAATAAACTTCTACCCCTGCCATTACAAGTAACTAATAACCCAGCAAATGGTCGCTTTACAAGTTGTTGCGAATCTAAAAGAAGCTGCAAATCTTCAACGGCTGTTTGGGGGTCACGTACATGAAACTGGACCGTTTTACCAAGTCGATAAAATTCTCCAGCTGCAATACCCTTGCGTTTTCGGTCTATGCCAAGAATTGAACGGACTAAAAAGTCTCCCCTTCCAAAGTGTGATCGGTTTTCGTCAATCACTCCACCGAGTAAGAGCCCACCTTGCAAGAAGTCCCGCTCTTTCGCATCGGCACGTTTTGCCAAATTTTGAAGCACGTCCAAAGCTGGCTTACCGCCAAGTTCAAGTACGACATTTCCATCCACTTTAGTGACTCTAAAGTGTTCGCCGATTGGTCTACATCCTTGGCTCACAATGCAATCCAGTTCTAGTGGGCCAGAGATTGTTAACCCAACTCCACCGCTTCGCAGCGCTTGGTCATCTAAAAACAAACGGTTGTATCTCGCTTGGGATGCGCCCGAAGCCATGCCCCCAATGATTGGTAATGGTTTATCCTTGCCCCTGCAATTCACCAAAGCGGGTAACAACCGTGTAATTGGTGTGGAAAATGGGTCAGCGAAAAAAAACACGGCCTTTGTGTCTTCCTGAAGGCCAATCCAATTTGGTATTTCATCTGGCCTTGATATTGGAACTGGTTTTTTGGGAGTTGTCGTCCAAGGTGTAAGTGTAGTGCCGGGTAAATTAAACGCTATCGCTGAAAGACCCGCAACGCCTTCTAACTCCAAATCACAACCAACAACTGATTCGGTCGTCACACCTATAATTGTTGTTGGAGAAAGTGTTTGCCGTATGTCCGCAATTGCTTCTTCAAGTGCTTCGCGATGGTGAAAACTTGCAAAAACAAACACCAAATCTACATGGCCAGACATTGCGTTTTCTAATAAAGCAGCAACCTCAATCGCAGCGGTGCGAGTATCAAGGTGTTCACTAATTGCCGCAGCGCTTTGCAAAAGTCCCTACACCGCAGATGTCAATGTACTTACCGCCATCCGTGTGCGGTTTAGTAATTCGTCAGCATCTTCAAGCGTCATTATGAGAGGAAGACGAAAACGGACAGAACGAGTTCCACAAGATAGCGCAATCACTGACGTTTCCATCAATGAAGCTAACATCGCAGCTCTGTGTTCTGGACTAGGAGTTGTGAAAGCTATCAAAGAACCTTTTCCGCGAACACTTGTAAAGGCATCTGTTTCTTTTCCAATGTTTCGCAAGCCTGCGATTACATGATCGCCTACCTTTGTGACGAGTTCAGCAATATTATCCTGTTCAATAATTTTTATGAATTGAGTACATCGAACCATGTCAACAAGATTACCACCCCATGTGGAATTAATTCGGCTTGACCGTTTGAAGACGTTGTCAGCAACTTCATCTACTCGCTCGCTTGCATAAATTCCGCATGTTTGCGTTTTTTTACCAAAACACACAACATCTGGACGAACAGTAGTGGTCTGCCAAAACCATGGTTTTCCTGAACCATAAAAACCTGTTTGAACCTCATCAAAAATGAGCAGCGCTTCTCGTTCATCAGCATACTGTCGTAGTTTTTCTAGAAATTCATTGCGGAAATGGTTGTCTCCACCTTCGCCTTGCATTGGTTCGATAATAATTGCTGCGATTCTATTTGAATGTTCATCAAAAGCCCGTTCAATTTCAGCGCACGTTTTTGCTTCCGCTGCTTCGATGTCATTCACGATGTTTCCATCATTATCAAACTCACAAAATGGTGTTGATACACGAGGCCAATTAAATTTTGGGAATAAACCAACTTTATCAGGCAGCGTATTAGTTAAACTCATTGTGTACCCACTTCTACCATGAAATGCTTGCTCGAAATGTAAAACAACTAAATCATTTACATCATCGTGGAAATCTGTTCTTCCAACTTTTCTTGCTTTCCAGTCAAACGCTGTCTTAAGTGCGTTCTCGACTGCGAGGGCTCCGCCTGAAACCCAAAAGTGGTGCGGAAAACCTTCAGGCGTAACTTTAGAACCAAATGCTTCAACAAATTCTGCGAGTTCCGTCGTATACAAATCAGAGTTTGCAATTTTGTTTCGAGAAACTTTTAAAATACTTTCGCTGAAGGATTCTTTCATTAATTCTGGATGGTTGAAACCCAGTGGCCATGAAGCAAAGCACGTAAATGCATCCAGATAATCCTTGCCAGTTGCTGAATCGTGGATCCAAACTCCGTGAGATTTTTCAAGATCAACTACTAAGTCGTATCCATCAGTTAACTGATATCTACTTAGAACACTATGTACGTCTTGTGGATTTACTGTCATGCTATACGCCTTTCTTCTGTTGGAATCAACGCTTCCAATTTTAACTCAAATGACCCATGATACCACCAGTTTTATAGTCGAATGCTTAGCCGATCTTTCCATTAAAACCGAGGTGGGTTTAAACCCTCTAAAAATTGATTTGAAACAAAATTAGATTTTTTTTGTAAATAAAGTGTGGAAAATCTTCGTTTTTGATCCAGAATGCCCTTTCAAATAGATTCTGAACTTGACGTAGTGGCTCTAACTCAAGACACTGTCCCATCACTACATGGGGTTCTGTGTATCCCCATTAAATGTTGCGCACTCAAAGCATATCCCGAGTGTGATAATTGGAGAGTTTTTCTATGGCTATTCGTAGCAGTGCCGGTACAGGCGTTATCGTATCTCTTGTTGTTTTTGTTCTTGCAACTGTCTTCCTGCTTGTTTTAAGCATCGTGTTTTATGCCAGTGGACGAGCACAAAAGGAAGAGACTGGGAATCTAGTCAAAGCATTTGACGTGTATGCGACCAAAAATGAACGAAGCAACGACACTATTGCTGACTTGGTTGCCAAAGCTGATTCAAGCAGTCAATCGGTTGTCAGCTACCTTTATAGTGAGCTAGAAGAACGTAACCGAATTCTCACAGGAAACAAGAACGCTAAACTAGAAGAAATTAGGGCAGCGTTTAGAGAAACAATGTCGGCGAACAGCTCCCTTGCGCTTACTGTTGATACTCTAAACCGTGGACTTGATTCTCGGCAAGCAGAGGTTGATTCTTACCTCTTTGAATTAGCGAGCGCAAAATCCGCCATCAAATCACTTGAAGACCAACTCGATGTTCTGTCCCAAAGCAAAGCAGACGAGGTTGAACTTGTCAAAAGTGAATGGGAAGATGTTCAAAATCAATCCATCAAGCTTAATTCTGAAGTCAACACACTTTTCACAAGCAGAAAAGAGCGTGGAGAAGACGTTCGAAGTTTTCTAGAAGAGATAATCGTTGACCTTGAAGAAGAACTCCAAAATTCTAGAGAAGAAAACGCTCAACAAGCCAGTGACTTAAAGGGTCTTCGGCAACAACGCGATATTGGAGAACTATACAAAACTGACCCATCTCTTTTAGTAGACGGAATCGTGATTGGTGTAGAAAACGATAACAGGGTTTCTATTAACCGAGGACTACAAGATAAAATTCGCCTTGGCATGTCATTCGAAGTATATGACCGTGCAAATCAACTTCAAGAAGACAGCGAAGGCAATATGCCCGCTGGTAAGGCAAGCATCGAGGTTGTAGAGGTAGGCGAAACGACTTCTTTCGCAAAAGTAAAGCGATCAACTCCAAACCAACCTATCCTCAAAAATAATATACTTGTTAACGCAATTTACGATCCTAATTATTCGTTTTCGTTTTTAGTGCATGGTGTGTTTGATGCCGATGGCGATGGTAACCCTGAAACGACAAACGACTTTATTAAAAATAGAATTAAACGCTGGGGTGGTGTTGTTGTTGAAGACAATGGCCAACTTCCTGGCGACTTAGATTTTTTAGTATTAGGCATTGCACCAAGAGAGCCCCTATCAAAACTACCTATGGGTGCTAGTATAGCCCTGGAAGAGAATTTTAACCGCAAACAGGCTAGATACCAAAACTACATTCGTCTTCTTGAAAAGGCTAGAGATGCTGATGTTCCTGTCTTGACTGCTAATCGATTACAAATACTCACCGGTCAAAAAACCAGATAAGCCGATCTCGGCTTGCACCAACCATCTCGTCGCAACCATGGCGCGCCAATCTAACTTTACTCAATGGTTACATTACCTTCCACTTAGGGCAATTGCCTCAATCGTGAATTGTTGTCCAATGGCGATGAACATGCGGGCATGCAAATATTTTGGTGATTTTTTTTACCGATTGAACTCCAAAAGACGGACCAGAACATTTGGAAATATAAAATCAAGCTTCCCCGATTGGTCTGACGAAAAAGTTTCTGCCCTTGCAAAACAATCTATGGAACACATGTTCCAACTATTCGTTGCAGAAGGTGTTCAGATGCCCTCTCTGATAACTCCAACAACCTTCCACAAATATATTGAATTCAAGGCGACTGAACAAATATCGGAGCGGTTAGCAAATAACCAGCCAACTATTTTTGTTACTGGACATTGTGGGAATTGGGAGTTGCTCGGCTACACCCTTTCTGTTTTGGGGTACCCAATTGCTGCACTCGCACGACCTCTTGATAATAAATTGATAAACGACTGGGTTCTAGGAATTCGAGAAAAATACGGGCTACAAATCATTACTAAATGGGGCGGTGTTCCAATCCTCCAAGAACTTATTGCAAAAAACACAAGCGTCGGTTTTATCGCAGACCAAAACGCTGGCGGGCGCGGAATGTTTGTTCCATTTTTTGGAAGACTCGCTTCAACGTATAAATCCATTGGCCTTCTAGCTATGAGGTATGACATTCCAATCGCAGCGGTGCATGCAAAACGAATCGACGGAAAATTTAAATATGAAATTACGGTGACTGACTTTATAGAACCTGCCGATTGGCTGGAACAACCCGACCCTCTCTATTACATCACTGCACGGTACAGTAAGGCCATTGAGCAGATGATTCGGAACGCACCCGAGCAATATCTATGGTTGCATCGGAGGTGGAAAAGCCGCCCTGCATTCGAACTTGAGGGCAAGCCAATGCCTAAAAAATTGATTCAACAACTTGAATCTTTACCTTGGATGACGGAAAACGAACTCTCCAAGTTAACCGATGCTACCATTCAACAATAAATGAAACGACTTGATGGCTACACAATTTTGATTGTTGACGACGATCCCGATATTCTTGAGTCGTTTGACCTTGCAATGCGCGCTGAAGGTGCAGAGACAGTCCTTGCTGAAGATGGAACTGAAGCAGTCTCAGTTGCACTTTCAAGCGAACCCGACGCGGTAATTTTAGACATGATGCTACCTAAGAGGTCTGGCTTCCTCGTGCTTGAAGAAATTCTAAGCATGGACCCTTCGCCAATTGTTGTGATGGTGACAGCAAATGAGGGCAAACGCCATATGGCGTATGCGAAAACACTGGGAGTTGCGGCATACCTCATCAAACCGGTTGGACTCGACAAGCTCATTACTACGGTATCCTGCCTTCTTCAGGAAGAAGAAGATGTATGAGTAAACAATATGTCATTCAATCACGAACTGCGGAGCAAGATGGTCAACGGGTACCGCTGGGCGCGCGTTCTGAAATTGTAGGTTCACTCTCAAAATTTAATACTATGGCAGAGGTTGAGGGTGAGGATACGCTTTGGGGTCCTGGAATTAAAATTGAACTCCCATCGGGCGAAGATCCAGTTAATCAAATGCTTCTGTACATCGTCGAAGAAGAAATTGCATGGCTTCCGATAGTTCGTCTAGCTAAGCAATTTGACTGGTCCGTTATCGATATTGAAACCGGTAGAGAACTACAGCCATAATTAAAATCTTGTCAGGGAACCGAGGGAAACTAACACTTCATCCATCGGTGCATCAAATCGTTCTGGACCGTGGTTGAAGCAAACAGTTTGTACACCCTGAGCCGCAATCGCTGTCATATACATCGATGCTGCGTTTGTTGGAAGTCCTACGACACGTATGTTTTCTCCATCTTCAATAATTGATTTTGCGGCTTGTAACGCATGCTCAGATTCGGTAAATACCATTGCGGTTGGGACATCGTCCTCAAACATAATCCATGGAACTGGACAAGATTTCCTGCCGCACTGCACAAAATAAAGCGCGGGCATTGCATTGATGAAAGCCCACACTCGTTGCCTTGCTTGGCTTGTACCATTTTGCGAGAAGTGTTCTACCGCTTGATTAAGTGTTTGTTTATTAATATGTACCATTAAAGCGCTCCAGCTTTCGTTGTTGTATTTGCCTTCCAAGGCAAACCCCCCTAAGCCAAAAACTTGAGGAGTGAAGATCGAGGGTCTAAGAGAGAGAATCCTAAATCTGCCCAATGCTCACTCCACAAGCAGGTGGCGATATACATACAACCCGTACGTACGTGAACTCCTTTCGGTTCTCGGACCTTTTTTATAGGGGGAATTTGACCTTCTCCGCTATAGGGATAGGAGACTCTTCTCTGAAAGACTCGCTTGGAGCCTGGCCCGAAGCAATAAATGACCCGCAGGATTGTTTTCGGCTGGGAAAAATTCCTCTTAGGAATTTTTTGGGCTCATAAAAGCATTATTTTGGACTATTACCGCAGACTGCGGTAATAGTCGGAACACAGGAAAGGAGCTCTTGGGTATATGGATGCGTTGGTCTTTGGAGAACGTCAGCCGTGGCACCCTTTTCGATGATAGTACCTCCTTGCATTACACAAACATTGTCAGCAATTGAAGCAACGAGATGAAGGTCGTGTGAAATGAAAAGCATACTCATGCCACGCCGTTCTTTTGCCTCATAAAGAAGCTCAATAATTTGTCTCGATGTTGTTGCATCAAGTGCTGTTGTTGGTTCATCTGCAATCAACATCGTTGGCTCGCAAACAAGGGCCATGGCAATCATCACCCGCTGGCGCATCCCTCCTGAAAATTCATGTGGGTATGCACTGTACCGATTCCGATCAAGCCCAACTTCGTCCATAGATTCCAACGTCAATGACTTTGCGACTTTACGAGATACATTTCTATGTAAGAGTACCGCTTCTATAATTTGTTCACCAATTGTAAAAACCGGATTAAGTGAAGTCATTGGTTCCTGAAAAATCATTGCTATTTTATTTCCCCGAATAGAACGCAATTGTTTTGGTGTTGCATGCAGTAGTTGCAAATCTTCAAACAATACCTCACCCTGAACGCTCGCGTTTTTTGGCAGCAAACCTACCACTGACATCGCCGTTACACTTTTCCCAGAACCAGACTCACCGACAATCGCTAGAGTTTTGCCGCGCTCTACGCAAAAAGAGACGTCGTTCACAACACGTTGATTGCCAAACGAAATCGTCAAATTTTTGATCTGCAATGTCTTTTGTTCCATGGCTATATTGTGTTTCTCGGATCAACATGCCTTCGTAATGATTGTCCTACCCAGTTCATCGCAACAAGTGTTGTTGCGATACAAACACAGGGCCAAAGCAAAAGCCACCATCTAGAATGGACGGGGTTTAGCTGACTCAAACCATCAGCGGCAAGATTGCCCCAACTTGGGAGTGGCTCGCGAATGCCTATGCCAAGGAAACTCAAAAAGGCTTCGGAGAGGATTGCGGTTGGAACAGTTAACGTTGCATACACAATAATCGTACCCAACAATGCCGGCAACAGGTGCTGGGTAAATGTTCTAATCGGACCTACGCCTATTACTTTACAGGCTTCCATCGAAGGTCTTGAAATCAAGCTACGAACTTGTCCTCGAATTACTCTAGAAACCGTAAGCCAACTCACAATACCAATTGCTGAAAGAAGAGCAAGTACTTGCACAAACTCCTGAGTTGCACTCGATATTGATTTTGCGTTGTTCACAAAACTATTTGCAGCAACGGTAATCAAAACAACAAGCATGATTGATGGAAGCCCGTAAAGAATATCTACCATTCTCATCATCGCTGCGTCTATCTTGCCACCTCTGATTCCTGCAATTGTTCCCCACGTTGTTCCAACAATCACCGCAATGCAAGCAGCAAAAATGCCCACGCAAACACTAATCACACCTCCCACAATACACCTCGAAAACAAATCTCTTCCCAGTTGATCCGTACCAAAAAAAGTAAGAGGCGTCTTACTTGTTCGCAGTTTCTCTACTTGGTCCATCTGTGCATCGGTATGAAACCACCAAGCCGGAGGCATTAGCGCTGCCGAAACATTTGTACGTTCAAACCTGCGCCCCGACCCGTTATCCGAAATAGCCCAAAAAAAAGCTGCTACAAAAACAAAAAAAACGACAGTAACTACGACGAGTTGTTTCGTTTTTGTATGTGCCTTACTTTGCGCCATATGCTCATGGTAGGGAGAATTACTTGATGGTGGTGACACCACATTCCAAATGGTGCGCGTGTTGACAACTTCCCGGTCGTGAAGCGGTGGTGTTTACAATACATTCCAAATGATGCGGGTGCTGACAACACAATTCCTCCGACTGTGCAACAGTAGCCAGCAGTTGTTCGACTCGCTGGGCAACTATTTCATCAAATCGAACACTCGTGTCCTCAAGTTTACTCTTGAGCGCATTAAGATGTTTTTCAAGTCGCCCGATGTAAAGTGTTTGCGCGCGAAGTGTCAACGCCGTCTTCGCTCGCACGAGTCCCTGCAATTCTGCGAGTTTTGCTTGAGATTTAGGACTTTTCATATCTTGCCCGCGAAGAGCTTCTGCTGCACTGTAAATTTCCGCGTCTGTTTTCAACTCTGCCACTTTAACTTCAAAAAGTTCAGGATCGTCTTCTCGCAAACGAATAAGTGAGCCGAACCTACGTCCTTGCCTGCGAATGATTTTTTGAAAAGCCTCTGGGTCAGCAGCACAGACCGCCGCGAGTTGCGCAGCAAGGTCGGGATCAATTTCATTTGCAACCGCCATCACATGTTCGACCATGTTTTTTGGCATTTTTCTCTCTGTATCGAACTGGCCTCTAATATTGTCTGGCCTTTCGCTTGGGCGGATTTTAGGTCTTCGCATTCCTGCTGCGTCGTCTTGTGCGCCAAACCCAAGATCGTTCTCTGGTTGCAAGCACACCATAAAGGTGGGCATCATGCAAGAAGTATCGTTGGAAGGTGCCATCCCCAAAGAAAGTATTGCAACGCAAAATGCGCCAAGAATTGCTAATCGTTTCATTGTGTCACTCCGTGAGTAAGCCGTATTGCCATAACTCTAAATCGTTGCGTAAACTGTTCATGCTTAAGGCAACATCTGCAAACGCAAGTTCCCGAGTGCTCGCGAGATACTCAAATTCTGTGAGGTCAAGATCCTCTAAAAGTAGGCCCTCTTCCTCTACGCTAAGAACTTCAACAGTTGCAACTGCAACTGCGACTGCGATTCGTTCGTGTTGCAGTTTGGGTTGCGCCCCAAAACGAACAGCAACAAGTACCGCCAAAACAATACAAGCAGCCATAGCAACTTGCCGCCAAGCGACGGTAAAACCAACGCGACCAATGACCGCGGGAGTCTCGTGAAGTGGTGCAACAGAAGCAGTAAATACGCGATCGGACAAACCCTCTGGTGGTGTAGACACAAGCGCAACTGCAAGTTGACCCTCAAGGAGCGCATCATTCGAGGCTGCGGCAACCCTACTCGAAAGGCCCGCTGGTGGCGAAAACTTCATCGCTTCACCAAGCAACCCTTCAATCTCTCGTTCCTGGGGTGCCAAGTCTTGTTCAAATTGTTTCTGATCGTATTCCATAGTGTCCTTCCTGTTCAACGCCCTACTCCTTCGTCGATTGCCCCTTTATTTGTGTTCTTTTGCAGATAACCGTCACAATCCATAATGCTTCTCAATTTACCCAAGGCGCGGTGTTGACGTGCCAAAACCGTCCCTAATGGCTCTCCAAGAACATCAGCGATCTGTTTGTAGCTCATACCAGCAGAATGACGCATATGGATGATGTCCTGATCAGAGCTCGATAATTGCCCCACCGCTGACCGAAGGCGTTGAATTGCCCTCGCCATCTCTTCGTCGTCACGAACGTCCGTCACGCCGGGTGAGAGCACGCCGATCATTTCATTCTCCATTGGGACCGCGTGGCGCTTTCGACGCCTCATTTCGTCCCTCATGCGGTTCATCGCAATTCTAAAGAGCCAAGCCTCAAATTTGCCTGTTTCGGTATACCCCGAGAGTTTTTCTGCAATTGTGCAAAAGGTGGATTGTGTTATTTCTTCGGCAAGTTCCTCATTCCCACATTTTGACCGAATAAGTGCAAAAACACGGTGCGAGTAGGAATCAACAAGAAAACGCCACGACAATTCATCACCCTTGGCAGCTGCAACGATGTGATTGTGTAGTTCTTGTTTCTCTTGTGAATTCGTCATATCTGAGTCTTGTCACCACCCCTTAAGTGTGCAACGATGGAAAACCTACCAGATTGCACCCAATTGGTGGGACGATCATCGGCAACATCTCTACAATCCAACCCACAGATGGACTCAATCACGGTATTTGCTCATAATTATTACGGCATAACCCTCATCGTGGGTATTGCTCTTCTCATTTTTGGAGGCCATCTGCTTGTGGAAGGCAGCGTTGCAATTGCCACCCGCCTTGGCATCAGCAAGCTCGTCATCGGATTAACTATTGTCGCGTTTAGCACAAGCTCTCCCGAACTTGCGCTAAATATCATTGCTTCAATGAATGGGCATAGCGAACTCTGCCTTGGAAATATCTTTGGTTCAAATATCGCCAACATCGGCCTCGTGCTTGGAATTGGTGCGTTGATTTGTAAACTCCCCGTTACTGGGCGAATTATCAAAGTTGAATTCCCTTTGCTTATCTTTGCAACGCTTATCGTCGGTGTTGCGACGTTTATTGGAACACTCAATGCGTACTGGGCGATTGGCTTTCTCTGTCTATTCAGTTTCTTGATGTGGACATGGTTTCGAATCGGAAACGAAGACGAATCTCAAGTTGCAATGCAAAGCGAAGGAGTCATTTCTGAAGTTCAATGTTCCGCAATCGGGGCTTGGGCATTGTTACTTACTGGGTTGGTACTCTTGGCACTCGGAGGTAAGGCAACTGAAATCGGGGCCGTCACTGGCGCGCTATCGCTTGGTATGAGTGAGATTGTGGTCGGTGGAACAGTTGTTGCCATCGCAACGAGCCTGCCCGAAGTTGTAACAACAATCATTGCAGCAAAAAAAGGCCATCCAGATCTTGCTGTTGGAAACGTCGTTGGTTCCAATATCTTCAATATTCTGTTTGTATTGCCAATCACCATACTAGTAAACCCAATTTCGATATCAAGTGATGTTTGGCTCTATGTTGTTGTCATGTTCATCATGACGGTACTTGCGTGGTTCCTAACGATGGACAGACGTATCAAGCCAAAAGAAGGAGGAATCCTTGTTGGGTTATATATCGCATTCCTTGCATACGTGACATTTTCTATCGTCACATAAACTTCTTAAATCGTAAGATCGTCAAAGTTGTCGTTTGAAAATGGATCGTCTGATCCCTGGGGCACAACCGCCGCATAACCAGAACCTCCCGGAGGTGTGATGTCTGTCCAATCATGGAAGCGTGTACACGTGTTATCCCACGTTAGTCTTACCGTTGCTGTTGGTCCATTTCGTTGTTTTGCAATAATGAGTTCTGCAAGATTCATTTTTTCTTCGTTCGCTTCAATCCAACCCTGATCACTCATGTGGTAGTACGCTTCACGGTGCAGCATCGCCACTACGTCAGCATCCTGTTCAATCGAACCAGACTCACGGAGGTCGCTCATTCTGGGTCGGTGCCCTTCTCGTTGTTCCGCCGCACGATTTAATTGGCTCAAGCAAATGACAGGTACATTTAATTCCCGAGCAAGTGCCTTCACGCCTCGACTAATTTCACTCACCTCTTGCTGCCTTGATTCCGCTCGCTTGCCGCTTGTCATCAGTTGCAAATAGTCAATAATAACGACACCTATATCGTGTGATTGTTTGAGCCGCCGTGCTTTTGCTCGCAACTGAGTAATTGACAAGCTAGGCGTATCATCAATAAACAATGGGCGTTTCATCAAGTCATCCGCTGCTTGAATAATCGCTGCCATATCTCGATCACTCAACATGTTTCGACGAATACTGTGTCCCGATACAGATGACCTTGAACTCAGCAGGCGCTGAACGAGTTGCTGCCTGCTCATTTCCAAACTAAAGAGCGCCACGGGTACATCACGCATCGCAATGTTTTCAGCAATGTTAAGTGCAAGTGCCGTTTTACCCATCGAAGGTCTTGCAGCAATGATAATCATTTCACCGGGCTGCAACCCGCTCGTAATTTCATCGAGATTCGGATACCCCGTCGAGACGCCTGTAATAATTCGACCATCGTTTTCTTCAAGCTGCCGAATAGCGTCGTTCAATAAATCGTCAAGTTGTTCCGCATGTCGTTGCTCGGATTGCTGGGCGATGCTAAAAATTCTTCGCTCAGCTTCGCCGAGTATTTCAACTGGATCTTCAGGCTTTGTATAAGCATCGTGCAAAATCTCGCCCGCTGCAGCGATGAGCTGCCGTACGGTTGATTTTTCTTTAACCAATCGTGCATAGTGAGAAGCGCTTGCAGCACTTGGTACCGCCTGTGCCACTTTAACGAGATAATCTATCCCACCAACCGCTTCAAGTAAGTTTCGATCCTTTGCAACTTGCTCTAACTGTACAAGATCGACGGTCTCGTACTTGTCGTAGAGCTCCGCCATCAATGTATAGAGTGTGCCGTTTGCTTTCTTAAAGAAATCATCCGTCCCATGGAGAATAAGTTGCACATCGTTTAAAACCGTGGGGTCAATAAGAATTGAACCAAGAAGACTTCCCTCAGCTTCAAGTGCGTGCGGAGGCATCGCCTCAAGTAACCGATTAATAGTTTCTGGCTTTGCCCCCTGAGTTGCGAGTTGAGATTGTCTTGTTTCGTTGCTCATCCTTGAGCAGCACCTTACTCTGTATTGTTAGTGGGAGAATATAAACGACAGGTCGTCCACCGATCGTACGGAATTTTATACGCCAACGGCTACCCGATCTTGGGCAGTTGTTTCAACTATTGGCATCTCATGTTGGGTATTAGCACTTGTTTCAACTGCTTCCTTCATGAGTCGACCAATTTTAAACTTTACGGTTCGCCTTGCAGGGACAGGTACGCGCTCTAATGTTCGTGGATTCTGAGCCATACGAGGAGCTCTATCTCTAATTTCAAAAACACCGAAGTCGCGGAACTCAAGTCGGTTCCCTTCACCAAGTTCCATGATCACGCTGTCTAGAAAAGTTTGCACTATTGCTCGCACATCACTTCTCTTATATTTTGTTTCGTCAGCAATTCGATCAATCAGTTGTTTCTTAGTCGTTGTTGGCATCTTCCAAACTTTCCGTTCTATTGAACTTGTCTTGGAGATTGACTGATTTTGCTGGGTCTCCCTCCAGCAACGGTCACTCTCTGCTTCTCTCGTATTTACAACTCAGTTCTCTCTCTATTATGAGTTGCTCGAATTCTACACTCTCAAGATCCCGCAGCGGCTGACGACCAACAAGTCCGTGCAATGCCGAATCCTTATTTCTTTAGTATGGTGAGTTGAGCCCAAATCGTCAAGAACATTTATTCAACTCTCGTAATAAATTATATACTTAGCGCAAGGAGCGCAAAAAACCACTTCCTTGTTTTGCACGAGGCGAACCGGAATGGTTTATTGAAAAAAGACCATTTTTACGCATCTAGGACTACAAATAGTATTAAATTTTGATTATTTACTTGGTTTTTTATCTATTGAGAGTATCATTCTCGCCCAACCATTTGGTCGATGAATGGAGGAACACGCATGAATATTATTATTTGTGGAGCCGGAAAAACCGGTGCCCACGCTGCACAAACCCTAGCCGCCGATGGCGCAAATGTTACCGTAATTGATGAGAGTCAAGCGGCACTTGATGCACTTGCAGACTCGCTTGATGTTGCAACGCTACTTGGCGAACCCGCGGTAGCAAAAAATCTCGTGACCGCTGGTGTTGCAGATGCTGATGTCGTGATTACCGCAACTGATGTCGATGAAGTGAACTTATTGTGCGCATCAACTGCATCGTATTTGGGCGCTGACCGCACGTTTGCAATGGTCACGCACAGCACGTATCTCAACAGAGATATCCTGGACTATTCGAAAATATTTTCGATTGACAGTTTGATCTGTCCATCGTTCTCTACCGCCAGAGCGATTGCCTCACATCTTCGAAACCCTGCTGCGCTTAAGGTTGAAAGGCTTGTCGGACATACGATTGAATTACAACAGTTTGAGGCAACAAAAGGAGCAGCTGGAGTAGGCCGACATCTTTCAGATGTCAAACTTCCAGGTGGTGCGCGGCTTGCTGCAATCACAAGGGATGGTGTCACCTATTTACCGAGTGGTCTTTCTACTGTTGATATTGGAGACGAGGTTCTTCTTGTTGCAAATACCGATGTATTTCACGATGCTCGTCGCGTATTTCGAACAAAAGATTCTGGTCGAAGAAGCGTGGTCATAATGGGTGGTTCGCCAGTTGCGGTATGGCTTTGCAGAGCACTGCAAAACCGTGGTTTTTCAATTAGGCTCTTTGAAACAGACTCAGAACGAGCGAACGAACTCGCAGAGAAATTATCGTGGGTTACCGTTATCCAAGCAGACCCAACGGATCCGAGCGTCTTCACGGATGAGCACATTGAAAATGCAGATGCTTTTGTAGCCTTGACAAACGACGAGCATAATATTCTGAGTTGCGCATGGGCTGTAGGGCTTGGCGTTGCGGAGACCTACCCTGTCGTCTCACGGAAAGATTACGCACCCTTCGTTAAAGCGATGGGGCTTACACATACATTTAGCCCAAGTGAATTAGCAGTAGCTGAAATCCAAAAACGGCTTAAAAGGAAGCAATTAACAAAAATAGCCACGCTCCCCGGTGAAGAGATGGCTATCTATAGAGTGCGCGTTGGGAAGGGGGCACCTGTTATTGGCAACCCACTTTCAGAACTTCAACTCATGCCGGACTGTATGGTTATTGTCCTTGAGCATGATGAGCATACCGGAGTTGTGCCAAGTGCCTCTGAAGTTCTTGAAGAACGAGATATTGTGTTTGTTGTTGTCCGACAAGAATTTGTGGATACATTGCGAACCCTTTTTGCAGTAACGTAATTATATGAACTACCGCCTGATTATTCGACAACTCGGTTTACTCGTGCTTGTACTCAGCGCAGTATTGCTCAGCATTTGGCTGTGGTCTGCAATTGCAATTGGGTTTGCTGATGCTGCTGTGTTTTCTCTGCTTTGGTCAACATGCGCCGGCGTCGTACTCGGCCTTGTGTTGTTTCTAGGTGGCACGAGTCGCAGAGATCAACAGGGAACAGGAACGATGGGGCGAAGAGAAGCGCTACTTCTTGTTTCAACAAGTTGGCTCATTGGTGCTGTAGTTTCATCACTGCCTTTCTTATTGTGGGCAAGAATCGATGGCGGAGAGAACCATCCGTTCCATTCCATTGTTAATTGCTTCTTTGAAGCAATGAGTGGATTAACAACTACTGGCGCAACCATATTGACTGACATTTCTACTCTTCCTGCTCCGCTTTTATTCTGGAGAGCGATGATTCAATGGCTTGGCGGTTTAGGCATTGTTGTGTTGTTTGTTGCCGTTCTTCCAAGTCTTGGTGCTGGGGGTAAGAAACTTTTCAAAATTGAAGCCCCTGGCCCAGAACCAAAGGGCGTCAGGCCACACATTCGAGAAACAGCGCGGTTTTTATGGTTGATATATGTGTCCTTAACCCTTATTCAAATCATCGCATACAAGTTTGCGGGTTTGCCATGGTTCGATGCCAGTTGTCATGCACTCAGTACCCTGGCAACAGGAGGATTTAGTACACAGAATGGAAGCATCGGCGGATATGACTCAAGACTTGTAAGCATAATCACAATCGTATTCATGGTCATTGCTAGTATGAACTTCGGTCTGATCTATGCTGCGACACGCGGTCGCCTTCGCATAATTTGGGAGGATTCGGAATTCCGATGCTACCTATTTCTCCTTGCAGTCGGCTCAGTAGTGATTGTCTGCTCACTGCTAGGCGCTGGCGGCGGCATAACAACAACGACTGGAACAATAGAACCCGCAACAATCCCAAACGCGCTAACTCAAGGCGTATTTACCGCGGTCTCAATCCAAACTAACACTGGATTTACTACCGCCAATTACAACACGTGGCCCTTTGTCGCCAAAGCTGTCATCGTGATGATGATGCTCATTGGGGGATGTGCTGGCTCCACTGCTGGTGGGATCAAAATTATTAGGGTCTGGCTCGCATTTCGCATCATGCTCAGTGAACTTGAACGAGCCTTCCGACCAAATGTTGTACGACCACTGAAGGTTGGAAAAAGTAACATCGATCCCGAGCTAAAGCTTGCAACAATTGCATATGTTCTGGGTGTGCTTGTTCTGTTCTCGATCGGAGCAGGAACGCTGATGGTGCTTGAATCTGGAAATCCGAAATGTAATATTGCGACGGCAGCGACAGCTTCGATTGCAACAATCTGCACGGTTGGCCCAGGGTTTGCAAACGTTGGCGCCATCGAAAATTATGGCTGGTTTAGCGATGCATCTAAACTTTTACTTTGCTTATTAATGGCGATTGGCCGGCTAGAAATCTTTGCTGTACTTGTTTTGATTACGCCTCGGTTCTGGCGAAGTACATGATTCGAAGTTTACTTACAAAGATTTTTATTTTTATTTGTGTTACCTGTTTGGTTTTGGGGTTCACGTATAACTTCCTCTTTATTCTTATGGGCGCACTACTGCTATTGTTTACCGCTGCAATCCAGTTTCCCTTTCGCGAGGAAGAGGGCTGGGAATGCTCGTGTGGCTACGACCTCTCTTTTATGAATAAAAAATCAAAAAAATGTCCAGAGTGCGGAGAAAAAACAATTCTCGAATGGTCCGCCCTGCCAGGAGAACTCTCAAGGAAAACGGCTAAACGGCTCCACTGGACAGTGTTCTTCTTTATCGTTTCTATTGCGATGTTTTTGCTATTTGCTGCGTTGCTCTTTACGAACAAATGATTCACATCGGCTTGTCGTTGACCGTTTTATCGTAAACCGAAAGAAGTTTTTCTTTGTCGAAAATCATCTCTTCGCGAGAGAGCCCTACGATTTCGTAGCGTGGTGTAAGTTCAATTGCATCACAAGGGCATGCTTCTTCGCACATGCCACAGAAAATACATTTCAGTTCATCTATTTCAAATGAAACCGGATATTTTTCCCGGTCTACCCAAGGTGCTTCCCCTGCAACAATCTCAATACAATTTGCAGGGCAAGCTGTTGCGCACATAAAACAAGCAACGCATTTCACGCGACCTTCAATGTCTCGATTCAGCCGATGCACACCACGAAAAGTTGAGCGTTCTTGTCCCCCGTCAAGAACATCTCGGTCATCTCGTTTTTGTTCTGGATATTGCACGACCCAGATATTCTTCTTATTTGAACCACCTCGACCCATATTCCCAAGGCAATGCCGCATCGTTGTGCCAAGCCCCCTGAGAACCGCTGGGACAAAAAAATAATCTGACGAAGAAATAGCCTTTGGCGTTACGTCAATTATGTAATCCTTATCCATAGCCGGTGGAGTATATAGTGTCAGGCACCCATTGTCATACAACGTACAATGCCCCGATGGAAAAAGATGAACAAACTCGAAGGCTCTGGCGACTCTCAGCGATCGGGTTTACCTTTGTGTCTATGATTATTGCAGGGGGGCTTCTTGGATGGCTGCTGTCGTGGATGCTCGGTCAATTACACAATGAGCGTACATTTATTGTGACCGGCGCTATCATTGGGATCGTGTACGGCATGATTGACTTTATTCGAGATGCATTGAAAGCCATCAACGAGAATCAACGATGAATTCGCCCGAGATACGCCTCTCTTTTCGAGCCATAGCAACCGCACAATGCGTGGCAACAATCCTAGCAGCGACTCTCTGGTGGTGCGGAGCATTTTTGGGAGGTTTTGGGATGGCAGTTGCAGTAACCGGCGCAGCCGAATCAGGCGTCCTTTTGGTCACCTCACTCATCGTTTTGGTGCTCTTTTCTCCAGAAAAAAAACGGCCTATCGCGACCGTTGCAACGCTTTGGTCTGCGACCTCGTTTATGCGATTTATTGTTGCACTAATTGGCTCCACTTTGCTATACTACGTGGCTCAATTTGGGCTACGCCCGTTGATGTTTTCGTTTCTTTTGACCGCCGTTTTCCTTCTTATTGCAGAAACCAAAGTCCTCTCTAATTCACTTTCAGAATTATGCAATACAACCAACGACAACGAGTAATTTTGATACCAACATGATTCCTTTTTTAGCAAGTAACAACCCGATTCACCACATCCTCGACAAACAAGTTTCGGGGACAGAGACCTTTACGCTGTTTGGACGTCCGGGATTTACGATTCACATGGCATCGCTACTCCTTGCAGGAATTGTGACGTTTATCATTTTGAGATACTCAGCACGACGAATCGCTGTTGGTGACCAGAACGAGGGTACACAGAGATACCTCACTACGGGTCGTATTCCACAACTCATCGAAGTCATCACGCTCTATATGCGGGACAGTGTTATTAAACCCGTACTCGGCAAAGACACAAACCGATTTCTTCCTTACCTTTTGTCAGTTTTTTACTTCATTTTGGCTTGTAATCTACTTGGCATGATTCCCTTTGTTGATATTCAAACTGTCATAGGTAAAGTGACAACTCAAAGTGAAGTTGATTGGGCTGTTTTCGGAGGTACTGCGACAAGTAATATCAATGTAACAATAGGTCTTGCCCTTGTTTCATTTCTCGTCATTCAACTCCATGCATTCAAATCACTGGGTATAGGTGGATGGGCACATCACTTAACTGGTGGTGCCCCCCTGTATTTGTTGCCAATCATGTTACCTATTGAATTTATGGGCATATTCATTAAACCGGCAGCTCTTGCGATTCGTTTGTTTGCAAATATGGTTGGTGGACACACGATGCTCGCTGTCCTCACAATGTTTGGCATGATGGCGTTTGAAGCAACTTCAAGTTGGTTCCTTACTGGCTCAGTTGGATTAGTTTCAACGATCGCAGCAGTCATCATTAGTTTCCTTGAACTTTTTGTTGCCTTTTTACAGGCCTTCATTTTTATGTTCCTCACAACTGTTTTCATTGGACAGATGTCTAGTCATGACGAGGAACACGACAGCCACGGTCTAGAGGCCGCGGCGCACTAACTATTGACCCATCGTGGGAATGGGTCTTGTACTTCTTTTCTTACAGCAGTAGCACCCACGGCAACTGCAAGACAAACTGGATGTAATTATGAAAAAGCTTGTTGCTTTCACTGCTCTGGCCACACTAGGCCTCATGATATTTGATGTTGATCTCGCTTCTGCTCAAGATGCTGGTGCAGCTGCTGAAGATCTTGCGAAGGCCGGCGCTAGTGGTCTCAAGGGAATTGGTGGCGGACTCGCTGCTGGCCTTGGTGCTTTAGGCGCAGGCGTTGGTATTGGACGAATTGGTGGCGGCGCTGTTGAAGCAATCGCTCGCCAACCCGAGATGGCTGGCACAATCGGTACCAACATGATTATTACTGCTGCACTTGTTGAAGGTGTTGCACTTTTTGCTGTTGTTATTGGTCTTCTTGCCATTATCTAAGGATGTCGTGCAGTAACAGCAGGGTTACCTGCTGCTACGCACAACCTCCGCACACGGAAGGAATATCCCCAATATGACCTTATTCATTGCATCTGGGAATGCTTCTGAATCCCCGTTCGACATTCAGTTCCTCACCCTTGGAACAACGATTGTTGTTTTCGTGATTTTTTTGTTTCTTGCGAGTAAATTCGTTTGGCCACATATACTCAATGGCCTTGATCAGCGGGACCAAAAGTTACTTGACGACCTTGAAGCTGCTGAAGAAGCAAGGCAACAAGCAAACGCTGCGCTTCTTAAGTACGAGGAAGAACTCAAAAAAGCCCGTACTGAAGCTGGTGAAATGATTGCGACGGCAAGACAAGATGCTAAAGCCGCTGCTGAAGAATTACGTTCAAACAACACCCGCGAGCTCGCTGAAATGAAACATGCTGCAACTGCAGACATCAACGCAGCTAAGAAAGCAGCAATTGGCGAGCTACACGCAGAAGCAAGTACCCTTGCCGTTGCGATTGCTAGTCGAATTCTTAATCGTGAAATTTCTTCTGAAGATCAACAGTCGCTACTTTCTGAATCCCTTGCAGAGCTAGGGCAATCAAAGTGACTTGCCACACTGACGCACTTGCAACTGTCTACGCCAAGAGTCTGTTTGAACTTGCTTCAAACGCTGGCGGTAATGATAAAATTGTTGAGATTGCAGATGAACTTGAACAGGTTTGCGAACTCATGCGTCAAAACCGTGAATTGCATTTGTTTTTTTCTTCACCAATCATCGATGTTACGAAACGAAGTGAAGCGATTTCTGCAATCTTTTCAAATCGAATTACCGATTTAACACTGCGGTTTTTACTTGTGCTCAACAACAAGGGGCGATTGCATCATCTCGAACCTATTAACGTTGCGTTTGACCTACTGGTTCAAGATTCGTTTGGCCGAGTTGAAGTTGATGTATTCACCCCCACTGCTCTTGATACTGATGCAATCAACACTATCAAGGAAAGGGTGCGGGGCATGCTTGGCAAAGAGCCTGTTTTGCATCCCTACGTTGACAAGGCGATGCTCGGCGGAATCAAACTACGCATTGGTGACCAACTGATTGATGGTTCCGTGCAAACAAAACTACGACGACTCTCTGAGTCCATTAAGAACCGTGGCGGCACGGCAATCAGAGAACAATTTGAAACGTATCTGGAAGATAACTAATTAAAAAAGCCCTTTTCGAAGGCGAGGAATATCGTGAAGATTAAAACAGACGAAATTACATCTGTCATCAAACAGGAAATTGAACAGTTCAGTAGTGAACTTGAAATCTCTGAAGTCGGCCAAGTTGTCGAAGTTGGTGACGGAATTGCACGAATTTATGGTCTTTCTGGCTGCATGGCTGGAGAGTTACTTGAATTTGAAACTCCGCGCGGTACCGTAATGGGCCAAGCGATGAACCTAGAAGAAGACACCGTTGGTGCAATCATCTACGGTGACTACCTTGCTGTTGAAGAAGGCAACACGGTTCGTACCACGAAACGACTTCTTGAAGTTCCAACTGGCCCTGAACTCCTTGGACGAGTTGTTGACCCACTTGGCAACCCTCTTGATGGTGGGCCTCCAATCAATGCTTCGAGTTCCTCAAAGTTGGACATCGTTGCACCCGGAATTGCTGCAAGGCAACCCGTTGTTGAGCCAATGCAAACGGGTATCAAAGCCGTAGATTCGATGATCCCAATCGGTCGTGGCCAACGTGAACTTATCATTGGCGACCGTAAAACTGGCAAGACTGCGGTTGCAATCGATGCAATCATTAACCAAAAACAATACTGGGGAACTGATGAAGCTGTTGTTTGTGTCTACGTTGCTGTTGGTCAAAAAGACTCGACGGTTGCTGGAGTCATTGATACGCTGAAGAAGAACGGTGCAATGGATTACACCATTGTTGTTGTTGCTGGTTCATCCACTGCTGCCCCGCTGCAATATATTGCTCCATACGCTGGTTGCGCGATGGGCGAATACTTCATGTGGCAAGGCATAGAGGGCAAGACACCGAAACACGCACTTTGTGTTTATGACGATCTTTCCAAACAAGCAACTGCATATCGACAACTTTCATTACTTCTTCGGCGTCCTCCAGGACGTGAAGCATTCCCTGGCGACGTGTTCTACCTACATAGTCGTTTGCTTGAACGCGCTACGAAACTTTCTGATGCCAATGGTGGTGGTTCGCTCACTGCGCTTCCAATTATTGAAACACAAGAAGGCGACGTTTCTGCGTATATCCCAACAAACGTAATTTCAATTACGGACGGTCAAATTTACTTGCAGCCGGAACTATTCGCCTCTGGCGTTCGCCCTGCGATCAACGTAGGTATTTCTGTGAGCCGTGTAGGCGGTAACGCCCAAATTAAAGCGATGAAAGAAGTTGCGGGTTCACTCCGACTCGACCTCGCCGCATTCCGTGAACTCGAAGCGTTTGCACAACTTGGAACAGAACTCGATGCTGCTTCCCAGCAGCAATTGAACCGTGGCGCTCGTCTTGTTGAATTGCTCAAGCAAGGTCAGTACACACCATTCAAAGCAATAGATCAGGCAATTTCAATTTATGCCGCTTCAAAGGGATTCCTTGATGATGTTGACCTTACCAAGGTGCATGCATTTGAAGAAGGCCTTCTTGAGTATATGAACACAACCGCTAAGCCCGCTAGGGACAAACTCGTCGAAGCTAAGTCCTTTAAAGGTCTTGACGACGATTTTGCCAAAGCAATTGGTGACTTCAAATCCACTTTCGCTGGCTAAGAACCAATCATCATCAGATACGTACAAACACCCTCGGTCACTGACCGAGGGTGTTTTTTATTGCTTTTTTAAGGCCAAACCTCAATATGGTGACCCCAATATGGTGGTTGAAATACGTATTTTTAGCCGATTAGAGTAGGAAATTATGAGTGAATTACAAACCCAGCACCGTCTTATTCCCGCCGCTCTTGAAGCTGTTAGCACCGCCTGCGCTGTCTCTAGAGCTGTTCAAGCCAATCTCGCGCAACTGTGCGAAGTTACTAAGGACGATCGAAGTCCAGTCACCGTCGCAGATTTC
Organism: Phycisphaerales bacterium; assembly: GCA_014238785.1. GTDB lineage: Bacteria > Planctomycetota > Phycisphaerae > Phycisphaerales > SM1A02. The sequence goes on along the minus strand of JABAAL010000022.1, from coordinate 4,382 downwards.
GCTGTACAGGCCATCATATCGCTTAGTTTGGCTGATCAGCTCAGCGAATGTGACCGCCTCATCGTTGGCGAGGAAGACGCTGCGGTGTTGCGTACCAACGAGCAAGCAATAATTCGCAAGGCCGTTCTTGAAGCAGTCAAATCTTGGCGACCGCAAGTCACCGAAGCTGAAATGCTCGATGCTATCGACGCCTGCAATCACGATGGGGGTAGTGATAGCTTCTGGGCACTTGATCCCATCGATGGCACTAAAGGTTTTTTACGCGGCCAACATTACGCAATTGCTCTTGGAAGAATAGAAGATGGTGAAGTAGTTGCCGGAGTCATGGGCTGTCCCAACCTCTCAACCGATCAATCGTTTCCACTTGATCAAGTTGACTCGCAAGGTGTGGTATACGCAGCCTCAAGGGGAGCGGGCGCTTGGGAATTTGCCGATTGCAGCCCGACCTCCCCACCAATGCGAATACTCGCGCAACGATATGACGAATCAAGACCACTCCGATTTTGCGAGTCTGCCGAAAAAGGACATTCCAATCGTGGTGACAGCGGAAAGATTATTGACGCAATCGGGACAGAGGGTGACCCTGCTCGTTTAGACAGCCAGTGCAAGTATTCGCTCGTTGCTCGCGGACAAGCAGATGGGTACTTACGTTTGCCTACAAGTAAAACATACGTCGAGAAAATTTGGGATCACGCTGCTGGTATGTGCATTGCAACCGAAGCAGGTGCAATTGTCAGCGACGTCTCGGGCAATCCGCTCGACTTTACGCATGGCGTACGCCTTGAGAAGAACCGCGGTGTAATCTGCGCAACAGATGGACTTCATCAACGGATTATCGCAGCGATTGATGATCTTGCGATAGCACAAGAATAATGAATACGAGTGCTTGGATTACGCTTGGTACGATTGCGATGATTATCATCGCATTGGTAAATAAACGTAAATATGGCCCTGATCTTGTTATGGCTGGCGGTTTAGTTATTCTAATGATTACTGGAGTTGTTGGCTTTGAAGCAGGAACAGAAGGTTTTTCTGGGCGACCACTTCTAATGCTTGCTGGATTGTTTATCATCGCAGCCGCACTTCAAGAAACTGGTGGGATAGAACTCATCGGGAAAAAATTACTGGGCAAACCAAAAACGCTTGCCACAGCACAATTGAGAATGATGGTGCCAGTTGCAGCTATGTCTGCGTTTATGAATACCACCCCAATTGTTGCAATGTACTTGCCAATGATTAATGATTGGGCAAAGCGGTTAAAAATTCCCCCTTCAAAACTCTATATGCCCTTAAGTTTTGCTGGCATCTTGGGTGGCCAAGTCACGATGATTGGTACCGGTTCTAATCTCATCATCATGGGTCTATTTATTGGTTGGTGGCAAGACCCGCCACACTGGGTTCAAGAACTGCAGATTGCACCACCGAGTGGTGTTATCTCAATGTGGGGAACTGCCTGGGTTGGTGTACCAGTTGCAATCATCGGGATAGTATTCATCGTTCTCACATCAAAATGGCTTCTTCCAAATCGAGAACCAATTGATAGATCTGGAAAACATACACGTGATTATGAAATCAAAATGTCTATTGAGAATGGTGCGGTAATTATTGGTAAGACAATTGCAGAAGCGGATCTTCGAAATTTGCCAAATTTATACTTAAGCGCAATTGTGCGTGGCAACAAATTCATGGGCGCAGTTACTCCTCAGGAAGTATTGCAACAAGACGACAAACTTATTTTTGTTGGCGATGTTACATCAGTTGTAGATTTGCGAAAAACAAGAGGTCTTATCCCATCAACCGACGCACTCAATGTAATCAGTGGACAAATATTTTCAAGAAAAATGGTGGAGGCTGTTGTATCTGGAAGCTCACCCCTCATTGGTCAAACTATTCGTAACTCTCAATTTCGAACAAGATACAATGCAGCAATTCTTGCCGTCCACCGCAACGGGCATCATATTACTGGGAGAATCGGAGACATAAAACTGCGACCGGGAGATACATTGCTCATTGAAACAAGCGACAACTTCCTAGTTACTTGGAAACAGAGCCCTGATTTTTACCTCATTTCTGAAATAGAAAACTCTGCGCCAAAGCTTCATAACAAAGCAAAGCTTTCGCTGGGGATTCTTGCACTATTACTAATTTTACTCACCGGTGGATTTATTGATCGTGTTGCTGCTATTTGGCTTTGCGGATTACTTTTGGTTGCAACAAGATGTATAAATGGTCCTTCTGCAAGAAAAGCCATTAACCTGCAAGTTTTAATCGTCATAGGCGCAGCTATAGGAATTGGAAATGCTGTGCAAGCAAGCGGTCTTGCCGAAATGGCCAGCTCTAGCTTGCTAAACCTTGCGGATGCATTCGAAGTAGGAAATCATGGGACACTATTTCTCATTTTTATCATGACAAGCATTGCGGCTCAATTGATGACCAACTACGGGGCAGCGGTCATCATGTTTCCGATTGTAGTTGGTGCTGCAGAGGGAGTTGGGGTATCGCCATACCCATTTGTGTTTACGATGATGGCCGCTGCTGGGTGTAATTTTATCACGCCTGTCACCTATCAAACAAACTTAATGATATACGGGCCCGGTGGATACAAATTCATGGACTTTCCTCGACTTGGTCTCCCCTTAACAATCCTGATTGCAATACTCGCAACGATTATCGCCCCACAAATATTTCCATTCATCCCAACACTATGAAATGGGTAACCATTGTCTTCGCTAGTGTTCTGCTGTTTATCACTACATCGTGGTTCTTTGGAATTGTTGTAACAGATAGATGGGTATGGAGCCAGTGGCTCGCGTGGATTCCCACGCAGGTAGTCATGCTTCTTCTTCTCATCTCACTCATCGTAGTTGTTATTACAAAAGCTAAAAAATTAGGCATTATCCTTACACTTCTTTTATCCAGCGTAACGTATTGGTTTATTTTTGAAGAAAACAAATTCTTTTCAAAAGCCACGGACGGCAGCGGACTCAGGATTGTGGGCTGGACAATGAGTCATTCAAAAAAAAGAGTCTCAAAAGAATCTGCAGAAAAAATTATTAGCCTAGAAGGTGACATCACTTTGTTAACGCATGGTTGGTATGTTCGCGGTGAATCAAGCATTAGAGAGTGGATGGGGGTGGAAAATCGGCCGGTAAGCAATGGTCCGTTCACGATCCTCACAACATTACAGGTTCTTGAGGTTCAGACTTTAATTGCCTCTGATGGAATTTATATATCAATGTTTATCATTGACACATCAGAGACGCTTGGGAAACCTCTTGTACTTTGGGCGATTGACTTGCCTTCTGATTTGGATATTTCTCGGATTAAAACTGCAACAAAAGTACAACGTTTACTCGCAACACTCAATACTCCAACGCCTGATGTTGTTATTGGAGATTTCAATATGACCAAGGGCAGTTACTCTATTGAAAAAATGTTCCCAGAACTATCGGATGCCAGCGATGAAGGTGGGTCTGGTTTACTTGCCTCGTTTCCAATGGAATACCCGCTGTATCACATAGACCATACACTCATTAGAGAAGGTTTGTATTGCAGCGCATTTTCATTCATCAACCCTCAAATAGGCAGGCACCGCGTGCAGATAGTTGAATTACGCACCGAAAAAGAGAAGCAGTAATGAGGATATATTTATTTTCTTGAGAAAATATCGTAGATAACATCGTCAAGATCGCGCAAACCATCCAAATCCATAGGAGGGAGTGATCTTAGTTTTGTTGGAATAATAACGTTGTCTATCCATGCCACAGATCCGTCGCCGCGCAACTCATTGTAGCCAACGGAATGGTTATATTCAGCTTTTGTTCGAAGACCGTCTGTGAGTAAGACTAACTTATGACCTTTCAAAAGTGAATGGCGCTTACCTGTCCGCCAATTTTTATGCCCAACATAATGATAGTTTGAAAAAAGAGGTTCTAAAATTGTATTTGCTTCCCACTCTGCTCTGCACTCTTCCATTGTGTGTTCGCCTTTGTGGCTTGGGCAATAAAAAGTTTTAGGTTCAGCGCAGTAATGCCATTTAAAGAGGTGACCCAAGCCATCCCAGCGAGAATCCTGAAGCGGTTCTGGAATTGTGTGATTCGTTAATGAAGCAAACAGGCGACCATTTACTTGGACTCCGTTGCGTACAAGCGCGAGCTGGCTTGGGTCTGGATCTGGTTGATCAAGAACACTTGCAACAGGAAGATGATTACGGCGATCGCCGCTATACATTGTTATGGATTGCCCGAGTTGTCTCTGATTTGAACCACAAAGGACTCGATGCGCATTTTCTCGAACCGATGAAAGTGTTGGCATCAGCAAGCCCATCAATAGCGATGTGATGCTTATGACAACTATTAATTCAAGCAAACTAAAGCCACGGC
>JABAAL010000020.1 GCA_014238785.1 Phycisphaerales bacterium | reverse complement strand
GATGCAAAAATAGATTGCGTGATGTGGGCATCCTGTATTTCGTCAATTGCCAGCGGTGAGTTTGAAGGCCAAAAACCAAAGCAGGGGGATTTGGTCATTGTCAGGGGCACAGTGGGGCACTATGCAAAATACGGCAAGACGCAGATGTATGTCGAGCGGATGAAATCGGCAGGGGATGAAAAGGGGTCGCTCCAACAGGAATTTGATGCGCTTGTTCTGGAGTTGCGCGAGAAGGGATGGTTTAATCAAGAACGCAAAAAGCCATTGCCGCAGTATCCAAGAAAAATTGCGGTAATTACAAGTGCGACTTCCGCAGCTGTTCGCGATGTTATAGAAACAGCAAGGCAGCGATGGACTGCTGTCGAGTTGTTGATTGTGAACGTTCCTGTGCAGGGAAACGCTGCAGTTCCATCTCTCATTAACGCATTGAACCTTGTTGACAATTCCGCAGAATCATTAGGTATCGATGCAATCATTGTGACAAGGGGTGGTGGATCGCTTGAAGAACTTTGGTCATTTAATGACCGCGGTGTTGTCGAGGCAGCGTATCGATGCAACACGCCGCTCGTTTCTGCGATCGGGCATGAGTCGGATACATCGATCATTGAACTCGTTTCCGATTTGCGTGCATCAACCCCGACGCAGGCTGCGATGGCGCTGGTGCCAGATAGTGATGAACTTTTTCAGATGATTGCACATTTTAGCATTCGTCTTTCGAATGTTGTTACCCGCTCAATAGAAGTGGAAGAGACTCGGGTGGAGCATCTTGGTGCGAAACTCGTTTCATCTTGCATGGAACAAGTCCATCAAAAGGCCTCGCTTATTGCAGGACTTTCTGAGGCACTCATAGCCAAAAGACCTCACTCGCTCGTTCAAAAGCGCCAAAAGAGGATATTGAACCTCACGGCTTCCTTGCAAGCGCGCTCAATGCAAGCTATCTCAACAGCAAAATCATTACTGGACGCCTTGGAAGGAAAAGTAGAGGCTATCGACCCAAAGTGTGTACTTCAACGTGGGTTTACGTTGACTGAAGATTCCTCAGGCGCACTAGTTAGGTCAATACGAGACGTCAAGGATGGGCAAAAAATCCGCACGGTTCTTGCCGACGGAACAATCGAGTCCAAGGTAGAGTGCACAACATGAGCGACAAACAACTTGCAAAGCCAGAAGAAATGACGTTTGAGCAAGCTGCCGATGAACTTGATGCAATTGTGAAACGAATCGATGCTGGCGAGGCGGACTTAGAAATGATGATGAAAGAGCATACGCGAGGGCAACTTCTCGTGAAGCAATGTCGGAAGTTACTTGCCAGTGCAGAGCAGCAACTTAAAACCATAGAAGCGAACGAATTAGAATAACAATTATCTAAGAGGGAAAGGACTCCCCGACTTTGTTCATAGCAACCGTATCAACAATCGATCAACTCTTACTCAGGGCAACCATCCTTGAACATTTGCCATCGGCAATCTTTGTGTTTGTTCTTGGAAGTTGTGTTGGAAGTTTTTTGAATGTCCTCATCTACCGTTTACCCAGAAATATACGGTTGCTGACACCGCCAAGTTGCTGCCCATCTTGTAATCATAGACTTCGTTTCTTCAGGGAAAATCTCCCAATTATCGGGTGGATTTCGATCGGTGGTAAATGCCGATATTGCAAAGCACCGGTCTCAATTGAGTATCCATGTATAGAACTACTAACAGGCATGTTGTTTTTAGGTTGTTACATTCTTTGTTATTGGGTTTCGCCTTCAACGCCGTTCATTGGTGAAATTTTTGGTGAGTGGTGGCACAAAAATGGTATCTACCGAACCCTTCCAATGTTCCTCGCACTTTTGACTATGGTTTCGGGTTTACTTTCGATGACGATTATCGATGCACGTACCTTTACGATTCCAATCCAAATTCCAATCTTTATGACGGTAGTGGCTTTTGCCGCTGCGATTGCTCAAAGTTGGATGACGATGCGCTATACACCAGATCAAGTTTGGCCATACCCACTCCTTGATTGGACGTGGGCAGCGGCAGCATTTGGGGGTATGGCTGGAGTTGTATTGAGCACCTTTTTGCTAAAAATAGGTGTGTTCAAATATAGTTTTTCAGATTATGAAGATTTTCTTCAGGAAGGCGAAACGCTCTGTGAATATCCGCATTCGCGACGTGAAATGCGAAAGGAAATCCTTTTTATATTGCCAATTATTCTTTTATTCGTTGGTGGGTGGATGGCTGGATATGAGCAGGGATATCCCTCGCCCCTTCTGCAAGGACTCGCGGGAAGCATGCTTGGCTATCTTGTTGGAGGCGGATTGGTTTGGGCAATTCGAATTATTGGAACGCTTGCGTTTGGACGAGAAGCGATGGGATTGGGCGATGTGCACCTTCTAGCGGGGGTTGGAGCTGTCGTTGGGTGGTGGGATCCAATTCTTATTTTCTTCATCGCGCCATTTAGCGGCCTACTTTGGGCTGCATTTGCAGCAATTCTTGAGAAGATAGGTAAGGACAACAAGGAAATTCCCTACGGACCGCATTTAGCTATCGCAACATTGCTCGTTGTATTCCTTCAACCGGGAGTGAACTGGGTCTGGTCAGTGGCAATGCCGGGTGTGCTTCAACCCACATCAGAAAAATTACAGACATATCTTCCCCAAACCGATTTGACTTATAAGGTAAAAGAATGTTCAATACAAGTAATACCACACGTTGTTGGATACGACAAGGTGATACAGGATGTATCACTCGTATGTGGTTATAGGTCCTCTGAAACGGAGAAAGGACACGCATGATGCGACAAAAAGTAATGATGGCGGTAGTCGGTTTAGCGATAGGTTTTTCAATGTTTGGTTGTAGTAACAACATGAAAACGGAGAATGATTTATTAAAAACGGAAAATGAAGAATTGCGTATGCAATACAAAGAAGTGACGGCGGCACTTCAAGCGGTAGATGATGATTTGGCTCGAGTGCATGGTGATTTACGAAATGCTCAAGATGAAAATCAGAATTTGAAAACAGTACTTGATACTCGACCAGAAACAATCAATATTTTTGAAAATATTAATGGCGTCGATGTTGAACTTCGAGATAAAGATTTAGCGCTCACTGTTGCAAGTGATTTGCTCTTTAATTCTGGAAGTGCAACGTTGAAAAAATCAGCACAAGGTACATTGTCAAATGTCGCCACAGCGTTGAACTCAACCTATCCAGACCAATCAATAGTGATTATGGGATACACCGACACGGATAAAATTTCCAAGAGTAAGTTCAAGAGTAATTGGCATCTTGCGTTTGACCGAGCTTGGTCAGTGCGAGATTATCTTGTTAGCAAAGGCGTTAGCAAAAAACGAATTGCAATAGAAAGTTGGGGTCCAACGAAGCCGCTTGCGACAAAAGCAGCAAGCCGCCGAGTGGATATTGTCGTCGTCGACGAGTAAAGGGACTGGCACAGGTACTAAGAAGCATGTGCAGTTGTCCGTTTCCCGCGGCACAAAAATTCTAGTTGATTCCCTCTTAGGGACAGTCACAAAAGTGACTGTCCCTTTTTAATGTAAATCCTCACATCTACATTTAAATATTCCTCCGAGGAATTTCTCCCTGAGATTGTTTCGATTAAAGGCTGCTCATCCTTCTGCTACGATGCGCATCTATGGGACTGCACGACAGACATTATTCAAGACCAAGCCAGCGGGGAAACTTCGGTGGGTTTGGGCGTATGCCAGGTAAGCAAAAAAAATGGTCAGTGACCACGTGGATCATCATTTTGTGCGCTGGCATCTATTTTATTGATCCATTTGTCAATCAATTACTCTCAGAGTGGATGTATCTGTCAACAGACCATGCTATCTGGGGCATCCAATACTGGCGATTCCTTGGTTTTCAGTTTATTCACGCCAATTTTCAACACCTTCTCTTTAATATGATTGGGCTGTACTTTTTTGGTCCAATGGTGGAGCAGTATCTCGGTGGCAAACGCTATCTTGCGTTTTATTTATTGTGTGGCATTTTTGGTGCAGTGCTCTATCTGATTTTGAATTTGGGTGGATATGTTTTTGGCGAAGATATTCCAGGCCTTCTATCGAGCAATACCGCAAGACCACTTGTTGGTGCGTCAGCCGGTGTGTTTGGAATTTTACTTGCGGGTGCATATTTAGCACCAAAAGTAAAAGTCCTTGTTTTTTTTATACTTCCAATGCAACTTTCAACTATGGCATATCTCTTAGTTGCGTTTGCAGTGTTTACGGTTGCCTTTGGTAAAAACAATGCTGGTGGTGAAGCGGCGCATCTTGGTGGAGCCGCCGCAGGTTGGTATTTTATTCGCAACCCACATCACCTCAATGGGTTCTTCGACTTTCTTGGCAAGGCAGACCCTACTTCCAAGCATTTTGCATGGCGTGATAAAGGCGCCTCGCAAGGAGAAGTCAATCGAATTCTCGACAAGATTCATAAAAAGGGTTTGCAGAGTTTAACGACGAAAGAGAAAAAGATTTTGCATGACGCATCTCGTAAAGGTCGTGAGGACGAGTAGTTGCCAGCGCCATTAACATTTGAGATACATCGTAAAAGCAAGGAAAACGCTGCACGAACAGGAACGGTAACAACGCCAAATGGGACATTTCGGACGCCAGCCTTTATGCCCGTGGGTACTCGTGGCACCGTGAAGGGGTTAACCCCTCAGCAAATTCGTGCGACGGGTTCAGATATTATTTTGAATAATGCATTTCATCTTATGCTTCGCCCAACAGATACACGCGTGGCGGAACTTGGTGGCGTCCACAAATTCATGCGTTGGGACCGACCAATTTTAACAGACAGCGGTGGGTATCAAGCGTGGTCGATGGCCGACATCAATACTATTGATGAAAATGGTGTAACGTTTAAGTCAATTATAGATGGCGCAAAAATTCGAATGACACCAGAACGTTCTATTGAAATACAAAACAATTTAGGTGCAGACATCATCATGGCGTTTGATGATTGCCCCTCAAGCGTTGAGCCACAAACCCAAAACTTGGCACGTCGTCGTCACGCACTTACTGCAAGGGATGGAGAGATGACAGCGCGACAACATGAATCTCGATTGTTGCAATCTCTCGACCGTACTGCCAGTTGGCTCGAACGATGCGAACTTGCGCATCAGAAAAAAGATTCTCAGGCACTTTTTGGCATTGTCCAAGGTGGTGTTGATCTCTCTTTTCGAGCGAGAAGTGTTGAGCAAGTCTGTAATGTCGAACTTCCCGGATATGCAATCGGCGGAGTCGCAGTCGGAGAATCACCAGAAAAAATCGCAGAAGTCGTAAAATTTACTGCAAAATTACTACCTGAAGAAAAACCTCGATATTTAATGGGCGTCGGGTATGAGCGAGATTTAGTCGCTGCAGTTGCTTCAGGAATGGATATGTTTGACTGTGTTTTACCCACTCGAAATGCTCGAAATGCGCATGCGTTCACTAAACAAGGGCCCTTAAACCTTCGTAATGCCTGTTTTATAGATGATTTGGGGGTTCTCCAAGACGGCTGTACATGTGCCACGTGTAGCGCTGGAAATAGCAGAGCCTACCTGAGGCACCTCTTCAAATGCAAGGAAATGCTTGCAGGCACCCTCTTAAGTATCCATAACATTCACCACTTCCAGTCCTTGATGATAGACATACGGCTTGCAATCGAAGATAATTCATGGTCCACACTTCCAAAGCGGTGGCCGATTCTTACGATGTCTTAAACTCAGTCAGGAAAATCTTTTTATGTTCTCAATTTTTACTACAAATGAAATTATCATTCAATTGGCAAGTGCGCAATTCGGGGATGAAGGTGTGCAAGGAAGTGCTACTACAACAGCCGATGGCTCTGCTACTGGCGAAGGCCAAGTTTCAACAGGACCATTTGGAGATAGTTTTTTCCCAATGCTCATGCTGCTTCTCGTTGGCATGATTGTTTTTAGTTTCTTTGGCGGGCGCAAACAAAAGAAGCGGCGCGCTTCTATGCTTGACTCACTTGCTAAACGTGATCAGGTACTTACTCGTGGAGGTGTTTTTGGAACTATCGTTGAAATTAAACCTGATCGTATCGTCTTAAAGGTAGATGAGTCATCAAATACTCGAATTACCGTTCTTCGCGATAGCATTGAACAAGTAACTGCCGAAACAACCAGTTAACCTATTCTTTCACTTTTATTACTTCCCCTAATTGGATCCTTACGTTATGCAGAATCTCCTCTGGAAGATCATCCTAATAGTTTTACTTCTCATCGGTTGCGTGTTTGCGATTACGCCTCCTGACAAAAAGATTAGGCTCGGTCGCGACCTTAGTGGTGGCGTGAGTTTAATTTACTCCGTTCGTATGGATGAAGGCGTAGATCGCCAAGCAGTCCTCTCACAAACAATTGAAGTCTTGAAAGAACGTGTAAATCCAGATGGTGTCTTCGATATTCAAATGACGCCACTTGGCACAGATCGAATTGAAGTTGTGATGCCACTCCCCAGCGCTGAAGTAAAAGAGCTTGGCAAAGTTTACAAAGGATATCTTGATGACCTTCTACTTGGCGCACAAATACGTGCAGGTTCTCTAGATCAAGCACTCGCTGATAATACTGCTATCGATGAATTTGGTGGTGAGGGTGCTCGAGGCACACTGATCATCGATTTGCAACGACTCTACGATGAACGTGAATCTGCAACAGCAGAACTAGAGGCAGATGTAACAAACGGTTCTCTCGAACAAAAAGTAGCGGATTCCGAAATCGATTTTGAGGATATGCGTGAGCAGTTCCTTTCATTGAGCTTAGATCGAAATGAAATTTCTCGATTGTTGCAACTTTCACCCATTGGCGACCCTCTTCGCGATGCAGATGGACGAGTCCTACGGGATGAAAATACTGACGAAGTATTACGAGGCATTGCGCCTCGAGACGTTGCCTTTGCAGAATTGGAAAGCGGATATCCACATCTATCAGCCGAACTAGGTTCGCTTGTCGATACTTTTAATGAATACCAAAACAGACGAACTGGTTTCGATGATCCAGAAGATTTGGTTCGAATGCTTCGTGGCGCAGGTGTTTTAGATTTTAGAATCGCTGTGCAGCAAGGCAAGGCGGAAGGTCTTGATATTTCTGACTTACGTAATCAGCTTGCAGAAGTTGGTCCCGACAATACCGATTCACCAACAGCTTCCTGGTTCCCGATTAACAATCTGGAGCAGTGGGTTGAAACACCCGCTCAACTTGTGGCTCTATTGGCAAATCCTCAATCCTATCTTGCCTCTCGATCGTTAGAAGCGGCAGAGTACGATGGCAGCGTTTACTTGCTTCTCTACAACGATGATTCAAGAAGTATGACGCATCGCAGCGGAAATAAATGGTCGGTAACGAGTGCGTACCAAACGGCAGATCAATTTGGTCGCCCAGCAATCGCGTTTCGGCTTGATGGTGCTGGAGGCAGCAAAATGGGCAGAATGACAGGCCCACACGTCAATGAGCCAATGGCGATTGTGCTTGACGGTCAGGTCTATACCGCCCCGAATTTGAATTCTCAAATCAACGGGCAGGGTCAAATCACAGGTAGTTTTTCACAGAAAGAAATTGAATACCTTTTGAGGGTTCTTGCGGCGGGTTCTTTGGAAGCTCGATTAAGTAACGATCCAATCGCAGTGAATATCATCGGTCCAACTATCGGTGTTGATAACTTGAGTCGTGGCATGTCGGCACTTGGCTGGTCGATCATCGCCGTGATGCTTTTCATGCTGCTTTACTATATGACTGCTGGACTTGTTGCGGCCTTTGCGTTGCTAGCAAATGGACTTTTGATCTTTGGAACAATGTCGCTCATCGATGGCACGTTTACTTTGCCTGGTTTGGCGGGTGTTGTCTTGACCATGGGCATGGCAGTTGATGCAAATGTTCTTATCTATGAACGTATTCGCGAGGAGTTGAATGCTGGTGCTAAAGATTTGCGCGAAGCGATTCGTGAAGGGTACAACAAAGTGTACTCCACGATTATCGATGCGAACTTGACAAACTTAATCGTTTGTTTTGTGCTCTATCGAACAGCAACAACCGAAGTGAAGGGCTTTGCTGTTACCCTTTCTATAGGTATTCTTGCGACACTCTTTACGTCGCTCTTTGTAACAAGAGTCATCTTTAAAATATACACGGACGTCTTTGGCATGAGAAATTTGCCGATGTTGCCGACCATTGTGCCTGCAGTAGCAAGATTTTTACACCCAGCCATTGACTGGGTAAGTTTACGAAAACTTTTCTGGGTGTGTAGTTTGATTGTCTGCAGCATTTCAGTTTTCTTACTTTTTGATCGTGGTGTCACGATGCTCGATACGGAATTCCGTGGCGGGGTTTCTATGACGATGCGTACACGGGTGATCGAGGATGGCGATCGTCTATTACTTGCGCACACGGGCGAAGATTCGGTTGAGTCACGCGTACATGCAATTGGTGTTGCAGCAACCGGCGATTCACAGGCAGATAAAATACTTGCAGAACTTGCTGGTGCTACAATACTTACAGTTGGTGAAGCTCAAGTGGATGCTGATGGCAGGGTCGTCTCAAATGGGTTTCAAGTAAAGGTTTCGAATCCTCCAGGAATTGAAGACGATGCTGTTGTAACAGCGACCGTTGTCGAAGCAATTACAGAAGCATTTGGTAAAGACCTTGATGTTCCTCCGGCACTTGCATTTAAAGGCGTTGGTACAACTTCGTTTGAGAAGTATACGCAGCCTATTCCACAAGCTGCAAATACTGTTGGTGAAGTTATTGGATCAACTGCTCGTGGCGATCTTTCGGATTATCGCGGTGGCGTTTTAGTTATGATTGAAAATATTACGCCTTCGGCAAGTATTGACGATATTACGAAACGAATTGAACGCATGCGACAGCAGCCTGAGTTTGCTCGCGATGCTGGTGGACGCGAAGTTGAGATCTTTGGTGTTAAACGGGGCAATGGCGATGGGTATACATCTGTTGCTATTGCAGTCTATGACCCAGACATGAACTACTTCAAAAATAATCCAGAAGTCGTTGATGAACGAGTCGCGTCAAACGAATGGAAGCTTGTTTCAACTGCATTATCGCAACCTCAATCGCTCGAACAAGTGAGTAGTTTTTCATCGCAAATTGCAGAGACAATGAAGGCAAATGCAATCGTAGCCGTCATCTTGTCTTTGCTTGGAATTCTTGCGTATATCTGGTTTAGATTTGGTTCCTTGCGGTATTCGCTCGCAGCAATCATTGCGTTACTTCATGACGTGTTGGTGACGCTTGGTGCACTTGCTCTAGCTGGGTACGTAGCGAATATCACATTCTTCAGCCAAACGTTGAGAATTGAAGCATTCCAAATTGACCTCGGTGTTATTGCAGCATTGTTAACGGTGATTGGTTACTCACTGAATGATACGATTGTTATTCTTGATCGTATTCGTGAGAATCGTGGCAAGCGACCGCTTCCGACTCAGGAAACTGTGAACAACTCAATTAACCAAACGATTAGTCGAACTGTGCTTACATCTGTGACAACTTTAATTGCAGTCGTCATCATTTATTGGGCTGGCGGCGGCGGGATTCGACCGTTTGCGTTTGCGCTCTTGATTGGTATCTTCGTCGGAACCTATAGTTCTGTTGCAATTGCAGCGCCGCTCGTGTTCAAGAGATATTCCCCCAAAGAGTAATGTTGTTTCAGTACGTAATTCGAATAGCACGTATACGTGAGTTTTCAAGATAATCAGACTTGTTGACCGAACATATATATAGATGCCAAGGAGGGTTTCTACTATGTCCGGAACAAGTAAAGCAATCGTATCAATTTGTGTCCTTCTTTTAGCCTCGCTTGTTGTCTATTATGGCATGACCCCACCGCAATCGGGTAGTACGGTCTCGACTGAGGTAGTCCCAACTCGACCATCGATGTTTGGCGGAGAGGGGAATTTGCAGAAACTCGTAAGTCTTGGGTATCCACCAATTGCAGCAGATATCACTCAAGAACAAGAAAAAGTTGCTGTAGAAGTTGAAATCATTGAGGAAAGTGTTGAAGATATGGTTGCTCCAGTAGAAGAAGTTGCGCCTATCACTCCAGAGCCAGTGCAGGTGGAAGAGGTAATCACAAAGTTGTACACCGTTCGAGATGGTGAAACATTGGGTGAGATTGCATCAAGAGAACTTGGAAGTTTTAGGATGTGGGTTGATATAGCAAATCTCAATGGAATTTCAGATCCGAGCTCAATTTTACCTGGCCGCACTCTTCGAATGCCAGATTCAAGAACAGAGATTGCAAAGAAGGACGAACTTGCGCCACATGCGACCTTGTTCGACGCGCACCAACATTGCGTTACGGAAGGCGAGACGTTTAGTTCAATTGCAGGGGATTACTACGACGACGCCAATAAATATTATGTAATCGTTGGAGCAAATCCTTCCGTGAATCCCAACCGTTTGCGAATTGGTCAAATCCTCCATATACCAACACAGTAAGAGCCCTTTCTGAGGTTCGGGGTAAAGTCAGGGGAAACTCGTGGGTCGGGTGTAGACTATACCAATGGAGTATAAAGATTGGAACGTACTAGGCAGCAGGGGCGAACGGATTTGTGGCACGTCGCATGCGCAAGAAGGCGAACTCAAGGGCGTTGTTCTCCTTGGCCATGGGTTTAAGGGGTATAAAGAGTATGGTATGTTACCTTGGCTTGCGCAACAATTTGCGAAACGGGGATACTGTGCACATCGATTCAACTTTTCGCATTCGGGGATGCTCGAGGGCGATGGCCCATTTGTACGTCCTGATTTGTTTAAAAAGCAAACATGGAACACACAAGTAGAAGATGTGGCAATCCTCTGTGATGCGTTTTCTGAGAATGGTTTGCCTTTGTATATACTTGGTCATTCACGTGGAGGTGTCGCTTGTTTGCTTGCAGCAGGCAGAGGAACGGTGTCTGTCGATGGCGTGCTCTCACTTTCTGCGCCTTCGACTTGTAACCCGCTTACAAAGGAGTCTCAGCAAGTACTCCTTGCTAAAGGTTCCTTGGAATCCCCTTCCTCTAGAACAGACCAATTGCTAGAAATTGGAGCCTGTTTTGTGCAGGAACAACTAGATGACCCAACGTCACATGCATTGCTGGAACTTGCGGGGAATATAGAATCTCCCGTTCTCATTGTCCATGGCGAAGAAGATTCTACGGTTCCAGTTGACGCCGCGATTGCTCTTACAAAGGCAGTGAAGAACCCAACCCTTGTTCGGATTTCTGGAGGTGACCATGTTATGAATACATCTAACCCCTTCGAAGTTGACGCGAGACCATCACCTCAGTTACAGGGGGCTTGGGATGCAATCGAGGACTGGCTGTAAAGTCGAATGCCGTCGCTATTTACTAGCCCTTATGGCTTTTAGCACCTAAGTTATGCTGTAACGCTTGGCGTTTCAGTTTGCGAGACTGTCACTGGGATTGGTATTTCTGGTTCTTCTACACGATTCTGAGCAGCAATAGTAAGGTTGCCATCTTTACTCACTTCGTCAATCGTCACGGCAACGTGCTTAGAGACGCCGCGCTCTTGCATGGTCACACCGTATAACTTGTCGCACTCTATCATGGTCCGCTTTTTATGGGTAATGACAATGAAGTGGCTATCCGTTAAAAAGTGGTGAAGTGAACGTACAAAGCGATGGGTGTTTGATTCATCAAGCGCAGCATCAACTTCGTCAAGAATACAGAAAGGAGAAGGCTTGGCTTTAAAGATACTAAGCAAAAGCGCAACTGCCGTCATGGCTTGTTCGCCACCACTGAGTTGCGAGATGACTCTTGGTTTTTTACCCGGAGGTTTGGCCTTGATTTCAATTCCGGCTTCAAGTAAGTCCACATTACCATCTTCGTCAGGCAGCATAATGATGTCGGCACTTCCTCCACCAAATATTTTCCGGAACATGCCTTGTGGGCCAGCAAAATGCTCTCGAATCAAATTGAATGTATCTTCGAATTTAGATTTGCTTTGTTCTTCGAGTTCGGTAATAAGCTCGGTTAGAGACTCGACAGAAGAATCAATATCAATAACTTGCTGCGCGAGGTCAACATTGCGTTCTTCGAGGTTGACTTCTTCCTCTATTGCATCAAGGTTTACATTGCCTAGCTTTTTGATTTCGATGCGAAGAGTTTCGCCTTCTTCGTCCATCTCATCACGGTTCTCCGATGGGCGCGCATTTGATGCAGCGTGTTTGAGCCAATCGTTATAGGAATTACTTACATCGAGTTCAAGTTCTTCGAGCGTTCGTTCTTCGAGATTTTCTCGTTTGACCTCGGCTTCGCGGCGGCTTAATTCAAGCGCGTGAAAATTGCGAATTATTCGTTCGCCAAGTTCTCGACTTGCTTGCAATGTGAGCGCAAATTGCTCAACCTTAGCATCTGCGGCCTTCATTTTTTCATTGAATGCATCAAGTTCTATTCTGCATTGCTCTGCAGTGACCATGCATTGCTCAATCTCTTCTTGACTGTCCTGTTTTGAGGCTTCAAATTGTTCGAGTTGTCCAAGTCGCCTTGCAATTTGATCTTGTAACAGCGTGCGTTGTCTTGTGGATTCTTCTATTGCTGCGTCGATATGTCGAAGTTCGCGGCGGTCTGCTTCGTGCTTTTCGCCAACTTGTGCTAAGTCGACTCTTGCTGCAGTAAGTTGCTCGGAAGTCGATTCAGATTGCGAAAGGCAAATGTCTAAGTGTTCGCGTTCTTTGATTCTGTCAGCAGTGAGTTGTTCAATGAACGAAGATAACTCATTAGCTTGTTGTACAGCAGTTGTGCATTGCGTTTTGCTGATTGCGATTGTGTTTTGCAATTCTTCTTGTTCTTCAGAGAGGACATGGACTTGCCTGTTGCAACGGTGGATATCGTCATCGATTCTTTGGAGGTGGTACTCGTGTTCTACCAGTGTGTTTCTTGCTGAGCGGACTAGAGAAGCGGAATCTCGCTGTTGTTCCTTTGCTTGTTCGCTTTCGTCGAGAAGGTCGCTTAGTTGAGACTGCCTTTGGTCGATTTGTTGGTCAAGAGCTGAGCACTCGACCGTTAAGGCATTTATCTCAATTCTTCTTGTGAGCCAACCTTTTTGATCTCCAGTTGTGCTCTTTCCTACAAAAACCCGTCCGTCTGCTTCTAAAAGTTCAGCAGCTTGTGTCACAAATCGCCATCCAGGCATTTGTAATCGAAGGCTTAAGGCAGTTTGCATGGTGTTGACGACTGCGGTCCTACCTAGAACTTTTGCAGCAGCATTTTTCGCGTGCTCTGAAATTTGAATCAATGAGAGAAGAGGAGTTGCGGGACCGTGTGCAAGGCTTGCATTGTCGTTCGTGGCATCCATAGGTAGTAAGCCAACACGACCATTGGTACTTTTTAGTGAATCTTCAACAAGTGCAATGTCATCACTCGAATCAACGAGAAGAAGTTGAACGTCCGTTCCAAGAGCGATTTCAACCAGATGGGCATCTGCGTGGCTTGCATCAATTGAATCTCCGAGCATTCCCTTTATTTTTGGGAATGCTTCGGGATTGTCAAGGATGTATTTGACAGCATCTGTAAGCCCTTCGCGAGCGTGTTGCATTTCTTCAAGAAGGTGAAGGCGTGACCCTGAAGCTGCGCGTTGCTGACGCATGGTTTCCAAATCACCGGTGAGTTCTTCTGCAAGTTCTCCAAGAGAATGAGCGGCACTATCGTGTGTTTGCAGCACTGCTTCGTGTTGCTGGACTGTGCGTTGCACTTCAACCATGAGTAGGGCGGTATCTTCACGATTAGTTTGAAGAGTTTCGAGTTCGGTTTGTGATTCTTTCTTGCTATTTGTCGTGCGTTCTAGATGTTCAGCTTGACTGCTGAGTCGCTCTTTTGCAGACTGAGCTACCGCATGTAGTTGTGATTGTTTGCCGCTTTGGGTTTCAAGTTCATCTTGTATGTTTGAGAGTAGGTCTTGTAATCCAACAACTTTTTGTTGAAATGTGGCATGCTCGATGGAAATGCTGTCAACCGTACGGTCGATCTCTGCAAGCCGCTCTGCTGAAGCGGCAATTTGTTCAGAAGCACCTTTGCGTTGTCCAGAAAGAGCTTCTTCACGGCTTTTGAGGTCGCCTAGACGAGAGCGCTCGTCATCAACTTGATGTTTCGACTCTTGGATGGAACGCACCATCATTTCAACTCGTTGTTGGGAGTGGCGAATGGTTGATTCGTGCTCGGTCGACCGTTGGATTAATGTTTGGTGGTCCGACTGCAAACTGTGCCGACCGACTTCCGCTTGTCGCTTTTCGTCTTCTTGCACGATGACTTGTGCAGCAATTTCTTGTCGTTCTTTTTCAAGCGTAGTGAGCTGGCTCGTAAGTCCATGTAGTTGCGTATGGAGCTCGTGGAATTGATCAAGTGCGATATGTGTACGAATCGAACGAAGTCGTGTATCTAGATCAGCAAACTTTCTTGCTTTTTCTGCTTGGCCACGTACGGTTCGAAGGCGTCGTTCGGTTGACGCGAGTTGCTCGCGAACACGTACAAGGTTAATTTCAGTTCGTTCTAGTTTTCTTTCCGCTTCTTTACGGCGAGTTTTGAAACGAGCTACGCCGGCGGCTTCTTCAAGAATGCCTCGGCGTTCTGTTGGGTTTGCTTGGAGCATCGCGGCCACACGACCCTGTTCGATAATGGAGTATGCGTTTGTACCAATGCCTGTATCAAGAAAGAGTTCCCGAATATCTTTGAGACGGACTTTGTTTCCATTTATTAAATACTCACTTCGACCATCACGGTAGAGTCTTCTTGTTACACCTACTTCGTCGGTGTCGACTGAGAGAAACCTTCGGGAAGCAGGTTCAGTTGTATTTTTATTGATGACGGGATTATCAAAGGTGAGTGTAACCACTGCAGCACCGAGCGGCTTGCGTACTGCTGAGCCTGCGAAGATTACATCAAGCATCGCTTCGCCGCGTAAACTTTTTGCCGATCGTTCCCCTAAGACCCACTTGATGGCGTCAACAACATTTGATTTGCCGCAACCGTTTGGGCCGACGATGCCAATAATTGGTTTGTCAAATTCGAATACGGTTGAATCCGCGAACGACTTAAAGCCAGCGATAGTAATTTTTGATAGCCGCATAAAAAAAAGACCTCCTGTCTATTGCCATGGCTTCATCCTAAAGCCATCCCCAGTTTGGGCGGTTGCCCGTACGGGGAACCCTTAATCAAGGGTTTACGGTGTTCATAGTAACGATAAAACCTTGATTACCCAAGGCAAAAAGAGTGAGATAATTGGGTTTAGGGCGTAAAAGGCAACTTTATGAGATGGGGATTTCTTGATTCTCGGGCTTTTTAGGCTGATCGATGAATCTTGGTGGCTCTTCGCCTTCGGTTTCTGGCTCAAAATCAGGTCTTCTGACAAAGGATGTTTCTGACGTAAGACGTTGAATCGCAGCCAAAAGCCGATCTTGTTCAACTTTAAAATCGGCCTCGATATACTCTTGTCGCCAGAGTGCGTGCAGTGCACCGATTGTTTTGCTGTAAGTTAAATTGAGTCCTGGGGCAGGTGCTTCAGGAGTCGATTCATGTGCAAGGAACATTGTAAATATGGGCAACTCGGGGGCGATGTGCTCAATCATAGTTATATCTTTTTCAATATCTTGGTATCGAACAAGAAGATCGTTTGTTTCATCTTCAGAATTTTTAATAATAAGATTGTTGTCCCAAGCTTGTAAGGTAAGTGGGCTGGATACTTCTATGTCACCAGCAAGAATAATTTGAGGATAGCCCGTCTGTGTTACATAAATCATTTTGTGATCAGAGGGCACATGGATTAAATCAAATTTATCGGGGATGGAATATTTTTTAATCGAGGTGTCATCACGTATTACCAAGGCTTCCGCAGTGCGGAGGCGAATTTCTACATCTTCATCGTTAAGAAGAGGTCGGAGCCCTTTTTCGATTCGGTAATCTCGAGGCATAGTTTCTAAAAGTTCTATTGCATCAAGTCGAATTCCAAGCGCGCCCCTAGAAGCCGCTTCTTCTAAAAGATATGGAACTGCAATTGGATCATCGAGTCCACCACCTGCTTGAAGTGCAGCAATTCGCGGTAGGCTGTCTGGGTGTTCGTACAGCGGTCTTATGACACTAAGTGAGCGCGATCCAATTGCTCGCCATCTCCACATCGCCGCGTCGGCATTTCTTGGACTTGGGTCAGCAATAAGTAATCGTTTAACAGACATCGCAACACCTTCAGGATTTTGAGAACGCATCGTAATATGTGTCAGTAATTCCATAAAGGTTGGTACGTCATCCTTCCACGAAGGCGGTACGCGAATCTCAATCATTTCACTATTTAACCCGTGTGCTGTTGGCCCATCTTGACCGGGTTCCTCGGGGAATACGCGATTGACCGCCGTTTGTATGAGAGTGGCGCGAGAATGGCTAGGTTCAAAAAGAACGAGTCGCATGGGCATGTTGGAGAGCACTTCGCCGCCTTCAAGTATACGACCAGAGGTTCGATGAACGGAATCGGAGTGGATTGCATTTGGTTTTGCAAATGGATTAATAAATATCGGTCCAGAAGCTGTTGCGACTTCTCTGGCATGCGAACTTCCTGTTTTGAGTTCACCTTGTCTTAGGAGGGTCGAGAGTAAAATGCCTCCCTCTAAACTGGTCGTTGAACTGCTTGGTTCAGCGTACACGTGGACATCAAAAACAGTTCCTTGTAGCGACGGGTGATCTTCGCGCATGTTCGCGCGGGATCGTTTTCTTCCCGACGCCGCTTGAGGAATTGCTGCTTCGACAATGACGACCGCGGTTTCGTTTGAATTGAGTAATTGGTCTGGTTTTATGTGCCCCCAGCCCCGCGTGGATTCGCCAAGGCCTCGCTTTGCTAAATCTGCAACCATATGCGCGCGAACTTGCGGTGGCATTTCGCTGGATCCAGTACCGTTTAGTCCGACCACGAGTCCGTAGCCGGCTGCAACGATAGGATTGTATTGTTCGCTGTAGGTATCGGCATATCCCATCAGCGCAACATGCTGTTTGATGGTGCCTCGAAGCATGTTTGGAACCTCTCCGTTGAACGATATGTTTGATCGAACTGGACGTGGTTTTTTGTTTGCTCGTTCGACGCCTGAACAACTCGCTAGCGTTACGAAAAACAAGAGGTAGATACAAAATCGCATTTAGTAATTGTACCCTCTTTGTGGAATGAGATTAATTTTCTCATGTATAAAGGCAAGCACTAATTTTGGGTCCCCATGGCGGTATTGTATGTTTGGCTTGGGGAAAGACTATCCCTCGGGTCGTTTTTTTGGATGAGGCAGTTTGGGCGTGTTTTCATTGTTATTGGTAGGATAATGAGCCCAATGCAGTGGTTGTTGACGAAAATATTTTGCTCACTCTTCACCATCAGTCTCCTAACCGGATTCACTGCTAGCGACATGGTTACCCATACCTACACGTTGCAAGATGGTACGCAATGGGTTGCAGAGGTAGGGCAAGTTGTCACGGTACATATGCTTGAAAAGGAGCAAGAACTTCAATATACCGGCAAAGTGTTGAAACTTGCTTCCTTATACATTCTGTTAAATGAAGAAATGTATTATCCAAGGAAGTTTGAGCGAGTGGAAATATATTCGTTGGTCGACGG
>JABAAL010000013.1 GCA_014238785.1 Phycisphaerales bacterium | reverse complement strand
TGCATCATCTAGAGAATGCACAACAGTCGCGCCAATTGCTTCGTATCCTTCTTGCCGAGTAATTACAATGTTGGTTCGGTTTGGAAGTGCCCGACCAATCGATTCCCAAGTTCGTCTTCCCATAACAATGGCACCGCCCGAGGTAAGTTTTTTAAAGTGTTGCAAATCGGCTGGCAAGTGCCACGGCATCTCGCCGTTTGCACCAATGACAAAATTGTCCGTCATTGCAACAACGATTTCCATGATGTTACACAGCCACCGGTGCTTTAATGTGCGGGTGTGGTTCGTATCCAACCAACTCAATGTCCTCATACGTAAAATCAAAAATAGATGTAATCTTTGGGTTTAATTTTAATGTAGGTAATGCACGGATGTCTCTACTGAGCTGTTCGTTTGTTTGCTCAATGTGGTTGGAATACAAATGTGCATCGCCAAATGTGTGCACAAAATCACCGACTTCCAGACCAGTCGTTTGAGCAATCATCATCGTGAGTAATGCATACGATGCAATGTTAAACGGAACACCAAGAAAAATATCAGCGCTTCGTTGATAAAGCTGACAAGATAATTTGTTATTAGCAACGTAAAACTGAAACATGGTGTGGCAGGGTGGCAATGCCATCTGGTCTACCTCGCCGACGTTCCAAGCACTCACTATGTGCCGCCGCGAATCTGGATTATTTTTAATACCTTCTATTAGATTTGTGATTTGATCAATGGATTGACCGCTGGTGGTTTTCCACGATCGCCACTGTGAACCGTACACTGGTCCAAGTTCTCCTTGCTCATCCGCCCACTCGTCCCAAATGGAAACGCCGTTTTCTTTTAGATACGCGATATTCGTTTCGCCGCGAAGGAACCAGAGCAATTCATGGAAAATAGAGCGCGTGTGGATCTTTTTTGTTGTGACGAGCGGAAATCCATCAGCCAATTTGAAGCGCATTTGCCACCCAAAAACGCTTCTTGTGCCGGTTCCGGTTCGGTCATCCTTTTCAGTTCCATGATTCAGGACGTGCTCTAGTAATGTTAAATATTGTTTCATCGCTCTTGGATGACGAAGATACCATACCGGTGGCACATGATGGACAGCAATCGACCACTACTTGAAATTAACGACCTTAAAGTTACCTTTCCATTGGGGAAAGAGGTAGTGCCCGCTGTTGACGGGGTTGCGTTTTCACTCCAGCGCGGTGTGACACTTGGCGTTGTTGGCCAGAGCGGTTCAGGAAAGTCAACGGTTGCCCGAGCCGTGCTGCAACTCATACCCCTGACCAGCGGCCAAATTGTTTTTAATGGAACTGATTTGGGCACACTTACCAAAAAACAAATACGCACATTGAGAATGCGAATGCAAATGGTTTTTCAAGATCCTGGCGGTTCTCTTAACGAGTATATGCGAGTTGGGAAAATTATTACCGAGCCGCTCCTTGTACATGGAATAGCAAAGGGAAAAGAGTTGCAAAAACGAGCAGTCGAATTACTACTCCAAGTTGGGCTTAAGGAAGAAGACTCCGTCCGGTTTCCACATGAGTTTTCAGGAGGTCAAAAACAACGCATCGCAATCGCTAGAGCAATTGCACTCAAACCGGATTTGCTAGTATGTGACGAGCCGACATCGGCACTTGATGTAACGGTGCAAGCGAAAATTTTAAAACTCCTTGTAACACTTCGAGATGAACTTGGACTGACCATTTTGTTTATTACGCACGACCTTGCAGTAGTGAATGAGTTTTGCGATGAAGTAATTGTGATGTCAAAAGGGAAAATTATTGAAAGTGGCAGCGTTAATAAGGTTATCCACAGTCCCACACACGAAATTACTAAAGAATTAGTTGCGTCAACTTATTCTTGAAACTTTTTAGATTCACCTTCAAGCATGTTGTAAGGGTGCTGACCAATCGTGCTGCCGTGGACATTTTCCATCCACGTCTTTGCTACGGCGGAGAGTTCACCACCAACGTTTGCAGTTGGTTTTGCAAAGGACGGTTGCCATTTTGTTAGCCCAGCAAGGTCTTGCATAACAACAACTTGACCGTGGCAACAAGTTCCCGCACCGCATCCAATCACTGGAATAGACGTCGCCTCTATGACGGCTTTTGAAACTTCTTCTGGAACCGCTTCGAGCAAGAGCATTGAAGCACCAGCCTGTTCCATAGCAATTGCATCTTTAACAATAATATTTGCCGCGTTAGCGCTGCGACCCGCAGTGGTGTAACCACCAGTTTGTTTTGCTTGTTGTGGTCTTGAACCAAGGTGTGCAACGGCTGCGATACCCGCGTTACAAATTGCGGCGAATCTATCTACCCACTTTCCATCGACTTCAAGTTTTACAGCGTCTGCATTACCCTCAGTTAAAAAACGACCGGCGTTTTGAATTGCAGAAGGTTCGTCAACTTGGTAACTTAAAAAAGGCATGTCGCCCATGACAAACACATTTGGTGCGCCACGTTTTACTGCAGCAGTAAGGGTGATAAGGAAATCAAGCGGCGCGTGAATAGTGCTGTCGTATCCAAGAATCATTTCAGCAGCGGTATCACCAACAAGCATTGTTGGAAGCCCAGCATCTGCCATCCACCTCGCAGTTGTTGCGTCATAGCACGTGAGCATTGCCCACTTCTCGTTTGCCTTTGACCATTTTCGTAATGTCCGAAGCGTGACAGGGCGATCCAGGCAAGTTGGAAGGTTGACGGGCTTTGTTTCAATAATTGGTTGATTTTCCATAAGGGTGAACTCACAGTATAAGGGTCAAAGTGTTAATTACCAACATATCTTTCAAAAATAGCTTTTGCTCGCTTGATATCATCGGTGCCGTGAATAATGGCGCGTCCGTTGTGAAAACAGAGGAATTTGATAGCGCTCCCATCTGCAGATTCTTCTTCATTGAACTCACCGCGAATCATTGTTTCAGAACACTCAAACGTGCCATGTTCCTTTAATTTTGTTGCAGTCAACTGCAGGTCAAAATTTTCGATACAGGGGAGAGAAACGGCGAGCCGCCCACACAAGACAGTCGGCTCGATCGTTGTTGCGGTTAAAAATTCAAATTGTAATTCCTTGCAACATGTGCAATTTTCAACAGGTTCACCTAAACCCAATCGATTACTTTCGGAGTTCCATAAATCAAACGTTAAAAGTGTTTTAGAGATTTTTTCTTGGTTGCCAGTGAGGAACTTTATAACATCCATACATTGACAAGAGGCTGCGATTCCAATTGCGGGCGCCAGAACACCTACGGTATCGCACGTGTCTTGTTCACCGCTAGGTGGTGGTTCTGGGAACAAGCAGCGAAGGCAAGGCGTTGAACCTGGAATAATTGTCATGACGTTCCCTTGGCTTGCAATAACGCCAGAAAACATAAAGGGTGTATTTGTTTTTACAGCAAAATCGTTAAGAAGATAACGGGTGTTAAAGTTATCGAGACCATCAACGATGACATTGACATCTTCGAGAAGATGGTGGATGTTCCTACTTGTGAGATCCTCAACATGCGCTGTGATTTTTATTTCACTATTGACTTTTGCAAGATGTGCCGCTGCAGCACTGGCTTTTGGCTCTTGCGTGCTTGCGTCTTCTTCGGTGAAAAGAACTTGACGTTGTAAATTAGTTGATTCAACTATGTCGCGGTCAATCAAAATAATGTGACCTACGCCAGCTCTTGCAAGCATCGAAGCAGACATACACCCAAGTGCGCCAACTCCAACTATAGCGACAGTTGCATTTGAAATTGCAAGTTGCCCCTGATCGCCGATGCCATCGACGAGCCGTTGGCGGTGATAGCGATCAGAAAAGACCATGGTTTAAAACGCGAAGTGTGAGAACGCCTTGTTCGCTTCAGCCATCCGGTGTGTTTGTTCACGCGTTGTCACAGCTTTGCCTTCGCCCTTTGACGCATCCCAAAGTTCTTTTGAGAGGCATTGTGCAAATGGCTTACCCTTTTCAGCACGACATGCGGTGATAATCCACCGGAATGTCAAACTTTGACGGCGCCGTGCATTCACAGGCATTGGAACTTGGTAGTTCGCACCACCAACGCGCTTTGAACGAACTTCGACGTTTGGTCGAACGTTTTCAAGCGCTTTGTGGAAGACGTCCATTGCATTCTTTAGAGCATTTTCGTCTGTGCTTTTTTCTTTTTTAAGTCGTGTTTCGATGCGATCAAGTGCGTCGTACATAACACGCTGTGCGACAGCCTTTTTGCCATCTTTCATGAAACAGTTAATGAACTTTGATAAAACCTTATCGCCATATTTAGGATCTGGTTTAAGTTGCTCTTCTGATTTTGTGATTCGTCCAGCCATTGCTTTTTCCTTTCAGCTCATCTGTCACAGATTAGTGACCTTGTTCACCACACTTTGGACTAGATATGTTCTACTTCCGAGGGTGTGATTACTTGCTTAGCGCACACGATGTGCGCTTCTATTTATTTGCCTTTTTTAGTTCCGTACTTGGAACGACCTTGCCTACGTGCATCAACACCAAGGGTGTCAAGCGCGCCACGAACTACGTGGTATCGAACACCAGGAAGGTCACGAACACGCCCGCCACGAACAAGCACGATGGAGTGCTCTTGTAAGTTGTGTCCTTCGCCGCCGATGTACGCGGTGATTTCTTTGCCGTTTGACAAACGAACTCGAGCAACTTTTCGAAGCGCCGAGTTTGGCTTCTTAGGAGTTACAGTACGAACTTGAAGACAGACACCACGTTTTTGCGGGCTTGCTTCAAGATCGCGAACCTTCGACTTGACCGTTGGGGTCTTTCTTGGTTTTCGTATGAGTTGGTTGATTGTTGGCATAAGTAATTCCGAGATATTGGTTTGAGTCGCCTTCCGTCAGGCGAGCCGCACATCATACCAATACTGGCTCAAGAAGCAACCATCCACGCCCAGCAACAGTCCGATAACACTTTTAGGTCAGATCTCATATATGACCCTAAAAACTGTTTCTATGCTTGTACATTGGCAAGCGGTATCGCCACTTCAATTAGTTGAAGTACGACAAAAGTTACTGGAAGCGTTTTTCGGCTTCTGCTGATGCAATTGCGTCGCATCGTTCGTTTTCAGGATGCCCTGCATGCCCCTTGACCCAGTTTGTTGTTATCTCATGTTTTTCCCGTAACTGAGCAAGTGGTTTCCATAAATCCTGATTGGCAACAGGTTTTTTGGCGGCGTTTTTCCAACTCTTTGCAATCCAACCATCCATCCACTCCATTAAACCCTTGGTTACGTATTGACTGTCAGCATGAATCTCAACTCCCGAAGGTTCATTAAGTGATTCCAAAGCTCTAAGCACCGCGGTCACTTCCATTTTTTGGTTTGTCGTGTCATCGTCGCCGCCACTACCAATGACCTCGTTGCCACTGCTATCTCGCAGAATATAAGCCCACCCACCCGGACCGGGATTACCTAAACATGCACCGTCGGTAAACAGTAAAAAAGTTGGAAGTTTCGCCATCGTACAAACAGTATCGTCAGTTCTACCTCTGATACCCTACACGTATTATGGCAGTGTTTCGTATTGAAGTTTCACCAACCACCGGAAGCGCAGACCCCCGTGGCGAAGCTGCGCTGCACCAAGCGGAACAGGCAGGATTTTCGCCAACGTCAATAGACACGACTTCGGTTTATTTAGTTGAAGGCGGGTTGGACGAAGAATCAGCGACAAAAATTGCGCACGAATTGTTGTGCAATCCAGTCACAGAACATGCCGTAGTTGGTTCGTCGGACCTTTGCGCAGATTCGATGATTGAAGTGCATCCACAACCAGGGGTGATGGATCCAGAGGCGCAAGCGGTTGGATTTGCTATCGAACGGTTACTTGGTACAAAAGTGAACGTTCAAACAGGCCGTCGGTTTGATTTTCACGGTACAAGTAGCGAAGAAGCAAAGCAAATTGCATTACAGTGTTTTGCAAATACAGTGGTGCATGAAATACACACATCCCCCTATTACCCCGAAGCGTTTCCACAAGGTCATGTGCACGACATGATCGTGCCAGTGGTTCCAATTCGCGCTCTCTCGGGCAGTGAACTTGAAACAATGTCTCGGGACTCCCACCTATTCCTTGACCTGGAAGAAATGCAAGGCATTCAAGCGTACTACAAAAAACTTGGCCGTGAACCGCGCGAGATTGAACTTGAAACGCTTGCGCAAACATGGTCAGAACACTGTGTACATAAAACATTAAAGGCGACGATTCGGTACACCGGTCCCGATGCAACTAATCGGCCACACCACGAAGAACATGAAGATGGTTCCGTCACGATTCACAACTTACTCAAAGCAACAGTCGCAGCCGCTACGTTTGAATTGATGGATGAAAGCGTCGACTGGTGCCTGAGTGTTTTTGTTGACAATGCTGGCATCGTAAAGTTTGATGACAAGCATGCCGTTTGTTTTAAAGTCGAAACACACAACCACCCATCAGCACTTGAACCATATGGCGGCGCTGCAACTGGTATAGGTGGCTGTATCCGCGACATCATGGGAACCGGTTTAGCTGCACGGCCAATTGCTGCAACCGATACGTTTTGCGTTGCAAACTTTGACAGCGAACCACCCGAGGGGTGTTTACCTTCGCGCCGTATTCTTGGAGAAGTCGTTCGCGGCGTTCGAGATTATGGAAACCGAATGGGCATCCCAACTCTTAATGGCGGCGTTTGGTTCGACAACAATTACGCAGGAAATCCCTTGGTTTACTGTGGTTGTATCGGCGTTATGCCAATTGGTTGCATTGAAGGCGACGCAAAAGTTGGCGACCGAATAATTGTTATAGGTGGACAAACCGGTCGCGATGGAATTCACGGCGCAACTTTTTCGTCTGCAGAATTGACTGACACGCACGCTGACGAATTTTCACACGCTGTGCAAATCGGGAATCCCATTACCGAAAAGAAAGCACTCGATGCAATTCTTGAAGCGCGTGACCATAAGTCGGGTTGCCTCTTTAGCGCAATTACTGATTGTGGCGCTGGTGGTTTCTCAAGCGCGGTTGGAGAGATGGGCGAAAAAATTGGCGCAACGGTACACCTTGATAAGGCACCCCTCAAATACAAGGGCCTGACCCCATCTGAAATTTGGATTAGCGAAGCCCAAGAACGAATGGTGTTGTCAGTACCGCCAGAAAATGTTCAAGTAATTCAGGAAATTTGTGATCGACACGATGCAGAACTCTGTGATCTAGGTACGTTTGGAACAACAAAAAAAGAACTCATCTTGCAATACAACGGCGAAACCGTTGGACAAATCGATATGCACTTCTTGCATGAGGGGTACCACGGTGCAACTCGTACCGCTTCTTGGGCGCCTTTGAAAGTTGCTCAAGCTGGAAACACACAGATAGACACGCAAACAATGTTGCCCAAACTCCTTGCACATCCAAACATCGCATCCAAACAATCGATTGTGCAGCAATACGACCACGAAGTGCAAGGACGAAGTGTCATTCGACCGTTCTGTGGACCATCGGGCAGTGCACCATCCGACGCAGCAGTCATCACACCAGTTCGTGGTTCAACAAAAGGCCTCGCAATCGGAAGCGGCCTTGCAACGGCACTTGCGGACGATCCATACGTCATTGCAACGGCCGCAATCGACGAGTGTGTTCGAAACATCGTGTGCGTTGGTGGCGATCCTTCGACCATTGCAATCCTTGATAACTATTGTTGGCCCGGCGTGAAAGATGAAGAAAGTTTAGGACGACTTGTTCGTTGTTCGCACGGTTGCTACGACGCCGCAAAAGCATTTGGTACACCATTTATCTCTGGAAAAGATTCTCTTAACAACCAGTTTACAACCGAGTCGGGCGAAACCATTTACATACCACCAACGATGTTGATTTCTGGTTTTGGTATGGTGGATGATATTTCTACATGCCTTACGATGGATGCGAAAACCCCCGGAAATGTATTAGTACTTATTGGCGAGACCAAATCACAAATGGGCGGTTCGCACCTACTTCTTATTGACCCCGATGCTACTTGCGACAACGAACTTCCATCAGTTTCATTAACTGACGGTCCTCGGAATGCAAAACTTGTACACGAAGCTATTAAAAGTATGCTTGTCGTATCGGCTCACGATTGCAGCGAGGGTGGCGTTCTTCTCGCTGCAGTTGAAATGGCATTTGGTGGTGGGCTTGGTCTTGATTTGCAACTCGAAAACGAATCACTTTGTTTTTCTGAAACACCATCGCGATATTTGCTTGAAGTGCATCCAGACAAACTCGAACAAATACAACAACACTTCGTAGACATCCCTTGCGAAATCATCGGTACGTTTAACGAATCTACCAACGTCACACTTGGAACCGCTTCGTGGAATATAGGAGACCTATTCCAGGTGTGGATGCATGGGATGGTGATATAAATGATCAAGGCACTTGTCATCACTGCGCCCGGCATTAACTGCGATCTTGAACTTGCAGAGGGTTTTGCACTTGCTGGAGCAACACCTTGCTCGGTGCATATTAATGAACTGTTAGAAAATCCATCTATCGTTGATGAAGCTGATATTGTTGGTTTACCGGGGGGGTTTAGTTACGGCGACTCAATCGCGGCGGGTCGCATCATGGCGAACTTGATGCGCAAAACGTTATATCCAAAATTTGTCGACGCGCTTCGTCGCGGTGTTCCAATGATTGCGCCGTGCAACGGGTTTCAAATCGCAGTGCAGCTGGGGTTGTTACCTGGCCCACTTCCGGGGAGTGATTGGGAAGAGAGTGCGCCAACTCCAACGATTGCGCTTGCGCAAAATGATTCGGCACGTTTTGTTGATACATGGGTGGAGTTTAAGGTGCCAAGTAACACACGTTGCGTGTGGACAAAAAATTTACAAACAAGTGCAGTAAGCGCAGTGATTCCAATTGCGCACGGTGAAGGTCGATTTGTTCCTGCAAACGAAACGGTGATGCAAGACATCGAAGAGAGCGGTCTTGTTGCTTGCCGGTACGGCGCAAAGGATAATCCAAATGGTTCGGTTGGCGACATAATGGGTATTTGCGATGCGAGTGGGCTCGTACTTGGCTTGATGCCACATCCTGAACGATTTCTTCGCTGGACACAACACCCGACTTGGACTCGTCTCTCAAAAGAACAACAACAAGGCGATCCGCTAGGCTTGCAAATGTTTAAGAATGCGGTGAAATTTGCAAAGCAATCTTCTTCAAATTGTGTTGAACAGTCCGTATAAACCATGCAAGAACATAACGAAGCAGTTTGTTCAAAGTGTGGGTATGACTTGCGGGGCATTTCGAAAGATATGCCTTGCCCCGAGTGTGGGAATTCACACCGAACGCAACCCGAGGATTTGTCGCAAGGCAAGTTAATGCGACTGATTAATTCAAACATTGCAGTGAAGGGTCTTGAGCCTTTGCCAGATATACGTCATCGCACAAAATACTGGATGCGAATAGCTTCGATTTTTGTCTTTGCACTATTGTTTCTTCAAGTGCTTTCAACTTTTGCATTTATTCCAATTGGGATTTACCGATGTTTACTTTTTGGGTTATCGTTGTTTTGGCCGACGATTGTGACTGGGATGATGCCATCTAGTGTAGATACTTCGATGCCGCCAATGTACGGGTTAATTCGGAAATGGATTCCACTTTCGCAATGGTGTTGGGCTGTTGGGTATGTGCTCTGGTTTGTTTTTCATGTTCCAACAGAGTTTGGAACTCTAAATGGAAACCTAAAGTTTTTCTTCCCAATTATTGCACTCCACCTTGTGGGTGGAATAGGACTTTCTGGTTTAGCGTTTTGGCTGCACGATTTTGCGCTCCGAATGGATTTACATACAGCGGCTAGCAGGTGTAACGTTGTTGCTGTTGCTGTTTTGACTTGGGGATTTATCGTCTTTGTTTTGCCGTGGAAACATTTTTCAGCAGCGGGACTTTCTGGTGAGCAGGGTGCAATTATGTGGTGGGCTTTAATTTTGGGATTGATGCTTCCGTGGTTTTGGATTTTGCTCACATTTGCTCGGGCTCTATTAGAATTTTCCTCTGACTCAGACTGGTCAATGAAATATGAAGAGGGACGCAAGGGACGCCAAGAACGAATTCGTAAAAAACGCGAAGAGTACGAACGCGAACGAGGTTGGTGACGGAATCGTTACCTCTCCGGTACTTGTCAATAATTTTAGAGGAATCAATGTTGCTTTGATCCACATTTATTGTCGCTTAAAGGGATGAAACACCACCTATTGGCATCGTTCTTTGCGCTGACAAAAAAATCTAGCGATCCGTAAATTACCAACCGGAAGTGGGTGGTGCGGGAGCAGGTTCTAACGGTTTGGGCATGTCCTCGTTACGGTTAAGGCACACAAGGAACATTTCGGTGGAAATAGCGCGAGATGCTTTTGGTTTAAAGCCCTTCACCGAATCAAAACAGTTTGCGCAACGTTTTAGTAACTCAGGGTATGCTTCACCTTCTAGGACCTTCATGACAAGATTTCCGTGGGGCTTTAATAAAGTTGCCGATAAATCGAGCGCTGCGTGGCAAAGAATCACCGAGCCGTGGTGGTCGATGGTTCTTGTACCTGTAGTGCTTGGTGCCATGTCGCTGAGTATCACATCGAACTCTCGGAATCTAGTGCCCAAAACTGTTGTAAGATTTTGGGGAGTAAGTAGGTTTACATCTTCCTGTATCGTCACAACATTATTTGGAAGACCATCATCAATCGCCTTCAAGTCTACGCCAATGACTTTGCCATGTTCACCGATTCTTTCCGAGATAATTTGCAACCAACTTCCGGGTGCGGCGCCAAGATCTAGTACAAAGTCCCCTTTGTGTAATACATCCCGCTTATCGTCAATCTCCGACAACTTATACGCGGCGCGGCTTCGATAGCCCTTGCGCTTGGCTTCCTTAAAAAAGAAATCATGTAATTCACGTTGCGCGGCCATTGTTTGTTACCAAGAAACCCAATCGGTATTAAATAACGGTTCGCTGCCAACGGGATCAGCCACAACATAAATTCGTATGTCACCGTTAACTGTCCGCATGATAATTGGATTTGTACCACCATTGAAACTCGAAACAAGATGGTCGCCAGTCGATCCAGGAAGGATCGTTGCATCGCCCTCCTTTACGTCAAGCGCAACCGCGCCATACATTGCGGTTGCATCAATTATTCCAGAGGACTCGCCGCGAACTCGGTACACAATATCGCCGCGCCGAGTTTCAATTGAAACGCGCTCATTCATCATAAGTGGCGTAACAACACGGACGTTTCCATCTTTTGTTTGAATATCGATCGCACCTGAAATGCCAAGGAGCGTGACATCACCATTTTGTGTGGTGACCGAAACACCATGGATTGATTTTGCCCGAATAATGATGTCGGCACTAATAAGTTGCAGTGCATTGTCGTTGCAGGTTGCAACGACGTGGACTATTTGGCCAGTTACACCTGTTTCGATTTCAGTCGTGCATCGCATTCGAGGCACAGCATCGGGCAATTCACCAGCCCCGTCTTCAAATTGCGTTGCTGACACGATGGTCCCGCGAACAGTTGAATCAACGATTATCGTGACATTTCCGCCAAAGGAGCGTACGTTAACTTCAACAGGGCCACTTGTTGCCAAGGTGGCGCTTTCGAATTCAACAACTTGTTGCGATTTGCATCCAGCGAGGGCGAGCATTGAGATGAGACATATTTTTTTCATAAGGTTATTTTAATCGGGTCATTGTGGATTGTAGCGAAGGTAGAATACGAGGATGAAAGATACTAAAACAATTGTTGGTCTCGCGGAACATTCTGTGCCAGTACATGGCGCGAATAATCCATCTACGCTGAAGCAGGGTACAGCCCCCGGAAGTTTTGCATTAGAAGCAAATATCGGAGGTCCAACGACATTCAGTTCGCCGGATACTCCCGGAATGCCAGCGCCTTCTACAAAAACGGCATGGGATTTTAATCCAACACCAAATGCTAATCCAGTAACACAATTGGAAAATGCTCGCTTGGGCATTATTACTCCAGAGATGAGGCGGGTCGCACAGCGCGAACCCCATCTAACCGCGGAACAAGTTCGAGATGAAATTGCTGCGGGGCGTTTGATTATTCCAGCAAATATAGTGCACCTTGCGATGGATCTTGACCCAATGGCAATCGGCAGGGCTTCATTAACTAAAGTAAATGCAAATATGGGAGCATCACCAGTTTCATCTGGAATCGAAGAGGAACTCGAAAAATTACATTGGTCTGTGAAGTGGGGTGCCGATACCGTGATGGACCTCTCAACAGGCGGTGACTTGAATGCTTGCCGTAGTGGAATTATTAGTCAATCAACTGTACCGATTGGGACTGTCC
This sequence comes from Phycisphaerales bacterium, assembly GCA_014238785.1. Taxonomy (GTDB): domain Bacteria; phylum Planctomycetota; class Phycisphaerae; order Phycisphaerales; family SM1A02. The sequence goes on along the minus strand of JABAAL010000013.1, from coordinate 62,651 downwards.
CAATTTACGCGATGATCATGAATAAGAAAATCGAAGACCTCACTCCCGCAATGATTATGGCAGAATTGGAAAATCAAGCAGAACAGGGCGTTGACTATTTCACCATACATGCAGGTGTATTGCATGAGCATATTCCATACATTAAAGATAGATTAATTGGTATTGTCTCACGAGGCGGTTCACTGCTTGCAAAGTGGATGATTCACCATAACAAACAAAATCCAATGTATGAATGCTTTGATGACATTTGTGATTTAATGCGGCAATACGATGTTTCATTTTCACTCGGCGATGGCCTGCGGCCAGGCGGTCTTGCTGATGCAACCGATGAAGCGCAAATTCGCGAACTTGAAGTGCTTGGTGAATTGACTGAGCGCGCATGGGCAAAGGGCCTGCAAGTGATGGTGGAAGGTCCGGGTCATGTTTCATTTGACCAGGTTGAATACAACATGAAGTTGCAACGATCGCTTTGTCACGGCGCACCTTTTTATGTACTTGGTCCATTGGTAACAGATATGTTCCCCGGCTATGACCACATTACAAGTTGTATTGGTGCAACTGCAGCGGCGTACCACGGTGCATCGATGCTTTGTTATGTCACACCGAAAGAGCATTTGGGCCTTCCAAAGAAAGATGATGTGAAGCAGGGGTGTGTTGCGTACAAAATAGCAGCGCACAGTGCAGACATCGCCCTTGGAATCCCCGGCTCTCGTGACAATGATGATGAACTGACAAAAGCACGAGCGGCATTGAATTGGCAAAAACATTTTGATCTAAGTTTCGACCCATCGTTTGCGCGTGCGATGCACGATGAAGACATGGATGTTGATACAGATTTTTGTGCAATGTGTGGACACGATTGGTGTTCAGTTCGAATCAGTAAAGAAATACAAGAGTTTGCTTCAGGTAAAGATGAGAGCTATGCATGGGACAAACCAAAAGTTTCTGCTGCTCTAACAATCGAACAAAAAGAAATCCTTGAACAACGTGGTGTACTTACACCTGAAGAAGTGCACAAACTTGCATCCAAAGTGAAGGGCAATGTGGCGATGACAACCGAAGGCAAAGCTTCTTGCCATAGTGATATGACGGACGCTGATACTGCTAAATCGATGCAGGGTGCATAAATCTACTCAGTAAATAATAGGTACCGTCAGCAACAGCAATTCTCAGTAATTATTTTTCCCACAATTGACGCAGCATCCGTTCGGTTTCTTCGCCCAGCGAAGAGGAGGATTGTATAGCTGGCAAGTCAAACCGCTCATCGTCAAGCGAACCGTCGAGTTCGTTTAACCACCGCTTTGTTGCTTGAAGAGCAATAGGCGGTTTTTTTGAGAGTTCCATCGCTAATGCGGATGCAACAGCGATTGCTTGCGTATCTGTTTCTTCTAAATGAGAAAGTAAACCAATTGTATATGCATCGCTTCCATAAATAATTTCTCCGCTAAGGGAAAGCGAACGCGCTCTGCCTTCGCCTACTTTTTGAAGAAGAGTTGGAATTGTAACTGCTGGCGAAATACCAATTTGGTGTACTGGATAACCATACTTAGCTTCTTTTGAACCAATGACAAAATCGCATCCCGTTAATACTGCGCACCCACCCGCAATCGCAGCACCATGCGCTGCAACTACAACTGGTACCGATACTCTTCGCAATGTTCTAATAAGTTTGCTCAGCCGCAAAATATATATTTCTAACACCTCTATATTGTCAACACATGCCTTCATATCAAAACCAGCGCAAAATACGGGACCTTCTCCAGCAAGCAGCACGCAACGGGTTTGACCACCTAGTGATTGCAGTGCACCATCAATCGCATCAAACATTTCAACCCCAAGTGCATTTCTTTTTTTTGCATCTTGAAGTGTAATTCGAAGTACACCATCATCATCTTGTTCGTGTTTTACAATCGACATACGAGCAGTATATAAAAAGAACAGGGTCGAACTGTGTAGTCGGCCCTGTCCAATCAAGGAGGAGGAATGTGCATGGTTTTACCTAACCATGCACGAAAGGAGTTTTTTAATCACAGTGCCATGAATTTGAGTGAATATCAAAAATTATTGCTGTGTTTGCTGGTTCATTTGAGTTTCCGGTTGAGATTCCAACATCAACAAAAGATGCAAAGACTTCTGTTTCAATGGGTCGTATTGAAATTGTTCCGGTTTTGTGTAGCAAGGAATCCATGACACCAAGATCAGGTGCTTGTACATTTTCGCCAAGCAAGTCACTCATGTATTGTGCAAGAGCAGTTGCTGCGAGCATGAGTGCATCATCGTATTGGCGGAGGTGTACTGAAACGCTCTCGCCATCGCTTGAGGTTACCACGGACTGCATTCGAAAATCAGCACAGAGGGGCGAAAGCGATTTTGAAACTTCGCGAATGATTGCATTTGCGTCACCTTTTTCTACAGGCCCATTTACGCAAGCGACCCATTGAGATGCACCAACACCGCAGAGGATGGTCGAATCTTCCAACAAATCTTCTCGAGCGAGTGCCATCATGGCATCGCAGGGAGTGAGTGAGGAGATATCGACGCACCATCCATCAGCGGTAGTTGAAAGTGCAATTCGAGAAGGACTAACCATCGAGGCCAACGATGGTTCAGCATCGTTCCATGAATTTGCGTTGTCTTGATTGTGTAGTGGAGAGTTCATAGTTATTTGTACTTAAAAAAAGCCCCGTCCTTTGCTGGGCGGGGCTTGTCGGTGTTTAGTTTGAGTGTTTACTCAGTCTTTCCGATTTGCACCCGCATTGGGATTTACGATGGTTGTCCAAATTAGGTTCATCGATGTTGTGAAATACGTTGCCGCGAGATTCCATTCGCCTTTCGTGCAACAATTGAAAGAGGCCATAAAACCGCTCAATGGTGTTTTTGCGAGACGTACAGCAACTTTATGCCTCTTTTGAGACAATAAGCTTTGAAGACGTTCTTTTCGAGATTCGTGTGCCATTACTACTACTATGCACGCCAAACGAAAATGGTCAACGAAAATCAAACTTTTTTTCATAAATTGTTATGATTCTGCCTTATGCCAACAACAAAATTAATCAGAAACCTTCCAAGAATGAAAGAAATCATCTCTGTAGCCGCAAAATTCGGCTTTGGAGAGGTAATACGAAATACAAAACTCGTAACATTTCTTGGAAAATTTAAAAAACTTCATGCTATAGACCATGAACCTGCACCAGTTCGGTTCAGATTAGCACTTGAGGAGCTTGGTCCCACCTTTATGAAACTCGGACAAGTGCTCAGTATGCGCCCCGACCTTGTTCCGCCATTGTGGTCCGAGGAATTGGCAAACTTACAGGACAGTTGCCCTGTTGTGCCCTGGGAAGAGATCAAGGCAGAACTCCAAAAGGAATATGGGGACAAAATAGACTCGATGTTTACTTCTATTGAAGAAACACCTATCGGCGATGGCTCTATGGCACAAGTGCATCGCGCCGTTACGAAAGAGGGGAAGAAAATTGTATTAAAAATTCTCCGACCAAATATAGAGAAGAAGGTCCGATCGGATCTCCAAGTTCTAGAAGCAATTGCTTCTTTACTCAATAGCCATGGTGCCAAACTTGGGTTTGATCCAAGAGAAGTCATAGACACATTCGCACAAGCGCTTGATGCTGAACTTGACCTTCGCCACGAAGCAGACAGCACAAAAATGTTGAAAGGGTTGACAGCGGACGATACATCTACATTTCCAGAAGTGTTTACGGAGTTATCTACTAAGCGTATTCTTGCAATTGAAGAAGTCGATGGCGTAGAACTAACAAAATGGAAAAAGCAAAATTACACACAAGAGCAACGTGATAGGATTGTGGGGAACGGCGCACACGCAGTTGTTCGACAAACCCTTGAAATTGGATTCTTTCACGCTGACCCACACCCTGGAAATATTTTTATCCTCGAAGACGAAAAAATATGTTTCATAGATTGTGGAATGACAGGTCGTGTCGAGGAGTCGATGCGACAAGATCTCGCAATGCTTTTGTATGGTGTCTCAGAAAAAAATATTGACACTGTGACGAAGTCATTTTTGCGACTAGGCGATGTTTCGATAGACGACATCAATGAACGTGAACTTCGTAAAGATTTACAAGATTTTATTGAGCGATTTACCAAAGGGCCACTGGGCGATGTTGATATGGGAAGTATGTTGACGGCATTCCTTGATGGCCTTCGAAAACATAACGTGAAGTGCCCCGGCGATTTGATTTTAATGATTAAAGCGCTTATTACTATCGAAGGAGTAGGGAAACAACTTTCTCCAGAATTTAACTTGGTTGATTATGCAAAACCAACAATTGAAAAACTCGTAAAAAGTCAATTTGGTTTTTCTGCCTTGAAAAACAGGACGGAACTCTCCGCGCAACTGTGGGCACAGTTAGCAGAACGAATACCGGATGATGCAACACGAATGCTTGACAGGATTCGCAGAAATAAAGTTCGTTTGAATATAGACATCGAATCTATGGAACACATGACAGAAGCAATCGACAGATCATCGAGAAATATAAGTTGGGCACTTGTAATTTCAGCACTTATTGTTGGTTCATCCATCATGGTGCTTGCAAACCGAACCGAATCAATAGATATTCGCTCTGCACTGGGTTTGGCTGGGTATATATTCGCAGGCACGCTTGGTGTTTGGAGAACTATTCAACACTGGCGATCCAGAAGATAATCAAAATGAGTATGTAATTCCCGCAGTAAGTTGTAGGTTTGTTTTTTCTACATCTTTGCTGACTACGGAGTCATATTCATGTAGAAATCCTAACGAAAATTGTAGATTTTCAGAGCTTTTAAGTTGTAAGTTCCACGATGCATTTGTGACAACCCGGTAATTTGAAGTATCTTCATAATCTGGATACCAAGTTGAATTAGCTGAAAGCGTTTGTTTTTCAGAAAGCGCCCACAACACAGAGAGACCAAGCAGACCTTCGGGGATTAGTTCTTGGTTTTCAGATTGAAATTCTTTTCGTAGACCACTACCAATACGGAGGGATAATGAAAATTTCTCGTCCTCCTTTTCATACTCAATTAAATTGTACGAAATGCCAAGGTCGCCGACTAGTCGCTGATCCCAGTTTTGAAATTCCGCCCAATCAAATTGAAGCGTAGTAAAAATGCTCCAATCACCATTAGGCTGAAGCCACGAATTATTCCAAGAACTCGAAAATCTATTTTCGGTTCGTTCTCGGTCGCTTTCAGACCTTCTATAACTCATGTCGATGCTAACAGTGTGTTTGTCCACGGTCTTGTTAGCGTTATAGACAGTAGAAAAATTAGATGAGTCTTTTTGTCCGTTTTGTATTCCTAGTCCAAGGGTGACAAACTGGCTCCAGGCGAATTGTATATCCTCAATTGGCGCCTTCTCCGAGGTGGAATCAACTGGCTTTGTTTTATGTAACGCAACACCATCGATGGAGGCAACGTCTTTGGTGTTAATATCAAAATCTCCCAAAATGGGGTGACGAACGCTTACTGTAGAGTCGGTTCGTGAAATCACCGAAGCATCTAGTTTCTCGCCGCTTGATAATATTATGATGTCACTTCTTGCATAAGTAGATAAAACAATAATTGACATAAAACCACATATTAATTTTTGAGTCATTGCTGTACTGTACTCACAGCGAAACACAAATGACAGACACAAACAAAGATCAACTACAAGTAATCCAACCATTTTCTGATGAAAAGCATGGCGGAGTTTTGCTTCCAGCCATATTTGGCACACTTGCATTTGGAATTGTGCTCTATGGAATTTTCATGGGCTCGACAGGCTTATATGGTGATACTTCAGAAATCACTTTCGCAGATGGCATATATGAGTTTTGGCGGGAACTTGTCAGAATACTCGTTTTTTCTCTGTTACTCCTTGCTGCGATTCGAGTTAATTGTTGGCGGATGCGAAGACCACTTGGCAAGTTATTTCTAGCAGCGCTGCGATGTTTGGCGATTGTGGTATTAATTGATTCTGTCAGGGTTGTTGAGATGGAACACGGATTAGCCCGAGTAACACTTATTTCAACCGCACAGTTTGTCGTTTGCTCGATTGCAGTGGTCATGTTTTTCGCAAGCACAGTTCGAGAATCAGTTCTATTTTCAATTGGATGTACTGTTGGTGTCGTTCTTTTATGGATAGGCGCACATGTTGGGATTTGGATTATCTGATTTGAAGATGCTCCCCCTTGCAAAGAATGGCGTAGTACACGATAGTGCAGCACATGAGTGATATAGCATCTTCATTGGCAGGAAAATTTATCGTATTTGACGGTCCAGATGGTTCTGGAAAATCAACACAGATGCAACGCTTTATGCGATGGTGCACGGAGCAGGGACTCGTTGTGAAAGAAGTTCGCGAGCCGGGGGGTACTTCTATTGGCGAACAAATCAGACAGGTGCTATTGGATCCAAAGAATGATGGGATGACGATTCAATGTGAAATGCTCCTTTATATGGCAAGCAGAGCGCAGCTTGTTGAACAAGAAATTGTTCCCTCATTAGAACGAGGAGAGTTAGTTGTGGCCGATCGATTCGTAAGCGCAACACTTGCGTATCAGGGTTCAGCGGGTGGTTTGCCTATAAAATGGATTCAACAAGTGGCTGAAGTGGCCGTTTCTGGGTATTGGCCAGATGTGACGTTAATTTTGGATGTTGACGATCAAACGGCTGTTGGTAGACTAAACCCACTTCTTGATCGAATGGAATTAAAGGGAAGGGCGTTTCACAGGAAGGTTCGAGAGGGGTTTTTAGAGCAGGCCCGCTCCATGCCAGAGCGCTACCTAGTCATTGATTCCACGGAGGATGAAGATAGCGTAGAATTAGCTGTTAAAAACGCAATTAAGACTCGGTTTTGCAAGGATATTCCTTAAAAAGACGCAAAATAAACTTCTTTTTTGCAAAAAACTTAAAAAACGTAACACACTGTGTTTTAGGCACTTAGGACAGCGCCCTGGTGGTGATTTTATATTATTTGGCCTATCTCTGTGGTGAGAATCCACGGTTAGCCGATAAATGATGAATCCCAAGGGCCCGCGTTGTGGTCCAATTGTCAGGGATGGCTAGTAAGGCCACAACAGGCTGGGTTCAAGGAAACTAAGGAGATCTCTTATTATGAAAAATGCAATAGATACTATCAAAACATGGGCATGGGGCTTTATTGACCTAATGCTAATCTTTATCGCTGTTGGCGTGTTAGCTCAAGTAATTTGGGCTGGAAACGAAAACTTTTTCTCAGGCATGGTCGGTCGATTGACTGGTCTTATTACTGAATTTAGTGCTGGCGGATTCGTCGGTTTAATCGCTCTAGTTATTGTTCTTTCTCTCTTCAATCGACGAACTGCATAATAGTTCTGATTGACTGCCTCCCACTCCAAGGATGGATTGGTGAATAGGCAAAAACCTGTCTACTAGACAGAATATGAATACCTAGCCGCAACTGCCCTCATCGGAGATGAGGGCAGTTGTTTTTTGGGATGGTTTCCTATGCCCCCTGAAACTACAAAAAACTCCTCGGAGGATTTTTCTGTTTTGGGCGTAGTCTGGGTATCACCCTTTAAGTGATTCGTAGGTGTTTGGGGTAAGGAAGTCTGTTACCACTTCAGAACGATTTTGCCGAATTGTTCACCAGATTCGAGGCGAGCAAAAGCAGCCGAAGCGTCGCTAGCATCGTGCACAGAATCGATAACCGGTTTCATACCATTCTTAAAAAGGGAAAGAACCTCGCGAAACTCGTCCATGTCGCCCATGGTAGAGCCAAGCACCGAAAGTTGGTTCCAAAATATTCGTGCAAGGTCGGTCTTTGCCTCAGCGCCCGCAGTGCAACCACACGTCACAAGTTTGCCACCTCGAGCGAGTGATTTAATACATGGAAGATGCAATGGTCCGCCAACCGAATCAACACAAACATCAACACCTCTCTTTCCGGTGAACCCTCGTACGACGCGAGACCAATCTTCCCCATCATCAAGCACTGCTTCGCTTGCACCAAGTGCAAGAGCTTTATCGAGTTTCCATTGATGTCGTGATGTCACAATCGTATGACACCCAAAATGCTTGCAAATATTAAATGCAGCAAGCGCAGCGCCGCCACCAATGCCTGTAATTAATACGCTTTGTCCAGCACGAAGTTGGGCTCGAGTAACAAGCATTCGCCACGCGGTAAGATGCGCAAGGCCAAAACCCGCTGCCTGCACTGGGTCAACATCACCAACCTCTAACACATTGGAAACCGGCGCAACAAAATATTCGGCGTTTGCGCCGTTGTCGTGCTCACCTATCATTCGAATGTCTTCTGGTGAAGGACACATATTTGGAAGTATCTTTTCTTGTTGTCGAACAGCAGCATTGAGTATCACACGTTCTCCAACCCACGATTCATCCACGTTTTTCCCAACAGCAGAAACAATTCCGCATCCATCTGAGCCACTAATTCGTGGATATTCCAAACCAAGTCCTGGCATCCCAATGCCAACCCAAAGGTCAAGGTGATTCAGTGCAGACGCCTCCGTTTTAACAAGCACTTCGTTTGGTTTTGGAGAAGGAGTTTCCCAATCATCTGTACTTAGTACGTTGTGTGCAACGGGAGTACCCTCGCCGGTGATGATTGCTGCTTTCATACTGTCTCCTCTTTACTTGCCCTTACTTTTTCTAGTAGATCCTTCGTTCGAACGATGCCTTCAAACTCGCCAATCTTGCCACCTTCGTATTCGATGCCAATCCAACCCCGATACCCAGAATCTAAAACAATAGCAATCATTTTTTCATAATCGGTATGCAGTTCGGCTCCTTCATTATCAAAGTCGTGCGACTTTGCACTCACCGCTTTTGCAAAAGGCATCAATTCGGCAACACCTTTGTACCGATCGTACATTTCGCGTGTTCCCCAATCTAAAATAAAGTTACCAAAATCAGGCAATGTGCCACAACGAGGACGGTCCACCATTTTCATCACACCGGCAAGCCACGCACCATTTGAACTTAAGCCTCCGTGATTTTCAACGATGATATTAATTTTTTTTGTATCACCAAATTCAGTCAACCGACGCAAACCGTCTGCAGCAAGTTTTTGTTGCTCTTCATACGTGCCGCTTGATTGCGCATTTACACGGATTGAATGGCATCCAAGTTCAACAGCTGCGTCGACCCACTTAAAATGGTTTTCGATTGCTTTAGTCCTTGCGGTATTGTCAGGATCACCTAGGTTTCCTTCGCCGTCACACATGATGAGGAGGCTAGTGACGCCCAGGTCATCACATCGTAATTTTAAATCATTCACAAACTCTGGTACTGGCTGTCTCTCAGGAAAAAAGCTGTTGACATATTCAACGGCATTAATCCCAAACTGCTCTTTTGTTATGCGAGGAAAATCAATGGATTTGATATAGCCACCCTGAAGGGCTCGGTGCAGTGACCATTGCGCTAAAGAAATATTAAACAAGTTCGTTTTCATTTTGTTCTTCCTCTGGTTCGTTTGCGTCAACATAACAATGAAAACCAATACACGGAATACGTTCAGGCTCTTCGCTCTCGTGAATTTCTTTAATTAAGCCATGCACTTGTTGCAAGTGTTCGCTAGTGAGCGGTATAGAGACTACCTGTTCACCATTTCTAGAACCAGTTACGGTTGTAAGAACAGCAACAGTTTCGTCATGTTCAAGTGCGGCGAGAATGTGTTCGCCAACTTGATGTGCAATTGGCCGAAGCGGTGTTACAAGATGGGGAACACCTTCTTGTTTTTCGTTGGAGTCATTTTTGTTATTTTCTGTCATTGTGTTACCTCTTTTGCGTACTGCGTAGCGCGGTTCATTGCTACAGGAACATTTTCAGGTTCTTTACCACCCGCTTGCGCAGTGTCGGGTCGGCCACCGCCGCTACCGCCGCATTTTTTAGCAGCTTCTCGGACCCAATCTCCTGCCTTTAGTCCTTTTGTAATCATCGCTTTGCTTACACCAGCAACAATAATTACCTTGCTCTCTTCCATATCTGCTGTAAATAATATCACAGCGCCATCGGGACGTTTTGATCTAATAGAGTCAAGCGCAGTCATCATGGAATCTTTGTCCGCGCCGCTTATAGTAGCAACAATAATATTTTCATCTAAGTCTGCAATGACTCTTGCTTGTTCAAGAACATGATCCTTTCGTGAAGATGCAGCATCTTTTTGAACCGAACGTACACGAGAATGAAGCGTTTTTAACTCTTGCTTTGCTTTATGACGAGTTGGTTGTGAAATTGGAAGTTCATCAACTTCTCGAATAAGATTATTATACGAGTCGACAAAGTCATTGCCATCGAGTTGTTTCGCATCTTTAATTTGTTTCATAAGTGAAATCCCAGCAAGATGCGCTGCTTCAGCAGTCACGCCGGTGACGGCAATAATTCTTCGTATGCCAGAAGCAAGCGCTTGCTCATGTAGCAACACAAACCGTTTTGCATCTTGAGAGTTGTCAAGATGTGTGCCTCCACAAAATTCGACGGAGCAGTTGTACCAATCCTCGTTTGAAGGATTATGGAGTAAATCATCTACTAAAGCGCCAATGCTCACGACTCGAACAGGGTCTGGGTATTGTTCGCCAAACACTGCACGAACACCATAGATTTCTTGCGCTTGTTCTAGTGGGGCTTCTTTCGCATCAACACACAGGACACTCTCAATGGATTTGTTTACAAGATTTTCAACTTCAAAAACCTGCTCGTCGGTCATTGCATGAGCAAACGAAAAGTCAAATCGAAGTCGGTCGTGGTCTACAAGCGACCCGCGCTGTTGCACATCTTCGCCTAGAACAGAGCGAAGTGCGTGGTTTAGAAGATGCGTGCACGTGTGGTTTGCCTCGGTATGCTTTCGTCGTTTCTCGTTCACTGTTGTTGTTGTTTGGTCTCCATCAAGCAAAACACCTTCAAGCACCCTTCCAACATGAAGTACATAATCGCCGTAGCGATGTGTTTCATTTACTATGAACTCGCATCTCTTTTGCGAACCATTATGTTCTCGAACGATGTGACCGATGTCGCCAACTTGCCCACCTTGTTCTGCATAGAAGGGCGTTTTATTGAGAACGATTCCGAAAACCATCGACCCATCCGCCTTGCCAACAAGTTCTTTGCCGTTCCAAATGGCTTTGACTTGAGAGTTAGCTACGCCCCGCCCATATTTTTGATGGTCGTTGGTTGCGTGTATATTTAATATAGAAAGTTTCCCTAATACCTCTGGCGGCAAATGCATTTTTTGATCAATCTCACTTGTTGCGCGGGATGTTTCTCTTGCCTGTTCCATGAGCACATCGTATCCATCACGATCAACCGTAAGATTTTGTTCTTCTGCCATAACCTCAGTAAGATCAATTGGAAATCCAAATGTATCATGAAGAGTGAATGCGCTTTTTGCATCGATGCTTTTACCATCACCGTAGGAGACGGCCTTTTCAAACAACTCAATACCTCGATCGAGAGTTTTTAAGAAACTTTCTTCTTCATCAAGAATAATTTGCGAAACATGTTCTTCATTCTTTGTTATTTCAGGAAACACTTCGCCCAACGTTCCGACTACCGATGGAACGAGTTTATAAAGAAGGGGTCCTTCAACGCCGAATGTCTGGTGTGCGTGACGAACGGCGCGACGTAAAATTCTACGAAGCACATACTCTCTTCCTGCTGCGCCGGGTCTACCACCATCCGCAATTGCTACAACAAGGCAGCGTATATGGTCGGCAAGGACGCGGTACGCAATGTCTGTGTGGTTGTCTATCTCGCCGCCATATGCGGGAGCACCCGTGAGTGTTGTTATTAATTCAAAGATAGGAGTCCAAAGGTCGGTGTCGTAATTGCTGTTTTTCCCTTGCAATACTCGCACGACTCGTTCAAGACCCATGCCAGTATCAACATGTTGGTTTGGTAACGGCGCAAGTGTTCCATCATCACCGCGGTTGTATTGAATAAATACCAAGTTCCAAATTTCAATGACATCGGGGTCATCCAAATTTACAAGGTGACCTCCACTTTTATCGGGAGTCGAGTCGTAATGAATTTCGCTGCATGGTCCACATGGCCCCGTGTTTCCCATTTCCCAAAAGTTATCTTTGCGATCCCAACGCGTTATGTGCGAATGATCAATGTTAGTTAATTCTTTCCAAAGATTTTCAGCATCAATGTCAGGATCAAGCCCATCTTTGTCATCACCGGCAAAGACGGTCACGTACAAACGGTCTTTATCAAGCCCCCAAACTTCTGTGAATAATTTCCAAGCCCATTTGATTGCATCTTCTTTGAAGTAATCACCGAACGACCAGTTACCAAGCATTTCAAAAAATGTGTGGTGGTAGGTATCGCGACCAACATCTTCAAGGTCGTTATGTTTTCCACCAGCGCGAATGCACTTTTGGGTATCAACGGCTCTTGTGTAGGGTCTTGTTCCGCGACCAAGAAAGACGTCCTTGAACTGGTTCATTCCAGCATTTGTGAACAGCAAGGTTGGATCGTTGTGAGGGATTACGGGGCTTGAAGGAACCTCAATATGACCACATTGTGTTGCAAAAAAGTCGAGAAATTGTCTTCGAATGTCTGCAGCGCTCTGCGTCATAAATAGATTCCTGCATGAGGGGTTGAAAACGCAGATTGTACTCGCAGAATGTGAGCAAATCGCGAGAGATTTGTGGGTTTCTGGTATCCTTCGCGGCTCAGATGACCAAACGAATACCTATTATTGGCGGCAATTGGAAGATGAATACCAACTTAGAATCGGGCATGCTTCTCGCTGGAGCTATTGCAGATCAAGCGGATACCTGCGAGTGCTGCGAAGTGGTCGTATATCCTCCATTTTTGTATATTCAAGCGGTGGATAGCGTGATTGACCAAACTTCATTGCACCTTGGTGCGCAGAATATATGGCACGAACCCAGTGGGGCTTTTACCGGCGAGGTCAGCGGTGCAATGCTTCGTGAGGTTGGTGCAACAAGTGTTATCATCGGTCACAGCGAGCGACGCCACATTTTGGGCGAATCAGCGGAGTTAATCTCCCAAAAAATGGAGTATTCAATCAAAGACGGCTTTCAGACAGTTCTTTGCGTGGGTGAAACCCTCGAAGAGCGAGAAGCTGGTAAAACAGTAGAAGTCGTGCTTGGGCAGGTAAAATCCGGCCTTCAACACGTGCATGCTTCAAAGATGGAGATGGTTGTGATTGCCTATGAACCAGTGTGGGCAATTGGAACAGGGAAAACGGCAAGTCCCGATGATGCACAAAATGTCCACAAAGAAATTCGCGAATGTGTTCGCGGGTTGTATGATGAAACAATTGCGAATACCCTTCGCATTCAGTATGGCGGCTCAGTTAAACCTGATAATGCCGCAGAGTTATTTGCCTGCCCAGATATTGATGGCGCGCTCGTAGGCGGCGCATCCTTGTCAGCAGATTCGTTTAATGCAATTGTTACGGCCGCTTGCGAGTCGTGACACTAGTACGGAAATTTTGAAATGAACAATACATTCCTTATCCTTACAATCGTACTCATTGTTCTTGCAGTAGCAATGATTTTAATCATTCTTGTCCAACGACCTCAAGGGGGTGGGCTTGCCTCTGCTTTTGGAGGTGCTGGTGGTGGCGGTACGGACACAGTTTTCGGCGGTAGAGTTGGTGATGCATTGACCGTGATGACGGTCGTTGCGTTTGTACTTTTCTTAGGGACAGCGATTGCGTTAAATCTTGTTGAAAGTAAAACTGACACCACAGAAGCAACGGAACCATCTGCTGTAGTTTCAACGGACGATGCATCTGCACCCGCAACAAACACGATACCAACTGATCCAGCAACATTAGCAATCCCACCAACAACTGGCAATTCTGATCATCCGACTAATTCTGGAAACTCAGACCATCCAACGGGTGGAAATTAATACATGCTTAGGTCTATGACTGGTTTTGGAAGCGCCTCTTCACGAGAAGATGGGGTTACGCTTCAAGTAGAAATACGTACGGTTAACAACAAGTTTTATAAATCAAACGTTCGATTGCCAGACTTACTTCAATCGCTTGATGCAGAAATCGACGCGATAATCTCAAAACAAATTTCTCGGGGCAGCGTTGCAGTAAATGTAAAGTTCATGGATTCTCCAGAGCACGGCGTAGCAACGATTAATGAGGATATATTACGTGAATATATCAATACGCTGCGCAAAGTCGATGCGTCTGTTTCTATTGAAGTGAGTCGGCTGCTTTCTTTGCCGGGAGTGTTGAGCAATGACACGGATGAAGATGTAGCGATTCGAGTAAAGCCACGATTACTTGAATTGGTCGAAGACGGCTGCCAAAAAGTTATTGAGATGCGAAGGCGGGAAGGTCAAATACTCGAAGCGGATCTTGAGCAACAATTGTCAAAGATAGCCGAACATCTATTACTCATCAAAGAGCGCGCTCCTGAAATAGTTGAAGAGTATCAGCAACGTTTGCGACAACGAATGGAAACATTATTTTCTGAAATTGGCGCGAATGTATCTGAACCAGACACACTTCGCGAAGTTGCGATATTTGCTGAAAAAACAGATATTGCGGAAGAAATTTCCCGCCTTGATGGGCACCTTGAACAATTTCGCGAACTGATTGGTGGCCCAGAGGTTGATCCTATAGGTCGAACGCTAGATTTTCTTGCGCAAGAAATGCTGCGGGAATCCAATACAATTGCAAGTAAGTGTTTAGATGGAGATACGAGCCGGCGCATTGTTGAAATTAAAGGCGCTGTTGACCGTATAAAAGAGCAAGTTCAGAACGCTGAGTGACAACGGGATTTGCCTGGCATATTTCTACCTGTTCGTTTGCTGGAACCGACGAGAAGCATGTATTGACGTAATATATCGTAGTGTCAAACGTATTTCACAATTCGGATAACCAATCGCAACCAGCGACTCCAGCTGACAAATGCGAAACCGTTGAAGAAATCGATGGCGACGAACTCGTTAAGATTTTAAGTCGATATGACATCGGCGCTATTCAGCGCATAAAAAATTATAACAAGGGGTCTCGACAAGCCCCAAAATTGATTGTTGGCTCTACAAAAGGTAAATACCTTTTAAAGAGGCGCGCAATAGGAAGAGATGCCATTGACCGAGTGAATTTTTCTCATATCGTTCAAAAAAAACTTGGTGACCATAGATTTCCTGTTGCAGGACTTGTCGAAACAGTCGAAGGCAACACACTGGTTGAACATGACGGAAGAATTTACGAGTTGTTTCATTTCATTAACGGTCACAGATTTGACAAATCAAAACCAGAGGCCGCTGAGTCTGGGAGAGTGTTGGCGCACTGTCACGACATACTCCGCGAGTTTTCAGAAGAGCCAGCAGTTAAAAAAAAGTCCTTTCATCAAATTGAAACCACAAAGAAAACTATTTCAGAAGTTGTGGATGTACTTTCCAATTATGAAAACAAGTCTACTTTGGAAGGTATGGATGAAACGGCTTTCTATATAGGGGAACAATTTGACAAAGCAAAATTTGCTGCAGATTCAGTTGGGTTTTCTTCGCTTCCCACCTCAGTGGTACACGGTGACTGGCATCCGGGAAATATGCTGTATGAAGACGGAGAAATTGTAGCGGTAATCGATTTTGATTCTCTGAGAATCGCACAGAGAATTACAGACATTGCTAATGGCGTTCTGCAATTTTCAATGAGAATGGGAACTGACGACGTGAACAATTGGCCAGATAGTTTTCGTGGTCATACAATTAGATCTATGGTTCAAGGGTATAACGCTTTTACGGTTTCACCCTTGTTGCCATCTGAATTATCAATTATTCCACCGTTAATGAAAGAAGCATTAATAGTTGAAAGCGTGTTTCATGTTCATAGAACAGGCAGTTTTGGAAATATACCAGGCTCAGATTTTTTGCGAATGGTAGAACGAAAGCTTCGTTGGATTGATGACAAAGCCGAGCGAATTATCGAAGTATTGCAGCCGCCAAGAAGCGGGGGAGATAATTTTGGATGAGTAAAGATTTAGTTACCCTTATTTGTCCGCCGACGGAATTTGAAGCAAACATTTTGGCAATTGTATTACGTGAACATGGCATCGAAGCGTTTGTGTTTGCCACTCCCGCAATTGGGGTAGGAGTGGAATTAAGTTCGGGATGGCGAGGTGTCCCACTGCAAGTGAAAAAAGAAGAGGTCGAAACTGCAAGGCAGATTTTACTCGATAACAGACGCCACTCTATAGATATTGATTGGGATGAACTTCAAATATCAGATGAGGATAATCTAGAATACGTTTCAATGCCGATGCCAATTACAGCAAGAATCGCATTCTTTTTTGTTGTGCTTGCACTTCTATCATTTGGACTGTTGGTTATTCTTAATATTTAATGAATAAACAATCCCGCGGGTCGTTTATTATGTTCTGTGAACGTACGTTTAGGCGTTTGCCGCAGAGGCGATTCAATTATTGAACTGTTCAAGAAAATCGTTGATTGCATCGGCATCACAGGGCCCCATAGGACCAACAGGCGTCATGAGAACCCAGTCTGTTACATCCGTCTTTGCAATCGTTTCCTTTTGACCTTCTGAAAGTGAGGTTACAAGATCAGGTCTATGCGCAAGCTTGCCCACGACCTCTTGCCCACTCACTTCAACAATTTGAAACCAAAGATATTCTCGCGGAGCTTCTTCATCTTCAACTTGCGCCCAAGGTACTTGTACCATGCAGCCAGCGTGTTCACTTTCGCCGATTTGCACAGCGGCTTTAAGCAAAAGTTCCCATTTGTCTTGCGCTAATTTTGCACTCCGTTCGGTGGAGCGCAATGTTTTGATGACCGCAGTCTCGCCTTGGTGAAGCGTAAACAGTGCATCGTGTGGATAAACCAAAGTTGCATCGGAACTTGCAATGGCAACGCTTGGAATGTTTCGGTCTTCAAGACCGGGCATACCCTCTGTAAGCATTCCAATTGCTTTGTCGCACGGCATCAACGAAACAAGAAGATCTGACCCGAGGGACATTGGTTGTCCAGACGGTGGTAGTGAAGTTTCAAGAGTGAGTGCAGCAAGCCCGTCAATGAGTTGCACTGCTTCGGAAGAATAGATTGCCGTAACACCAAACATTTCTAGTTCCGCTCGACCGCAACGTGTGAGCCCATGCGTTGAAACCCAAGCCCAACGGTCTTCTGGTTCAGTGTCTTCTGGTGCTTCGACTAATCGGGTAATCCACAAAACTTCTTCAGGAGGTTCAATGTCATTGTTTACGAATACTTGTTCCAAAATAGTTTTTGGGAACCAACGGCCCGTTGGTAAATCGCAAATGCTATGTACGTTTAGTTGTGCGCCTGCGAGAAGTCGCATTATATTTGAGAAGTGCGTTAAGGGATCCTCGCTGTGTAGAACTGTTTGTAAAGCAAGAATGCAACCGCGTTCAATTTCAGACGCTTCCTTTGCTGCTTCTGTCAGTGGTTCGACCCAAAGAATAATGTCAGTTGGTAGCCCTTCGACCCGTACTCGCGCTGACCACGAGATTTCATCTTCGGGAGAATCAATCGCTTCGGTTTCAATCGTTTCGCCAACAAAATTAGCAATCGCTTGCGTAACTGACTCCATAGATGGTTGCTCGGAGCAAGAGATAACTGCGCGTAAATCTGTTGGGGTTGGTTGTTGTAATTCCCAAGGTTGATCGTCTGAAAGCCCCGCAAATTCTATAATGTTGAAGTCGTTGGTCATACGGCCCTTGTTAGTTTGCAACAATGTTGATGATTTTATTTGGAACAATAATTACTTTTCTAATAGTTAGATTTTCAAGAAGTGCGCTAATATTGGAATCTTCTAGCGCAGCCTTTTTGACTATCTCATCACTTGCATCTGCGGGAACAGTTACGCGACCACGAACTTTACCCATGATTTGGACAGGCAACTCTAATTCGTCTTCAACGAGCAATGCTGAATCAAATGTTGGCCACGAAGCAACAGTAATGTAACCATTGTTGCCAATTTTGGTGTAAATTTCTTGTGCTATATGCGGAGCGAACGGAGCTAGTAATCGAACGAATCGATCGAGTTGATTCGCAGTGAGTTTGGAAGATGACGTTGCAGTGTTAACGAATTCAATCATCGATGCAATGGCAGTGTTGTACGAAAGATTTGGAATATCATCGGTTACCTTTGCGATAGTTGCGTGAAGTGCTCGCTCTACCAAATCATCTTGCGCATCTTGCAAGGACGCGTGCATGTCGCCACTATTTTCGTCGATACACAATCGCCAGACGCGTTGTAAAAATCGATACACGCCAACGATGTCTCTTGTGTTCCATGGCGCGGATGCCTCAAGCGGCCCCATATACATTTCGTACAACCGCAGGGTATCGGCACCATATTCAGCGATAACATCGTCTGGATTCACGACATTTTTAAGTGATTTACTCATCTTTGCAATAACGCGTTCAACTTCTTCTCCGGTTTCAGTTTCTATGAATTTGTCATTTTGTTCTTCCACTTTGTTGGAAGGAACGAGCGACTTGTTTGCACGTTGGAAAGCGAAACTTGTTAGCAAACCTTGGTGGAATAATTTTTGAAATGGTTCGTTGCAGGAAACCTCGCCAAGGTCAAACAACATTTTGTGCCAAAATCTTGCATAAAGAAGATGCAATACCGCGTGCTCTGCGCCACCAATATATAAATCGGTTCCGTTGCCCATCCAGTATTGTTCAGAGGCTTTGTCCACAAACCGCTCTGTGCAGTTTGGGCTGCAATATCGAATTTCATACCAACAAGATCCAGCCCACCCAGGCATGGTATTTGCCTCTCGGGTGACGAGAGTATCTGGCGAAAGAATGGACGGGTCAACACCAGCTTCACCCGCCGTAGTGTGTAACCATGCTGTTGCCCTACCAAGTAGCGGTGTTGGATCTTCAGATTCTGCTGGCGTGTAGTCATCGAGGTCTGGAAGAACAACTGGCAAACTAGCTTCGCCAATTGGATAATGATTACCTTCGCTGTCAAAGACTATCGGAAATGGTTCGCCCCAATAACGTTGTCTTGAAAACAACCAATCGCGAAGTCGAAAATTTACCTTTGTTATTCCGATGCTGTTTTCCTCTAGCCAATCGATTATTTTTTGTTTTGCTTCCTTTGTTCGCAGACCGTCAATGGATACTTGATCGCTTGATGAATTGACAGCTGTTCCGTTGCCAGAAAAGCAATCGTCTGTTTTTTTGTCGGGCTTTACTACTTCGATAATTTCAATATCGTGTGCCTTTGCAAAGTCGTGGTCACGTTGATCGTGAGCAGGAACCGCCATAATTGCACCATGTCCGTAGCCCATCAAGACATAATCAGCAATCCAAATTGGAATTTGTTTTCCAGTTGCAGGATTTGTTGCGAATAATCCAGAGAACACGCCAGATTTCTCTTTCGAGTCCGCCATGCGGTCAACGTCTGCGCGGTTTTTTGCTTCGGTGACATATGCCGCAAGGGCTTCGCTGTTGCAATTTTCTGGCGGAGACGCAAAAAGTTCATCCACGAGTGGGTGTTCTGGTGCGAGCACTATGAACGTTACGCCAAAGAGGGTGTCTGGCCTTGTGGTGTACACTCGAATTGGCTCATGATTCTGCAAGTTGAAATCAATATCTGCACCTTCACTTCGACCAATCCATTCTGCTTGCATGCGCAAAGTGGAGTGTGGCCAATCAAGTCCATCAAGATCCTCAAGAAGTCGGTCAGCAAAAGCAGTAATTCTAAACATCCACTGTCGAAGCGGTCGCCGGAGAACAGGGAACCCGCCGCGTTCGCTCAAGCCATCAATAACTTCTTCGTTTGCAAGAACAGTCCCAAGTTTCGGGCACCAATTGACGACTTGCTCGCCAAGGTATGCAAGTCGATGATCATTGACATAGGTAGTTTTTTCCGAGGCGGTCATCAATTGCCAATCACAATCGTCCGCTGTAATTTCTCCGGTGTTTAAACCATCAATAAGTGTATTAATTGGACTTGCTTGTTTCGTTGATGGGTCAAACCACGAACCGTACGCCTTTAGCCAGATCCATTGCGTCCATTTGTAATATTCTGGATCGATGGTGGCAAACTCTCTTGACCAGTCGTAGCTAAAACCGATGCGCTGCAGTTGCCCACGAAAAGTGTCAATTGCTGTACGAGTTGTAGTTGCTGGGTGCACGCCGGTTTCAATTGCATATTGTTCAGCGGGTAAGCCAAACGCATCCCAACCCATAGGATGCAACACGTTAAACCCTTGCATTCGTTTAAAACGTGAAATAATATCGCTGCCAATATAGCCAACGGGGTGCCCAACATGCAATCCCGCACCGCTTGGGTAGGGAAACATATCTAAGCAATAAAATTTTGGTTTGGAAGTATCAAAGCCGTCATCGCCTGGATTGCCAATTGTATTCAGGTTGTCTTGCGCCCAATTAGATTGCCAGCGGGTTTCTAATTCATTGGCAACTTCTGCACAATATTTATGAGTTGGCGTTGTTCCGAGCATAAGACGTGCAGGATACCATTGTGGAAGATTATCTTTTGGCGGCGAGGGCTTTAAGATGCTTTTTGGTTTCGCCAACAAGATAAAAACTACCTGTAACGCAGATTAGATCATCTCGGCTTGCGGCTTGAGCAGCTATTTCCAGTGCTTCTGGCAAAGTGTCTGCAATTTGTGTCATCTTTCCGCTGATTTCGGCAAATTGACGTTGGAGAATTTTAGGTTCTGCTGCACGTGGATTGCCTTGCGCTTTTGTAAAAATAATTTTATCAGCACCGAGGGAAATTTTTAGAAGCATTTCGTTGACGTCTTTGTCTTGGCAACACCCAAACACACACACCATTGAATCGTATGGAATGTGTGCCCCAATTGATTTGATGAGTGCTTGAAGAGCAGTTGGGTTGTGGGCACCATCGACGATAATTTTTGGTCGTTCCCAGACGGTTTCCATTCGGCCTTCAATTTTAGTTTCAGCAAGTGCATTGTAGAGTGCGAGGTCGTCGAACTCGTACCCAACTTTTTTAAGCTGGTCAATTGCAGAAATTGCAAGCGCGCAATTTGTCGCTTGGTGTTCACCATTGAGTGGAACAGGGATATGCATGTATTGCGAATCTTCAGTAATGACGCAAATACGAGTATGCTGTTTACCGTCTATGCCTCCGCCAAACCGGGCGCTAAATTCAATATCATTCGAAATGATTTTAACTTCAGTTCGCGATGCTTCGGCGCATTCTTTTAACACCTCAGACACGGACTCTATTTGCTGTGCGCTGATTGCCGGTACGGAAGATTTGAAAATTCCGGCTTTTTCTTTTGCTATTTCTTCGACGGTATTGCCAAGAATATTCGTATGGTCGAGGTCAATTTTTGTGATTAAAGAGATGAGTGGGGTGATGACATTTGTGGAATCAAGTCGCCCGCCCAATCCTGTTTCGATAATAGCAATATCAATTGCTTGTTCAGCAAATTGTTTGAATGCAACAGCAGTGATAAGTTCGAAGAACGTAGGTGTAACTTTTTCTTTCTTTGCAGCTGCAACAACTTCTTTTAGGAAATCAGTAAATGATTCTTCGGAAATCATTTCTCCATTAACAACGATCCGTTCGCGAATATCGGTGAGGTGGGGTGAGGTATATTCGCCAACCGTGTACCCGTTTCCACGCAGCATTGCAGAAAGCATCGCAACGGTTGAGCCCTTGCCAACCGTTCCAGCTACATGGACAAGCGACACCTTGTCTTGTGGGTCGCCGAGTGCTTTTAGCAGTAGACGCATGCGATCAAGTTTGAATGTTGAATCGTCATACTGGACGACTCGCAATCGCTCGTAGTCAGTTTGATCAAGGAGGTACGCAACCGCAGACGAGAAAGTCCCAATTGTTGGCGTGTTGCTCTTTACGATTTTACGCTTTGTTGCCGACTTTTTTGTCGTTCGTTTTGCGGTTTTCTTTTTAATAGGTGTCTTTTGGGTAGCCATAGTCGTGCTATTCTATCATAAAAGCGATTTCAAATCAAATTGCCACTCATAAACCATTGCTAAATAACAACTTAGATTCAAAAATAGGATTTTTACCCATGCCAAATAATGCCCTGTCACTCGAATCTTGGCGTGTTTTGCGAATTCAGGGTGAATTTGTCGAGGCAATCGACACACTTTGCAAGCTTCCCCCAGCGGTGACCGTGTTTGGTTCTGCTCGATTGGCCGAAAATAGCCCCTACTATCAGTCAGCCGTAGAGTGCGGAAAATTGCTGGTCGACTCAGGGTTTGCGGTAATCACCGGTGGGGGTCCAGGCATTATGGAAGCGGCCAATAGAGGTGCATATGAAGCGGACGGTGTCTCGGTTGGGCTTAATATTTCATTACCACTCGAGCAAGATGCGAACCCATTTCAAACATTGGAATTAGATTTTAGATACTTTTTTATTCGGAAGGTAATGTTTGTGAAATATGCCAGAGGATTTGTAATTTATCCCGGTGGCTTTGGAACACTTGATGAATTTTTTGAATCGCTGACTCTTATTCAGACGTTAAAAATTCAACCATTTCCGGTTGTGCTTGTTGGGAGAGATTTTTGGGGCTCCCTCATCGATTGGATGAAGGCGAAGTTGGCGGATGAATTTGAAACTATCGGACCTGATGATTTAGATCTGTTTTCTCTTGTTGATACGCCAGAAGAAGCGGTAAAAATAATTTCCGATCATTACACCGGTAGAAAAAAAGTTGGAGAAAATCTTCCACGCTTTGAAACTGATGAGGATGAACCAACAGGTGAAGGCACTCGTCTTGGAATACCTTCAAAAAGGCATCCGCGCAAATGACAAAAAAGCATCATCTGAAAGAAGAAGAGCCAGTGGTAGAAGTAACCGAAATGGTTTCTCCCGAGGATGAACGTGTTGCAGACTTGATGTCACATACAATTGATATCTCAGCATTAGCAACTGCAGTCACAAAGCAAAAAGCAGCGGATGCTGCAGATACCCTTGAAGATCTTGACGATGTTGAGGCCGCCGAAGTTATTGAACTCATGGAAGACCAAGCAGCGGCAGATGCGCTTGCTGAAATGGAAGTTCCTTTAGCGGTCACAATTATCAAGGATTTATCTGAAGACGACCGTACACAATACGCTTCGACGTTACTTTCTTTGCTTGCACCAGACGATGCAGTAAGTATTATTCGTGGACTCGAGGAAGAGTTTGTCGAACCACTCTTCGCTTTCATACCAGTTTCCTCTGCAAGCAAATTGCGAAACTTGTGTGATTATGAAGAAGAATCTGCAGCGGGCATAATGACAACAGATTTTGTTTCTCTTCCTGAAGAAATTACGATTGCAGAAGTGGTTGGAATTCTCAGAGAGCGAGAGTTGCCAGAACATGTGCAAGATTTGCCTGTCATCAATAAAAACGATGAACTAGTTGGAGTTGTAAGTTTACGAGCGCTCCTCATAGGCATGTCTGACGCAACTGTTGCAGAAATCATGAAGCATAAAGTTGCTGCTGTACATAGCGACACTGACCGAGAACAAGTTGCGCGCGAGTTTGACAGGTACGGGTATGAAATGCTCCCCGTTGTCGATGCATCTAATCGATTGCTTGGAATTATTACTGTTGATGATGTTATTGATATCATCGAAGAAGAACAAACAGAAGATGTGCAAAAAACAGTTGGTGCCGGTGCTGGGGAAGCGGTGTACTCTGGCGTTGGCGAGAAACTAAAAGGTCGTATGCCATGGCTCATTGTCTCTGCGATTATGATGCTGCCGGCGACCTATGTTGTCCTTGGATTCGAATCGATGATTAAAGAAGTCGCGTTACTTGCGGTGTTTATGCCACTTATTGCAGCGCTTGCTGGAAATGCTGGGCACCAAGCATTAGCAGTGACACTTCGAGGTATTGTGCTTGACGAAGTGCGTCCAGATCGTATTTTTCCGCTTATGAGACGAGAGCTGATAGTCGGACTCGTTACTGGTATTACAATTGGCGGTTCGGTTGCAATATTGCTTTGGCTATTTGGTGATGGCGAGCTAGCAAGCCGCCTTGGTGTGATTTTTGCTTGTGCGATGGTTGTTTCAATGGGAGTGGGAACATTTACGGGAGCCGCTATTCCGCTTGTAATGAAGCGACTCGGCGCAGATCCCGCGCAAGCTTCGGCTATATTTTTGATTATGATTACTGATGCTGTAGCATTTTCAACGTTACTCGGTTTTGCGTGGATAGCGCTTAGATGGATGCAAGGAAACTAAAATGATTAAAGATATTGACCATATATTAATTGCACGTGGCGCAATTTCAGACAGAGTTCGTTCGCTTGGAGAAGAGATTACAAAAGATCTTAAAGATGTTGGCGAACATGAAATTGCGTTAGTTGCAGTGATGACCGGAAGTTTAATTTTTGTCGCGGATTTGATGCGTCATTTGCCCATGAAAATACAAATTCAATTGATGACTTCGAGCAGTTATATTGGCAAAAGTACAAAGAGCAACAACGACCCGATGCTTGGCAAGTTGCCAGACGTAAAAGGTATGCATGTATTATTGGTAGACGACATACTTGATTCAGGCAGAACATTAACTAAAATTCGAAGTGAGCTTGAAGCATTGCAGCCGAAATCAATTCAATCCTGCGTTTTACTACGCAAGAAATTGGATTCCGCAATGAACGTGCCGTGCGAGTATGCTGGCTTTGATATTGAAGACGAATTTGTTGTTGGATATGGTCTTGATTACGATGGGTATTACAGGAATCTACCTGACATAGCTGTTATTTGCCCGTAATTTGATTACGCAGGACTTGGAACTGTTTCAAGAACTTGTTGCATAATTCGGCTCGTTGCATTTGTGTCCCCATCGTGCATATAGGTTCTACTGACTAGTCGGTGTGCGCAAACCGATAAGACATTAGAAATAATATCTTCAGGCACACAGTAGTCACGATCATGAAGAAGGGCAGTTGCCTTAGCAACCTGCGCCAGCGCCAAACCACCCCGAGTACTTATTCCAACTTGCAAATCTTCCGCTTGCCTTGATGCGGTTGACAGCGCGATGATATAGTTAACGAGTGAGTCTGCAAGTTTTATTTTGTCTACAGAACGTTGCGCTTCTTCGATATCTTGTATTGGCATGAGGGGCTGAAGTTCTTGCAAACTAGTTCTAGCGGGTTGTTGCTTAATGACTCGGCTTTCGTCATCAGCCGAGGGGTACCCTAAATGTATTCTCATTAAAAAACGGTCAAGCTGGTTTTCTGGAAGAACATAAGTGCCCTCAAACTCATAAGGATTTTGCGTTGCGATAACCATAAATGGCGAAGGTAACGCGCGTGTTTCTCCATCAATAGTCACAGAGTTTTCACCCATCGCTTCTAGCAAAGCAGATTGCGTTCGTGGTGTGGTCCTGTTTATTTCGTCTGCAACAACGATGTTGTTAAAAATAGGGCCTTGTCTGAAAGTAAAATCTGCGCTTGTTCTGTCAAGGATATTTACACCTGTGATATCACTAGGGAGGAGATCTGGCGTGCACTGAATTCGGGCAAATGATCCCTTGATGGATTTTGCAACAGCGCTTGCGAGCACAGTTTTACCAACTCCAGGAACGTCTTCGATAAGAATATGTCCTCTTGAGAGTAAAGTAATGATTACACGGTCGATTGCAAGAGCGTTACCCATGTACACTGATGCGATGTTTTGCCGTAACTCTTGAAGTTTTTGTTGAAGTTTTTGAATGAGTGCTGCCTCCATAATTTATACTGCGAGTATACCAATCGAAACGATATGAGCACGGAATCAATAATAAAATCTCCAATAGCGGAAAACTTAAGTCAAATGCAAATAGCGCTACATTTGCCTTGTGCTCGATGTGGCTATGAATTGCGAGAGTTAATGGCCGATGGTGATTGTCCTGAATGTGGCGAACCGATTCGCTTAACAATAATTGAAGTTATCGACCCAGCGTCTAAACGGCTTACGCCGATCCATAAACCTAAAGCCGTTGGCGATTCGATTGCATGTGTCGTTTTATTCTTTTTTGTTGCTGTCGTTCTTTATGTAACTGCAATAGTATCGAAGGCACCAGAATCACTTCCTGTACCGGATTTTCTTCGAAACATTTCAACTATGGTATTGATTTGTTTGTCTATTGCGTTTGGACTTTTAGCCATCCTTGCCATTGTTCCAATGATGAAGATGAGCAAACGTTTGGAGTTAGTGAGTTGTCGAAGGGGAATAATATTGACTTTTGTTGGCTTATTATTTTGGTCGATTAGCATGGCCCTTATTGCTTTCGTTCTATTAAATCAACAGACACACTCAAAGGCGATCATGATGTTGTTTGATACTTGTCTTCCAGCCATTGCAGGAGGAATAGTTTTTTCGGGTTTTAGAAGGATGGTGCCACGGCTGGGACAACGAAGTAGGGCATTTAGACAGGCTCAAGGTAGTCGCCAGAGGATGAATGACTTACTTGCTGCGCTCGTAGTACTCATCGCAGGTAGAACACTGATGGCTGTATCTCCGACTGAATCAAACACTGCACTTCTTGCGTTGATTGTGATTATCCTGAGTTTGTCCCTTGTAGTGATTGGCCTTGGGTACCTTCTTCATAATATTATTTGGATTCGCAGCGCGTTGGTCACTCCGCCACCAGCCATTCCTGACCTCCTCCGTTCAAAAATCTAGTACAGCATTTTTTTGGTTCTGAGCCAAAGTATGGCGGAGGCAAGTCAATCAAAAACTTGGCTGCCAACGTGGCAGATACGTGGTGGAGAAATGTGGCGTTGGCGGTGTGTAAAGCTTTAAAAGTGTTGAAAATAACGATTTGGAGCTGCACTTGGGTGCAAGAATTGCATAAGGAGGTAGGAAGCCAATGAGGCAACGTGCCTCTGGCAGCAAAGGAAGGGTTCGCCTTTTAGCCCCAACTGGGACTTTTGGGCAAAACCGAGGATTAGGAGATTATTTTCATGGCAGTAAAAGAACTGGCATTTGACGTTGAAGCCCGCAAGAAAATGTTGCAGGGCGTAGAAAAACTCGCTGCCGCAGTGAAGTCCACACTTGGACCACGCGGACGAAACGCTGTATTGGACAAGTCTTGGGGTGGCCCAACGGTCACCAAAGACGGTGTTACAGTTGCTGAAGAAATTGTTCTTCGCGACAAGATTGAAAACCAAGCTGCACAACTTGTGAAAGAAGTTGCTTCAAAAACTTCTGACGATGCAGGTGATGGCACAACGACTGCAACGGTATTGGCTGAGGCGATTTTTAAAAGTGGTCTAAGGCATTTAGCCGCAGGTTGCGATGCAAACGCAATGGTTCGAGGGATTAGAAAAGCAGTTGAAGCAGTAGCAATATCCATTTGCGATATGTCGAAAGCTGTTGATGACAACATTGAAGCGGTCGCAACAATTTCTGCGAATAACGATGAAGAAGTCGGCAAGATTATGGCCAAAGCGTTTTCCAAAGTAGGAAAAGATGGCGTGATTACAGTCGAGGAAGGTAAGAGTTTGGATACAACAGTGGACGTTGTTGAAGGTATGCAATTTGACCGAGGATTTCTTAGTCCAAACTTTGTTACCGATGTTGATGCAATGTCAACAGTTCTCGATAAACCGCTTGTGTTAATTTACGAGGATAAGCTCGATTCCGCTAAACAACTTGTTCCACTCCTTGAAAAAGTAATGGAATCAAAAAAGTCACTCTTAATTATCGCAGAAGACATTACAGGCGAGGCGCTTTCAACTCTTGTGATTAACAAATTGCGTGGCGTGCTCCAAGTTGCTGCAGTGAAAGCACCAGGGTATGGAGATCGCCGAAAGGCAATGCTTGAAGATATCGCAATTTTAACGGGCGGTGAAGCAATAATGAAAGACATTGGAATTGATATCGAAAAAATCTCACTCACCCAACTTGGGCAAGCGAAGAAAATTGAAATTACAAATAAAGAAACCACCATCATGGAAGGTGCTGGCACTTCAAATTCTATTCAAGAACGCATAGGTCATATTCGTGCTGAAATTTCAAACAGCACGTCAGACTATGATCGAGAAAAACTTCAAGAACGGCTAGCCAAACTTGCTGGCGGTATTGCTCAAATTAATGTTGGAGCAGCAACTGAAGCAGAACTTAAGGAACGTAAAGCGCGTGTCGAAGATGCGCTGCATGCAACACGTGCTGCAATCGAAGAAGGTGTTGTTCCGGGCGGGGGTGTAAGTTTTATTAGAAGTATTGATGCGTTGAAAAAAGCGAGAAAATCTGCAAAGGGTGATGAAAAAGTTGGCTTTGAAGTAATCGCAGATGCACTCACACTTCCTCTTCGAACAATTGCTGACAACGCAGGTGCAAAGGGCACGGTTGTTGTTGCAAAAGTAATGGAAATGGCAGGGAGCAACGGCTTTAATGCATTGACTCTTGAGTATGGAGACTTACTGAAAGACGGCGTGATGACTCCTGCAAAGGTTGATCGTTGTGCACTTCAAAACGCATCATCAGTAGCTTGCATGCTCCTTTCCACAGATTGCATTATTACAAACGCACCCTCTGATGAAGATGATGCTGCCGCAGCAGGTGGCATGGATCCGATGGGTGGCATGGATCCGATGGGCGGCATGGGTGGCGGAATGCCCGGCATGGGCGGAATGCCCGGCATGGGCGGAATGCCTGGCATGGGATTCTAAGCAAGCAAGTAACTTACACAAAACATATACACATAAACACACACTGGAGACAGAACAATGGCAGTGAAACCACTAGAAGACAGAATTCTTATCAAGCCACTTGAGCGAGAAACAAAAACAGCATCAGGCATTTTTCTTCCTGAATCAGCATCCGAGAAGCCAATGCAGGGCAAGGTTGTTGCGACAGGTCCTGGAAAACTTCTTGATGGAGGCGAACGAGCAAAGCCCGCCGTTAAAAAAGGCGACCTTGTTGTTTTTGGAAAATATTCAGGAACCGAAATAGAAATCAAAGGCGAAACACATCTCATCGTTCGTGAAAGCGAATTGCTTGGGTTGATTAACCGCTAAGTTAGAAAAGGGATAATAAAATGACAGCAAAACAAATGAAGTATGACAGTGCCGCACATGAAGAATTTCGTGAGGGGATTGCACAAATGGCAAAAGCAATAGGAACTACTTTGGGGCCAGCCGGTCGCAATGTTGTTGTGCAAAAATCGTGGGGAATTCCAACAGTGACAAAGGATGGCGTTTCAGTTGCAAAAGAGATTGACCTTCCAGAGCCCTTTCAAAACATGGGCGCAAAAATGGTGCAGCAGGTTGCGAAGAAAACAGCAGACGTTGCCGGAGACGGAACAACCTCAGCAACAATTCTTGCAGATTCTATTTTTCGTCATGGGTTGCGATTTGTTTCTGTTGGCGCAAATCCAGTAATTGTTCAGCGCGGCATTTCATCTGCTGCAAGAGTGGCAACCGAATATATCAACACAATGGCAATTGAATGCAAAGGAAAAAGCGATCTTCAAAAAGTAGCTCTTGTTTCTTCAAACCATGACGCTGAGATAGGTAACATTATTGCTGAAGCAATCAACAAGGTTGGTGGCGATGGTGTTGTTGAAGTCGAGGAAGGTAAAACTGCAGAAACAACGCTCGAATACGTTGAGGGTATGGCATTTGACAAGGGTTTTCTTAGCCCATATTTCATGACGGATCCAACGACTGCCGAATGCGTCCTTGAAGACTGTAACATTCTGATTTACGAAAAGAAAATTTCAAATCTTGCGGACTTACTACCGTTGCTGAACAAAACAGCAACCTCAAGCAAACCACTTCTTCTTATCGCTGAAGATGTTGATAATGAAGCACTTGCTGCTCTTGTAATCAATCGGCTTCGAGGCATCCTGAAAATTTGTGCGGTAAAAGCACCTGGATTCGGCGATCGCCGCAAGGCAATGCTTGGCGACATCGCCGCACTAACAGGTGGAACATTTTTCTCCGAAGACCTTGGTAGAAATTTAGAAGATGTTGAGATTAATGAACTTGGAAGTGCAAAACGCATCGTCATAACTAAAGACGACACAACAATTATTCGCGGCGGTGGTGCAAAGAAGGATATTAACTCGCGTGCAAATCAAATTACGACTCAGATAGATCGATCAACAAGTGATTACGATAAAGAAAAATTACAAGAACGTCTTGCGAAGCTTACGGGTGGCGTTGCAGTCATTGAAGTTGGCGGTACAAGCGAAGTTGAAATGAAAGAACGCAAGGATCGTGTCGAAGATGCACTTGCCGCAACTCGCGCAGCAGCTCGAGAAGGGTATGTTGCAGGCGGTGGTGTTGCATATATTCGTGCAATTGAAGCAATTGAGAAGGCGCGAAAGAACGCCAAAGGCGATGCAAAGCTTGGATATGACATTCTTGCGAGCGCACTGGAATCACCAGCGTCTTTAATTGCTTCAAATGGTGGTAATGATGGCGATGTTGTTGTTGAAAAAATCAAAGAAGGCAAAGATGGGTTTGGCTTTAACGCTTCGACGCAGGTGTATGAAGATTTGATTAAATCTGGAATCATTGATCCAGCGCTTGTTGTTTGTACAGCAATTCAAAACGCTGCATCTGTTGCGGGTTTGTTGCTAACCACAAGTGTTGTAGTTACTGATTTAAATGATGATGAAGATCCTATTGAGCAAGCAATCTTTTAAATAACTTTATTGGTTATTAAATTATGAGTGTTACACGTTGTTATTATGAAGTTCTAGATGTCACCCGTACTGCGGATGGTACGGAGATTAAGCGCGCGTATCGTCGTCTTGCCATGAAGTTTCATCCGGACCGAAATCCAGAGGATGATGTAGCTGAAAAAAGTTTTAAGGAGTGCGCCGAAGCGTACGAAGTCCTTTCTGATCCCAAAAAGAAACAAATATATGATCAATATGGTCACGAAGGGCTCAGGGGTCGCGGTCACGCAGCGCATGACTTCAACACGATGAACGTTGAGGATATTTTCTCGATGTTCAACGATATTCTTGGTGGAAGTCGCGGTGGTTTCGGAGGTGGGCGAGGTAGGGCAAGACAAGTTCGTGGATATGATCTTGAAACTGATGTCGAAATTACTTTGGAAGAAGTTATTTCTGGAACGGAACGTGAAGTCGAGTTTGACCGATTGGATGTGTGCGAGACTTGTGATGGGAATGGTGCAAAACCAGGATCGTCCCCAGAAACTTGCGCAACGTGCCAAGGACAAGGGAAAGTAGCACAACAAGGTCTTGGCGGGATGTTCAGAATGGTTTCTGCTTGTCCTACATGTAATGGACGTGGTTCCATAATTAAAGAGAAGTGTGTTGATTGTCGCGGTCGTGGGCGTATTTCAATCCACCGAAAACTCTGTGTAAAAATTCCAGCAGGCATTCATCACGGTCAAGCCGTACGGGTGGGCGGTGAAGGCGAGCCGCCAGTTCCAGAAGCCTCGCCCGATGGTTCGGGAACGCGCGGAGACTTACATGTTCTTGTACGCGTAACAGAAGACAATCGTTTTGAACGAGATGGTGACAACCTCATACACATTGTATCGGTTGCCTTTACACAACTTGCACTTGGCGCAACAATTGAAGTCGATTCAATTGACGAATCGCACTCGTTGGACATACCATCGGGAACTCAGACGAATGAAATCTTTCGGATTGAAGGAGCGGGATTACCAGATTTACGTAGTAGTGGTCGGGGAGATCTAGTGATTATTGTTAGACTTTCTGTACCGAAAAAGTTATCTGGTGAGCAGCGAGAACTTCTAGAAGAGTATGCAAAATCTGAAGACATTCCGGTACACGAAGCGGAAGTATCATTTTGGGAAAAACTAAAAGGCACAGTGACGGGTGGCTGAATTGCTAAAAGGGACAAGATATGATGACTGAATCAAATACAAGTGAAGAACACATTAATCAAGCAGACGAAGTAATAGAAGAGCTAGAGGTTCAGCTTTCAGAAGTAGATCAACTCAAGCAAGACCTTCTTGAATCGAACGACGCTAAACTTCGAGCACTTGCCGATTTTAAAAATTTTCAAAAACGTAGTTTAGAAAATGAAAATCGTGCAACAAGTGTCGGAATGGCAAGAGTTATTCGTTCAATTCTTCCAGCGGTTGAACAAATTAATATGGCAATTGAGCACGCTGGCGATGATGCAGTTGTTCAAGGATTTCAAATGGCACGAGATGCCCTGCTTCAAGGGCTTGCAGAGTGTGGCGTTGAAACGATTGAACCTACTGTTGGCGATGCATTCGACCCACAAATGCATGAAGCGATGATGCAGCAAGATGCGGAAGATATGGACACAGAACATATTGCGATGGTTATGCAAAACGGTTTTCGTCTCGGCGATATAGTTATTAGCCCCGCGAAGGTGGCAGTGAGCAACTAATAATGCCGACGTACGAGTATCAATGCCAAGAGTGCGGACATGAGTTTGAGTTATTTCAGCAGATGTCTGATGCGGCCAAGAAGAAATGCCCATCGTGTGCAAAATTAAAATTAAAACGTCTTATTGGATCGGGCTCTGCTGTTATGTTCAAGGGAAGTGGTTTCTACGAAACCGATTACCGAAGTGAATCGTATAAAAAAGATGCGAAAAAGGCGAATGAATCTTCCAAGCCCAAGAAAGAAGATTCAAAGCAAAGCAAATCCAAAAAGAATTCTAAAGACAACTCATCTTCTTCAAAGAAGGGTTAGCATTCACATAATGCCTCTGCGTTTTATTCATCGTCTCTTAGATCACCTCTCACATGAAGGATACCGGCCAACGACAATTAGAAATATTGTCAAGGACTTGCGTATTAGTCATGAGGATCGCCATGTATTTGACGAAGCAATTCTGAAGGCAGAGGAAGATGGAATGGTCGAACTTGGTCGTGATGATTGTCTTCGATTACCATCACTACCAGATGAAATTGTTGGATCGTATCGATCGAATAAACGTGGATTTGGTTTTGTAAAACCAACACAACGTTTTCGTGAGGGCGATGTATATATTGGTGCTGGTGCACAGGGAGATGCGGTTTCAGGAGACACAGTTCGTGTTGCTATTGCGCGAAGTGGACGTTGGAAAGGGAAGGGGGATGCTGGAAAAATTGTTGAGGTTCTTGAACGTGGTCGCGGAGAATATGTTGGAACGCTCAACAAGCGCGGTAACACGTGGTTTGCGCAACCAGACGGCAGAGAATTGCACGATCCAATAATAATTAGGGATGTTGGCGCAAAGGACGCGAAGCAGGGCGACAAAATTGTTTTTGAAATGTTGCAGTATCCAGAAAAAGATAATTACGGTGAAGGTGTTATTTCGCGTGTGCTTGGCGATGCAGGAAGTCCCGACGTCGAAACACAAGCGGTCATGCTTGCGTATGGTCTGTTTGAAGAATTCAATGAAGATTCAAAGGAAGAGGCAAGAAATGCAGCAACGCATTTTGAAGAAACAGGCGATGAAGGTCGTGAAGATTTAACGGGCGACTTTATATTTACCATAGATCCCCCAGACGCTCGTGACTTTGATGATGCAATCAATATTACTTTTGATAAAGA
Source organism: Phycisphaerales bacterium (assembly GCA_014238785.1). Classification (GTDB taxonomy): domain Bacteria; phylum Planctomycetota; class Phycisphaerae; order Phycisphaerales; family SM1A02. The sequence continues at coordinate 29,187 of JABAAL010000013.1, read as the reverse complement.
AACGAACGAGTGGGAACTAGGTGTGCATATTGCTGATGTAGCAAGTTTTGTTTCGCAAGATAGTGCACTAGACAAGGGAGCAATCGAGCGCGGGAACAGTGTTTATCTGCCAAGGCGTGTCATTCCAATGTTGCCAGAAGTCTTGTCAAATGGTGTTTGTTCATTGCAAGAGGGTGTGCGCCGATGGGCAAAGTCAGTTTTTATTCGCTTTGATAATAAAGGCCGTGTGTTAGGTAACCGGCTACAAAACACGGTAATTTGCTCAGCAAAACGGTTAACGTATCTTGAAGCGCAAGGATTAATTGATGGCGATGAAAAAGAGGCGCGGAAAAATACAGTTGCCGGCGGTACTTACTCTGAAGAATTAATCAGTACCCTTAAACTTGCGAATACTCTCGCAAAAAAACTATTAGAAAGAAGACGTCGTGACGGAATGATTGAACTGCAACTCCCAGAAGTTGTGCTTGAGTTTGATGACGAGGGGCACGTGAAAGATGCACATCCGGAAGACGGCGCATTCACGCACCGGATTATTGAAATGTTTATGGTTGAAGCAAACGAAGCAGTAGCAAGAACTTTCGCTGGAATTGATATCCCATTACTTAGGCGTGTGCACCCCGAACCAAAATTTGGTGACATGATTGAACTGCGGCTATTTGCTCGAAGTGTTGGCATTGGTATTTCAGAGGAGCCAACTCGTCAGGATTTGCAGCGAATTCTACAAGCAACCAAAGATGGTGAATCATCAAGAGCGGTCCACTTTGCTGTTCTTCGGACGTTGACACAAGCTATTTATAGTCCAGCGGAAGTCGGACACTTTGCGCTTGCAAGCCAGCATTACGCACATTTTACGAGCCCAATTCGTCGGTACCCAGACTTGACCGTGCACCGTGCAATTGCTTCGTATATTGACCACACGAATAATGGGGCAACTATGAAAGGTGGAAAGTCAAAGCGCGCAATAATTGGAAACATACGCAACGATGACCGTGTGCTTGATGAAGGAACGCTTCTGGAAGTTGGAGCGCACTGTTCTTCTACTGAACGAAACGCTGAACAGGCAGAGCGTTCGCTTCGGATGTTTCTTGTACTACAGTTTTTAAGTGAGCACCATCTTGGTGATGAATTTTCCGGAATTATCACTGGCTTTAGTTCTGCTGGACTTTTCATTTCACTTGAGAGGTTTCTTGTCGAAGGTCTTTGTCGTTTTGATACATTAAAACAATCATCTAAATCTGCTGGGCGGTGGAAAAAGTTAGACGGCACCGGTCAAATTGTTGCGGAAAGGAGCGGCGCGGTCTTATCCATTGGCGACCGTGTTACTGTGCAGATAACCGCAATTGATTTGCCTACGAGACAGATGGAAGTACACGTCATCAAAATGCCTACTCGGCATATTGAAGACATTGCACAGATAACCGCGCCTAGTAGTAAATCAAAACGAGGTGGCCGTAATAAATCTGGCTCCAAAAATAATAAATCTAATCGAAAAGGGAAGGGTAGGAAGCGCAAGTAAGTCGTATCATGTAACTATAGGAGTCTAACATGAGTGACAATGGCAACATAGAATCAATTCTCCACGAAGATCGAATCTTCCCACCACCAGAAAAATTTAATGATCGAATCGGCGGTGCATATATTAACTCGATGGAAAAGTACGACGAGATGTACGCTCGGTCAATGGAAGATCCAGACGGTTTTTGGGGAGAAGTCGCCGACCAACTCGACTGGTTTGAACGGTGGGACACAGTAAGCTCAGGTGCATTTCCAGATGCAAAATGGTTTGAAGGTGGCAAAACAAATGTTTGCCACAACTGCATAGATAGACAAATAAATATGGGGCATGGAGACGACACCGCAATTATCTGGGAGGGTGAGCCCACGATTGGAAGTGGCGGATCTGGAGAAGTTCGTACACTTACATACCACGACTTACACGTAGAAGTTTGTAAATTTGCAAATGCACTAAAGTCGCAAGGCGTGAAGAAGGGCGATGTCGTTACGATTTATATGGGCATGGTTCCGGAACTAGCAATTGCAACTCTTGCGTGTGCTCGGATTGGCGCGCCTCACTCAGTAATCTTTGGCGGTTTTTCATCGCAAGCGATTGCTGATCGTGTTGAAGATGCGAAGAGCAAAGTTGTAGTTACATGCGACGGTTCATGGCGTCGCGGCAAAGTAGTCCCCCTAAAATACAACGTTGATGCTGCTACAGAACTTACAGATTTAATTGAAAAAGTCATAGTAGTAAAGCGTTGCGAAAACGAAATCGCATGGAATGATGAGCGAGATATTTGGTGGCACGAGGTATGCGAAAACCAAGAGGATGAGTGTCCATGCGAATCAATGGACGCTGAAGATATGCTTTTTTTGTTGTACACAAGTGGTTCAACCGGAAAGCCAAAGGGAATTATTCACACAACTGGCGGATACATGGTCTACACCTACTTAACAAGCAAATGGGTTTTTAATTTACGACCAGATACTGATCAAGTTTATTGGTGCACGGCAGATATTGGTTGGATTACAGGGCACAGTTATATTATTTATGGTGTCCTTCCAAACCGTGTTCCTACTTTGATGTACGAAGGCGCACCTAATTTCCCTGAACCAGATCGATTTTGGAATATAGTTGAAAGACACAAAGTTACACAGTTTTATACAGCCCCAACAGCGATTCGTGCGTTTATGAAGTGGGGCGATGAGCATCCAAAGAAACACGACTTATCTTCGTTAAACCTTCTTGGCACTGTTGGCGAGCCAATCAATCCAGAAGCTTGGATGTGGTACCGAGAAATTATTGGCGGAAGTAACTGTCCTATTGTCGATACATGGTGGCAAACTGAAACAGGCGGTCAGATGTTAACACCGCTTCCGGGTGCAACACCAACAACACCGGGATCGTGTACGCGACCATTCTTTGGTGTTGATGCTGCGATAGTGCAGGAGGACGGAACAGAAGTCGATACGAATTCTGGCGGGTTGCTTGTTGTGCGAAAGCCATGGCCAGGAATACTTCGCGGGATTTTTGGTGACCGTGATCGATTTGTAGATACATATTTTGGGCGTATTGATGGTATGTATCTTGCAGGGGACAGTGCCCGAGTAGATGAAAATGGAAACTTTTGGATTATGGGTCGCATCGATGATGTTATTAATGTTTCTGGCCATCGGCTTGGCACAATGGAAGTGGAGTCATCTTTGGTGAGCCATGAATCCGTAGTGGAAGCAGCAGTTGTTGGTGTTCCGCATGAAATCAAAGGAACAGGTATTGCTGCTTTTTGTACACTTGCAGGTGGTTTCGAGCCATCAGAAGAATTGAAACAAACATTGCGTAAACATGTTGCAAACGAAATTGGCGCAATTGCCAAACCTGACATGTTGAAATTTACCGATGCGCTTCCAAAAACCCGTAGCGGTAAGATTATGCGACGCTTGCTTCGAGATGTTGCAGCGGGAACTGATTCAAAACAAGACATTACAACATTAGAAGATTTTACTGTTATAGCGAAGTTACGCGCCGAGGATTGATGCAACCGCTGGAATAGCAGTTCCACAAAGCAATTGGTCTCCGCAGACCACAAGGTCTGCGGTTTTCTTTTGTATTCGAACTCTGCTAATGGCAACTTCGCGTTTGTTTTCCATGGAACGTGGATCAACAGTATCAACAGAAGGAAGAAATTCAGCAAGAATTGGATCTTTTGTTTCAATTCGCAAACTAGCAGTGTGCCCAATAAAAACGGGAACGCGAAATGAAGTTGCAGTAACACTGCATCCAAACAAAGAGTTCAAATCGTTTTTGATAGCACGCTCTTCATATTCTGCTTTTTCATGTTGTAACACATTATTCAAAAGTTGCCCTCCGAATAACTCTTCAGTATTGTTTTGTTCAAGTGCTTGCACGCCTCGCCAACCTCTGCCCGAAGCGGATTGCATGCATGTTGCAACAATCGAAGTAATAGTGCAATATTCGTGGAGCGTAGCTAGGGCTTTAGCAATGAGTGTTGCCATGCAATTAGGAATTCGAAGACGAGTCGATTCGGACGTCTTGATGTTTGGCAACACGAGAGAGGTGTTTGGAAGCTCGCCACTGCAATCAACAACTCGATTTGCGAACTCCAACGCATCAATTGGCGCAGCAAGAATCACACCATCTACGCTCGATGGTACTTCGTCCTCTTTACTCAGCAGAATAGCTTCGTGCCCCAGATACTCGATTTCCGTAACACACACCCTCCCTACCGAACCCCTCGCACCAATAACCGCTACTTTCATCTCAACAGTTTATGTGGTCAGACTGCGTGTGGTCTTACCCCAATTTAAAAAGCACGTTTTTAGCACCGATTTGTAGTTTTTTGTAATTGTGGATTACCTACATGGGGCCTGACCCCATTGTAGAATGCAGGGATGGCAACATATACAACAGTGGAAAACGCGAGAATTGGGGTACTAATGGGGAGCGCTTCGGATTGGCCAACGATGAAAAGAGCGAGTGAAATGCTCGATTCATTTGGTATTGCACATGAATGTAATGCGTTATCAGCGCATAGAAATGCAGATTTGCTTAGAGAATACCTTGAATGTGCCGAAAAACGTGGCGTTGAACTCTTTATATGTGCAGCAGGAGGCGCGGCGCATCTGGCTGGAGTCGTTGCGGCACATACCGAAAAACCGGTTCTGGGCTGCCCAATGCAGGCATGGTCGCTCGATGGGCTCGATTCACTCCTTTCTACGGTGCAAATGCCAAAAGGTATGCCAGTTGCAACATTCGCAATTGGTGGTGCTGGCGCAACAAATGCAGCACTTTTCGCCGTCCAGATGCTTGCAAACAGCGATTCTGAAATCCGTGAACGCTTTTCAGCGTTTCGCAAAAAACAATCCCAAACGGTAACTTCTCTCGAATAATTCCTATTTTTCTATTGCTTTTGGAGGGTCCGAGAACCACAATATTGGGTTCTTGTGTTCGTTGCTTAGAGCCGTATTGGAATGGATGCCGATGCTGCACCGAAAGAGCAATTTAATTTCGAACAAATCACCCACACACGGACGTAAGACAGAGAAGGCAACTGGAGTAAATATTTACATGAAATCAATAACAATCACCCTATGTATCACTGGGCTTATGGCATCCATCGCGACCACCGCGCTCGCTAAGCCAAAGAAATTTGACGAAGTAAACGAGGGGTATACGAAAGTAATATCTACAATTGATGGCGCAACGCCATTATTTGGACTTTGGAAAAATGAAAAAGAACAACAACTTCTAGCAGAGTTGCCGCGAGGCTGGGAACGCAAGAAATTCTTCATTGCTGTCACACCTTCTGCAGGCGTAATATTTTCTGGCTTGCAGGGGAACGAAGCATATATTTACCTTCGAAAGTATAACGATCGTATTGCTTTTATTAAACCAGAAATTTCTGTCCGTTCAACAGGCGACAAATCTTCGAAAGACTCCGTAGATACAATTTTTACAGATACAGTCATGTTGGATATTCCAATTATTGCTACTGGCCCAAGCGGTCAACCAGTGATTGATCTTGATAATTTACTTGTGAATAACGCCTCTAAAATTGCTGGCTCGGTTGCAAGTGGAGCTAATAGCAAACTCGTAACTATAAAGAAAGCAAAATCATTTCCAAAGAACTTGGAAGTTGCGTTTGAGATGCCAACTTCAGGCGGATTGTTTAAAACAATTCACTACTCAATCAGCGAAGTTCCAGAACGCAGTAGTTATAAACCAAGAAAAGCAGATGAGCGTGTTGGTTATTTTGGGACAACATTCCGAGACCTCGCTCAATATCATGATGAAGATAAATGGGTACATTATGTAAATCGTTGGGATTTACAAAAACGCGACCCAAAATTATCGCTAAGCCCTCCTAAAAAACCAATAGTTTTTTATATTGAACACACCGTTCCTGTCCGTTACCGACGATGGGTTCGCGATGGAGTGTTGTATTGGAACGATGCTTTTAAAAAAATCGGAATTGATAGCGCTATTGTTGTCTACTATCAAGATGCAGCAACAGGCGCACACATGGACAAGGATCCAGAAGATGTTCGATATAACTTCTTACGGTGGCTGAATAACGATATTGCAACTGCAATTGGTCCCTCGAGGGCACACCCGATGACAGGCGAAATTCTCGATGCCGATATTGTTCTCACAGATGGTTGGATTCGCGCCTATTGGCGTTGGTACAACCGCCAGCCAAAATCCGCGGAAGCTATGGCTGCTATGAACCCAGAAGATATTCAATGGCTTGAGCAGTATCCCGAGTGGGATCCACGTATTCGACTTGCGGATCCAATTGAACGTGCCAAAATAATGCAAGCACGAAAAAACGGTGAATATGTTGACGCAACGCACGACCAAATTCTTGCCAATGACGAAGACCTAACAGAAATCGCGGGTTGGTTAGGTGATGAAGATCATCACTGTCTTGCGGCGTATCAACTTGCAAGTCAAATGGCATTTGCACGGCTTGGACTTGAAACGTTGGACCTTCTTGAGCTAGATGCGACGGCACAAAACGATCGCGCAACTGATGATAAATTAGATGGGATTCCTGAATGGTTCATCGGGCCACTTATGTCTGGTCTTGTTTGTCATGAAGTCGGCCATACGCTTGGTTTGCGTCACAACTTTAAAGCTTCAGGTTTATATTCGATGGCAGAAATCAATTCCGATGATATCCGCGGAAAGAAACCATTCACCGCGTCGGTAATGGACTACAACCCAGTAAATTTTAATATGGATTCAGGCGATGTTCAAGGCGACTTTGCAATGATTGGTATTGGCCCATATGACTTCTGGGCAATCGAATATGGTTATACATCAGGAGATTTGAAAGAAGTATTAGCAAAGTCAAATTTACCAGAACACGCATACCTCACGGATGAAGATACTGGTGGCCCTGACCCGCTCGCGAAGCGATACGACTTCAGTTCGGATCCACTTGACTATGCAAAAAATCAAATGCGCATTGTTTCAAAATTGCGAGAAGATATACTTGAACAATTCGTGGAAGATGGTGACAGTTGGTCGAAGGCAAGGCGTGGGTATGAAACAACGTTGCGAATGCAAACAAGCGCAGCAAGCATGATGTCCGATTGGATTGGCGGCGCACATACAAACCGAAATAAGAAGGGAGACTTCGGTGATGAAGATGTTGCTCCAATTGAGGTTGTGCCTGCGGAACAACAGCGAGCAGCGCTCAGTTTTATTATTGAGACAATTCTAGAGGATGAAGCATACGGCTTATCGCCAAACTTGTTAACACACTTTAACGTAGACAAATGGTACGAAGGCGGTGGTGATGATGGTGAAGCAACGTGGCCAATCCACGATCGAATTCTTGGAACACAAGCCTCAATGCTCTCGGCTATTCTTGCACCTAGTCGATTGCGTATGGTTTATGACAATGAATATTTAGTTCCAGCAGATGAAGACGCTTTCACCGTTGCAGAAATATTTGAAACGCTCATGGTCTCAATTTACGCTGAGCTTGACGACACCGATGGTGAATGGACTAATCGAAAGCCAATGATTTCCTCATTAGATAGAAATCTTCAGGCAGAAATGGCAAGTCGACTTATTGGTCTTAGCACCGGTCGAGTTCGAATGTTTAGACCTGTTCAAACGCTGGCTCTTTACTACACCCGCGACTTATATGACAGAATTGGTGCAGTTCTAGACAAGAAATCAAGTCTGGACATGTATTCCCGTTCGCATTTGCAAGATTTGCGGAACCGTCTAGGAAAAGCACTTGATATTGTGTACACAATGTAAGGAATTGATTAAGAAATCATTTTTTAGCCAAGTTCTAATCGCGATATCGCTTGAGAAGCATACTTTTGGCATTGCAAGATGCAGGGTTACAGGATCCTTCAGTTCTGTTGTTCCATCATGGTATCTGAGAGACAATCTTCAGAGATCATCCCATACGTGAGCCAACAAGCAATAAAAGCCGTAAAGAGAGTCGAGATGATTCTTACAAATGTAAAACCGTCACTTCAGGTGTAGTACCAAGTCCAGTCGCTCCAAAACAAACCAACGGTAACCGTTAGGATTAACATGAAATTGCGTTTTTCGTGCATACCGCGGCTCCTTTGATTCGAACCCATGCTGCATAGTCAATTTTTCAGCGGCGAACTTTTTCCACACGAGTATTCTACGTGAAGTACTCTACCTGCCATCAAGGTCTAAATAGTAAAATGAATTTTAATTTACCACCCACCTCACCTATTGCATCCCTAAAGGGTTGGTTTAGTGAAGCTGAAGCAGCTCACGCAAGCCCAAACCCACTAGCTGTCGCGTTGTCAACAGTGGGCCCCTATGGCACACCGTCATCTCGTATGGTGTTACTAAAAGGATTTGATGAAAACGGTGCAGTCTTTTATACGAACTACACAAGCGACAAAGCAAGTGACATTGAAAAAAATCCAAATGTTTCATTACTTTTTCACTGGGATAACATGCAACGGCAAATCAGAATTCAGGGAAAGGCGACTAAAGTAACGGCCGAAGAATCTGATACATATTTCGAAAGCCGTCACCGTCTAAGTCAAGTTGGAGCGTGGGCAAGCAAGCAGTCACAACCACTAAATAGCCGAACAGTTTTACTTGCAAAAGTGGAAGCGCTTACCGCAAAGTGGATTGGGAGCAGCGTTCCTCGGCCAGAGTTTTGGGGTGGATATCGTGTGTCGCTTGACCTTGTTGAACTTTGGCAAGGGCACGATGGTCGGTTGCACGATCGAATTCAATACACATGCAGTAACAGCGAATGGTCTTGGCAGCTATTGCAACCGTGAGATAGTTGTGCCAGTCCCCAAATATTCTGCGAGAAAAAACAATTCCGCGGGGCGTTTTTTTGGAAGCACCTGGTCAGGCACTAGCACAGCGCTCCGTAAGGTATGAGCCAGACCGCTTGTGCTTCCTCTGTGTCTACATGCTTCCGTGGCCGTTATCCATCAAGCAGCCGTCGTGCTTCTTCAAGAATATCAGCTGGAAGGGTGGGTTCATCGAATCTACCGGTGCGCTCTTTTTTTTGTTTCGGAGTTGAAGGTGGTTTTTCTATAGATGGCTTGTTAACCGGCGCACCTTGTTGGTGTTTTGGCATTGCAGTGTTGTGCAATTCTTTCATTACCTGCTCATCAATACCAAACTGTTCCTTCCATTCCTGTGCAAGTTTTGGCGAAAGCCCAGAAGGTCGCTGAATTTTTTTTGATTTTGGAACATGGCTATCTTCAACAAGCATTTGCAAGAATGCAGAAGAACCCAATTGTTGCGATCCTCGCTTTCGAATAGATTTAATGATTTCTCGATCACTCGTGACAACAAGGATAGACCGAGGAGCAGAAGATTGATAAACTCGTTCCATAATTTCTTCATCCGCAGTTCGAGTACCTCCAGTGAATACCGTTTGGTACCGAGTGCCTGAAGGCGCATTATCTGACGGTGTGCCATCGCAGATAAGCATCACTCGATCGCGGCTCCAACGACTGTTTTCTATCATTTTGCAAAGACCGAATGTGCCTATCCCAGCCGAATCCGGCGGAAGAACGCCGGTCTGATGCAAGACATTCCAGGTGTCAATGAGCAAATCCATGATTTGGGATAGAATATCACCTCTTTGAAGTTTCGCAAACCATTGCAATACAACAACTTATGTATATTTACAATACCCCTTGCAATGAAGCCCAGTATGCGTTCTAATACGTGGCTCAATACTGTTTTTAGCAGAAAAGGTGACTTAACATATGGCAATTCGCATTAAAGCAAGACAAAATGAATCAGCAGGGCAGATGCTTCGCCGGTTCAAAAAACTTTGTGAAAAAGAAAACTTAATTAAGGATGTAAAGAAGCGTCAATACTTCGAAAAACCATCCGAACGTAAGCGTCGAGCCCGTCGAAAAGCAGAGTCACAGCGATACCGTGAACTGAATTTTCCTCAACAAAAACCTCGCACTTAATTACAGCATCAACTACAAGCATCGGTGATTTGTCGCGGCACAAGTATGCGGTCATTGATGTTACTTACTCATGAAGCGATGCGAAGTCATCGCACTAGGCAGAATACTCAAATGGTAAACCATTTGCATATTGGAGACACATAATAATGAACATTCTTATGCTTGCAGATACAACAGCAGAACTTCCTACCCTGTTTTACTTAGCACCAGTCGGTGCAATTGTCGCGCTCGTCATGGCATTTCTCTTTAGCCGAAATGTTATGGCTCAAAGCGAAGGCGAACCAGAAATGATTGAAATTGCAGAGCACGTTCGTGCTGGTGCAATGGCATATCTAAAACGTCAATACAAAGTTGTATTTGTTGTTTTCATTGTTCTTATTGGCATACTTGCTCTACTTGGTTTTGCAGAAATTCAACCAATTTGGTCAGCAGTGGGCGTTCCAATCGCCGGTTTATTCTCGGGACTTTGTGGTTGGTTTGGCATGAAAATGGCGACCAACGCATCTGCTCGTACAACATGGGCTGTGAAGCAATCGCTTAACGAAGGTCTTAAAGTAGCATTCCGCTCAGGCGCCGTGATGGGGCTAATCGTTGTTGGATTTGCACTTCTTGATGTTTCTGTCTGGTTTTACCTTTGGAACGAGGTGCTTCCTGCACGTCAAGGTGGTCTGGTTGAAATTACTTCGATTATGCTGACGTTTGGCATGGGCGCTTCTACGCAAGCACTTTTTGCTCGAGTTGGCGGTGGTGTCTATACGAAAGCAGCTGATGTTGGCGCAGACCTTGTTGGTAAAGTAGAAGCGGGTATTCCCGAAGATGACCCACGAAACCCAGCAACAATTGCAGACAACGTTGGTGACAACGTAGGTGACGTTGCTGGCATGGGTGCCGACCTTTACGAAAGTTACTACGGCTCAATACTCGCAACAATGGCACTTGGTGCTGCTGCAGCGATGGCAGTTGGTGCAACTGGCTTTGGAATTAAACTGGCTGTTGCACCGATGGCTCTTGCAGGCCTTGGCATCTTCTGTTCACTCGTGGGAGTCTTTGTTGTTCGTGCGAAAGAAAATGCTTCTTTCAGTGAACTTCTAAAAGGTCTACACAAGGGCGTGTACGTTGCTTCGCTTCTCATTGCAATTCTTTGCGGTGGATTGTTCTATATGCTCTTTAAAGATGTTGAAGGTGTAGCAGGATTCGTATGGTGGGGGCCTTGGGCTTCCATTATCACAGGTCTGTCAGCGGGTCTCATCATTGCATACGCAACGGAGTATTACACTTCGTACGAACATGCACCAACCCAACGCATAGCTGAGCAGACTGAAACCGGTGCTGCAACAGTCATCATTGCGGGTATCGCGGAAGGAATGATTTCAACATGGGCGCCATTGATCGTCATCGTGGTTGCGATTATCGCTTCATTTGGTTTCGCAGGTGGTAATGAAAACTTCCTCCTTGGTCTGTACGGTGTTGGTATTGCTGCAGTTGGCATGTTGAGTACTCTTGGCATTACGCTCGCAACTGATGCGTACGGTCCAATTGCGGACAACGCTGGTGGCAACGCGGAAATGACAGGTCAGCCACCAATCGTTCGTGAACGAACTGATATGCTCGATTCACTTGGTAATACAACAGCAGCAACAGGTAAAGGGTTTGCAATCGGATCAGCAGCACTTACAGCGCTTGCATTGCTTGCAGCCTACGTTTCAGTTGTACAAACAAGTCTTGATAAGAAAATTACCAGCGACATCGCCATGGTGGAAGAAGCTCAAAACACAATTGCCTATCTCGGCAACGGTGAGTTTGTCGCAAACAACGGCGGTGAAACCTTCGGTGGTTTAATTCTTGCATCCGATGCTACAAAACGAGCCATTGAAGATTTAGATTGGGCACAAGGCACACTCGCAGCTGATTTTGCTTGGAGCGAAACTGAAAACGCACACAAGGTATCAATTGGCGACATTGATTTTGCAATGGTTCCATCGCACAAATCCAAAATTAAACAAACGTTGAATTTCTACAATGTCACAATTATGAACCCCAAAGTTCTTGGTGGTATTTTCCTTGGCGTAATGCTCGCGTTTGTATTCTGTGCGCTCACAATGAACGCAGTTGGACGAGCTGCTTACGAAATGATGCACGAATGCCGAAGGCAGTTTGGCATCATGAAGGATGCATTTAAGAAAAATGGCATGAGCGATGAAGAAATTAAAGACCCAATGAACTGGCCTAAAAAGGTTGTGGTTGATGGACACCAATTCCCTGACTACGGCGAATGCGTAAATATCTCAACGGCAAGTGCACAAAAAGAAATGGTGCTACCTGCTCTTCTAGCAATCTCAGTACCAATTCTCGTTGGCCTCATCCTTGGAGTTGGAGGTGTAATGGGCTTGCTCGTTGGTGGGCTTACTTCAGGTTTTGCTGTTGCGATTTATATGGCAAACGCTGGTGGTGCATGGGACAACGCGAAAAAGTATATTGAATCTGGCAAGCATGGTGGCAAGGGTTCTGACGCACACAAAGCAAGTGTTGTTGGTGACACTGTTGGTGATCCATTTAAAGATACCTCTGGCCCTGCACTTAACATTCTTATCAAGTTGATTGCAATCGTATCCGTAGTTTTCGCTGGTTTAGTTGTTAACTTTGGACCAGTCGTTGCAGGTGCACTTGGTCTCTAAATGACAGCGCCTAATTCTGAACTAATCAAACGCCCCGACTCTGCAGCATTTGCTGCGGAAGCGGGTCGCTTGCTTCGGGATAGGCATTGCGAAGACGTGCTTCTGCTAGACGTAACTGGGCTTAGCCAAGTTTGTGATTATGTCTTGATTGCAACAGGCACGAGTGACCGGCAAATGAAATCAGTTGCGGGTGAAGTTGCAGATTTAGGCGATTCGTGTTCGATGCACGCTTTTCGTAAGAGCGTCGATACGAATGCAACATGGATTGTAGTTGACTTTGTTACAGTTGTACTTCACTTGTTTGAACCGCAACGTCGAGCGTATTATGACTTGGAAGATTTGTGGTCGGATGCCAAGCGAATTGAAGTTCCAACTGGATCTACAGCAATATAATCAGCGGGAGAGGGTATATGAAACAAAACACGATAAGCCAATTTATGCTTTGGCTTTGCTTTGCTATTGGCTCCGCTTCTGCAGAAGAAACGCGTTTGTACTCAGGTGAAATACAAGTCCCAAGTCTTGGCGCATTAAATATGACGCTTGGTGTTTCTGTAACAGATGAAGGCACTGTATTGCTTTTAACAGTACCCGCGCAAAATGCAGAAAATATTCCACTCACAGCGAATTACACAAAAGAGGGAGCGATAGCCGCAGAATTGCCACAGGCGGGTTTATCATTCGTTGTATTTGAAAACGATGACCGCACTTTGTTAACTGGCGAAATGCACCAAGGTCTAGTTTTTGAAATTAACTTTACGCGTGTCGACGAAATTGCTCAATTAGTTCGGCCCCAGAATCCAGTAGGACCCTTTCCATATGACACTCGAGAGGTAACAGCTCTGCACCCTGAAGGCCATCTTTTGCAAGGAACGCTTACGATTCCAAGTGGACGTGGCCCGTTCCCATGTGCAGTGCTTATTAGTGGCTCAGGGCAACAAGATAGAGACGAATCGCTGATGGGGCACAAGCCATTCCTTATCATCGCAGACTATCTCTCTCGGCGAGGTATAGCGGTATTGCGATACGACGACCGTGGTGTTGGCGGTTCAGTAATGAAAGATACCAATGACTTGAAGGATGACACCTCAGAAGATTTTGCAACCGATGCAAATGTGATGGTGCATGCTGCCCGCATACATCTAGAGATTGATTCCAGAAGGGTTGGTGTGATTGGGCACAGTGAAGGTGGCCTAATCGGCCCCATGGTTGCTTTGCAAGATGACAAGCTCGCATTTGTTGTGATGCTCGCGGGACCGGGCGTAATTGGCTACGAACTTCTTGGTCTCCAACAGGGCCTGCACTTTGAATCCGCCGGGGCAAATAAAGAAATCGCAGATAAAATAGTACATGCTTCTTTGTCAATGTACGAGATGATGCAAGATGGCGCAAACAATGTAGACCTTCTCCAACAAATGGAAGAACTTGTTTCATTGCAACTTGCGGCCCAAGAACTTCAATTTACTGAAGCAGAGTTTGCGAAAACTGTTGAAGAAGGGCTTGAGGCAATGGCCCTGCCTTGGCTGCAGTTTTTTCTATTCTATGACCCACTGCCAACGCTTGCAAAAGTATCGTGCCCTGTTTTGGCAATGAATGGGACGAAGGACATACAAGTAAGCGCTAGCCAAAATTTAACAGCAATCGAATCACTAAAAACTGATTATGGAAACGATATTACTATCGTTAAACTTGAAGGACTTAACCATTTGTTCCAACCAGCAATTACAGGAGCAATTAGCGAATACAGTCAAATTGAAACTACATTCGACCCAGAAGCGTTACAAATTATGGGAGAATGGATTAAGGAAATAACAGATGGTAACTAATAAACTTAACGATTTAGTTTTTGTTGGTTTTAACAAAAACATACTAGCTTTAGACCGATACACTGGAGAACTGAGTTGGTCTTGGAAATCTCCTAAGGGTTCTGGATACCCCGCATTAATTATTGATGAAGATAGGTTGATAGTTTCGGTATCTGGTTACATGTATTGTCTAGAGCCAACAACAGGTGCAGTCGTTTGGGAGAATGAACTCAAGGGGTTTGGAACTGGGGTATCGAGTTTGGCTTCAGTCCGTGGCGGTTCTTCGAGCGGTCATGCAGCGCAGCAGCAAGTGGATGCAGCCGCAGCGGCCGCAGCGGCAGGTTAATGAGCGCTGGCTTATCCAACGGTAAGATGCTCGATGTTGGTGAAATTGGCATCGACATGAGAAAACTTCCACCAAGTACTGAAGGTCGAATTGACCCAAGGGATTGGTTTGCAGATTCATCAAAACCATTTGAAATTGAAATTGGTTCGGGTAAGGGGACATTTCTATTGCAAGAATCAAAAAAACGAGTTGAGCCTAACTACCTTGGTTTTGAATGGGCGTCTGAATTTTATCGATATGCAGCTGATCGTCTTCGCAGAAATCACATCCAAAATGTAAAAATGGTGCTTGGAGATGCGACAGAGTTCTTGAAATTTTGGTGTGAGGGCAATGTTGCTGACATTATTCACCTCTACTTTAGTGATCCATGGCCAAAAACGAGGCACCACAAACGGCGTGTTATACAAGACAATACGCTTGAAGTATTCCACCGTATTTTAAAAAAAGATGGCGTTATTCATGTTGTAACAGATCATGATGATTTGTGGCAATGGTGCGAGGAACACTTTAAAAGGAATGCAATTTTGTTTAAAAGGATAGAATTTAATCCCGCAGAATCTGCACAAGAGGGAGAACTTGTTGGTACAAACTTTGAGAGAAAGTACAAACGAGAAGGGCGACCATTTCACGCAACAACTTTGATAAGGATGGACTGATGCATAGAGAAGGAATTGATGATAATAATGTGCTACCCGAAGATATCCTCTGCGATTTTTGCGGAAAAGCGGCATGGGCAAACGATGTGGCATGTATTGAGGGGCATCAGGGAAGCATTGTGTGCGGAAACTGCTTATCAGTCGCATATTCTGAGCTAGTGCTAGCGGGAGCAGGTGCTCCAACAGAGGAAAAGTGCAGAATGTGTCTCGAACATCGCGAAGAGCCAGTTTGGCAGGGAGCCATCGATCCAATTGCCTCCATTTGCCGTCGCTGTACCAAGCAATCCTCCGCGGCTTTGAATAAATCAAAAAAGTGGGATTGGTCGAAACCAATCGAGAGTTAATACTATTCTGTAGAGGGTCTCTCTCCAAAAATGGGACAACCACAATGGTATCATGGGTGGCATGGGATCCCGCGTCAGCCTTGCAAACAAATGTATAGCTATTTTTGGTACTGCCAATGTAATTATTATTGCATGTCTTTTGGCTGTTCCATGGATGAATTCAGCTGCAGTTGTTCAAGAGTATCAACTTGAAGTTGCAAGGCAGTTAGCCGATCTTTGGTTTACTTCAAAGATCGAAACAGATGTATTTGAAGACGAGGACGTAAGAATTCAGTTGGTGATGATTCATGAAGCAGACCATAATGAAGATGGTTTTGTAGATCGTGCTTTAGCTTCATTTCGAAGGCAAAGCGGGGGTGAACAAGAGTTTTACGTTGCGTATGACCGTGATTTTCATAACTACTTTCAATATGCAAAACCAATCACAAAATCGCAAATGATGTCCATTCGAAAAAAGGGCTTGACAGATTTTGGCTCAGGTGTTTCTGATCCAAGTTTTTTGGATCCAATAGTTGCGGTATTAGTAATACAGAGAAAGACAGACTTTGCAAGAATCCAATTAGTCGGCAGTAGAACATTGATAATAGTTGCAGGGATTGTTGGCGGATTGTTTTCTGTTTTAGTGTATTACTTCATTTTTAAACGCCTCATCTTTTCCCCGGTTAGAAAACTCCGCCGAGTCTCCGAACGAGTGCAGAAGGGCGACCTTACCGCGCGATCCTCTTTGCAAACAGGAGATGAGTTTGAAGAACTTTCAAAGTCATTTAATGAAATGCTTGATCGTATGGAAGAAGATCAACTCCGTTTGCAAAAAATGAATAAATCTCTTGATCTCAAAGTAGAAGAACTTGCAGAAGTAAATATAGGGCTTTTTGAATCAAGTCGTCTTAAAAACGAATTCACAGCAAATGTAAGCCATGAGTTACGAACGCCACTCAATTCTATTATTGGTTTTGCCGAATTGCTTGAAACAATGCCTATTGATACGGAAAAAGAAAAAGAAAAGAGACTCCGGTATTTACAGAATATCCTCACAAGTGGAAGATCACTTTTGGACATGATTAATGAGTTGCTGGATATGGCAAAAATAGAATCTGGACGGATGGAAGTGAATCTTGAACAAACAAGCATAAAAGATATACTCGAGGGGCTTGCTGTAATTATGCGCCCGCAGACTAAAGGGAAAAATGTAACCCTGGTTCTTGAGATTGAAGAAGAACTGCCTCCAATTCAGACAGATGCCGGAAAACTACAGCAAATATTGTATAACTATCTTTCCAATGCACTTAAATTTGCACCAGACAATTCAGTGGTAACTCTGGGTGCAAGTAGGCTAAGGGAATACGGGGCATCGAATACAATAAGAATCATAGTAAAGGATAGTGGTCCTGGAATTCCAGAGGATATGATGGAGATGGTGTTTGAAAAATTTAGACAAGTTGATGCGACCCACACAAGAGAGCACTCTGGCACGGGCCTTGGACTTGCTATTTGTCGTGAACTTGCGGAATTATTGCACGCTACTTTGGGAGTTGAGTCGGTGCAAGGAAAAGGTTCTTCGTTTTATGTCGACATTCAAGAAGTCTTTGCATCTCAATCTCCAGAGCCCTTGATGCCATGATGAACCTATCACTCGAAACATTTTTACTAGGCATGAAAAGCCTGAGACTCCATGCACTTCGTTCTGTACTTACAAGTTTGGGAATAATTTTAGGCGTTGCATCTGTTATTGTTATGGTTTCTATAGGAGAGGGAAATAAACAAAGTGCTTTAAGGGCAATTCAATCCTTAGGTGCAACAAACATAATTGTTCGTTCCCAAAGACCCCCAGAATCACAACAGGTTGGCTCTCAACGAAGATCATTTGTTGCTATGTTCGGAATGACAGCGGAAGATTTGCGTCGTTTAGAAAAATTTATTCCAGCCGATACAATTATTCCACTTAAAGCGGTTGGTTCAGAGGTGTCAAAAGGAGCATCTCGGACGACGAGTCAAACTTTTGGAACTATTCCTGAATTAAAAACAGCCGCTAATCTGAGGGTAAAAGCAGGTGGGAGATATTTGGTTGCTGAAGACATGGCGCGAAGAGCGCCTGTAGCTGTGATTGGTTCTGAAATCGAAAAAATGTTTTTTACTCTTACTAATCCTATTGGTCAAAATATAAGGATTGATCAAAGAGTATTTAAAATAATTGGTGTGCTTGAACCAGTTGGCCTTGCTGGAGGTGCGGGCTCAGCGCTTGTCGGCAGAGACCTTAATAAGGACATTCACATTCCATTAACAACTGCGAAATTAGAATTTGGAGATATTGTTGTTCGCAGGCAATCAGGTTCGTTTAGTGGAGAGGAAGTTGAAATTTCAGAACTCTATCTGACCGCACCATCTACTGACGCAGTTGTCCCTATGGCAGAACATATTCGTAGCGTGATGAAGGTTGGGCATCCGAGTATGAAAGACATTGAAATAATTGTTCCATGGGAATTGCTTGAAAATGTAAGAAGAACCACAGCAACGATGAACATTCTTCTTACCGCGATAGCGGCCATTAGCTTACTTGTCGGTGGAATTGGAATCATGAACATTATGCTCGCAACCGTAGTCGAGAGAACAAGAGAAATTGGTATACGAAGAGCAGTTGGTGCTTCGCGAAACGATATAGCAATTCAATTTTTAATTGAAACAGGAAGCATAAGCTGTGTTGGCGGTCTTCTTGGGATAGTCCTTGGAGTTGGTATTTCAGTTGGCTTAGAATCATTTTTACCGTGGATATTGAGTTTTCAAATATTTAGTGGCATAGGGGATGTTGGGGTTGGTTTAGAGACACAAATTACGGGCTGGTCAATTATCGTTTCATTTTTAGTGGCTGCTGGCACAGGGCTTGTCTTTGGCATTTATCCTGCAATTATTGCGAGTAAGCAAGATCCAATCGTTGCATTGCGCCACGATTAACAATAGAGAGGGCTGACATGTTTGTTTGTACGTTATTGATACTTTGTTTTCAAGGTGCAAAGAGTAATCACAGCATTACGATTGATGATTATTTTTCGTTGTCATATGTTTCGAGTTGTGCAGTCTCACCGAATGGTGTTTATACAGCATGGACTGAAGGGCGGTGGGATGAAACTCTTGATAAACGGAACACAGATATTTGGATTATTAAAACTAACGATCCAAATGCAATACCTTTGCGTTTGACTTTCGATGAATCGTATGATGGTTCGTTGCAGTGGGGAATAGATGAATCGTGGTTGTATTTTTCTTCCCGAAGAGGAAGCACAGGAGACGACCTTCCGCGAAATGGAAAAAATCAAGTGTGGCGAATAAAACCAGACGGGACGCAACTCATGGCTGTCACTCGTCTCGCTGAAAGCGTTGAAGATTGGATGGTGAGCGATAACGGGAAATTAATGTATTACATCACGAGTGATGCGTCTCAAGTGGCCGACGAATGGAAATCGCTCCGCAAGGAACACGATGATCTTGAGTATGGTCACGGAATTATTGAATACTCAGATTTATGGAAATTAAATCTCGAAAGTTGGAAACATGAATTGCTTTGGGATGAAGATAGGGTTATTCGTTATTTTTCACCTTCGCCATCTAATGAAGAAATTGCAATTATTACTACTCCAGATACAAGATTAATTACCAATGAAGGTTTGTCCACAATTGGAATTTATAACATAGAAACTTCTGAAACTACGTTACTCGACGATACTCTCTGGCGCGCCGAAGCACCCTCTCCGTATGGATGGGTCGAGTCTCCCGAGTGGTCTTCGGATGGAACACGTTTGGCATTCTCGGTTGATTTTGATGGATTCCCAAGAAACATGTTTGTCGCAACCTTTGGTGAGGCCGAAACCGCGATTCAACAAGTTAGTCGTGTTCAAAACGACACCCTGGGCACTTCGCCAATTTGGGCACCCAATTCACACGACCTAGTCTATGTTGCAGAACGCGGAACAATTCGTCCATTGCTGCAAATTTCTGATGTTGGAAACGGAGAGCAAGGCGAAACGAATGAACTTGTTACGAATAGTTTGATTTGTTGGAGTTTTAGTATCGCGAGGAACACAAGCGAAATAGTTGCACTTGTTGGATCCAAATTTACGTTAACTTCGGTAGTTCATATAACTGAAGATTCAAATTATGTGCGGATACTTGCAAATCCGAATAACCATATCAGCGAATGGAAACTGCCAACAATACAAACAGTGCAATGGAAGGCAGAAGATGGAACAATTGTTGAGGGAGTCTTAGAACTTCCTCAGGGGCATATGATTGGTCAGGATGCACCTCTCCCTATGTATGTTCATTTGCACGGTGGACCGACTTCGTCGGTGACACAAGCACTAGCGTTTTCCATTTATGGACGTGGCTTATTGACCTCAGATGGTTGGGCAATCCTTAGCCCAAATTATCGGGGATCAACGGGTTATGGTGATACGTTTTTAACCGATTTGGTTGGGAGAGAGAACGACATTGAAGTGCAAGATATTCTTACAGGTGTCGATGCGATGGTTGAACTTGGGATTGCTGATCCAGACAAACTTGCAGTTGGTGGATGGAGTAACGGTGGATATTTAACGAATTGCCTCATTGCAGAGACCGACCGATTCAAAGCTGCAAGTAGTGGCGCGGGTGTGTTTGAGCAAACGATGCAATGGTCAATCGAAGATACACCTGGACACGTAGTTAATTATGCAAAGGGTTTACCGTGGGAAGTTCCCTTAGAACTCCAACGAATGTCACCCTTGTTTGAGGCGGATAACATTACTACTCCAACGATTATTCATGTTGGTGCTGGAGATGCTCGTGTACCGGCAGAGCAATCAAAAGCGTTATTTAGAGCGTTGCATGATTATCTTGACGTTCCTGCACAATTAATTATTTATCCGGGTACAGGGCACGGTCTTTCAAAAATGTCTCACCGAAGAGCAAAAATAGAGTGGGATCGAGCATGGCTTGATTACTATGTTAAAAAACAACCCGAGAAGTAATGCGATGCTGCGTCACCTTACTGTATTGATGGCGGTACCTGGACGGTGGTTCGGCCCTTGGAATAATCAACTCGCCGTACTCTGACGTCCGAAGGTCGAATTGGTTCGTATGGATAACCACCGATTTGGCGATGGACGTAATCGGGTGCGTTGATAAGCAGCGTATCTCGAAAACTATCTATTGAACATTCACCACCATTGATATCCCATTGTTCTGACTCAATAAACTTTGTAATGAGTTGAATAACTTTATCAACTCTCGTATCTTTAGATTGTTTTTTTGGATCACTCCCCCCAGAACCAAAAT
Source organism: Phycisphaerales bacterium (assembly GCA_014238785.1). Classification (GTDB taxonomy): domain Bacteria; phylum Planctomycetota; class Phycisphaerae; order Phycisphaerales; family SM1A02. The sequence goes on along the minus strand of JABAAL010000013.1, from coordinate 8,082 downwards.
TAATAGATGGGCCATTTCCAGAACCAGAATTTCCACCATTGCCCATTATTGGTGCTTCATCAAAATCACGAATGGTAAACAGCAGGTCAGTAATTGGATATTGAATAAGTTGCAGTGATGCTTTTGTGGAAAAACGAGATTTGAATCCAATTTCAAGAACGCCATCCCTTATCTGCCAAGCAATTTCTTCTTCTCCGCTTAATTGTTGCAAAATCCGTTCAAGCACAACAACCGCAGGTTTATTTTCTAGTGTAAGAAAAATTGGTGCGGTTCGACTTATACCCTCATAATGAGAATTTTCCCAATACACCTGCATAAGGACACCAAGTTGTTTATGGAGTTGGCTTATAACAGCTGTTGCTGGATTGCCATCAGCTGTAATAGAAATATCCGTGTAAATAAGTGCTCCCAGAATTTTCGCATGCGGGTGTTCGGCGCGCGCATGGGCGGTGACGTAAAAGGACGAAATCACAATCACTCTTAGAAAAGAAACTAGTTTCATATGAAGAGTATACGTATTAACGTGCCCCTGAGGCAACCTTAAAAGCTTTGATAGCTCTTGATACACCTAGGAGAGCCATTGCTGACGCTTCGGTTGGCATTGATGCATCCCACGTTGCCGCACGAACGCCGCCCTTTGATAATGTTGGATTACTAAATCTACTTGCTCGTTGCGATCTTGTTGTAAGTTGCATGACAAATCGAAGTGAGTTTTTGAGTGCTGGTATTGCTTTTGACTGACTAGGATTTGGTAATTGAGCAAAGAGCGCAAGCATCGGCAACATACGTACTCCTCTTGCGTCAGCGACCGTCGAGTCACCCGATACAAGGGAAAAACCTCCAAAGAGATCTCCTTCTTCGTTTATTTGGGAAGAAATTGCAAGGCTCAATAATTGTTGCATAGAATTTTTTTGAAGTCCCTGATCGAAGACTTTGCTTACGGCATCAACAAGCCATGGAATCGTTGCTATTTGTGATTCTAGCGGAATAGTGCGAATGCATGTATCGCACATCTTTTGAGCAAGTTCATTAACGGTAGAGTCGTTACCGTTTACTGCGATTGATGCAGCAGCATCAGCAAGCATAGAAATTACGTGTGGCTTCTTTATCACATTATTTTCATGAACTAGTTGATGACAAACATCAAGTACTTGCTGTTCGCATCGGTCGTAAAGTGTATGCATTTTTTTTTGTAATTGATTATTCGAGTTTCCTAAAACAACAATTGCTGCCGCAACGCTATCTGCAATTATTGAATCATCCGAAAATCGGTTTGAAATATTTGCCAGAATATTTGCAGTGGTGGCCATGGCATCATCTTTGTTTGCAGCAAATTCATTGGAGAGGTACGCATTTAATGCTGTTGCAACTAAAACCTGTACAAAGACTGTGGCATGCGGCGGGGCAAGCGAGTCTGTTTCTGGTTGGTACCCACCAACGACAAGTCCTGCGTCATTCGTACACGTTATTAAATGTGTTGCAATTAGATCTGCAGTGTGGTTAATTGTTGTCATGGTTATTTCTATTGCGTCAACAATTTCATCTCCACGAACGAGTCGACGGATAGGCTGACCCACACTGTCTTGCACTATAGTAATAGTTGGGAATGTGTAAAGTGTTACGTCATCACTTGGAGATAGGTGACGAGACAGGGCTGTTGCAGGATGTACGCCAACCTCAATGCACAAAGACTCTAAGGTAATCGCTGCGTTTTGGTTTGGTGCAAGTCGTAGCTCTGAGGGTAGACGAAGTGCCCACTTTTCTCGTTTGCGTACGGCAACACCATCGATACCCTTGTTAATACTTTGCGAAATGCGGTCTAGATTTTTGCTCGGAGATGGTTCCGGTTTCGCTCCGAGTTCAAGTTCTATAGAAACTGTTGCCATCGCAAACTTTCGTAACTCTGGATCAAGGCGGCGTACTATGTTGTTGTCGGAAACTTCTTTAAATGCATTTCGAGCGCTCTCTGCTACTGGGTTGCTAGAGCCTACACTTGCAGTGCCCACACCAATGACTGCTCCATGATGTCGGAGAATCACGCAGACAGAGGAATCTGGTGGAACGAGCGATGCAGATTCCGTTGGTTGTATTTGCAAATCATTGTGAAGCCAACCTCTGATACAGTCCAATACTGATGTGGTCTCCTTAAGACTTGGCAAATTGGAACCAGCACAATCCGCACAAACGGAAGCAAGAAGAAGCAGGAATGTACAAAAATGGTGCAAAATCAATGTTCTTTCATAAATTTGGAATTAGTACTTGCATCTATCTAAAGTTGCTGCATGATAACGGTGTCTGCGGGGCAAAGTGATAGATAAACAGAGAAGAGGATAAAGAGAGATGCGAATGTTGAAGCATGCAACAGAATTGACACGACATAGACGAAAAGTTGTTTTATTGACTGTGTTGACCTTTCTGGCACTGTGCTAACTTCAACTCCCCCGATGTATGGAGAAGAGAGAAGAAAAGCGGCCCGTCTCACTGAGACGGGCCGCGCTCTTTTGTATAACTAAGAACTGAAGTTACAGTTCGATTTTATCAGTGCCAAGTGCGCCATGATCATCCATACCGCCACGTTCTGGGGTGTCACCTTTTGATACATGTGATTCCCAATCTTCTTCCACATCTTCGCCGGACAGTGCCCGCTTGAGTGAAAGGCCAATCTTTCGATCTTCAAGGTCAACGCGAAGGATCTTAACATTCACTTCTTCACCTGGTTTAACAATATCTTGTGGGTTATCCACTTTCTTGTCAGCAAGCTCGGATATGTGAAGGAGCCCTTCCAGCCCGTCTTCAAGTTCAACGAAGACGCCGAAGTTTGTAATTTTGGTAACACTTCCGTGAACGACCATGCCTGGTTTGTATGCTTCAGGAATAGCATTTTGCCACGGATCCTCTTGCATTTGTTTCATGCCAAGTGAGATGCGTTGTTTTTCTTGGTCAATTTCTAGAACAATACATTCAACAACATCGCTCTTCTTGTACTTTTCGTTTGGATGAGCGATTTTCTCAGTCCATGAAATATCACTCACGTGAAGTAAGCCATCAATACCAGGTTCAATTTCAACAAATGCGCCATAGTTCGTCAAGTTGCGTACGGCACCAGAAACAATCGTTCCGATTGGGTACTTCTCTGCAACAACTTCCCATGGGTTGTTTTCAACTTGCTTCATGCCAAGTGAAATTTCATGTTTATTTTTGTCAATGTCAAGTACGATTACTTCAATTTCATCGCCAGGCGAAACAATTTCGCTCGGATGGTTGATTCGTTTTCGCCAGGACATTTCGGAAACATGCACAAGACCCTCAACGCCATCTTCGAGGTGTACAAATGCACCATAACTCACAAGGTTTACAACTTTGCCAGTTACCTTTGTTTTAATTGGGAATCGACCCTCGATATCATCCCATGGAGAAGATTCTTTTTGCTTCAGCCCAAGTGCAATTTTTTCGGTATCGAAATCTACTTTCAATACTTTTACTTCGATATCATCGCCAGTTTTGCAGATATCACTTGGGTGTTTGATACGTCCCCAACTCATGTCGGTTACGTGAAGCAATCCGTCAATACCGCCAAGATCAACAAACGCACCAAACTCAGCAACGTTTGTGACTTTGCCCACGATGATGTCACCTTCGCTGATTGTATTGAGTAATCGTTGTTTAGCTTCGTCTCGTTCGTTTTCGATAAGCGTTCGACGACTGATAACAATGTTTCGACGTGGCTCGTCGATTTTTAGAATTTCGGCACGAATTGTTTTGCCAAGGAATTCATTCACATCACCAGGGCGGCGCACATCTATTTGCGAAGCAGGGAGGAACGCAGGGACGCCAATGTCGACGAGGATTCCACCTTTAATTCGTCGAATGCCTTTGCCCTCTACGATGTCACCTTCGTTGTATGTTTCAAGTACCTTCTCCCAGTTTCGGATTCGGTCTGCTTTACGCTTAGATAACTTGATGATGCCATTTGCATCTTCAATATCTTCAAGAATAACTTCGATGACAACGCCGGATTCAAGTGTATCCCAATCGTCAAACTCACTCTTATGAATGAGTCCCTCCGATTTAAGGCCTACGTCGATGACAGCATCATCGCCAGCTTTACCAACGATTTTGCCCTTGAGCATATTTCCGGGGATGAGTTGTTGGATTTCGTCTGAGATGAGGGTGTCCATATTTCCTGCTGCAACATCTTCACCAAGAGCAGAGAGAATAAGTGCATCGACATCATCAAAATCAATTCCAATATCCGCGATTAGATTGTGGTCTACCATGTGGGTTGCGACGGTATTTCTTGCTTGGCTGCGGGGTCGCTGGCGCAGTTGCTTGGTGTGAGCCACTTTCCTTTTGAACAACATGCTCAAATCTAAAAAAAGCGGGTTTTCACATGCCTGCTGAAAAACACAGGCGAGCCATACATCCTACCAAAACGGCACACCTTTTGGAATAGCTAATTACTTGATAAACGGGCTTTTGCAAGCAAAATAAAGCCAATACCGCCAATTGCCGAGAGCATTGCACCAACATAAAAGACAAGTGGGCCAGCTTGGTAGCCCTTGCTCATAAGTATTGAATACAGAGCCATGCCAAAAGCAGGTGCAAGGAGGCCACGTATTCCGGTCAACGTCACATGAAGCCCCATGTATCTTGCTGATTGTTCAACTGGCGCGTAATCTTGGTGGCCGAGATTCCAAGCGAGTACACCACCTCCAAAACCGATGCCACGAATTGCCGCACCTACCCAGAGCCCAGCGATGCTATGCGTTGCGATGCTCACGCCGATGCATATTGACGAGGCTACAAAGAACCAACTGTGAATGGAGCGAAAAGAAAGAATATGCATTCTCCGTAGTAGCTTTGCCCAAAAGAGCGTGCTTAGTGGAATCATCAAAATTGGAATTGTTGAGACGATTAATATTTCGCCAAGATACGTTAGTTCAAACTGTTCACTCAGAATAATGACAAGTGGAGCGGTGAGCATTAAATTGCCTACGCCGAAAATAAATTGGCATGCCATGTACATTGCAAACTGCGTATCTTCAAATAAAAGATGAAGTGTTTTCCATGGAAAAAACGAGACAAGTTGAGGTGACTTACGTTCATCTTGTAAAATTTCTTGGTGCCCTTCAACACGAATTTTGCTGTAAATCCAAGCTCCCAATATGCCGAAACTTGCCGCAACAGGATAGACCCAACGAATTGCCTGTTCATTTAAATCCATTGCTTCGCCAACACCAAATCCAACAGCAGCAAGTACAAGTGCTTGGACGGTTGCGATTCGTCCAGCAACAAACGCTCGGCTTGCACGAGGGTGATTTGCTTGCCAAACGGTAGTTCTTAATGTTACGATCCCGGTGTAACAAACCCTTGTTCCAATAACGCAAAACAAAAGAAGGGCGAGTCCAAACGGTGATTGTGGGACAAATGAAACTACGCCAACCAAAAGAACGCAGGCAATTTTTAGCGCAGTTATGAATCGAATCTTGTGGCGCCCATGACTGAATGCAGCCCAAAGGAAACTAGAAATACTAGCGAAGCCCTGCGCAGCAGCAAGTGAAGCAACGGACCAGTCAAGGATGCTATCATCAACAACGCCATCGAACATCCGTTTCGTAAGTACGCCTACAACGCCACCTTCGATTGCTCCCATCATCATTGGAAGAAATGCCCATGCGATTAATTCACGCGTATGTTGGGTTTTGTGTTCTGTTTTCAAAAATATTCCTTGCGACACATGGCGGTAATGGTATTGTATGGATGACTTGTACTAGGGTTGCCGTGCGATGTATACGCAGAGTGTTTGTGCTCGATCCTATCGAACCCTCAGGGATCGTTATAGTTGCATCGATAGTCATGCCTCACAGCGTTGCTGGAGTGGAAGACTTGGAATGATGACTAACGAACCCACCTTTATGGTACCGGGTTTGAGCTCACCTACTGTGTATGCATCGCACGGCAACCCACCCGATTATTGTAAGTAATGATTGAATAAATAAACGACCCGCGGGATAGTTTTATACCCAGCGTTTGCCGGTTTTCGCATCAATAGCAGTGATGGTCATGCCAGCAACGAGTGAGGGGTCGAGGTCGAACTCGCGCCCAACGATCGGACTGTCGGCAGTGATTCGCGTAAGTTCAAAGGTTACACCACTTTGGGTTGTGCCTTGAATGATAATTTCTTCATTATCTTCGAGGTCAATACCAATGACGTATCCGTTTCCAAACCGTTCATTTACCGCAACGCGTAGGTAGCCATTGGCGTTGCCGTCTTTTCTTTCTAATCGAAAGACTTGGCAGTATGGATTGCCAACATATTTGACAAATTCGGATCCAGCCATTTTAAATAAGGCGTTATTTGTAGAAGTATTAATAGCTATCTTTGCGTTTTGGTTTGATTTGCGTTGCACATCAAGAGTAATCACTCCAAGTACAACAGATATTCCAAAAAGCACGATTGCGGCAGTTCTCCAGAGTGCATCCTGTTTTGAAGAACCAAATTTGGCTTGTGCAGCGCTCGCTCGAGCGCCAATAAGTGCTAGTGGAGCAAGTCGTTGGGCCTCTTTGTCAGCAGTTTCGGCAACAGCATCTAAAACCTTCTTGCGAAGTGATAGGGGTGGCATATCTGTTGGTAAGAGTGAAGTATCAAGTGCAAGATCTTCTTGCAGTAGTTTTATTTCATCTTGAATTGCAGCTGGGGCATCATGAAACGAACGGTTAAACAAATCGCTTTCGATTGGCTCAAGCAAACCATAGGCATCAAGAACTGCGAGTTCTAGGAGTCGCTTTGGGTTGTAAGTAGTTTCGTGTGTCATAGTGTTGTTCGTAGCAGTTTCGTCAAATGGATGTGGCATCCTTTAATCCGCGCTCTCGTAAGCGAAGAAGTCCGCGGCTGAGAGCCGATTTCACTGTTCCAAGCGGTGCGTCAAGTTGTCGGCTCACTTCTCGTAAAGTAAAGCCCTGAAAATAAGCCCGTTCGATAACGGTTCTTTGCATCTCTGAAAGTGTTTGAAGTGCCTCCCAGAGGTGTGCATTACGTTCATCTATTGATATATTCGATGGAATTGGACTCTCGGTTGCAGAAACCTCGTGCTGTTCCGTAAATTCTTGTTGTTTTGGTCGGACTGTTTTTTTGCGAATTCGGTCAATTAAATGACGTCTGGTAATAAGCATCACCCAAGTGACCAACTTGGCTTTTCTTGAATCAAACCGATCCGCCGTCTTCCAGAGGCGAACAAAAATTTCTTGGACGGCGTCTTCAGCTTCTGCATTATTTGATAAAAACTGAATTGAAAGTTTAAAAACGAGTGCACAATAGCGATCGTAGAGTTCTTCTACAGCGGCCTCTTCGCCAAGGGCAACTCTTCTCATCAATCTATAGTCTGGCTCTTCGTTTGGCAAAGTATACTCCAGATACTAACAGAAACCTAACAAACTAACTGGTTCTGTTATAATCAAAGAAGAGTGTAGCAATCTTTAACAGAAGAAATCAGAAAATTATCGCATTTCTTCAAATAAACACTATCCTGTATGAGGTGGCGATACTAAAGCTGCCGAGAAACGAATGGCTCCTACAAACGATACATCTTGCCCAAGTACTACAACTTGTTCTTTGAGTAAACGCCGTGGCTTTAGTTTGCTTGAATTAATAGTTGTCATAAGCATCACATCGCTATTGATGGGCTTGCTGATGCCAACACTTTCATCGGTTCGAGAAAATGCGCATCGAGTCCTTTGTGGTTCAAATCAGAGGCAACTCGGACAATCCATAACAATGTACAGCGGCGATCGCCGTAGTCATCTCCCTGTTGCAAGCGTTCTTGATCTACCCGAGCCAAACCCAGGCATGCTCGCGATTGTGCGCAACGGTGTCCAAGCAAATGGTCGACGGTTTGCTTCATTAGCGAATCACACAATTCCAGAACCGCTTGAGGGTTCTCACTGGGATGGCTTGGGTCGCCTGTTTAAATGGCATTACTGCGCTGAACCTAAAACTTTTTATTGCCCAAGCCACAAAGGCGAACACACAATGGAAGAGTGCAGAGCAGAGTGGGAAGCAAATACAATTTTAGAACCTCTTTT
>JABAAL010000006.1 GCA_014238785.1 Phycisphaerales bacterium | reverse complement strand
GATGCTGCAAGTAAGTTCGCATGAACAATATTTTCGATGTGCGTAAAATCACGCGATTGAGTTCCATCACCAAAAATGATTGGAATAGTATTGTTTTGTACCGCTTCGATGAATGTTGAAACCACCGCCGCATATTCAGAGGTAGGATCCTGGCGGTCTCCAAAGACATTGAAATACCGAAGGGACGTAGTATCAACACTAGCATCTGACAGGAGTTGTTCACCCATGACTTTCGACTGGGCGTATGGAGATTCCGCAGAAATAATATCCGACTCTTTGCTTGGTAAGTTTGGGGAACTTCCATAATTGGCAGCTGATGAAGCAAAAACGACACGGCTGCACTTCGCTTTTTTAGCAGCGTTGAGTATGTTACTTGTGCCTTTTATGTTGATTTCAAAACAGGTATCTGGTTGTTCAAAGCTTTTGGGCACCGAGACAAACGCAGCCTCGTGAAAAACATGGGAACACCCCTGAATTGCTTCATCTACCGTTGCAGTGTCAAGTATAGAGCCCTCGATGAGTGAAAGTTCAATCCCATCAAGATTTGCTCGAATCCCCGAACTAAAATCGTCAAGCACTCGGACTGTTGCACCGAGTCCAGCGAGATGTTGTGTAAGATGTGAGCCTATAAACCCAGCACCGCCAGTGACAAGAACAATGCGACCATTAAAAAAGTTATCGTATCTTTTAGAATCCATATAAGAACCATATTCTACCATCCATGCAATTAAAACTGTACAACCCTCTCACTCGCAAAACTGAAGTGTTTACCCCAATTGACCCTGAAAATAAAGTGGTATCATTTTACTCGTGCGGACCAACGGTGTATGACTATGCACACATTGGAAACTTTAGAGCATTTCTCAATGCAGACGTCCTTCGTCGAACACTTGAAGCGATCGGTTACGAAGTGAAACAAGTGATGAATATTACTGATGTTGGGCACATGACAGAAGACAATTTGGCCGACGGCGGTGGCGAGGATAAGATGGAAGTCGCAACAGCTCGCTTGCTTGAAGCAAAAAAATTGGGAACACTCTCATCTGATATGGACATTGATCCAAGCGATCCACTTGCAGTGGCAGAATTTTATGCGAATGCGTTTATGAAAGATGCAAAGGCGCTTGGAATCCGAGTCGTTGACGATGTAGAAACCAACAACGAAGTAATGCCTAGGCCAACGCAGTACATCCCGCAAATGATTTCGATGGTCGAGTCGCTAATTGAATCTGGCCATGCCTATGTTGCTTCAGATGGCGTTGTGTATTTTGATGTTGCATCTTTTCCTAAGTATGGCGAACTTTCTGGTAATACACTTGACGCACTTCGAAGTGGAGAGGGTGGTCGTGTTGACATGGAAACGCAAGCAGTAAAACGAAATCCAGCGGATTTTATGCTGTGGAAACCCGACGAAACGCATGTCATGCGCTGGCCAAGTCCTTGGGGTGATGGCTATCCGGGGTGGCACTTGGAATGTTCTTCGATGGCAACGGAACTTCTTGGTGATATCATTGATATTCACAGCGGAGGAGAAGATAATATTTTTCCTCATCACGAATGTGAAATTGCACAATCTTGTTGCGCAACGGGCAAGGATTCTTTTGCAAATTATTGGTTCCACACACGCTTCTTACTTGTTGATGGAACCAAGATGAGCAAGAGTAAGGGAAATTTTTACACCCTTCGAGATTTAGTTAAAAAGGGTGCGACTCCCGCGGCAATCCGCTTGGAACTTATCCGAACAAATTACTGTTCAAATGCGAACTTCACGATGCAGGGTTTAAAAGATTCACAGCGGCAAATTGATAGGTGGTGTAGGCTGGCAGATTGGCTCTGTGAACATGGAAGCACAAAAATAGCAGACACCCCCTTGCAACAAGCGAGGGATAAATTTATTTCGGCTATGTGCGAAGACTTAAATGTTTCGGGTGCTATCGGATTCTTAAGTGAAGCGGTGAGCGAATACGCCGTAGATTCTGCACCAGTAAAAGGCGATGGGCCAAGCACGCTTACGGAGGAACTTGAAGCGTTGCAAACTATTGATTCCATTTTAGGTGTTATCAATCTCGAATCGTGTGCTTGCACAGAGAGCCTTGATATGGCAACAATAGATGCACTCATCGAGGATAGACTTAGCGCTCGAGATAATAAAGACTGGTCAAGGGCGGATGAAATTCGTGAAGAGTTGCTCGCACTTGGAGTCTCAATTAAAGATGGCTCCGACGGAACGACTTGGACAAGAATCGTGCAATGAAAAAATCACCACCAATCATTGGTCTACTAGGTGGGATTGGGTCTGGTAAAAGCGCGGTTGCATTTGCACTAAAAGAGTGCGGTTGCATCGTTGCCGACGCAGATGCGAATACAAAAGCCGTGCTGCATGACCCCGAAGTACGCGAACAATTAATTGCGTGGTGGGGTACAAAAGTATTACGTACTGACGGGGATATTGATAGGAAAGCGATTTCAGATATTGTCTTTCATGACGAAGAAGCAAGAAAACAACTAGAGCAACTAATCCATCCAAGAGTTCGTTGTATGCAAGAAGCACAATTTGCAGAGACAGGGGCGTCGACTCGAGGACTTGTTATTGACGCGCCATTATTGCTTGAAGCGGGACTCGATACCCTCTGCGACGCACTTATTTTCGTGGAATCGTCTAGAGAATTGCGACTTTCTAGAGTCTCTGAATCGCGCGGTTGGACCTTGGAGGAACTCGATAGACGAGAAGATGCACAGTTACCACTTGACACGAAGCGAAATAAAGCCGACTATGTACTTATCAACGAGGGCGAGTTAGACGAGGTTCACAACCAAGTCAAACAAATACTTGAAGATATTCACAACGGGCGACACATTTGAAACGTCGCTAACGCAAACCCCCTTTCAATACATCAGAGAAAAAAAGTTCGTTTCGCTACTCATGGCGAAGCATAAAAAGTAATACCCCTTTTTCGGGGTGAGGAGAATTCTAAGAATGGCTAAGAAACGAAGACGACGAAAAGGCAACCGCAACGCAGAGGGCGGAATATTAGGAATGACATTGAAGCCGGGTGAAGTGCCAACGGACGAGGAACTTGAAAGCGAAGCAGCATCACTCGATACAAAGCTAACTGAGGCAGCGCAAAAAAAATACGATAAAGCAAAAAAAGAAGGCTACGATTTAAAGGCGCTTCAGCACATGAAGGGCAAGGATATTGGCGAGGTTGCGAAAAAAGAGAAAGTTGAAAATTGGTCAGAGATGCCCAAGCAAAAACTTGTATTTGAAATTCTTAAAGCGCAAGCAACTCGCCAAGGATTAATGATTGGCGAAGGAACTCTCGAGATTATGGCTGATGGATATGGTTTTCTACGTAGCCCAGAGTATTCGTACGTCGCTTCGCCAGACGATGTCTACGTTAGTCCGTCGCAAATCCGAAGGTTTGGCTTACGTAAAGGGCAGGAAATTCGTGGGTTGATACGCCCTCCAAAAGAAACTGAAACATATTTTGCGATGCTTCGGGTTGAAGCAATCAATGGTCGTGATCCAAAAGATATTCACGATATCGCAACCTTTGAAAACTTAACACCCTTGCACCCAGATTCAAGAATTCACCTTGAAACCGAAAGCGACATTATAGAAACGCGAGTTATTGATTTGGTTGCGCCTATGGGCTTCGGTCAGCGGGCGCTTATTGTTGCTCCTCCTCGAACGGGTAAAACAGTATTGCTTCAACGTTTAACAAATGCAATTGCAATAAATCATCCAGAGGTGTGTGTTATTGTCCTTCTTGTTGACGAACGTCCAGAGGAAGTGACAGACTTTAAACGAAGCACACCAGATTCAGTAGAAGTTGTTGCAAGTACATTTGATGAAGAAGCCACGAGGCATATTCAAGTTGCCGAAATGGTGATGGAAAAAGCGAGGCGCATGGTTGAGTTCGGCGATCATGTTGTAATCTTGATGGATTCGATTACAAGGCTCGCTCGTGGGTACAACAACGGTTTACCCAGCACAGGGAAAATTGGTACAGGCGGTGTAGATTCAAAAGCATTAATTCGCCCAAAGAAATTCTTTGGTTCTGCAAGAAACATTGAAGACGGTGGTTCATTAACAATTATTGGCACAGCGCTCGTTGACACTGGTTCAAAAGCGGACGAAGTTATTTTTGAAGAATTTAAAGGTACAGGTAATTCCGAGCTCCACCTCACAAGAAAACTTGTTGAGAAACGAATCTGGCCAGCTATTGATATTGCGGCATCGGGAACACGTCGAGAAGAGTTACTCCTTGACCCCAAAGAATATGAGCTTGTGGGCCGCCTGCGTAAGGTTGTGAGCGATATGAGCCCTGTTGAAGCGATGGAAATGTTACGTACAAGAATGGTCAAAACGAATTCAAATGCTGAATTCCTCATGACAATGAACTTAGGATAATTAGAAGCCAAAATCACTGTCTATGCGTACAGTGTGGAGTATGAATATGTTACGAAAACCTAAAGCAAAAGGTTTCACAATCATTGAACTTCTCGTTGTGATTTCAATTATTGCACTCCTTGCCGCCATTATTAATGTGACCGTGAACGGAACAAGGGATGCTGCCAATACAGCCAAGTCAAAAATAAAACTAAAACAAATTTCAGAATGGATGCAATTATGGTCGGGGAACAACGATGACCGTGTGCTGCCTAGCCAGTTTGATTTTACGGACGAAGCTGCAGCGGGATCAGCAATTGCTGTCCGAAATAATCCAGGGTTAAATTTTTACTCTGATGATGATGACGATAATCCGTACGACAGTTTGAATCGTGGTCAATATGTAGGTACGTGGGCAGATATTTTATGGACGGAAAATAATCTCGCCCAAGCATTTGGTGCAATGAGGCTATTGGATTTTGATCAGACTAAAATAAACGCCGCATATGGATCGGATATTTCACCAATTGGGCTGTGGGAAACGGACTCACCTGACATTTACCCGACTGAGCCGATTATTTTTGAAGTGTATGATGATTTCGAACATCCATTTCGTTCGATGTTCGAAAATACTCGGGGTCCTGCAAAGGGATTGCCCGGATTTTTTGCGGCGAATGATTTCTTTGATGCGAGAAGTAATATTGATAGAGACCCCTTTGGTGAAGCAACTTCGCAAGTTGATTGGTATTACACGAACTCTATGATTAACGCACCTTCGCGTTCGGTCTATCTCGTTGATTCGGTTGCAGGCGAGACAATTTCGACAGTGGATGCAGGGGGCAACTACGACCCTTCAGCATGGGCAAGCGATGCAGTGTTTGATACGAGCAATGATGTACAAATTTTAAATATTCAAGACGATGAAGACGGAGAAGTAGACTTCCGATACGGCAGCAACACCATGCTTCTCATGCTTGATGGTTCGATTAAAAGCGAAAAATCATGGACAGAATTGGGTCCTCTAGATCCACAGCCCACTGGAGCCGATCAATCGCTCTATGGTCGTGGAATTAGAGTCGACAATTTGGATCGCAGATAATGCGTTCTAAGGTGGACTATACCCACCGTTTTTACGCGTAGAATCGCGTTTTGTGAATAATCCTATCACAACGGGGTTGCTAAAACGTTGGGTTTTGCTACACTTCCCTTCCGTCCTTTTGGGCGGCTTTTTAAATCGGGGCTTCAGGGGTCGTGCAAGGAATGCACGACGAGCGGCCACGGACGGACGGTCGGTTGCATGACGATTTCTAATTGCCACCGTAGCTCAGTGGTAGAGCGCATCCTTGGTAAGGATGAGGTCACGGGTTCAAATCCCGTCGGCGGCTTCAGTAGTAATGATGCGTTGTTGTAGGCGGTCTACAGCAATAAGATACAAGTTGTCGGTTTTTTATGACCGGCAAAGGAAATGGTTGGCGGTACAACGTTGCCGCCTATTTGAAACGGAGAACTCACGATGGCTAAGGACACATTTGTTCGGAATAAACCCCACGTGAACATTGGCACGATTGGTCACATTGACCACGGGAAAACAACTCTTACTGCTGCGATTACAACTCGCCAATCGTCAAAGGGTCTTGGCGACGCTCGTGCGTTTGATCAAATCGACAACGCACCTGAAGAAAAAGCGCGTGGTATTACCATTGCGACAAGTCATCAAGAGTATGAATCAGAACTTCGTCACTATGCACACGTTGACTGCCCAGGTCACGCTGACTATGTGAAGAACATGATTACTGGTGCTGCCCAAATGGACGGCGCGATTCTTGTTGTTGCTGCAACTGACGGTCCTATGCCACAGACTCGTGAGCACATCTTGCTCGCGCGCCAAGTTGGCGTGCCTGCACTTGTTGTGTACATGAATAAGTGCGACATGGTCGACGACGAAGAACTACTAGAACTTGTTGAAATGGAAATACGCGACTTGCTCAGCAGTTATGACTTCCCAGGCGATGACATCCCTATCATTCGTGGTTCAGCGCTTAAAGCACTTGAATCAGAAGGTACAGACGAGGATGCATGCAAATCTATCGACGAATTGATGACAGCTTGCGACGAGTACATCCCAGAACCAGAACGCGAAGTAGACAAAGCATTCTTGATGCCAGTTGAAGATGTGTTCTCGATTAAGGGTCGTGGTACTGTTGTAACAGGTCGTATTGAACGTGGCTACGTAAAAGTTGGCGATGAAGTTGAAATCGTTGGATTGAACGAAGCAACTGCAAAGTCAACGGTTACCGGTGTTGAAATGTTCCAAAAGATTCTTGAAGATGCGCAAGCGGGCGACAACGTTGGTTGTCTTCTCCGTGGCGTCGATAAGGACGACATTGAACGCGGCCAAGTGCTTTGCAAGCCAGGCTCAATTACACCACACACAAAGTTTGAAGGCGAAGTATATATTCTTACTAAAGAAGAAGGTGGTCGAGCGACTCCATTCTTCTCAGGGTACAAGCCACAGTTTTACTTCCGTACAACTGACGTAACGGGTAAGTTAGACTTAATGGGCGGCGCAGAAATGTGCATGCCTGGCGACAACATCCAAATGGCAATTGACCTTGAAGATAAGCCAATCGCTATGGAAGAGGGACTACGTTTTGCGATCCGTGAAGGCGGGCGTACAGTTGGTTCTGGTGTTGTTACAAAGATTATCGAGTAACTATTTAAGCAAAAGTTTCGCTTGCTATGGTGAGGGCACGAGCCCTCTCCATACGCAAACGATAAGAGGTTGAACAAGATGGCCAAGGCAAAAGATCGCGAATATGTATGGCTCCAATGTACGGAGTCTGGAGATCTTAATTATCGAACGAGCATCCGCGTGAAGGGTGGCATTGACGAGAAAGTTAAGGAAGGCTTTAAAAAGTACTGCCCTCGACTTCGCAAGCACACTCTTCACAAAATTAAGCGGAAGTAACGAACGCGTCCACTTGTTTAAAGTGGGCGTATGGACGCCGGTAGCTCAATTGGCAGAGCAGCGGATTCCAAATCCGCAGGTTGAGTGTTCGAGTCACTCCCGGCGTGTTTTGGTTAGAAACTAAGTACTAAGAGAACAACATGAGCACAGCAATTTACAAACAAGGTCAAGGCTACTGGGTAAGACTGATGTCAGCAATTGGTTTTGGTCTACTCATCATGATGGGTGTTATTTGGCTTTGGGATCAACTCAGTGGATTCCAAATTGGCGATTTAGAATCGGTATATGTCCAGGGCGGCGTCTCTGTCATTGTTATTGCAGTTTCTGGCCTTATTGGATATCACCTCATCGGCAGGAAACCAAAATTGGTTGACTTTATGATCGCAACTGAGGGTGAAATGCGAAAAGTAAATTGGTCAACTCGCCGAGAGATTGCTGGTTCAACAGTGCTCGTTATTTTATTGACACTCTTCATCGCCGTCTTTTGTAAAATTGCAGACCTTGCTTTTTCTTCGTTCTTTCAATGGGTCGATGTTCTGCAATCTGCATAAAGGGAAGGGAATGATATGAGTGAGATAGAACAAAATACAGAAACGACAGAGATAGCATCTGAAGCAACTCCCGAAGTTGTTGCTGAGGCAACATCTGAAGCAACACAAGTAGATGCACCGTCGGACGAAGAAATGCCAAAAACCCAAGTGGGTATGAATTGGTTTGTTCTTCGGGTTGCTTCAAACAAAGAAGACTTTGTACGAAATGCGCTTGAAAAGAAAGTGCAAATCGAAGGCGTACAACATCTCGTTGGTCGTATTATGGTTCCGACTGAAAAGACAAAAACACTTTCAAAAAATAACAAAGTAAAAATTACTGAAACAAAGTTGTACCCAGGTTACATTTTTGTTGAGATGGGACTTGTCGATGCACGTATCTCGCAAGACGTGTTCTTTATCATCAAAGAGACAACCGGAGTAGGTGATTTTGTAGGTACTGCTGGCAAGCCAACACCGATGTCTGATGAAGAAGTGGACAAGATGTTGTATGACTCACAAGCGCCAGAAGAAGTTACTGAAGTTAAACTTGAGTTTGCAAAGGGTGATCATGTGAATATCAAGGATGGTCCATTCATGGGCTATGAAGGCACGGTTGATGAGATTTTCCCAGAGAAGGGTGTTGTGCGTGTGCTTTCGACCGTGTTTGGTCGTCAGACACAAATTGACATCGAATACTGGATGATCGAAAAAGCCGAGTAAAGGGGCTGGTGCAAGTATTGCGAAGCAATACGAAATTGCCTGCCACCATTCTGTGCACACATGTCAATAATAGGTTTCCATCCCAATTCAATCCCTAAGCACAATTAATGTAGATCTGAGCCAGATTAATTCCTCCTAGGAGTTTTTTCGGAGATTTTTTTAATCAAAGTCTTGGAAGAGATTATGCAGGAAGGGGTGGACAACACTAAAACAGTCCACATAGAGTTTTTGGTATTGTGCACAAATGCCAAACAAAACGATTCCGTCAGATTTCACAGCAAAGACGTTCTGCGATGACTACGCAAAATTGCGCGCGGAGATTGCCAAGGCAGTTGTTGGGCATGATGAAATAGTAGAGGGTGTGTTGGTTTGTCTTTTTGCTGGCGGACATGCTTTGCTCGAAGGCGTTCCCGGTTTAGGAAAAACGTTACTTATTCGCACGTTAAGCGATGCGCTTGATCTTGATTTTTCCCGCATACAATTTACGCCCGACCTAATGCCAGCAGACATAACAGGTACAACTGTCGTGGTAGAAACGAAGAGCGGTCGAGATTTTACATTTCGCAAAGGGCCATTGTTTGCGCAAATGGTACTTGCAGATGAAATAAATCGAGCAACTCCAAAAACGCAATCAGCTCTACTAGAAGCGATGCAAGAAAAAACGGTCACGGTCGGCGGTGAAACGCACAAGCTTGAAAAACCATTCTTCGTTATGGCTACCCAAAACCCAATTGAACAAGAAGGCACGTACCCACTACCCGAAGCACAATTGGATAGGTTCTTCTTTAAGTTGCACGTTGGCTATTCTGACCGGAATGAGTTGATGGAAATCATTAATCGAACAACAAGCAGCGTTACGCCTGAAGTTCAACGTATTCTTGATACTGAGAAAATAATTTCATACCAGAACATTGTTCGAGAGCTAGATGTCCCCGATGAAGTGCAAGATTATGCAGTACGCATTGTGCTGGCAACTCATCCAAACGAGCAACTTGCAACACCCCAAGTAAAATCATTTCTTCGTTTTGGCGCATCTCCAAGGGCTGCGCAAACACTTATACTTTCTGGAAAAGTACACGCACTCCTAGATGGGAGAATTACCGTAAACGCCGATGATATTCGAAAATCAGTATTGCCTGCGTTGCGGCATCGTTGTATTCTTAATTTTGAAGCAGAAGCTGAAGCAATTACCTGTGATGCAATTCTGAAGAACCTAATCGAAACCCTTCCTGCAACAACAATGTGAGATTAATTAATGTTATCAATCGCCTTAACAACCTGTATTTTATGTTCGCAAACTGAAGTTACAACTCCAAAATATAATTCGAAATTGGATTTTCATTTTGTACACCAGTTTGAATCTTCAATTGATAATGGCGGTGACGTTGATTTGACCAGCTATGGCGCTGAATTTCGCTTAGACACTGCGATTACAAATAGCGACGATTTGCAATTTAAATTTCAGCTCCATCGTGCCCAATGGAATTTTAGTGGAACTTCTGGCTTGGGATTAGACAATCCTTGGGAAACAATTAATACCATCGATCTTGGACTTACATGGACGCACCATTATAGTAAATCAACGCAATGGTTTTTCTCAGGACTTGGAAGAACGAGTTATGAAGAGGATGCGTCAACCGGTACAGTCTATGGCGGTGCCGTTGGTTTTGTCCACTCGTTCTCCTCTGACTTTACATTTGGCTTAGGCGCAGGCGTAATTGAGCAGGCACTGGATGATGTCCGTTGGTTTCCGGTTTTTGTATTAGATTGGAAGATTGGGCATAACCTAAAATTGACAAGCGATATTTCAACACGGTTCGGAGGAAGAATGGGCGTGGAACTTGTTTGGACACCAACTAAAAAGTGGACACTGGGTGCTGGTTACGCGAATAGTTACAATCGGTTTAGGTTAGATGATTCTGGCTTTGCCCCCAACGGCGCTGGGGAAGCAACATCTTCACCATTGACGTTTAGGGCAACGTATCACTCTTCGCCAACGTTTGATATTACATTTTTAGCTGGAATTGTTCTTGGTGGCCGTATCGAAGTAATCGACCAACAAAAAGCAACTATTGCACGACAAGACTATGAATCTGCTGGTGCAATTGGCATACTCGGACAAATTCGTTTCTAGGAACGGATTAATTTATTGAAGTCGTCGGAATATTTTGTACGGCATCCCATTCTGATAAATCAAGAATAATGGGCAGTGGGTTTAAGTTCCAGGGTACGCACGGAAGGGGTGCGGTCTCTACCTGCAAAGAATCTCCGTGTGTTCGGATAATTGAAAAAGACAACTCGTTGGATTTAATCCATTCGTTTGGTAGTTCAATTCGAACGTTCCAGCCATCCTTTGAAACCGATTGAAAAGTGTGTAAATCGATAGGCACGTTCCGTCCAGACACCGTGTTGTGTAAAGGTACAAACACGAGTGCATCAGTTTCTGGATGAAGAATAGTAATGGCCTCAATTCCGATTGCTTGTTCTGGATGTAGTACCTCATTTGGATTGATGCTAATTTCAATGTCACCCCTGCATTGGATAAATAATTCCCAAACACCGAACAATTTTCTAACCTCTACAGTGGTCGAATTAGTAGGTTGAATTTTAAGTGGAATTCCTTGTTGTATACTTCGCAGATTCCAAAGGGGATGGAGTTGAGATAGCATCGTGCTTGGTGGATGGGTTACAACTTTTCGTGGAATGATTGGTAAAGCGTAATTTTGCATTCCAATTGTTACGTCTAACCATTGTAATTGATATTGGTCTGTTTCCTGCCCAAATAAAGAGAGGTCAATGGCTTGGGCTCTGCCAATCTTAGCCCTGATTGTTTCTTCTTTTGGAAGCTCAATCGAGATAGGGGAGTCGTCATTTTCTCTCCAAAAAATTGTTGCAAGTGATGGTTGTTGAGTAGGATTTGTCATTGCAACTGTAACTTGTTCGCCGTATACGCCCTCGAGCCATTGAATAAACGGTTGTTGCTTTTGCACCCAGCGCTCGGCTCTATATGCAACTTGTCTTGGTGAAGTTTCTACATCTGTGAGGACTGAAAGAAGTTGACGAAGCATATCCGATTGCACACTCCAACAAGCAAATGCATGTGATCCATCAAATGCAATATTTGTTAATACATTTCTGCATGCAGTTGCAATATTTTTGTCAAAGCTCGCCAGTTTATGCAACCCAATTCTCCAAAGGTGTTCACCGTGTAGCGCACTTAGGCGAGTTACCGTTGAGCTGCTTGGAGGTTCTGGCGGCTGAACACCAATGCGTGATGCAACGAGCGCCAATCGCCAGTATTCAAGTGAGTTCCATTCTGGTTGATCATCTTCGTCACCCAGCAGAAGTATTTCATTTGGATTATTCGGAAAAGCGTTTAGATTTGGCAAAGACTTTGGGAGCGCAACCCACAGTGGGTCGATGCTTGTGCCACCGAAGTGGATGGAGCCTTCGCCTTTACGCGGTAGCTCAACCAAAAGCACTGGACCAGTCATTGCATCGAGTGGGTGAATATATTGCGTATTGTCACTGGGGGTGATGGGTCTTATGGTATATGGGTTACTTGTCCACGATGTATTATTTGTGTTTTTTTCTATCCACCCAATGTGACCTGTTTGTTTGTCTCTGTTTTCAAACGTTACATCAATAGTTGAGGGCCAATTATTACCGAGCGTTTCGCTTACTAATTGAACCATTAATACGCCACCTAGGGGAGCAATGGGTTCAGTTTGAATTGAATTGATTGCTTCAACAGGTATTGTTTTTGAGGACTGCAATCCAACAATAACGGAGATTGTTAACGAGAGAATCATGGCGATGCAGCTAAATTGCTACGCGTTTTTTGGATAATCGCAATAGTTTCAGCAACAGCAAGTTCTAAATCATCGTTTGTAATGAAATATTGATAAGCACCACTTTCCTGCGAAAGTTTTATTTCTTGCTTAGCTTCTTGAAACCGTCGTTGTATGGAATCTTCATCTTCTCTGCCTCGGGCTTCGAGGCGGCGTAGCAACTCTTCTTCACTTGGAGGGAGAATGAAGATTCTGACGGATTGTGGCATGTTGTCACGAATCTGCATCCCGCCTTGAACGTCGATGTCAAGAAGCATGATTTTACCAATAGCAAGTGTATCTTTAACTGGCGCGCGAAGTGTTCCGTAGCGATGACAGCCAAAAACTTCTGCGTGTTCTAGAAAATAATTATCATTTACTTTTTGCTCGAACGCGCTGGGCGTTATGAAAAAATAATCTACACCATCAATTTCTCGATTACTTTTAGGTCTTGTGGTTGCCGATACGCTAAAAATAGCATTAAAGTAATCACGAACACGGTGAACTATTGTTGTTTTGCCAACCCCAGAGGGTCCAGAAATTACCACTAGCAATCCTTGTTCTTGCTCAACCATAAGGCGATTATATCGTTTCCCACAAGAATATTGGTATCTTGAACCCGATGTCAAACACTCGGTGTCAGACACCGAAACTCAGGGGCGAAGTTGAGATTAAGGTACAATGGTCGGAATGTCTTTACCAAGAGTAGCCATTGTCGGAAGGCCTAATGTAGGCAAATCTAGCTTGTTAAACCGCCTAGCAAGGCGGAGGGTTTCAATTGTTGATCCTACGCCTGGGGTAACAAGGGATAGGGTGAGCGCCGTCATCGAAGTTGATCCCCCATCAAGAACTCTCAAGGGCACTGAATCCCGCCTTGCGGAAATCCACGATACAGGCGGTTGGGGTGTTTATGTTGTCGATGGCGATCATATTGATGACGCTGGTAAAGACCTTCGGGATTTAACAGAAGATATCGAATCTCAAATTAAAGAGGCGATGGATAACTCTGATTTGATTATTTATCTTGTTGACGCGCAAGCGGGAATTACACATCTTGATGAAACGGTTGCCGAGATGCTTCGTAAATCAGGTGCTAGCAACCGTGTGATTGTAGTTGCAAATAAAGTTGACTCACGAACTTGGGAGGCGCATGGCCACGAAGCGGCGGCTCTTGGACTTGGGGAAGCAATTTGTATATCCTCGACAAGTGGGCATGGGATTCGTTATTTCACAGATATTCTTTGGGAAAGGCTTGAAGGTTTAACCGGAGATCGAGAAGAAGATTCGGATATGAAACTTGCGATTATTGGAAAACGAAACGCGGGAAAATCATCGTTGACAAACGCACTTGCAGGCGAAAATAGAGTAATTGTTTCGGAGATTGCTGGCACAACCCGCGACTCGATTGACGTTGCATTTGAAATAGATGGCAGAACATTCACCGCGATTGATACAGCAGGTGTTCGTAAACAAAAAA
Source organism: Phycisphaerales bacterium (assembly GCA_014238785.1). Taxonomy (GTDB): domain Bacteria; phylum Planctomycetota; class Phycisphaerae; order Phycisphaerales; family SM1A02. The sequence continues at coordinate 67,571 of JABAAL010000006.1, read as the reverse complement.
GTTTTGCAGATGACATAGAGTATTATGCGTACAGGCGAATGTTGCAATCCATTCGACGAGCGGATGTCACTTTACTTCTTGTTGATGCAACGGATCGAATTTCACAAGTAGATAAGAAATTGGCGATGGAATTACAACGCCAGTTCAAACCTACAGTTATTGTCGTTAACAAATGGGACCTTGTGGACGAGTCTGTTACTCCAGAAGATTATCTCGACTACATCACAAAAGAACTTCGTGGCTTAGATTTTGCCCCAATCGTGTTTATTAGTGCGGCTGAAGGAAAAGGTATCGATGGTGCGGTTTCCATGGCATTTAATTTGAAGGAGCAGTCAGAACACCGAGAGACAACCGGAAAACTCAATTCGGTCATCAAATTGATTTTGCAGGACCGTGGCCCCTCATCTCGCCTTGGGACGATAGCTAAATTACTCTATGTTTCACAGATTGCCGTAAAACCCCCAACAATTGCAATGGTAGTGAATGAACCAGCGATGTTTGAAGGCCAATATGAACGCTATCTTATGAATCGTATCAGGGAAGAATTGCCATATAGCGAAATCCCAATTCGACTTTTATTCACAAAACGGAAGCGAAAATCTCTTCATGAGTTAAAACACGGGGTAAAAGAAGATACAATTGAGAAGATCTCGCGTATCAGCCCATCTTCAGGTCAGGATGATGATGGTACTATTAACCCTCCTGACGACATAGAAATTATGCATGACACCGAGTAATTGTTTGTCATGCTTTTACGCGATAGAAGTTAACCATGCAAATAGTTCCACTACCAGTCTTTGAAGAAGATGCAGATCCATCTAGACGAGATGCACTTACTCTCGAAGAACAATTTGAAAAGTTAGAAGCACCCGAGACAATGGTCGTTAAGTTTGGTGCTCTTAAGTTAATTGGCGAATATAAACAAGCGGGCGGAATCAAGGCGGGCTGTGGTTCTAAGTTAGTAGCCAGAACACACCGAGGAACAGAGCTTGTTGAGATGTTGACAACGACGTGTTCCAATTCAGGATGCGGCAAATCAATTAGTCGAAAAGAAATGCTTGAGTATATCGATAATTCGGGCGGAAAAGATTTTCCCTTTCATACAAATGGACGAGTTTTGCGAATTGCAACAACCGACGATTTGTCAAGAATGGACACCTTGCGTGGTCGAATAGATGAGCAAGTACGAAGTTCCAGGGCAATGGTTGAAGAGCACCGCTTAGCAATGAAAATTGTCGATGTTGAACCTGTCTTGGGCGAGGAACTCTTAACCTTTTATTATTTAAGCGAAGACAGAGTAGATTTTCGAAGTTTAGTTGCTGATCTAGCATCTAAATATTCAACTCGTATAGAAATGCGACAAGTTGGCGCAAGAGATGAGTCGCGGCTTGTAGCAGATTATGAAAAATGTGGCCAACACTGTTGTTGCAAAGGTTTTCTGAAAGTTCTTTCTCCTGTGTCAATGCGCACAGCGAAACAACAAAAACAAACACTTGATCCGAAGAAAATTTCCGGACGGTGTGGTCGACTCATGTGCTGCCTCCGTTATGAAGATCAAACATACCGGGACTTGAAGAAGAATTTGCCTCACAAAAAGACTCGAGTTGGAACCGCTGAGGGTCCTGGCATTGTGATTGATGGAAAAATTCTAACCCAATTAGTAATGGTTGAATTGGAACACGATAGAAGAAGGATTGCAGTTCCGATAGAGGAGTTGTTAGATCCTGAAACTTGCCCGCGTCCTTGGGAAGAGGTTCACGTGCCAGAGGAACCCAAACCGAAGCGAAAACGGAATCGTAACCGTGGGAAAAAGGAAAAAACTGAGGTTAGCTCAGGAGAGAAGCTGCAAGTTGAAGGTGCAAAGAAGAAAAAACGTCGACGGAGACGGCCTAAAAAAAAGAACTCTGGAAACCCTGAACAAAATAATTGATGACTTCAACTGAAAGAAAAAGTCAATCTAGCGCCATAGAAACACTCCAATCGCTTGTTGTAGCATTTGTTTTAGCAATGGTTTTTCGTGGTTTTGTTGTGGAAGGGTTTGTTATCCCTACTGGATCCATGGCACCAACATTACTTGGGCAACATCTTCTGATGCACAGCGACCAGACTGGGCAAGATTTTTCAGTTGGCTTTGATGCTCGAAGATCAACATCACCCGACCGGTTTTCTGATCCTCTATTAGGTCGAAATATTCCTCTTTCGAGATCACAGGCAAAAAAAATACAACCACGTGGCGGCGACCGTGTAGTTGTTTTGAAAACACTGTTTCCTTTTTTTGATCCTGAAAGGTACGATGTCGTTGTATTTAAAAACCCAACCGATACACAAGGGCAGTCAGCGAATTATATAAAGAGACTCATCGGGCTACCCGGAGAAACATTATGGATTGCCGATGGAGATATTTTTGCAAAGAGAGGCAATGCTCCGTTTTCTATTCAACGAAAGCCAGAATACATCCAAAAATCTCTGTGGAGTACAGTTTCAAATAGCGATGCCATACCAACGGATGCTTTAAGTTTAACAAGATCATGGTCCCCTCCTTGGAAAGGCAACCCAAATAGTTCTTGGACTTTTGCCAATCGAATTTGGTCTTGCGGCTCATCAGAACTAAGTACACTTGAATGGGATCAAAATAAAATCTTAATTGACGATTGGATTCCTTACAACATGCTTATGCCGGTTGTACGGCAAGAACCGATGTCAGATATTCGAGTAAGTGCAACCTTAACCCCTGAAGCTAATACATTAACCGCAGGCTTTACACTGGAAGCAAATGGCATGCGTTTTGCATGGTTACTTTCATCGAACAGCGCATCGTTAGTGTTGTCGAGTATCAGTGGCGATCTAATACAAAACGTAGAGATACCATGTAAAGGTTTCGAGGCGGGTGAACCGCTGAGAGCCGAATTTTGGCACGCGGATCAGATGATGTCCATGTATCTCAATGGAGAGAAGGTGGGAGAACTCTTGTACGATTTTGGTCCGGAGCAGCGATTACGACTAGCAACTGGATCAGGCCCGAGTGTTCCAATCGAAGACATTGCTGGAAGGGGAGGAAAGCCAGCAAAACTTATTTGGCAATTTGAGGGTTCTCCATTGAACATTACCCGCCTTCAGGTTGATCATGATTTGTATTATCGAAGTTCACGGTTGGCGTCTCGAGCAACAAAAAATCCAACAAGTGCAGGAAATGAAAAAATTGTTGAAATCGGCTCGCCCGCCTTTGGAACGCATCCGGACAAGTTGGCGGTATTGCATGAAGACCAATTCATGATGGCAGGCGATAACAGTGCCTACTCCCTTGACGGAAGACTCTGGGGAAATCCAGATCAATTTGTTGCAGCCCAATTTGATGACTCGCCATTTGTCGTGCATAGAAATTTACTCATTGGAAAAGCTTGGAGTGTGTATTGGCCAGCGGTAAATAAACTCGGTCCACTTCCGATTATTCCAGACTTTGGTCGCGTCCGCTTTATCAGATGAACCGTTTATCCAGTTGCGTGACCCCTCTAACCCACCCATTCCTACCAAACTTCTTACTTGCGGTTTAGAACGGCAGCGCAATTGCCGAATCCTCAGGGCATGGCATTACGTTGGTTAACAAATAGTTTTAATTCACAACCGATAGCGATTCACTTGGGTAGCGATGCTATACGAATGATGCAGATTCGTGGTACAAAAGATCGGCATCTACAATCTGCTGTTGAAGTTGTATCGTCAGACAGCGGAGCAATTAAAGTAGCTCTTTCTTCATTTAATGGCAAGAAATGTGTTGTTAGTATCGCATCATCTGAGGTATTAGTACAGCATGTACGTGTCCCGATTGATGCGGATGAAAATGAAATCCGAAATAGTCTCATGCAACACGACAAACAATGGGCTGGTGCTGAAATTCGTCATACCAGTATTACAACGACTGGAAGTTCAGGGAATCCACGACAAGAAATGCTATGTGTTGGTATTGATGCAGAAAAAATTATGGAAACTATTTCTATTATTAATGAGGCAGGTGGCGAAGTTTTAGCAGTAACCGTACCTTTGTATGCATCAATTCGTGCATTTGATCAACTGTATAGACGTGATGGGGATGAAAAAATCACATCACTGCTTATAGATATGGATGAAGATTCCTCGGTAGTGATGATTGCACATGGAGCAAATTGCGTTTTTGCACATCGATTTGACTCAGTGCATAAGACAGAAAATAAAGAAGCTGAGGCAAAGCAAGATGTAACGCAATCGCTAAGACCAATTGCAACTGCACAAGTTGAAAATGAATTTGAACGAAGAGGCGAAAATGAACCACGGGGTCTCATCGGTGTTCAATATTCAAAAGAATCAATAGAAGAAAAACTTACTGCTGAACTGGAGCGTTGTTTACGACATCACGGCGCACTATTTCCAGAACGAGCAGTTGATCGCGTGATTTTCACTGGTCAAGGTGCAATCAACACTGAAAAATGTTCAGCAATTGCGTCGAATCTTGGAATTGCTGGCTACGTTTCTGATCCATCTGCATGGATAGAAGATGCAAAAGATTACGTATCGAACCCAGCTTGGACAACTTCAGCAGGTATTTGCATGAGATATGCAGAGGAAGCAGCATGATAAAACACCCATTTGATGATTTTATAAATCCATCATGGCATCAGAAGCGTGCGGATAGTCGCGTAGTACGCTTGGGCATACTTCTTGTTGCGATTGTTTCGATCACGACAGCAACTGCGTTTGCAACAACCTTATCGAGTTGGCGAAGTGTTTTGAAAAACAAAGAGAGTGTTGCAACGAAGTGGGATGATGCAAATAAACGAGTGTATGCATACGTACGCATTCAAAAAGAATTGCAAGAGGCAATTGATGGAATTAAATTGATAGAACAGTTTACAGATAGAGTACCCCGTTCATTAATACTGTGGGAATTAACACAAGCTCTCCCAGAGAAAACGCGGCTTGATGACGTACGACTTGAGACACGCAGGCGATTTACTGAGCAAGATGGAACCGACATCACAGAAACAATAATGTTGTTTGGTGTTGCGCCAAATGATTCTAGCATTTCTTCGTACATAGATAATCTGACATCAGCGACTTGCTTTTCAGACGTCACATTAATGTACGCACATCTAGGTGAAGATGGAACGAGCAGAAACCTTTCAATTCAATTGTCGGTAAACTCTTTGGCCCAGTTATCTATGGTGGATGCGCAATGAAGATTCCAACAAAATACTTCTCTTTAATTCTGCTTCTGATTTGCGTACCTGTTTCAGCTTGGGCAATTGCGTATCGCCCAACAAATGATGCAGTACGTTTTGTGGCAGAAGAAATAAAAGACCGAACAAGTAAGTTAGAGAATTATGATGAAATAAATTCTCAATATCGAAAAATGAAAATGATTGCCGATGCTATTCAAAAGGCAAACAAAAAAGCTTGTGCACGAATACCAGAATTCCATACGGCGGATCAATGGTTGGAATCAGCATCTAACGCCGCTTTATCTTTTGGTCTAATTGTGCAAGCAGTTACAACTTCTGGCGAACGAGATGAAGGCGAATATAAGGTACTTCCAGTAGATTTTAATGTGAGCGGAAGTTTTTCCAGCGTCTATAAATTACTACAACATCTTGAAAAAATGTCACGGCTATCTAGAGTTGAAACATTAACACTCCATAGATTAGATGATGAAACTGTCGAAGCCCGACTTGTGATCCATCTCGTTTTTGGGAAGGGTGACGAAAAATGATAAAGGCAATTGACCAACTACTACAAAAGTATGATGTGGCTACAACATTTGTTATTTTTGCAAGTGCTGTTCTAGTAGTTGAACTTTCCTTAATGCGCATATTGGTGCCATCAACTGCATCAGCGAACAATTTTGAGTCCAGTTTGTTGATGGAACAAGTGTACAGTTTGGAAAATGTTTTAGAGACTTCAGATAAGATTGATATTTGGACTGGAGAATCTTTGCAGTGCATAGAGAGACTTACTACACAGCCAGAAATGTGGCAAAAAGAGTTGCAAACCACCATCGCCTTCGGTTTTGAGAGAGAGATTCACCAGGAACACGCGCTGGACGAGAGCGTACAAGAGCAAAATGCAGCCGCCAACTTTGCTGTTGGACATCTTGATTTGCAATCAATCATGACCGGAAGAAAGACATTGGCGAATATAAATGGACGTATATATATAATCGGGGACAAAATTTCAATTCGAGGCGGAGAGATTGTGATGATTGTATCTGAACTAGGATCAGATTTTGCAACGCTTCATCTGGATAAGTGCCCAGAAATTAAACGAACTATTTACTTGTCAAGAGACACGCGACTTGCAGCAGGAGATCGGCTTCCATGAAACCCCTTGGTTCAACAGAACTGCGACCGGTCGAGTCGCATTCACAAAAACTCATTCACTTATTGATGGAACGAGAGTTCTTGAATAACGAAGGATTGGATCTTGTTACCCGTTTACAACATCAATCAAGTGGTCGCCCAATTTCAACAATTTTGATTGATGCTGGCTTAGACGAAGAAACAGTTCAACGAGCAGTTGCTGATATTACAAACGTTCCTTTTTCTAAAATCGAACTGCAAGATGTTTCTCTTGAATTAGTTAAACGTCTCGGTTTGGAATGGTGCAAAGAACATACCGTGATACCAGTCTGTATTGATGAGAAAAACTACCTTGCGACTATTTCAATTGATGAACTATTTTTAACAGATACCATTCGTCTTGAAATCGGTTCACAAGTTGGGCAAATGTTATCAACACGTAGAGACATTCGTTCAATTCTAGAACATTTAGATAAAGAAACAATTTCGAAGACCTCGTCTTTTGATTCCGTTGACGATGATGATCCTTTTTATGCGAAAGTGAAATCAACAAAGGTAGTAGATTTAGAAGAAGAAGCAGCTGACACGTGTTCTTCTCCTGTTGTGAGACTTGTTGGAGAGATGATAACTCGAGCCGTTCGAGAAACTGCTTCAGATGTTCATTTTGAATCTGGAGATGAACGTTCTCAAATACGGTTTAGAATAGATGGCATCCTTCATAGCCTAATGGAATCACCAACGAATCTACATGGATCAGTAGTAAGTCGAATAAAAATACTAGCAAACCTCGATATCGCAGAACGAAGACTTCCGCAAGATGGGCGAATTCGTGCAACAGTTCTTGGCCGACCGATTGACCTTCGTGTCTCAACCGTGCCAACGCCAACAGGCGAAAAGGTTGTGATGCGTTTGTTAGACGACAGAAATATTCGTATAAGACTTAATGAATTGGGGTTTCGTGAAGAATCGCTTACTTCTTGGAAACAAGAAATTTCATCACCACATGGAATAATTTTAGTGACTGGCCCAACCGGCTGTGGGAAAACCACAACACTTTATTCCTCGTTGCAAGAAATGGATAGGGAACGATTAAATATTTCTACTGTTGAAGATCCAGTTGAATATGAACTTTCAGGAATTACGCAAATTCAAGTACACGATAAAATTGATATGACATTTTCACGTGCATTGCGCGCATTGCTTCGCCAAGATCCTGATGTTGTGCTCCTCGGCGAAATTCGTGATATGGAAACAGCAAGTGTTGCGATTCAAGCGGCGATGACTGGACATCTTGTACTTTCTACGCTGCATACTAATGATGCACCAAGTTCGCTGACCCGACTCATAAACATAGGTATTGAACCATTTCTTGTAGCTTCAGCTGTGAATGGTGTTCTTGCGCAACGACTTGCGAGAAAAGTATGCAAGAAATGTATGAAAATGAAAGAGCCGAATGATAAAGAAGCATTACTGCTTGAAGGATATGAATGCGAGAAAATACCACACGCAGTTGGATGCTCGTCTTGTAGAGGCAGTGGGTACAGTGGAAGGATTGGTGTGTATGAACTACTCATTATGAACGATGAACTTAGAGATGCAATTGCAAGCAACCCAACAATAACCTCGTTTAGAAATCTCGCAATTAAACGAGGAATGAAAAATCTTCAACATGATGGATTTGCAAAAGTCGCCGAGGGTCTAACAACGCTTGATGAAATAGTACGGTTGACTGCGTAGGTAGCGCGACAAAGTGTTTCCAAAACTTTTAACATGGCTACAGAGGCGCAGAAAAATGGAAGAATACTTGGACTGTCCACAAGCCATTCATCGGTACCTATTTTTATGGGTCATTGCATTGTTGCGCAAGGTATCTTTATGCTACATGAAGGAATTTTCCCGTTTTACAGAAAGCTAGGGACAGGCATCTCCGTGCCCCAAAGCAGCACGTACGCCCGTACCGTCGCTCCATGGCAAATCGTTTTTATACAAACGGAGCAATAAACAAAACGCAGAAGCAAATTGCAGCGATACCTGATTTGCCAAGGATGCCCAAGACGCGACCTATCGCAGCACCAGTCGCCGACTTTGCAAGGTCGCCAACTTGAGCAGTTTCTTTATGTGTGAGTTCGCCCAGCAAAGCGCCAACAAACGCGCCAAATACAGCACCGATTAATGTGCCAATAAGTGGAATAGGTATTGCCAATGTAACAACAACTGCTCCAATCATGCTTCCTAGAATTGCGCCAATCATACCGCGCTTTGTGCCACCGCCTGCTTTTGCTCCAAGCCCCGCTGCGGCAGTTTCTAGAATTTCACCACAGACTGCAAGTCCAAGCACAACGCCAATAGTGATCCATCCCCAAATCGGCGTATCGCTCCAAAGCGGATTACAAAGCGTAATGACAAGCGCGGCACCAACCATGAGCCATGTTCCAGGTAAGCCAACAAGCGTGATAAGGACGCACGTAGCAGCGTACAACGCAAAAAATACTAGTATTACTATAGAAATCCAGTCCATAAAGTTCTCACTTGCTTATTGGGAAACACTCTACCATCATGTTATGCATAGTACTAGCAAGAATCATACAGTGTGTAATGACAAGCACCTTACTCGCCACACCAAATGAAGCCGATGCATGAGGGGAGGTGTATATAGAATTTGATACTATTATCCTTATATTGAGTATGAAGTCCAAGAACTAGCATGCAACGAGATATTGAATGCAATCCGAAATAGACTTGCATTAAAGATAAAAAGTTGACCCATTACTCGCCCCAGAGGCAGGTAGTTGCTGCACGAACACCCTTGCCTAAATTTTGAAGTGCAAGTTCAATATTCCATTCTTGCAAATCACGATTTCCAGTTGTATTAGAAATTGCACGAATCTCAATTGCCGCTGAACCTACTCTGTTTGCAGCGTGTACAACCGCTGCGCCTTCCATTGCTTCGCAAATAGAGCCCGTACGGTTTTGCACAAGTTCCGATTGCGCATCTGTTCCGCTGCACGTTGCAACGGTTGCAATTGACCCAACGGTTCCGATGCTCGTTAATTGGTCTAGCATCCAAGAATCTACGGGCACCTCGTTGCCCTCAAAATTACCAAGGGAAAAGCCCATCTCACCTATGTTTTGAAAACCACCAGGTGTTTGTAGTCCCTCTTCAACGTACACGCACTTGTTGGCAACAACGATGTCTCCAAGAGCAAGGTTACTGTTTGGAAGCGCGCCCGCGACACCCGCATTGATTATCCATGCGAATGGACCATCTGAAAGTATTGCAGAAGTTACAGCAGCAGCAGCGTTTGTTCGACCAATACCACCAGCAACAACAAAAGTTCCATGCAATGTCCCGATGACATCTGCTTCGGCTTGCACCGCTGTAACAATTAGAATTCGACGTGTCATGGTTACGCCGTTACGTGCGAGACAATATCGTCGAGAGCGATTTCAGTTTGTTCGCCACTGTCCATATCTTTGATTACCACGTTCCCACTTGCAAGTTCCTCGCCAAGAATGACGGCGAAACGAGTATTTGTTTTTGCAGCTTCAGTTAAAAGTTTTCCAACATTTCTTGTTGCGCGATAGGTCATACGGGTGTGTAATCCTGCGCGGCGAAGTTCAGCAACAGTTGGAGCGAGGTGATTGTTTGCATCACCGCCTGCGCTAATGACAAAAATATCTGGTCGTGGCAAAAACTCAGATCCATCACCGAGTAAACCTTTATCTTTTAATACAAGTGATAACACCACATCGCCCATACCAAAACCAACAGCGGGCATAGATGGGCCGCCAAACATCTCAATAAGTTTGTCGTATCGCCCACCACCTGCAATTGCACGTTCATCGCCAGAACGTTCGTGAATTTCAAAAACTATACCGGTGTAATAAGCAAGGCCTCTGACTATAGTAAAGTCGAATTTGCACCACTGGCTAATGTTCCAATCGCTTAGTTTTTCTTGAAGCGAAGTTAATTCATCGTGATCAATGACTGTATCGCCGTCGAATTGTGTAAAGGAGGAGTTTTCAAGACCGTGTTCAGAAAGTTTTTCTTCAAAAACGGTAGGGGACATCTTTTCTCGCTTATCAAGGAGCGTGAGTGCAATTTGCATTTTTTCTTTACTTACGCCACTTTTCTCTAACATGCTTACAACAACATCTCGGTGGCTTATACGAACTACAACATCTTCGTGGGTTAAACCAAGATTTGCAAGTGCACGAATTGCGGTCGCGATAACTTCAGCATCGGCTGATGGTTTGTCTACTCCGAGCAAGTCAACGTTCCATTGCTTGAATTCACGCAAGCGCCCTCGCTGCGGTCTTTCTGCTCGAAAGTGGCTTGGAATACCAAACCACTTTGTTGGAAGTGTTAGTGATCGCCCTTTTGCAGCAGCCATTCGCGCAAGTGTTGGTGTAAACTCAGGGCGTAATGCATAATCAACGTCGCCACCGGCACGCTTGAAACTAAAAAGTTCGCTTACAATTCCATCGCCACTTTTAACGGTGTATAAGTTGAGGTGCTCAAATGTAGGCCCTTCGATTTCGTCAAACCCTGCGTTAACAGAAGCGTTTCGCCATGCTGCTTCAATATGATGAAGTGCTGCTAAATCTTGGGGAAAAAAATCTCGCGTACCTTTTGGTGATTGAAATGCCATGTTTACCACTCAGGCCCGCCGCTGTATCGCCCGAATACATCAGCCATCGCTTGTACCATTTCGCCAAGCGTACAGCGTTCTAAACATGCGTCAACCAAACTGTCCATGACATTTTCATCATTTCGAGCAGCTTCCCTGATCGTGTCGAGTGCAGCCATTGCTTTGTCATCATCACGAGATTTTAGGAAGTCATCGAGTCGCTCGCATTGAATCGTTTCAACTGAGTGTGGAATTTGAAGGAGTTCTACTTGCGCATCTTCGTTTCCATCTGGGTAAGCATTAACACCAACAATGATACGGTCGCCCGCCTCCATTTCCTGTCCAAATCTGTAGGAAGCTTCTGCAATTGAGCGACGGAAATATCCTTTATGAATTCCCGAAACAACACCCCCAAGATCATCAATTTCTTGAATGATTGCATTGGCGTCTAATTCCATTTGATCGGTGAGTGACTCAATGAAATAACTGCCTGCAAGCGGATCAACGCTTCGGTGTACCCCGGTTTCATGCGCAAGCACCTGTTGCGTTCTTAGCGCAACGCGAACAGCAGTTTCGGTTGGAAGTCCAAGCGTTTCGTCCATTGAATCGGTGTGTAAACTTTGACAACCACCAAGTACACCGGCCATGGCTTGGTACGCAACGCGAACGATGTTGTTTAATGGCTGTTGCTCGGTGAGCGAACAGCCAGCTGTTTGCACATGTGTTCGCATGAGCCATGAACGTTCGTTCTTTGCTCCAAACCTATCTCGCATTGCGTGTGCCCAAATTCTACGAGCAGCTCGCAACTTACAAATTTCTTCAAAGAATTCATTGTGACTATTGAAGAAGAATGACAGTCGTGGGGCAAATGTGTCTACATCGAGTCCACGTTTTATACACGCTTCAACATATTCCATACCGTCACGAAGCGTAAAGGCAAGCTCTTGCGTTGCCGTTGAACCAGCTTCGCGAATGTGGTACCCGCTGATGGAAACACTGTTCCACCGCTTCGTTTTGTTCGTTGCAAATTCGATCGTGTCAACGACTAGTTTGACAGATGCTTCGGGCGGATAGATAAATTCATTTTGAGAGTGGAATTCTTTGAGTATGTCATTTTGCAACGTGCCTCCGAGCGTATTCCAGTCGATGTCTCGCTCCTTTGCCATTGCGAGGTACATCGCCCAAATGACGCAAGCGGGGCCGTTGATGGTTTGGCTGACGGTCACTTCACCGATTGGGATATCGGCGTACAAACGATGCATATCATCGATGGTGTCGATTGCAACACCGCAACGACCAACTTCACCCGCTGAGAGTGGGTCATTGCTGTCGCGACCCATTAATGTGGGGAGGTCAAATGCGGTGGAAAGTCCTGTGTTCGTTTTTCCACCTTTGGCATTTTCTAATAAATATTTAAAACGAGCATTTGTATCGTCTGCTGAACCAAAGCCGGCAAACTGCCGCATTGTCCAGAGGCGCGAACGATACATTGTTTCGTGGACGCCCCTTGTGTATGGGAATTGCCCAGGAAGGCCGATATTTGGATCAATTTCACCATTTTTAGGATTGTAGAGTGGATCAATAATATATCCTGAGAGGGATACTGCATCTGCATCTTGTTTTTCTACCGTGGTCATCCCGCCATTGTACATCCCCAACCACCGTTGGGGTCAAACCCCACGGGGTCTGGGACCACGGAGTTTACAGGGGGCAGTCAGCCAAAAAAGTTTTAAAAAAGTGAGTTGCAGAAGGAGGGAAAGGGTGTAGTTATGGGTCGTACCCATTTACAGGGTCTGCATTGTCGTGTTTACCACCCTCAGCGGTCCACCAATCAGGTTGGTCGTTGACTTCGTCAACGCTTAGTGGCCGATCAATACGCGGATTTGCATATTCAGATGATTCTCGCATCGTGACATCAAGTCGCCTAGACCAGCGGTTTGGAACCGTCAAGGAATTTGAAAGTGGACCATATTTCACTTCGTTTGGAAAAAGTTCCCAAGACATCAAATCAGGGGTGAGTACCGTGTTATTGCCCGAATCTTCAATAAAGTCAAGGACGAGTTTTTCCCCAACAGGTATTTCCATGACAAAAACACGTTCGCCGCTGCGAGTATCGATAATAGTGACTGTTTTTGGAAATTCTTCGGTTGATTGGTACGTTGCAGCACTGCCAGGGCCATTAAAAAATGGGTTGCCGCCCGGTGTGTACATTTGGCAACCAGTGAACGAACTGGCAAGAATGAGCAATAAGGTACTTTTGATTAATAGCATAGTTGTCATGGTACATCGGCAAATAGCTTTGGGGGAGTACAATAGACATCTATGGATATAAGAGTTGGACACGGATATGATCTTCATCGCCTCGCAACTAAAGAAGATGGCGGTAAATCGATGGTACTTGGCGGGATAGAGCTAGATTGCCAAGTAGGGCCAATCGCACATAGCGATGGTGACGCGGTTATGCATGCCGTTACGGATGCAATTCTCTCTGCAATTGGATCCTCGGATTTGGGCACCCTCTTTCCAAATAATGCATCTGAGAATAAGGATAGGGATTCTGCTGATTTTCTCAACGAGGCAATCAATAGGGCGAATGCTGGCGGATGGGCAATTGGCAATATCGATATTACGGTGCTTTGCGATGAGCCAAAAATCAATCAGTACCGAGCACAAATTTGCGATTCTCTTCAAATGCTAACTGGAGCTCCAATTAACATCAAGGGCAAAAGCCATGAGGGAACTAATCGCAGTGGGGCAATCGAAGTACATGCTGTGACGTTAGTACAAAGAGGAGCACACGGATGAGTAAAAAACTTTGGCAGCAAGCGGCAGCATTCGCAGCCGACAAACACAGAAATCAAACGAGATATGACAAGCGTCCGTATGTGTCGCACTGTTTTCGAGTTGCAATGACTGCAAACTTGGTATTTGGGTTTGATGACCCCGAAGTTTTGGCAGGGGCATTGCTACACGATACTATCGAAGATTGTGATGTTGATTACGACGAACTCCTTGGAGCATTTGGCCGAAATGTTGCAGACTATGTTGCAGTAATGACCAAAGATATGCGGCTTGAAGAAACGATCCGAGAAGTTTCCTATGACAAGCAATTAGCGGATGGTCCGTGGCAGGGAAGGTTAATCAAATTGGCAGATGTATACGACAACTTCACTGATTCGCTCCCAAAAATGCGCGCAAAATATATTGAAAGAGCAAATCGCATCCTAGTTATTACAGAACATGATGCGCAACTGCAGGACGCTCGGGAAAAACTAATGGAACTCATGCACGAGATGGCAACATGTTGATACAGATAGTTTTTCCATTCATTATTGCAGTGATTTCTCTATGCCCATCACCCGAAGAACTCTCTGTTGAAGAAATACTAGACAATATTGAAACAGCAGAGGTTTCTTCATTAACTGCAGCGGTTTCATATTATCGAACTGATCCAATTCTAGATCGCAGGGAGATACGCACCGGTAGACTTTTGTTTCGCAAGGGCGAAGGTAATACACGCGAAGCAGCAATCTTGTTCGATACGCTTATTATTGGCAGGCGCCGAGAAGAAAAACTAAAACACTACATGTTTTCAGGTCGTTGGATGGCTGAAGTTGACCACGCTAATAAACAGTTTATTAAACGAGAACTTGTCGCACCCGGAGAAAAAAACATTGACCCGTTTGAGCTTGGTAGCGGTCCAATACCACTTCCTATTGGGCAGACAAAAGAATCTGTTTTATCACAATTTAAAGTAGAAAAAACAAGCAGGCCTTCAGATGGGCCTCTTTCAAAATTAGATGAAGATGTCATCGGATTACATCTTGTTCCAAAATCTGGAGATGAATGGGAAACAATAGAATTGTTTTATAACCCAAAGACGTGGTTGCCCATGGGCGTTCGTACGATTGAAACGGATGGAACAAAGCGAGTGAGTCTGCTTACAAAGATGAAACTAAACGTGCTTAGCGACGACGAAATAAAATTACTTATCATCCAAACACCTGATCCGAAAGAATGGTCAATTGATATACGACCATGGGCAGAGAATTAATCAGACATAGTTTCTTTGCGTTCCGCACCAACGGCGTAGATTATGTAGATTGAAAAGCTGGAGAATTAAACGGCGCTTGCACTGGCCAGCATTCTCCCCACTCGCCTATCAATAAGAGAATGTCAATAACATCTGTTGTACCGTCGTTGTTGATATCGCTCGCGCCCATTGTTCCCCACCCATCGATGATAAGAAGTAAATCTAGTACATCTATTATTCCGTCCACTTTTATGTCCGCTGGGCAACCTGCCTCTCGAATTATATTTCCAAGTATCGCTGTAAAAAAAGCCGCTGATTCTTCGTTTTTAGGATGTACATTGGCTGCGTCAAGCAAATCTCCATTTGAAAAAGTTACAAGGTCCAGCTCGTTTGAGCCAAAAACAAACAAATCCAATCCGTGTTCAAGTAGCCAAGGTGCTGCACTGGAATCAGAAAATAAGATCTTATCAGTCGCTTCAAAGATAGAGGCGGCAGAAACATTTTCTCTCGTGGATGCGATTTCATAAGCGGCATTTTGTTGATGAAGGAAGTATTGCCTTGCTTGCTCTTCTCCACCTGGCATATCGAATAAATGAGAGATGACAATAAGATGTTGAACGGAACTTAAACCAATAAGTGCAGCAGCTTCGTCGGTTTGAGTAATCATATTTGTTATGTACTCGTGCGAGGATTCAAAACTTAATTGCTCTGGGGCAAAGTACCACATAAAAACGGTCGTTTGGTTGCGATCAAGAGTGGTAACATCAAGCCAATAGGTAAATTGTTCAAGTGAAAACTTTTTGTCATGAGTATTGCTGCCCGCTGTATCGCAACCAAAACCAGAATACGACCAACTGTCATCAGCCATATAGCTGTAATAAAAACCATTCAGACGTTCGCCTTTGGAATTTGTGTGATAATACACACATCCAGCGGGTTCAAAATACTGGTTTGTTCCAGCGAGAGGTTCAGTTTGTTCTAGATGCATTTTCAATAGCCCCTCAAGATTATTTATTGCAGAATAATCAACAGATGCGGCATTGATTTGCATGGGTCTAGCTTCCCGTGGTTTGCCATTTGGATTTTCGCCAAGATGCCAGTACGGACGTGCTTGGTCTCTTAGCTGCATAGTCCCGACTACTTCAGAGTTGTCAAGAATGTTAACCGTTCCAATTTGTTGAGATAGAGAAGTAGGGCACCGGTACAACAATCGAAACGAAAGATTGTCGCCGGATTTGGTGAATGGTCCATGCACGCCATTTGAAAGAAACGCATTGCCTGAAGAGTTCCACTTGAACGCAAATAATTGATTGGTTCCTAAATCATCGAACGTATCAGAAGTATAAATTTCACGTAAACCGCGATTGGGAAGTGTAAAAAATGTTTCATCTCCTTCTCTCTCAACCGTATACCCTAGACCGTCGCTCGATTGAATGTTTGCCACTGGCGAACATTCTGAAGTGCATCGAAAAAGATGCGAAGTTGTTGAAGCGCCGCATTGAATTGCTGTAATGTTTGGAATTGGCCAGACCCGCAATCCAGCAAGAGGCACGCGCGAAAAATATGGGACGCTATAGGAATCACCCATTGCTATAAGTCGAACATCACCCCGTAACGTTTTTGCCATGTTCTCTAGGCCAACCGAGTGTGGTTCCACCGCATTACAATTCAGAGAGAGTGTTGTTATCACAACGAAAAAAGTGTACGCCCTTACCATTCCTTTATTATGCTTGTAAAGCGTTTCAAAGTCAAGAAAATCTTGTAGTAATGGCCTCTGAGAGTCGTGGAAACGCACTAAATGAGGTGCTTATCAGACGCATTGGAACGCTCGTCCAAACTTCTGGTTTTGGGCGACGTAAGCATCTAACAATAGCATTTGCGACTGTATCAGGGTGCTGCATGAGCCAAGAGGGTGTTTGGCTTTCAAAATCAGATTGTTTTTTGCCGCTCCGAGTTGCGCTCATATCAAAAAATTCTGTGCGAGTCCCAATTGGATGTACGGTGCTAACAAAAACAGCGTCTTCTTTTAACTCCATTCGCATTGATTTTGCAATGGCTTCAAGCGCAGATTTACTTGCACAATATGCACCGTGGCTTGGTGTTGCAAATTTTGAAAGACAACTTGCACAAAATAAAATGTGACCAGATTTGTTTGCCGCCATTTTCTTTGCGGCAAGTGAAGCAAGCTCAACGGGAGCAAAAACATTTGTGTTGAATAAATTACGGAATTGTTGTTGGTCCAAATTAATCATCTTTTGGTCGAGGCCAAATCCAGCATTTGCAAAGATGGCATAGGTGTCACCCGCTTCATCGAGCAGTTGCGTATTAAAACCTGCCGCTGTGACATCGCCTGAAATATATGTACAAGTGTCCCCAAGGTCACGTGCAAGTGTTTGAAGTCTTTTTGTTCGTCGTGCGGTGATAACACAGCGCATACCAGCTTTTGTACATGCTCTTGCGGTCGCTTCACCGATGCCGCTGCTTGCACCAGTAATTAAAATAGATTTCCCTTCGAGTGGGATTTTCATGTTTGGAGCACGCCGGTTTTGTATTCGCCTTCTATCTCAAACGTGGAAGCGATAGAGAGTGCTTCAATTAATTCTAGGCGTGTATCTTCTGGATTAATCAGTCGATCCACCCAGCCACGCGCCGCACCATAGAAAATATCTTGTTGTTCTTCATAACTTGCAGCGATTGCGGCAAGTAGTTGTTTGCTTTCTTCTGGGTCGACTTCTTCACCGCGACGCTTGCGCGCGGCAAGATTAATTTGAAGGAGTGTATTTGCTGCTGCTGCCCCACCCATGACAGCGTACTTTGCATTTGGCCAAGCAAGTGTGAGGAATGGATCAAAAGCGCGACCGCACATAGCGTAATGCCCAGCGCCATAGCTGCTACCGACTATTAATGTGATTTTTGGAACGATGCAGTTACTCATTGCATTCACCATTTTTGCACCCGAACGAATAATTCCTGCTTGTTCGCTATCGCGTCCAACCATAAATCCAGTCGTATCGTTGACAAAGATGATTGGAATTCTTTTTTGATTGCAGTCCATAATAAAACGAGCTGCTTTATCTGCCGCTTCGGTATAAATGACCGCGGGCATGTTTGCAGAAGTTGAGGGACCAGCCTTCCCACCGGCCATTTTCTTTTGAGTAAGGCATCGTTGGTTCGCAACAATGCCGCATGGCCATCCGCCGATTCGCGAATATCCACAGACCATCGAACGGCCATAATCCGCTTTGTATTCGTTATAACTCTCATCATCAACAATGCACGCCAAGAGCTCATTCATATCGTATTGTTCGTGGGAGGCTGCGCGAAAAACATTGTCTATCTCTTTAGGTTTTTTTGAAGAGTCGACAACCTCGTAGGGTGGATCCGCAAGGGGGTGCACGGACATATCGCTGTGTACAAGTGCTTGCAATCTTTTGATGCACGCTTCATCATCGGGTTCAAGGAAATCAATAGTTCCAGAAATTTCAGCGTGCATTTCAGCACCACCAAGTTCTTCGTTTCCCACCTCTTGGCCGATTGCAGCTTTAACGAGCGCTGGACCTGCAAGGTAGAGTCCACTCCCTTCAGTCATAAGAAGCGTGTCGCACAGTACGGGCAAGTAGCCGCCACCGGCGACACAGTTTCCCATGATTGCAGCAATTTGAGAAATACCTTTTGCTGAGAAAACAGCGTTGTTTCTAAAAATTCTTCCAAAGTCATCAGTGTCTGGAAAAACATCTTCTTGTAAGGGTAGAAAAACTCCTGCTGAGTCAACTAAATACAGTAGGGGTAAGCGCGCTCTTTCAGCAATTGATTGTGCGCGGATAATTTTTTTGCATGTCATGGGGAAAAACGCACCAGCTTTTACGGTGGCGTCGTTGGCGATAACCATGCATTGCTTTCCGCCAACATGGGTGATGGTCGTGACGACGCCTGCTGATGGTGCACCGCCGAATTCTTCATACATGTTGTGAGCAATAAAGAGGCCACACTCAAATTGTGGAGCACCTTTGTCAGCGAGTTTTTCGATTCTTTCTCGTGCCGTGAGCCGGCCATGTCGGTGTTGGCGCTCTATACCACGTTCGCCGCCACCGAGTTTGATTTGTTCTGCGGTTTCGACGAGTTTTGAAGTAGCTTGTTGTAGTGTGGAGGGTTCGCTCATACTGTGCAGGATATCAGAGTCAAAAAAAACTCGGCGGTTGCAAGAAGCAACCGCCGAGCGATAGTCCTGTTTGGGGCTACAGACCTGTAAACCCGAGGGGTCTACGGGCTCAGATTTCCATGCAGCCCACTTGTACAGTCACTTAATTCGATCACTGATCACCTCCTTATAAACGCTGCCATGCTTAACAGTCGCGTTCCATTTGACGCCGCCAAGCCCTTCACCCCTCCCGCTTTGGGAGGGCACACCGCCCAAGGCACATTGCCTTGGTCGTTGTGGCGCCTGCTCTTGGCGTCCAATTTTTGATTGGTTGCCCCAGAGTGGTGTGCCACAAGTCCTCGATATCTATCGGCAAAAAAATTCCTCCGAGGTAAATAATGGTTTATTTGTCGCACCAGTACTAAAATAAGCCAAAAAAGAGTGCAATATCTCAGGGTTCATATACGAAAAAATTCCTTGGATGAATTTTTTTATATTTATTCGAGGTCGGGGTCGTCGTCGGCTTCGAGTTGCTGCATTTCGTCCCAATCTTCGAGTGAGATGAGGATTTCACGGGCAACGGAACCTTTGTGCTCGCCAACGATACCAGCAACCGCCATCTGTTCAACAAGACGAGAAGCGCGTCCGTACCCAATACCCATTCGCCGTTGAAGAAGGGAAACGGATCCGCGGCCAGATTCAATCATGATTCGCACGGCGTCGTCAAACAAGTCGTCGCGTTCTTGGATGTCCCCACCCTCCTCACTAACACTACTTCCACCACCAGGTTTAATCTGAACCAAACTACGTTCAAAGTTAGGAGCAGCAACTTCTTTCAGATGCTTCACGATTGAACGAATTTCTTTTGCCGATACAAAAGTACCTTGGGAACGGTTCGCAGTTGTAGAGCCCGGAGAAATATACAACATGTCGCCATTGCCAAGCAACAATTCAGCACCCTTTGTGTCAAGAACAATTCGGCTGTCCATGCCGCTACTTACTTTAAATGCAACACGGCAAGGCATATTCGATTTAATCAAACCCGTAACAACTTTTGCCTCAGGACGTTGCGTTGCAAGTATTAGGTGAATGCCAACGGCTCGCGCTTTTTGTGCAATCCGAACAATTGCTTGTTCAACATCTTTGGCAGTCATCATTAAGTCTGCAAGTTCGTCAATAATGAAAACAATGTATGGAAGTTTTACGGGGATGCGCGCTTTTTCTTCTTCAGATTGCGGATCGAGAATTTTGTAAATTTCATCCTCAGTAAGTTCATTGAATCCGAGTAAATCACGAACACCAAGTTTTCGGAAAATTTGATACCGCTCTTCCATACGTGCAACTGCCCACTCTAAAATGGCCGCAGCTCGACCCATCTCAGTGACAACAGGACACGCAAGGTGAGGGATATCAGAAAACTGACTTAATTCAACCATTTTTGGATCAACCAAAATAAGTTTTAATTCGTCTGGCCGCTTCGTGTACATCCATCCAGCAATAATCGAATTTATGCAAACACTTTTTCCTGAACCAGTTGTGCCCGCAACAAGCATATGTGGCATTCTTGTAAGATCTTCTACCATGGGTTCGCCAGAGGCGTCTTTGCCAAGGAACATTGGCAGTTTCATTTTTTCAGTCTTTTTGCTCCTCATCAACTCTTTGATGCAAACAGTTTCCCGTTCTGGATTAGGAACTTCGATACCGACGGTTTTACGTCCAGCAGTGTTTGGAACGATTCGAATGTTTGGCGCCCCTAAACTTCGAGCGATGTCACTTGCGACACCATTGATACTCGACACCTTTGTTCCGGGAGCAAGATTAATGGAATACAACGTAATTGTCGGGCCAGCTTCGATGCTTGCAACTTCCCCATCAATGCCATACATCTGTAACGTTTCTTCAAGGTCAACCGCCTGTTGACGAACAAGTTCTTCTATGGAATCGCCGAAACTCTCTTGCGGATTTTCAAGCAAATCGAGCGAAGGAAAAATATACCCTTCAAAATCATCTGGCCTTTGAATGTCAGATTCTTTCGCTGCCTTGCCACTCGAAGCAACGCGCACGGGTAATTTTGCCATCTTCTTTACTAATTCAGCGGGTGTTAATCTTTTACGTGGCTCTTCTTCAATTTTCTCTTCTTCATACTCTTCGCCTTCGTACTCATCTTCGTATTCATCTACTGAATATTCTTCTTCATCCCAATCTTCATCAACGTCTTCATCTTGTTCAAGTACGGCAGTGCGTTGCAGTCGAAGGAACGACAATGATGGCATTGAAGCTTTTGAAGTGCGGAACTGTGTAGTTTTTTGTATTCCTGTCCAAATAACATGTGGAATTGCAAATGCAATTTTTTCAGCACCAACAACAAGTCCAATTGAAAATGCAGCGAGAACAATGAGGAAAGCACCAAAGCCACTGAAACTTGTTTCAAGTTGCGTGACAATAGTTTTGGCAATGAGCCCAGCCTTTGCTCCTGCAAGTGTTCCAAGTTCGGGGAAAAATAACTCATGAAAACACGAAACTGCGAGTGCCATAATGAGAAAGCCAAGCGCTCGAATAGCAGTGTGCGATATTTCTGCGCCTCTAAAAACCAGTGTGACCCATGCCGCTATTCCAGCGAGCAATACCCAAACTCCAAACCCGAGCACGTGATATGTCCAGTAGGCAATCCAAGCACCGACTATTCCACACCAATTCGATGCAGGATCGTTGTGAACCGCCACAACATGGGAAGGTGAATCCCCAGCATTAAATGAAAGGAGTGCAACCGCCACAAATAGGGCGATTGTGGCGCTAGAAATCCAGATTATCCTAGATTGCAGGCCAGCGGCGGTAAGAGCGGAGGAGCCGCTTGATTGCCCGCGACGTGATCGTATTGCAGAAGTTCCCATAGCACCCTACATATCGGCATCGTAGGGGGTTTTTCCTTTGGTTTTCCCTGAATTTGCTATGAGGTTTTAGAATGTACAACCTGTTGCAATCAAAGAGATTAGGTGAGTGATTCCACTTTATTTATGATTTTTAGCAATCGGGAGCACCTGTCTTGGCACGTAATGGTCACCGAATTGTAAAGATAGGCAAGATTATTCAGATATAAGTCACGAATAATCTCAGGCGAATTGCACTGCCTTGATAGGTGCAGCAGCACAATGTGTTGAAGATCAGACTCGGATGCTATCTGGCAAATTGCAGCAAGGGATTGTTCATTGGAAAGATGCCCACCGCCATCCATAATTCTTGATTTGAGTGATTCGGGTCGGTTACTCATTTCTTGCATAATTGGGTCATAATTCGACTCAAACGCAACGCCATCGAGATTCACAAAGCGATCAAGTAAATTCTGGGGAACTTGACCCAAATCTGTTGCAAAACCAAAACGAGTTGAGCCAGTATCAAAAATAAAACTGAATGTGCCAAGTGCATCATGTGCAACATGCACTGGCTCAACAGTAGCACCGCAAACATCAAAATCCTGTGTGAATGGAACAATGCATGCATCATCAAGTCCAGCGCGTTTTGCTCTTGCAATGTGACTTTCATGAAGATGAACGCGCACTTCTCTTTGTAAAAAAGTTCGACACCAAGCGGGGTTAAAGTGGTCTCGATCAAGATGTGTGATGACAACATCCCCAACCATATCGAGTTGAATTTCATGTGTTCGCATCCGCTCTTTCGTTTGCTTCATTGAAAAACCACAGTCAATCATGACCCAATTGCCACCGACCTGTAATAAACTGCAGTTACCGGAGGAACCGCTTCCCAAGACAAAAAATTCCAAATGACCCATTGCCGTGTATTATTCCAAGAATCGCGATGTGTTGCCAACTAAAAATACAAGATCTTGGAAAAATTGCATACGAACTTGCTTTCGAGCAACAATTGACTTTGCAGAAACACGTCATTGATTCTCGGGGCGATTCGCCAGACTCATTTCATATGTTGTTGCTGGAGCACGACCCGCCAGTTATTACAGTCAGTAAACGCCCGTCCGCAAAAGAGCATTTACTTGCTACTTCGCAACAACTTAAGGATGCGGGTGTGGTTGTTTGCGAAACAAATCGTGGTGGTGATATCACATACCACGGCCCAGGCCAACTTGTGGGATACCCCATTGTTGATTTAAATGCGCTGTCTCTTCGCATTGATAGTTATATGCGCTTTTTAGAATCCGTCATTATTGATGTGCTTGCACAGTACGAAATTGAAGCGCATCGCGACGACTGTGCGACAGGTGTTTGGGTAGGAGACTCAAAAATTTGTGCGATGGGGGTTCGTGTTTCACGCTGGGTATCCATGCATGGTTTTGCATTAAATGTTGAGCCAACCATGCAACACTTTGACTTGATTGTTCCGTGCGGTCTTGTAGGTCGCAGCGTGACATCCATGCGAGACATTCTTGAGGACAAGTGCCCAAACATGTCGGAGATCAAGGGCGTTGTTTCAGACAAATTCCGTGGGGCTATTCGTCGTCAAGCCCAAGTTCAGCAAGAACCTCGTTCGTAATATCAATGCCTTCAGGTAAACGAAGTGCTGTTCGTAAACGAATTTGCATTATCGTTGAGTCAGGGTTTCCCTGATCAAATTCACCATCTGGTGGGATGAAACGAAGCACGATATCAATGTTCATTCTTTCCGAAACTACATTAACGGCTTCAACAATTTCTTCGTAAGACTCTTGCATTTGCTTTGCCATTAATACGCTTCTAGCATTGGCGCCGATTTTTTGAAGTCGCTGAAATTCGTCGTACAAACGTTCCCACTGTTGGCGAATTTCGATTCTTTTAGGATTATCAGGTTCAAGGTTTTTGGCTTCTTCAGCAACTGCTTCAAGTGCACTACGAGTTTCAGAAATGGTGCCCATTAACTCTTCTTCTAAGTCATCGCGATCTTCAATGAAGTGCTCGGCTTTCAGTAATTGTGATAAAGCTTTTCCAGTTTCCATAAATCCAATCGACCAAACTGTACTTGTTTTTTTATCTCCCCAAGAAAGACGACCGTCGTTGTTTTTGATTGTTATATCGCCATCACTTCCTGCGAGGACAACAGAATCGGTTGGACCAAGAACTCCAGTACGATCGTTACTCATAAGCGTAGTTGTGATAACGGCAATAAAAAGGAAAATTGCGATTGCTATATTGATTGTGTTATTCTTCATTGTTTAATCACCTTGTTCTAGGATGGAAAGAAATGCGGATTGTGGGATATGCACGTTGCCTATGGCTTTCATACGGCGCTTACCCTTCTTTTGTTTTTCAAGTAACTTTCTTTTTCTTGAAATATCACCACCATAGCACTTGGCAGTAACATTTTTTCGAAAACCCTTTACCGTTTCACGTGCGATGATTTTCCCACCAATTGCCGCTTGAAGTGCTATTTCAAACTGGTGTCGGTCAATTTGTTTCCGCAATCTCAACAAAATTGAACGTGTTCTGTTTTCTGCCTTTTCTTTGTGGCAAATGATGCTTAGTGCTTCAACAGGTGCTCCGTTGACAAGGATGGATACTTTTACAAGCCGGTCGGATCTGAATTCAATAATTTCATAATCCATCGTCCCGTAGCCGCGGGTAATTGATTTCAGTTTATCGTAAAAGTCGTAGATAATTTCTGCCAGAGGTAACTCATAGTCGAGCATTTGCCGGCCTTCTGAAACAAACTTTTGCCCTTTAAAAATGCCTCGCCTACCCTCGCAGAGTCGCATCAAGTCACCAATGGATTCGTCGGGACAAATAATTTCAACTTTAACAATTGGTTCGCAGATATTTTTAATTTGTGCGGGGTCAGGTAAGTCGGCTGGATTGTGAATGTCAAGAACGGTACCGTCGGTCATTTCGATTTGATAATTTACCGTCGGTGCGGTTTGTACAATTTCTGCGCCGCCTTCGCGTTCGAGTCGTTCTTGCACAATTTCCATATGCAACAAACCTAAAAATCCGCAACGGAATCCAAATCCAAGTGCTTCACTGTGCTGCGTTTCGAACGTAAAACTAGAATCGTTCAAACGCAATTTTTCAATTGCCTCGCGAAGTGTTTCAAATTCTGTCTTTTTGCTTCCGCTTTCACTTGAGGCAGGGTAAAAGTCACAGAAGACCATTTGCTTCGGTTCTTCGTAGCCAGGAAGAGCCTTACTTGCTGGATTTGATTCGAGGGTAATCGTGTCCCCGATTCGGACGTCATCAAGTGTTTTAATGGCGGCAACCATATAGCCCACTTCTGAAGTGCCAATGGTTTTTGCTTGTACGGGCGTTGGTGTGTACCGTCCAAGTTCAGTAATTGTAAAGTTCCGCTCCGTCCCCATCATTCTAATTTTATCGCCCTTAGAAAGTGAGCCGTCAAATACACGGAAGTAGACGATGACACCTCGGTAATCATCGTAATGAGAGTCAAAAATTAAGGCTCGCGTTTCTTCCATGACAGCGGGTTTTGGCGGAGGTAATTTTTTGCAAATTATATCGAGTAATTCTGTAATCCCTTCGCCAGTTTTTGCGGAGCAGTAAATGCACTCTTCTGCAGGTAGTCCAAGGATTTGTTCAATCTCCATCGCAACTTTTTCTGGATCAGCAGAAGGCAAATCAATTTTATTTACAACAGGAATAAGTTCTAATTCATTTTCAATCGCCAAGTAGGCATTTGCAACAGTTTGCGCTTCGACGCCTTGTGTTGCGTCAACAATAAGAAGCGCTCCCTCGCAAGCAGTAAGCGCTCTTGACACTTCGTAGGTAAAGTCAACGTGCCCAGGAGTGTCAATGAAATTTAGTTGAAATTCTTCACCACCGAATGAATGGAGTACGGTAACTGCGGAGGCCTTGATCGTGATGCCGCGCTCGCGTTCTAAATCCATCGAGTCAAGCAATTGTGCCTTTGCTTCACGATCAGATACGGCTTTAGTTGCTTGTAAAAGTCGATCTGCAAGCGTGCTTTTGCCGTGGTCAATATGAGCAATGATTGAAAAATTTCGAATTGGCATAGGAAGATGTGACAGTTTACCGCAAGGGGAGAGAAATAACCTTCTCCAATTCATCAGAAGGTCTAGCAATAAGGTCGTAACCGTCACTATCCGTAATGGTGCAGCGTAGGACTGTGCCAATTGTTTGTTTCTTTTCCGCCATCAAAATAGTGCAAGCGTCAACATCTGGCGCTTGTTGTTTTGTTCGGCATTGATACAAGTGTAGTTCGCCTTCACCTGTTTCCCCAAGATACGCATCAATCAACACGTCATGTTTTTCGCTACTTATTGCAGCTTGTTCCGCTCGAGCAAATGCAATGTCTTGTTGGGCAAGCATGAGTTCCTTTTCGCGGTGTTCTTTGATCGCTTTGGGAACACGAAGCGAATCGTCCTTTTCCATGGTTCCTGCGACAGTTCCCTCTTCTTTTGAATATTGAAATACGCCCATTGCTTCAAATTTATGTTCCTGAATAAATGCAAGAAGCTTTTGATGGTCTTCTTCTGTTTCGCCCGGAAAACCAGTTATGAATGTCGTTCGAATGCCAACACCAACAATGC
Organism: Phycisphaerales bacterium; assembly: GCA_014238785.1. Lineage (GTDB taxonomy): Bacteria > Planctomycetota > Phycisphaerae > Phycisphaerales > SM1A02. The sequence goes on along the minus strand of JABAAL010000006.1, from coordinate 40,942 downwards.
TCTTTCTAAGTCTAGTTAGCAAAGATGACTGTACGTCGGCGGTAACATTTCTGCGCATTGCGCCGAGCATCGAGTCGCTCGCGTGTTGCAATGGAATATCAATGTATGGAAGGATGTGTGGCAGATTCGCCATTGCATCAATCATTTCTTGTGTAAAGAATGTTGGATAGGCATACATCAAACGTATCCATCCGCCCCCAGATTTGGCAACAGTGTCGTTTAGCGCTGTTAATAATCCCACCAGGCCTTCGTCGTATCCAATATCGTTCCCGTAACTGGTGGTGTCCTGACCGATTAAGTTGAGTTCAAATACACCAGACGTCAGTAATTTTTTTGCTTCTGCGACAATTTTTTCAACAGGTTTCGATCGCATTTTCCCTCGAATGGAAGGAATCGTACAGAACGCACAGTTTTGATTGCAGCCTTCGCTTATGCGAAGGTAGGCCCAGTGTCTTGGTGTTAACTGAATTCGGTTCGAGTCGTCTTCAAAATAACCGCGTTCGTCTTGAAGGCCGCGCGCTCTTGCAGCGAGCATTGCGTTGGCTTCTATCCATTGTGGCGCTTTTTCTTTTTCGCCATCTTCGCGCATTGCATCGACAATGTGGTCTCGGTCAAACACACCAATCATTGCGTCTATTCCTGGGCACCACTCAAGCAAATTTGCACGGTGTCGTTGGACGAGGCAACCAGCAGCGATGACTCGCTTCACCTTTGCTGTTTCTTTTAATTCGACCGCCTCGTTGATAACCTCGATTGATTCAATTTTTGAAGCTTCGAGAAAACCACACGTGTTAATGATGATTGCATCGGCTTCGTTGTGATCCGCGACAAGTTCGTAACCTGCATCAACTAAAGTTGCAAGCATTTGTTCGCTGTCCACCAAATTCTTGGGGCAACCTAGGGAAACAAAACCAATTTGCGAAGCAGTCATCGACTGCGTATTTTACAGGTACAAGCCGTGTTGTGCGATATAGGTAGCGACCTCTGGGTGAATAGACTCCGCAAAGCACTCTTCACGGCGTATCTGCTGCCGAATTGTTGTTGATGCACCCGAAAGTGGGTTTATTTGCAATACGCTTGTGTCTGAGAGTTCAATTCCCTCCCGAGGCATAATTGCAGGATTAGCCATTGAAATGATGTCTTCCCATCGGTGCCACTGGTCGAATTGTTCCCATTGATCGGCGCCCACAAGCAAACGCAGTTCATCGTAGTTGCCCTGCAACGCTTCAATCGTGTCGATAGTAAAACTCGACCCCTCTTTATCAATTTCAATCGTTGAAATGTCTGCCCAAGGGCAAGCAGCAAGCGCAAGTTCAAGCATTGCAATACGGTGATGCGCTGATGTTGGCGTTGTTTCTTTTAATGGTGATTGAAAAGCGGGAACATAGAGAACGCGATCAAACTGAAGACATTCCATGGCAGCGTGGGGGACCTGCACGTGGGCGATATGAGGCGGGTCGAATGAACCGCCGTATAAGAGCGTGCGCGTCATGCTTGAATCTCCGCGTTATCGATGAGGCGTATATGACCAAGTCGTGCAGCGACGAGTGCTCGCATGGTTTGCCCCGCAACTGGCGCTAGCAGCGAATCGCTGCTACGCAAGACTGCGTATTCGACGTCAAGGCTGTGTTGATCTAGAACTTCGAGCATGGCTTTTTCTGTTGTACAACGAACGGCCTTATGTAATCCGAGTGCTTGCTTTCGTTGGTCCGTTGAAAGGTAGACATTACGGCTGCTCATGGCTACGCCATCGTCATCGCGAATGATTTCTGCTCCGACGATTTGCAAATCACCCCAACGGTCTTTTTCCTGTGCAATCAACTGTTTGATGACGAGGAACTGCTGATAATCTTTTAAACCAAAAACAGTAATTGCTGGTTGCACAAGATCAAAGAGCCGCGCTACTGCCACACAAACACCTCGAAAGTGTGTGGGCCTACAGGCGTCTTCAAGATGTGGCTCTATTGCTGCTTTTGGAAGTGCAATTGACTCGGGGGCAGCGGGGTACATAGTTGTAACGCTTGGAGCGAAGACTACGTCCGCGCCAACTTGTGCTGCAAACGCACAGTCTTCTTCTAGATTTCTTGGGTACTTGTCTAAGTCTTCTTCTGGTGCAAATTGTTCAGGATTGACAAAAATACTCACAATAACAGGTCGTCCCGTTTTTTTAGCTTCGCGAATGAGAGAAAGATGCCCCTCATGCAATGCGCCCATCGTTGGTACAAACGCACACCCTTGGAACGCGGCTAGCTCACTTGCATCTGAAACAATTTTCATTGCATGCAGTATAGTGGACAGTCCCATGAGACTGTCTGCATGGGCCTGTCACCCGATGAAAACCTATTCACGATTAGCAGCAGTTGACACCTGCACCGTATTGCAATCTTCGCGTAAACGCTGGTGTCAGACCCCAATGTAGCTCTGAGGGTGGTATTGCAACGTTTGTGTAGTAAGATAAATACTGACATTGCATTGGAAGTGAGGTATAATGTGGGATTGAAATCAGCACCAGAAGGAGCCAAACGATGGCAGTAATCATTACAGAATCAGCAGCACGAGAAATCAATAACATCATGGCTCAGCAAGAGTTAGTTCGTGATAAAACACATCTTCGAGTTGGCGTCAAGGGTGGTGGCTGCTCGGGCTTTAGTTACATTTTAGATCTCACCGAGGCTAAAAAAGACGATGATGAACAGTGGGATTACGAATTTTCCGTCGATGGCGAAAGCCAAGATTTTCACGTCATTTGCGATCCTAAAAGTTATCTCTACCTCAACGGCACAACGGTTGATTTTAAGGATGAAGTGATGGGCCGTGGATTTGTCTTTGACAATCCTAATGCATCAAGTTCATGCGGCTGCGGCAGTAGCTTTAATGCATGAGTGACAAAGGGGATCAAATCGTTGAAGGGGGCACACCATCAACGAGAGAAAAGCCACACTCCTTCAATTTATTTGTTGCGGTGTCTGGCATCATTTCAATCACGCTTTTAATTTGGCGATTAACGTTAAATCCAGAAAGTGAAACAGTTCGACTTATAGACATGTTCGACCTTGGGATCTGTGTTATTTTCTTCTGTGATTTTCTCTACAATTTTTACCACGCCAAAAAGAAAATTAAATATCTTCTAACGTGGGGACCTGTGGACCTGCTCGCTTCAGTTCCAGCTTCGCAGTTTGCAACAACGACGATTGTCCACACGTTGCACTGGCCACATCTCTTTCGAATCATTCAGGGTGTACGAGCAATCAAATCATTGCATGCAATAATAAATGCTGTACGGCTGGACCGAAGAAGCGTAATAATCATTACGGGGTTTCTTATCGCTGAAGTTACCATAGTAGGCTGCTGTTTTGCTGTGCTGCAATTTGAATCGCAAGATCCAAATGCAAATCTTACAAACGCTTCGGACGTCCTTTGGTGGTCTGTTGTGACGATGTCCACAGTTGGGTACGGTGATTTTTATCCAGTAACGGTTGGTGGCCGTTTTATGGCTGCACTGCTCATGTTTGTTGGAATAGTTCTCTTCGCGATGATGGCTGGAGTTTTTGCAGATTTGCTCAGATCCGCTGCTTCAGAGGTTGCACGCAAAGAAAACAAAAAATAGTGAATTGATTACGGTTCGTATCGCCTCACAACAAGTGTGTTGTTCTGTCCGCCAAAACCAAATGAATTGCTTACACAGCAATCGACTTCTGCTTTTCTTGCCACATTAGGCACGTAATCCAAATCAAGTTCGGGGTCTGGGTTGTCCAAGTTAATAGTTGGAGCAAGCATGCCTGTTTGAATAGACATCACGCAAGTAATTAACTCGACTGAACCCGCTGCTGCTATGAGGTGTCCCATCATTGATTTAATCGAACTTACTGGGACGTTCGGAGCGTTGTCGCCAAATACAAGTTTGATTGCTTTTGTTTCAATAGAATCGTTTTCTTGCGTCGATGTGCCGTGCGCGGAAATGTATTGCACAGGAGGTTTACCTTCAATCGTTGCAGTTGGATCAATGTTTGCTTGCGAAAGTGCGTTACGAATTGCGGCTGCAGGTCCGCGCCCTTCTGGATGAAGGTCAGTGATTCTATACGCATCGGCGCTTGAACCAAATCCAACAATTTCAGCAAGTGGCGTTGCGCCCCGAGCGAGTGCGTGTTCTAGTGTTTCAAGGACGAGCATCCCAGAACCCTCTCCCATGACAAAACCGCCACGATCTTTTGAGAATGGCTTGGATGCCTTTTTAGGGTCGCCATTAAAAGTGGAGAGTGCAGTCAATCGATTAAAGCCCGTGATTCCAAGCGCGTGCAACATCGTGTGCGTGCCACCGCTGAGCATCACATCGGCGTCACCCGCTTGCAAGACACTCACGGCTTCGCCGATTGCTTGTGTACTTGCAGCACAAGCCGTTAAACAGTTAAAAGCAGGACCTTGCAGTCCGTACTCTTTTGCAACATGCCAAAGAGACATGTTTGGTTCTTGTTCAACTTCGCCCCACTCGTCAAGTTTTTCACGAGCAAATTCAGCCCACGCTACTGCGTTGATTTTTCCATCTTCCACATCCCAGGAGTGCGTATCAATCATCGAGTGCGCTGAAAAGTCCAACACGCCCTCGCCAGCACCAAGGTATATTCCCGCTCGCTCAAGGTCTAGGTCTTTGCACTCCCCAAGACCAGATTGGTCCCACGCTTGCCTTGCAGCACCAAGAGCGAATTGTGAATTCATCGCAGGTTCGTTGTGCACTAAGGCATCTTTGACGTATTCTTTCCAATCGAAATCTCGGACTTGCCCGGCAAATGTAGTTGGAAAACTTGACGCATCAAAACGGTCAATCGTAGCAATGGCAGATTCGCTGTTGCACATTCGTTTCCATACAGTTTCAAGATTGTTTCCAAGGGGCGTAATCCAACCCATGCCTGTTATGACGACTCGTGTCATGCTTGCACCTTCCCTAAAACAATCGCAACACATTGTCCCCCTTCACTCGGTGAGATAACGAGGACTTTGTTGATGCGCATCTGTGTTGACTCGTATCGACCTGCGTCTATACCATCGGTTTCTGTTGCGCCAAGACGCGCGGGTATTTGTTGTTCTTTAATGCTTTTTGCTGCAACGCTCAGCGCAATTGCGCCATTGCCCGCCATGCAATTTCCCGTGTATGGAATGGTTGTTATTGTTGGAATTGTTGGAAGTCGATCGCCAAAAACTACTGTTAATCCTTCACGTTCGGCGTCATCAAGTTGTTTGATACCAGAGCCCAGAGGGACAATAACATCGATCTCACTTGCATCGCAGTTTGCCTCAACAAGTGCCTTGTTCGTTGCAGATGCAAGGGCGCCTGGGTCTGCATCAAGTGGTGAGTTGGTAAAAGATTGCCTGCAACCTACGCCGTCGATGGTACACCAAGGGCTTCCGCCTCTTTTCGTGCATGAAGAATTTGCCTCGACAATTAAGATGCCTCCACCCTCTCCGATGGCGGTACCACTTGCATCGTTTGCAAATGGCGTGATTAATGCTGACATATCTCCAGAACCATCACTATCTACTAGGCGCCCTGTGCAGTGTTGCCTGTAGAGCGCTAGAGGATTTACTCGATCTTCCGCACCGCCCGAAAGGCACGCATCAGCATCACCTCGGCGAATAACTCGTCTTGATTCAGCAATCGATAGACCGCTGGAAGCTTCACAACATGTAATCGTGTTGGAAGGGCCTTGGGAATTATGCACGATGGTGACATGGCAAGCGAGCATGTTTGGTAGATATTTTAGAAGCCAGAGCGGTGTGAGGTTTTGCATACCCTCAGCGCCCCAGTGTGCAAGGTCAAATGTACCGTCCTCTTTTTTACTTGTGACAAGCGCAGCGCCAAGTTCATTGACTTCCGCTGAAATGAGTCCAGCACCAATATGGCAGCCAACGCGGTCTGGAGCAATTGTTGGTGGTTCATCGCTCGTTGCCGCCGTGGTTAAGCCAGCACTTTTTACCGCATCCGCAGCGGCACCAACGGCAAGTTCGGTATCGCGACACATGACCTTGGTTGCCTTGCGATGGCTTTTTGGAACGATTTTTCGTACCTTAAAATCATCTTCAGGGAGTTCGCCGGCAATTTGGGAGCTAAATCCACTTGGATCAAACCGTTCTATGCGCTTGAGCCCCGTCCTGCCTTCTATCATTGCATCCCAAAGTAGTTCTATCCCAACACCAAAGCAGGTGATGACCCCAACCCCTGAAATAACTATTTGTTCTTGTCGCTCTGGCATTGTTGCGAATTGTACCGTGATTATTTAAGTCCAACCTCCAACTCTTCTTTTCGACACTGGGGCACACTTTGCTCGCAGACTCGCTGGGAGCTAGTCCACTTTTTGGATCAAAAAAATTTCTCGGAGCAATTGCCCATTTTGAGGATACAGCCAAAAACGACCCATGGGATTGTTTATTTCTTGGTGAACAGAAAGAGGTCGGACTCCACGACAAAAAAAGTCAGGATGATATGGCTCTTGTAGAATCGACAATTTCGCACGAAGAATTCAATGTTTACACTCCAGAGTAATCCTCAAATACGCTTTCGATCCAACATCCTCTCATGAACAACGGCGGTATTGGCGTTTGTGGCTGAAACTGCTGCCTAAGCGTTGGTGTTTAGCCGAGCTTTTGACCAACGAGCATCGCAAGCTCGATTGATTGTTCGTAATTGAGTCGTGGATCGACGAGCGTTTCGTACGCATCGCCAAGCCCAGCTTCATCTAATCCTCGCGCGCCGCCTGTGCATTCAGTTACGTTTTGTCCGCAGACCTCAACGTGTACTCCACCAAGAGTGGAGTCCATACTTTTGTGTATGTCTATCGAGTGCTCAAGTTCAAGAAGAATGGAATCGAAGTTTCTTGTTTTTATTCCTCTATCGGTTTTCTTTGTGTTGCCGTGCATCGGATCGCTTATGAAGAGCACTTGTTTTCCAGTTGCTTTTACAGCGTCAATAAGTTTTGGCAATTCGTCTGCAATTTTTTCTGCGCCATATCGATGAATGAGCGTGAGCCGACCAGGCTCATTGTTTGGATGAAGTACATCGAGAAGTTTTTCAATAGTAACATCGTGCGTTCCAATTTTGACACCAATTGGGTTTGCAATTCCTCGAAAAAAATCAATATGCCCGCCATCAATGTCAGTTGTTCGTGCGCCAATCCATGGAAAATGGCAAGATAAGTCGTACCATCCATCACGCCTTGGGACTTGGCGTGTTTGCGCTTGTTCATAATGTAAGTGCAATCCTTCGTGACTCGTAAAAAATTCTACTCTATTGATTGCGCCGACTGCTTCGCCAGCAAGCGTTTCCATAAAGCGTAAACTCTCCGCGATTGATGCGACAATGGCTTGGTACTCGCTGGCTTTTGGAGAGTGTTCAACAAAACCAAGATCCCAATATTCTGGATGGTGTAAATCAGCAAATCCACCGTCGATAAGCGCACGAACAAAGTTAATAGTCATTGCACTTCGCTCGAAACCCCGAAGTAATCGGTTGGGGTTAGGCATACGCGCAATCTCAGAAAATTCAATATCGTTAACGAGGTCACCTCGGTAACTTGGCAACGTAACGCCGTCGATGGTTTCCATGTCACTAGAACGCGGTTTTGCGTATTGGCCTGCGAGCCTTCCAACGCGAATAACTCTTCGTTTGGTGGAATGCACCAAGACAAGCGACATTTGAAGTAACACCTTTAATTGCTCCGTGATCCTTTCGGGGGTGCAGTCGGCGAAACGTTCAGCACAATCACCCGCTTGGAGTAGAAATCGTTTTCCATTTGCGGCGTCTGCGAGTTGCGATTTTAGGGTCTCAATTTCCCATGATGAAACGAGTGGCGGGAGGGAAGACAGCGCCTTGACGGCAGTTTCAACCGAGGCAGAATCAGCGTAGGTTGGCTGTTGAGCCACTTTTTTGTCTTGCCAAGATGTGGGTGTCCATTGTGACATGGTTAACTTCCGAGGAAAAATGCGGGCGAGAGGACTCGAACCTCCACGGGTGTTACCCCACCAGAACCTAAATCTGGCGCGTCTGCCAATTTCGCCACGCCCGCTGGGTGGTGTAGAGTGGATATGATATGGTGAAACACACTTTTCAAAAGACTTTTTTATGACGAACTTTGCAACAACTTTAATAATGCCCTTTCTTGTACGAATTGTTATCGCAGCCGCGATGCTAACCTCTGGCTGGGTGAATTGTTTCAGCCAAGTAGAGATTCGTTCCTCAATAGCGCAAGGGCTTCAGGCTATGGAGATAGAGGTGAATACTCCAGCCGTCGAAGATGTTGCTGATTCCACACTCGAGGAAAGCGATGAAGCAGTTACTCCGACTTCAATAAATGCGACAACCCGAGGCGTACACAGAATAGCGTGGCTTCTAGATAACAGATGGCCAGACCTTGGCGGTTGGGGAATTTTTATAGCATGGGCAGCAGCAGTTTCACAACTCGTCGCAGGCGTATTACTCTTGGTGGGGCTTTTCACTCGGCTTGCCGCACTTACAATCTGCGTTGCGACGGGCACCGCTATCTACCTTGTGTCTGGCGGCATGCATGGGATGTTCACGATGAATCCATTTGAATGGCCGCACGATTCACATCAATTTATTCAACTTTTTGCTGGCCTTGGATTATTTACACTTTCGCTGGGGCTTCTATTGGGTGGTGGAGGTGTTTTCTCGCTTGACGCAAGACATAAAAAAACCGAGCCAGCGAAAAAAAACAATGGCACAAAAAACCGCAGCGAATAGAAGGTGCCGCGAATTTCTAGTGTAAGGTGCGGACTGAACAATGAGCAACTCTTCACACAACGCAAATTCTACTCAGGATATTAGTGGTCCAATTGCATGGTCACTTTCTATTGGCGCACATATTGGTATCGGTCTTGTTGCATTTTTTATTACGTGGTCAGTGATACGTGACGAAGTAGATCCTCCACATGCAGTGACGGCGGCTTGGCACGAACAGGCAATTGTGGAGCAAGCTGAAATTCTCGTTGAAATTCCCGCCCTTACAGAAGTTGTAGAAAAAGAACCGGAACAACATGAACCAGAAAAAATAGTTACACATCAAAAACCAGAGCCAGCTCGGGATGGCTTGGCAGTTCTGCACGAAATCGCAACGACAGGGAATGTACCAAAGAAAGCCGCAAGGGAGCCGGAAACGGAAGTAAAGTTTATGGGACTTGACGCGGTTGCTGCTCGGCGAATTGTGTATGTAGTCGACGCATCTGGATCAATGATGCTGCACCTTTCGGCTGTGCTGGAAGAACTTGAGCGATCACTTAGAAAACTGCATCCAAAACAAATGTTTGGCGTGGTATTTTTTCAAAATAAAAAATCGATCGCGGTTCCTCCAAAAGGAAAACTGGTTTATGCGAACGCTTCCAACATAGAAAAAGCGATGCGTTGGATTGGCACGAGTGGAAAAGTGATCCCAACCGGAGGTAGCAATCCAATTGTTGCAATAAAAACTGCGATGAGACTTGAACCGGAAGTGATGTATTTGCTGAGTGAAAATATCACAGGCGCAGGCAGTTACGAGGTTCCTGAGGAAGAGTTACTCGAGGAGATTGATGGCCTTAATCCCGCAGATTCTCGAAATGGCTTGCGAAAAGTACAGATTAATTGCATCCAGTACCTTTCCGAAGATGTGAACGGAACAATGGAAAAGATTGCGAAAATTCATGGCGGTGATGATGGGTATGTCTGTATAGAGCGTGGTAAGGTAGTAAAGTAAGGAGATTCTGGCATGGATGCCAAACGGAGATTGATACAACTCAGTGCGCTTTTTGTAGCGGCAACTGCCACCACAGCAATAGCTGATACTGGTGCGCATAGTTTTGGCGAGGCGTTTTTTGTTTCGCGGAGGAACGATGGCTCAATCGAGTTGCTTGGAAGTGCGGTAACGTGGCTATTACTTTTGATGTCGATGAGCGGTATTGGTTTGATTGTGCACCTTGCACTGGCGAATCGAAGGGCAAGCGTGTTGCCTGACGACTTGGTTGTTAAGATTCGTGCGCACATAAAAAAGAAGAGATTCCAACAGGTGATTGATGCTGCTGCAAAAAGTGATAGTTACCTTGGGAAAATTTTAGTAGCAGCATTTCATGAAGCGAAATTTGGATTCCCCGCGATGATGCGAGCACTGGAGCAGACCGCGGACGAACTTGCAACGAAACGACTCAGGCGAATAGAATTACTAAACGTGTTGGGACAAGTCAGTCCAATGATTGGGTTGTTTGGAACAGTGTATGGAATGATTCTTGCATTTGGCGCAATTGTTGCAGCCGGCGGAAGTGCCGATCCTGTTGCACTGGCGGGTGGAATCGGCACAGCATTGACAACAACATTTTGGGGGCTTGTCGTAGCAATTCCAGCGCTCTCGGGGTATGCAATTATTCGAAATAAAATTGATGAGATTACCGTTGAGGCCACGATTGAAGCAGAAGAAATATTGAATAGTTTTAGACCAAGAAAAACGAGTCAAATACCCCGCGAACAAACATCAGATTCAGTAAGTAAACAATCACGAGCCGTTGAGGCCGTGTAATGGCACGACGAGGGAATCCATCTTCGGTCATTAACGCGAATATGACACCGATGATTGATGTCACATTTTTGCTTATTGTTTTCTTTGTTGTTGTGTCTCAAATTGTGGATCGCGATGCAGTATTTATGAATTTGCCAGCACCATCACAGGCGGTCGCTGGAATTCCGGATAATCAGAGTAGGGTTGTTGTGAATGTAGTTCCTCTTGAACATGGTGACGTGGCAGGTATCGTGGTTGCTGGCCATACGATTGCATGGGATTCAATGCACGAACTTAGCGATATCGTTGAAACACGACTGCGAGGTGGTGCAACAGAAGTCCATCTTCGTGCGGATAGAACAACAAAATATTCGTACGTGCATCAAGTAATCGAGGCAATTAGGGCAGCTGGTCTGAACCCAAGACTGCAACTCGTCATTGAAGGTGAACAACCTTGATTGTTAGACGACGAAAGGCAGGGACGATTGGTGTGAATCTAACATCGATGATTGACGTTGTGTTTTTGTTGTTGATTTATTTTATGGTTGCGACGGAATTCAAAACGGCAGAAGAGTCATTCCCCATGGATTTGCCATTGAGAGATTACAGACAAACAATACAGCTCGATAGTGAACCACTTGTAATTTTTGTTGAGTCTGCAGGTGATAAAAAAAGCGACTTTCGGGTTCGGCTCGATGGTCCATGGGACCCTGTTTCATCTATTGAAGAACTTGTTCTCTTTCTTCGCTCAAACAAAGCAGGGAGGTTTGGCGCATCGGGCTTGTTCACAGAAACCCATCCGATTTTGATTAGGCCGACCAAGGAAACAAGATGGGGGCACACAATTGCTGCTTACAACGCCGTCGTTCGTGCCAAGTATGTCAATATTACACTTGATGAACCGTCATGAGGCTCGTCGTTTACTCAATGGGGTGCCATGTTGCATTCGATCTCGCAATCTTCGTAGTGAATCGATTTCAATTTGTCTAACGCGCTCTCTTGTGAGGCCGATGACTAAGCCGATTTCTTTGAGTGTTAATGGGTCTTGCCCTTCTAAACCAAAACGTAATCGTAGCACTCGCGCATCTCTATGATCAAGTTGTCCGAGGAAACCAAGAATGTCTTTGATGGTTTCTCGTTGTTCCACTTGTTCGTCGGGGCGTTTGCTTTTTGCATCTTCAAATGCTTCCGAGAGCGAGATTGGTTCACCCCCAACAGTTCTTGGCACTCTGCCAGAGCAAGTTCGCATTGCTCGGCGAATCGTATTGAGTTTTTTCAATGGAATTTCCATCGCGTCAGCAACTTCTTGATTTGACGGAGTTTGTTCTAAATGCTCTTTGAGTTTGTTTGAGATATCTCGATACTTGTTGATAAGGTCGACCATATACGCGGGGATGTGCACAGGTTGCGTTGCGTTGGTAAGCATTCTTTTGATAGATTGTTTGATCCACCAAGAGGCATACGTTGAGAAACGTGCTCCATGGGCGGGGTCAAACCCTTCGACAGCGCGAATCAAACCCACATTCCCCTCTTCAATCAAATCAGCAAGGGTAAGACCTCTTCCTAAGTATCGTTTCCCAATGGAAACGACAAGGCGTAGGTTTGCACGAATCATGTGCTCCTTTGCCGCGGCATTGTTGTCGTTTATGATTTGCCATCCAAGGCTTTTCTCTTCTTCTGGCGAAAGAAGAGCTACTTCATTGATCTGATGCAAATATAGTTCGAGGTCCACGCTTGTCTCCTAATTTAAAAACTTCTAGCCCAACAATTGATTCGACCTATTTATTGCCCGTGTACACCTCAACCTCCGAATTGCCTTGTAGTACGCCCGCATAATCCTCACGGAGCCCCTAGCCCTCATCAATACACTAGGTAAGATGTACTGATTATGCAGAATAACGACATTTCCAACATCCTAAAAGCGTGGTCGTATGAGCAAGGCACGTTGAATGTGCGAATTATTGAGGCTGATGATGAACGCGAACTTATTCAGCTACGAATAGAGTTGGGTGTTATTCAGATGGAGATGGATGATCGACCCGATGGCGTTTCCCAAGAGGGATACCCTTCATTGTTGGCGCTATTCAAAGATTGTGGGGTGGACGGTAATTTGGATCCAGCGATGTGTCGGCGACTCCGAGAAGAGGGTGTGCAGCGCTCGCATAGATCTGCTGCATTGTTTGCAATTGGTCGGTGGAAGGAGGCCATCCGTGATTGCAGCGACAATCTAGAATTGTTTGATCTTTGCCATCACCATGCCGATGAACATCAGGATCGTTCGGCACTGGAACAATTCAGGGGTTCGGTTATTGCGTTGCGAGCACGTGCAGCAGCGGAATGGGCAATCGAAGAAGATAGCGTCTCTCGGGCAATGGCTGCGCTAGATCAAGGTCTCGAGCAATTGCAAGAAACACTTGGGGACGATTGGGAACAATCGAACGAGACACATCTGCTTTTGGGCATGAAAGAGGCACTTGTGCCCAGGTTACCACGCTCAGAGCGAGCCGATTTGAAAGAACGCCTTGCTGCGGCAATTGAAAATGAAAATTATGAACTCGCCGCAATCTTGCGTGATGAGATTCGTCTCTTGCGTGAATAGGGTTGCCTCCGCATTTCCGCGGCAAAAAAAGTTTTGAAAGTTCGATTTTCAGCGCCGGAGTCGGTGTCCCTTTCAATTTGCTCATTAGTTGCAAAGTATGGACGGGTAGGGAATTGCCGCACAGATGCCAAGGCACGGAAAGAGAAACGACCCGTGGGATAGTTTTTATTTTTTGTAGAAAGGCAATGGGACGATGGTTGCGGGTAGAGCTTGTTTGCCAAAGTCAATGGAAACGGTTTCGCCCTGGAAATCGCTTGGGATATACGCCATCGCAATTGGATATCCAAACGTAGGACTTAAGCAGCCACTTGTGACGAAACCTATTTCGTTGGCACTTTCAATGATATGCATCCCTTGGCGAGGGCTTCGTTTGCCTTCCAAGGTAAGGCCAACGAGTTTCATCTTTGGGTTTTGGTTCGAAATTTCCTGCAACGCTTCTTGGCCGATGAATGACGCAGCTTCATTTTCACCAATGCCTTTTTCAAGTTTTACAGCGAAATGTAATCCCGCCGCAAGAGGATCGATTTCTTCCGTGAGTTCGTGTCCATATAAGGGCATGCCAGCCTCGAGCCTCAACGAATCTCTTGCACCAAGACCGGAGGGCAAAATGACCGAGGGGTCTTCCATATTGCTAAGCATCATGTCGACAACTTTCTTTGCAAACTTTGCAGGAAGAATGATCTCGACACCATCTTCGCCGGTGTACCCGGTGCGGGAAATGAGCAACTTTGCAATAAGAAGATGTTTTGTTGCAAAACGATATCTCTTTAAATCTTTAATTTCTGAGGACACCTTAGAAAGCACATCCATGACTTTTGGTCCCTGCAGCGCAATCATCGCGGTTGATTCTGTTTCATCTTTTAATTTGAATACATACGCGCAACGATTATCATCGATGTGCTTAAGGATTTTTTCACGATTGGCACCATTACAGACCATGAGGTATTCGCAATCTTTTATTTTATAGATTAACACATCGTCTCTACAACCACCATGTGCGTTGCAAACAATGGAATATCTGATTTGCCCATCTTGCATACCGAGAATTTGCCTTGTGCAGAGGTGGTCGAGCACGTTGCATGCATCTTTTCCAGTGAATCGAAGCCGGCCCATATGTGAGACATCAAATAATCCACCACTACGTCGTACTTGCAGGTGTTCTTCGATGATGGAGCCATACAGCAAGGGCATTTCCCACCCAGCAAAGTTAACCATTTTCGCGCCTTGGTCAACGTGATATGTATGGAATGGTGTTGCGGTCAATTGTTCTGTTTTTGTCATGACATGGGTACCTTTAAATGAGAGATGTATTGTACTTCCCATAGCCAATGCGGTTGTATCTCGCAGCCTTGGTGGGTATCCTTCACGGCACAGATGCGACTCCTAGCAGTAATATTCTTCTGCCTAACCAGCATTTTTCACGTCCGAACGGCATCAGCGAATTTTGACGGGGGAATCGTTTCTTCAATAGAATTTGCTCGATTGGACCGAGTAACTGAGCAGCGGATATTTAATTTGATTCAATCTGCGGTCGGGCTTCCTTTTAATCCGGATGTTGTTGAAGAAGATTTGCGAGTGTTGAACTCTCTTGGTGAATTTGAACGCATACGGGCGGAGAGTACCCTTCAAGAAAACGGAAATGTTCATCTCCTTTTCACGTTTACAGAGCAGCAAATCATTGCTCAGATTTCAGTGGTGGGGAACACGCTTCTTAGTGACCAAGAGCTGCTGGAACGTGTCCCCATATTGCCGGGTTTGGGGAAAGATAGTGATGCGATAGAACGGGGTCGTAGAGCGATTGTAGATATATATAAAGAACAAGGGAATTATCTTGTCGAGGTTTTTGTAGAGACTATTCTCTATCCCAAAGGAGGAGTTGACGAGAGAACCGGCTTGCAAATAGACGAATCGGTCGCGTTGATATACCGCGTAATCGAAGGCTTACGCGTTCGAGTTAAAGCAGTCTCTGTTATTGGGAATCACTCATTTACCGACAAAGAGCTAACTGCTGAACTCGACACAAATACATCCGTGCCATTTTTCCGCCGAGGAGAATTAAACGAAGCGGTGCTCGAAACGGACGCACAAAGAATTCGCAGGTTTTATATGAACCGCGGGTATAGCGATGTACGAGTTTCTTTCAACATTATGTTGAGCCAAAATGACAAGGAAGCAAAAGTTAAGTTTTTTATTGAAGAAAACGCTCAATACATCCTTGGCGGTATTTCACTCCAATTCAATAAGGAGGGAAATACAGAACCAGTGTTCGCTGACGAACAGATTGCAGCTTTAATTCCAATGAAGGCTGGCGACGTGTACCGTCCAAATGATGTTGCAGAGGCAGTGAAAATAATAAATCGTGCGTACGGTGTTCTTGGTCGCATTGTTGAAGTGGATCCACGCACTCAGATCATGGAACGCGCTAGAAAAAGCTTCTCTGGTCGTAATAATTCGATCCAGCAAGAGATTGTGCGAGTCGTCCCGTACCACGCTGGACCCGAAATGCAAATGGATATCATTTTTGTGATAGAAGAGGGAATTCCAACGAAAGTGGGACTCGTTACTGTCACAGGAAACACGGTGACAAAGGATAGCGAGATACGAGGCAGGCTTGGGTTGATACCTGGGTATCCCTTTGATGCTTACGAATCAGTGCGCTCTGAAGAGCGCATGCTTAGGTCGCAACTGTTTGGCAATGTAACGATGGCTATTCAGGACAAAGATTTAGTCAATCCGGGGTATACAAACTTAGAAGTGGCTGTAGAGGAGCGGCAGACAGGCACATTGAGTTTTGGTTTAATGGCTGGCAGCGATTCTGGTTTGATGGGCAATATTTCTATGAGCCAATCAAATTTTGATATCGCAGATTTGCCAGAAACGTGGTCTGAATTTTGGGGGCGAAAAGCTTTTATTGGTGCAGGACAACAGTTCTCAATGGAGTTTCAGCCTGGAGATGAACGATTTAATTATGGGATTGGTTTGACCGATCCACGTTTTTTAGACACCGATTATTCTCTTGGTGGCAGGGTGGGGTATTCAATGCGGACGTTGTCGGACTATACAAAAGAGACGCTCTATAGTCGCGTAAGTGTCGGGCGAAGATTTGGAGAACTCTGGAGTGGGAATATTTCACTCTCAATGGATAAAATTGAACTGACAGATATAGACGATGATATTCCCATCGAAATTTATAATGATCGTGGGCCAAGCACCCTTAATTCGGTAAGTATTTCTGCGACTCGAAGCACACTTGAGCCATGGAGCCGCCCGAGCAGGGGCTCAAGATTGAGTTTGAGTATCGATCAATTTGGTGTGCCTTCTGGTGATTATTCGTTTACAAAAACTTCTTTAGACTACACAACGTACCTCGCGACTTCACGCGACTTTTTAGATAGAGCGACGACCCTCCGCATCGACACAAAAATTGGATACATTTTTAATGGCGATTCCCCGACATTTAGTCGGTTCACGCTCGGCGGCCGATCTATGCGAGGTTTTGAATTTATGACAATCTCACCTAAGGGTACGCCAAGGGTTTCAGGGGGTCCTACGGACGTTTCCATCGGTGGAATATGGGAGTTGTTTATCGGCGCCCAATACGAGATCCCACTGCTTGATAGGTTTATTTCAATGGTCGTTTTTTGTGATAGCGGTACGGTGACTGACTCGCCTGGATTTGATGAATATCGAGTGAGCGTTGGTTCAGGTATTCGTCTTCATATTCCTCAACTTGGTAACGCTCCGCTTGCATTTGACTTTGGGTTTCCTGTCGTGAAGCAAGAAACTGACGAGAAGTCAGTGTTCAGTTTTAGCGTTCAACTGCCGTTTTAGCGCTCCACGTCTAACGGAATTATCACATATAATTATCAATTATTCATTTTGAAATCTTCTGCTTGAAGGGCTATTTATATGTGTAACACAACGAGTAAAAATCGACTCCAACGAATGTCATGGCTGGTTGCCCTGGCCTCAGTAGTATTTATTGTGGCTGGGTACGCAGCAGTTGCGTCATCAAGCCAGATGAAACAACCAACCGTGGTTGTCACATTCGATATTGAGAAAGTAATTGCTGACCTTACAGAACGCGCGGATGCAGAAACTAAACTTCGAAATCTCATCATTGGGATTCAGGAGACAAGCGTCGCCAAGCGAGAAGCGGTGGTGGAACTCGAAGCCGAATTTGAATCAACGACGGACGCGGATAGACAACTAGTTCGCGAAGAAATTGACCGCTTGAAATTAGAAGCCTATAGTTATCAACGATTCGCTACAGAGCAAATTGACATAGAGCGCTCATTGATGTTCCGTGATTTGTATCAAAAGATAAAAGAGACTGTCGCCTATCTGTCTGAACAAAACGGATACGACTTGGTTCTTATTAATGATATGAGTCGTGAACTATTGATAAACAAAAACCAAAAAGTTTCTAGAGAGCAGCAAATTATCGAGCAGATTAAAGTAAAACGTTTTGTGTATTCAAGTGATCAAATTGATATAACTGAGCAAATCGTTACCCATATGAACCTTGAATGGGAAAAGAACTAAACGGCAAAGTCGTTGAATAAAGGATTGAAATGAAAGACCTGACTAAATCTACTTTTTTATGTACTGCGATAATCATCGTGATTGGCGCCATGGCTTGGCAGACATATGCTTTGCGAAAACTAGCAAGCGTAACCCCCGCAGCCCTTGTCTCCATTGACATATCGAGGGTGCTTTTCTCCTTAGAAGAACGAGCGTGGGAGGAAGCAAAAGCGCAATCTTTAATCAATAAAATTGAAGAAGACAAAGAAGCCCGGCGCCGTCATATTGATGATTATGCTGAAGAATTTGAGTTGTATCAGCCTGGTTCAGTTAAATGGAATGAGTTGGAGCAACAACAACAACTGGAACTGTTTGAGTATGAGTCATTAAACGATTATGGAATTTTAATGAAGGCACGTGAAGAATCAAGAGGTATGCGACACGTGTTCAACAGCATAAAGGAAGCAATCATTACGTTGTCTAGTCAAAATGGTTGGGACTATGTATTTGTAAACGAGACGGTAGTGCAATTACCCGAAGGAGACACTATTGATATGTCAGCGGCAATTGGAGCTCGCCGAATGTTGTACGCAAATCCAGAAATGGATGTAACAGATACACTCATCGAGTATATGAATGCATCTTTTGATGAGATGGCTGTTCGCTAAGGACAAGCCCGTGCTATTGAAACAATATACAGCCGGATACCTTGCAGAAACAATCGGCGCACGTGTCGATGGTCTATCCGACACGCTAGGCACAGGATGTTCATCGCTTGCGGATGCTGTTGCAGGTGATATAACATTTATGGTGAACGCAAAGTACTCGAAGTGCTGGAAGGAGAGTGCTGCATCAATTGGCATTGTTCCAAATGGAATTCAGATTCCAGAGCACGATGCATCGAAACGAACACTGCTCTGGGTTGACAATGTTGAAGTTGCAATGGCTACGGTGTTGTCTCTCTTTGCACGAGAAGATGATTTGCCCGAACTAGGCGTGCATACAACTGCGGTCATTTCTTCGAGCGCAAGTATTGGCGCTCATGTGAGGATTGGACCATTTGTTGTCGTTGCAGACGATGCGGTCATTGCTAACAATGTTTCCCTGCACTCGGGTACTAGAATTGGTAAAGGCGCTTGTATTGGGGCTGGAACAATACTCTACCCCGGTGTAGTGATTGGTCAGCATTGCAACGTGGGCGAGGGTTGCATCCTGCATGGAAATGTCGTTCTTGGCACAGATGGTTTTGGGTATTGTGTAAACGAGGAGCAAACACACCTGATTAAAATTCAACACATTGGAAATGTAGAAGTAGGAAATAATGTTGAAATTGGCTCGAATTCGTGTATTGATAGGGGAAAATTTTCGCCAACAGTCATTGGATCAGGGACAAAAATTGATAATTTGGTACAAGTTGGTCACAATTGCATAATTGGGGAAAATTGCGCTATTTCAGCCACTTCAGCTATTGCTGGCTCGGTTGTGATAGGAAATTGGGTGCAAATCGGCGGTAATGTAGGTATTTCCCCACACTGTGTTATCGGCGATGGCGCAAAAATTGGGGCGAAAAGTGGTGTAATGAACGATATACCCGCTGGCGAAAAGTGGTTGGGCTTGCCAGCGAGTCCAGTCAGGGATGCGTTGCGACAATGGTCGTCAACTCGTAAACTGCCAAGAATTATCGCGGATATGCACCGCGAGCAAAAATAACGATAAGCGCCTGCGTGAGCAGGAGTAAAGACTAATGGCAGAATCAACAAAACAAACTCAGCAAGCAGAATCGCAAGCGGTCAATACCATGCCCATGCAGTGCACACTTGCAAGGCCGGTTACCTTCAGTGGCAAGGGGCTCCTTACTGGCAAAGATGTTGATGTCTTAATTGAGCCCGCTCCCGCTGGGGAGGGCATTGTATTTGAGCGAACAGATATTGAACCGAATGTAACCATTCCGGCTCTTGTTTCAAATACGACAAGCCGCGCTCGTCGAACAACATTGATAAGTGGCGATATCACTGTTGAAACAATAGAACACATTATGTCAGCACTTTCTGGCTTGGGAATCGACAATGCGACGATTCGGATTGATGGTCCGGAGGTCCCTTGCGGCGATGGATCGGCATTGCCATTTACAGAGCAGATACTAAAAGTTGGAACCGTCGAACAAGATTTGCCAAGGCGTTTTATTTCTGTGACAGAGCCAATTTGTTTACAGGACGGCAACGCTATGATTGCCGCGTTCCCTTCGCACCAGAAGGGTTTACATGTTGTATATGACCTTGATTATGAAAAAGAGGGTTCGCGAATAGCGCGACAAACACAGGGCTGGAATAGTGAGACAGGTTCGTACAGCACAGATGTCGCGCCCGCAAGAACATTTAGTTTGCAAGAAGAAGCGCAAGCCCTTCAATCACAAGGTTTGTGTACACATCTGACGCCTGCAGACATGTTGGTGATTGGTGAAGATGGACCAATTGATAATGAATATCGCTTCGATAATGAGCCTGCTCGCCACAAAATCTTAGACATTGTTGGGGATCTATATCTTGCAGGTGCGTTTATTCAGGGAAGAATCGTTGCAAGCCGATCGGGTCATGCGCTTAATCGAAAACTATGCAAAGCGATTCTTGAGCAACAAAAGGTTGCTAAACGAAGCGATGCAGTTGCAAGTGGCTTGCAGATGGATGTTCGAGAAATTCAACGCATCATGCCGCATCGATATCCGATGCTCCTCGTTGATCGCGTTGTTGAAATGGACGGTGATAGCAGGGCGGTTGGGGTGAAAAATGTAACAATTAATGAACCATTTTTCCAAGGCCATTACCCTGGCACACCCATTATGCCTGGGGTGTTAATCGTTGAGGCAATGGCGCAACTTGGCGGCCTTCTTATGAGCCGAAAATTAGAGCATACGGGTAAATTAGCTGTTTTATTGAGTTTGGACAGGGTTAAATTGCGGCATCCTGTCACCCCAGGAGACCAACTTGTACTCGAAGCAATCTCAATTAGGGCTGGCGTGAGAACCGCAGCGTTGCAATGCAAGGCATTTGTTGGCTCGCGGCTTGCCGCAGAAGCCCAAATCCGGTTTATGATGGTAGATGCAGAGCAAAATTAATCATGTCAAATATCCATTCCACAGCCATTATTGACACATCCTCGACTATTGATGAACACGCAACAATTGGGCCTTACTGTGTTGTTGGACCACGCGTTTCAATTGGCTCGGGGACGAACCTCTTACACCACGTTACGGTGCAAAGTGATACTTCAATTGGAGAAGACAACCAACTCTATCCATATTGCGTGATAGGTGGAGACCCTCAAGATAAAAAATTTGATGGTGAAACCACGATATTAGAAGTTGGCGATCGAAATCAAATTCGAGAACACGTGACTATTCATCGTGGAACTGCAAGTGGTGGCGGGAAAACAATTGTTGGCAGTGATAATTTACTCATGGTTGCGTCGCATGTAGCGCATGACTGTATTCTTGGGAGCGACCTAATCATTGCAAACCAAGTAATGTTGGCTGGTCATATTACAGTTGAAGATTGCGCCACTATTGGAGGCGGTGCGGGTATTAATCAATTCGCAAGAATTGGCAGGTGTTCCTATGTTGGTGGGCTCGCTCGAATCATTCGAGATGTGCCGCCTTACATGATTGTTGAGGGAACTCCTGCAGAGGTTCGTGCGGTGAATATCGTTGCGATGTCCCGCCGTGGGTACTCAGATGTGCAAATCGATGCGATGAAAGAAGCGCACCGTCGATTATTCAGAGACAATGGTAGCCCTCTTGCAGTGAAGATGGTGGAAATTCTCGACGAACTCGGAGAACATGCTCCTATTCAAACTCTTTGTGACGCGTTAGCGCTTTCAGCCGCGGGTAAACACGGTCGCTCAAATGAAAAAATTAGCGGTACGTAACATCTTCTACTGGTTCTTTTTCTTCTTCATCCCCATATTCTAAATCAGGGTCTCTTTAGACTTCGATGTCTTTTTCTTCTTCACTATCTTGGTCATCTTCTTCTTTCCACTCGTCAATGCTGATGGTTTGCACCTGCGCGTAAGTAGTTCCAACGGTAGAGAATGTCATGGCAAAATTATTGGAATCGAAGTGGAATCCAGAGGGCTGATCGCTTAGTTGTGTATTTGTTGATTGCATAGAAAACGGTGTTTTGCGTATTGATATCGAAATACGGTGTCTTGTCAAGGTGAAAGACCGATAATCCCGCTTGTTTTCTTAAAAAAATGTAAATAACGAAAACTGAACTGCACTTTCGTGGTTATCGGTTCGATATGAAACTCTAGCGAACTTGTTTCAAATTGCCGGGGTAGTAGACACAGACTCATGAAAGAACTTTGTTCCAACCTAATACTCTATTGTCCTGCTGAAGTGCAGAGATCAGAACGAGTGACATGGCTTCTAAGCGGTGTGATTATCCTCAGTTTGGCTGATTTATTCCTGACGATTTCGTATCTCACCTCAGTTGGCATGAGCGAGGGGAATCCAATAGCGCTATGGTTGCTTCAAACAACCAATTCAGTTTGGCCACTTGTGCTCTATAAGGCGTTGACAGTTGCTGTTTGCGTTACGTTACTCTACCGAATACGGCGAAAACGTCAGAGTGAGCTCGCATCTTGGTGCGCCCTGCTCATTCTAGTTACGCTTTCTATTTGGTGGAATCAATATTCGAGATATCAGCATCTGCTCCCCATAGCAGAAGACCACATCGTGATGATTGGTGATAGCTTTGAACAACCATTCCTTATGCTCAACAAAGAAATTTCAATTCAATAATATATGTTTGTAATTACGCGTTGCTTTAGGTTTGGTACAGTAGACGTGGTATGGTTCGAAACGTAGTATTACTGTGTCTTTTTTGTGTCGGCGTTGGTTGTGGCGTGAAACAACCAACTGTGCAGTACCTCGACGCTGTTGTCACACAATCAACGCAAGATGCGTTTACGTTTGACGTCGAATTTGAAATTGCAAACAAAAACGACTTTCCGTTACAGTTATTGCTGTACAACTATGAAGTGACTTCTGGCGGGCGAACCATATACACTGGTCTTGCATCGGCAGAAAAAACAATTCCCTATTCGTTATCGATTACAAACTCTATTCCCGTTGTGATTCCTAGGGAATTTGTGGTTGATCAAGATGAAATTTATTGGCAACTCTCTGGAACCCTGGGATTTATTCCACCCAAGGCAATATCTCAGACATTAGTAGATATAGGGATTTGGAAGCCGATGGTATCGGTTCGGGCACACGATGTACTACAAGTGCCTGCGATAGCCGAGTAGTCATCCGCCATAATCCAAACAATCAGTATGAGTATCATGACCTAATTGATTTATTGTCTATCGATTGAAGTGGTTCGAATCCATTTCCGATGGTGTTTGTATGGATATAAAAGCAATTCTTGCTGCTGCTATGCAACAGGGGGCATCTGACATTCATCTTGTGTCAGGTGAATCACCAATTATTCGTGTGGATACGGGTTTGATTACCGTAGATCAGCCAATACTTGAAGCTGAAGAATTGAATACGCATATTGCAACGATGCTTACCGAAACACAACTAGAAACATATCACAAGCAACAAGACGTGGATTTATCCTGGGCAACCCAAGAGTGTCGCTACAGAGTGAATGTACATCTGCAGCGCGGTATGCCTGCTATTGCGATGAGAACAGTGAAGACAAAGATACCTCCATTAGAGTCTTTGAATTTGCCGGCTGCAATTGCACCTTTAGCTGAATTGCCTCGAGGATTAGTATTAGTAACGGGAGACACAGGTTCTGGAAAATCCACAACGCTTGCATCGTTATTAGAACGGATTAATACCTCAAAACATAAACACATTATTACGCTTGAGGATCCTGTTGAATATACCTTTGATTCCAAAGGCTGCTTGGTTGAGCAGCGCGAACTTGGAAGAGACATGCCTAGTTTTGCTTCTGGATTGAAACATGCACTTAGACAGGATCCAGATATTATTTTAGTTGGCGAAATGCGCGATTTAGAAACGACTTCATTGGCAATTTCTGCTGCAGAGACCGGTCATCTTGTTCTTTCAACATTGCACACCGTAAACGCTTCACAAACAGTGGAAAGGATTGTTGACATGTATCCAGCGAATCAGCAATCACAAGTTCGTTCGATGCTTGCAAACACATTAAAATCTGTAATTTCGCAAACCCTTCTTCCAAAGATAGATGGAGGAATGGTGCCAGCAGTTGAAATTTTATTATGCAATCCGGCTGTTCGAAACATCATTCGCGAAGCTCGTACATTTGAAATTGCAAATGTAATAGAAACAAATAGTCGATTTGGGATGATTTCAAGAGATGCTTCAATTGCCACGTTAGTTTTTAATGGCCTTGTAGAAGAAAGTATCGCAATCGCAAACTCAACCGATCCACAGAGATTACAAATGACTTTAGCCGCATAAGGAACAACACATGCCAGCCTACCGCTATGAATTGCAACAAGAAAGCGGAGATCTGTTGGTCGGCCAGTTAGTAGCGCAGTCCGCTTCTGGCGCAGCTTCTGCGTTGAAAAATCGCGGGGGTAGAATAGTGCGCCTCGTTCCACTAAACACTATCGAGACTGGCTTCTGGAGAAAAGTATGGTCGGTTCTTAATGCGGGAAACGGACCCTCTAAAAAAGA
The DNA here is from genome assembly GCA_014238785.1 of Phycisphaerales bacterium. Taxonomy (GTDB): domain Bacteria; phylum Planctomycetota; class Phycisphaerae; order Phycisphaerales; family SM1A02. The sequence continues at coordinate 16,617 of JABAAL010000006.1, read as the reverse complement.
TATTCTGGACTTTACGACGCAATTAGCAGTTATGGTTCGCGCGGGCATAAGTTTGCGGATGTCAATTGGTGGAATTTGTGAACATGTAGAAAATGATAAATTTAAAGTTGTTTTAGAAACGATTATTGAGGATATTGAAGCAGGGTGTACATTCTCTGATGCAATTTCTAAATTCCCAAAACTGTTTTCCCCGCTTTACGTAAACATGGTACGCGCAAGTGAATTGTCGGGCTCATTCGGTCACATGCTTGATCGTATAGCGAAAATAATTACACGGCAGATTGAAACAAAGAAGATGATTGTTGGGGCTAGTATTTACCCTGCAGTTATAGGTGGGCTGGCAACTATTGTTACTATTTTCTTGTTGACATTTGTGTTACCTCGTTTCGCCGGCGTATTTGCCGGAAAAGAATCCGTATTGCCATGGCCAACAATTTTTTTAATGGATTTAAGTGCATGGATGACCATATATTGGTGGACTGTGCCTATTTTTCTTGCGGCGTTTACTGGCACGCTCTATCTTTGTGGAAGAACAGAACGAGGCGGTGTGCTCATTGATGTTTTAAAATTGCGTTTTCCTGTTCTTAAAAAAATGTTGCGAGCGCTTTATATTATGCGTTCATTGCAAACGCTTGGCGAACTTGTTAACGCCGGCGTTCCAATTCTCAGCGCACTCGAAGTGACAAGCAACATTGCAGGAAACCGTCAATATCACAAGCTCTGGCAGGACGTCGGTGAGGGTATTTCGGATGGCAAGCGAATTCACGAAGTCCTTAACACAACAACTCTATTGCCAAAGCCAGTAATTCAGATGATTTCTGCTGGCGAGGAGTCAGGAAAATTAGGTGATGTGCTCGAAGAAATTTCGGAATACTACGATCGAGTATTGCGTGATGCTGTAAAAACATTTACAAGTTTGCTAGAGCCAGTGATGATTATATTTATGGGCGGAATCGTAGGGTTCATCGCGATGGCGATTATTCTTCCAATCTTTAAGATGAGCGCGGTGGTTTCAGGATGAATCGTCGAGAAGCACAGTTTCGTCGTGGCTTTTGGATTGTTGAATCAGCGGCAGCAATTGCGGTGATTGGCATTGGTGTTGTTGCGCTTGTAGGTTCACAGCAAGCATGGCACATCCAAACGGTTGCTTCCGATGAACTGGCAACGGGGATGCGACTTGCAACAGAAATTAGGGAGATGTCTTTATTACTTCCATCGAATGATCCTATTACAGGCAACGCTACTTGGGGCGTTGAAGTTGGCGAAGTTGTTCCGCAAGATATAGATGACCTAGATGATTTGGATGGTGCGGTTTTTTCTGATACAGCGGGGAATGGACCTATCGATGCAACGGGAACAATAATAGTTGGTATGAATGGATGGGAACAGCAAATAACAGTCTTATGTGTAAACCCATTTGATGTCACCCAAATTGTTGCAGACGGATCCACAGAGTCAATTCGAATCGTAGTAACTGTATTGCACGAGGGAGAAGAAATAACGAGATTGCCATGGATTGCATCGAGATGAAATATTATTGCTTGCGTCAATGCAGTTTGCTCGTTGATTTCAACGTACAAATAGTTAGGAGTTTCCCAAAAACACACTGTGTAACTCCGCGTATCCGTTGCAGTAAAATTTATCTTCGTTCAGCATGGGCTACCATTCCGGCATTGATAATGCTGACTGTTATTGCTTCAATAACAGCCGGGATTGCAAGTGTTTCTTGGACAAACGTTCGAAGCGCACAAGCAATGATAGGTATAGCCAAGGCACAATCTGCGGCTGAGTCTGGACTGTCATTTGGAAGTATTCGGTTGTTGAACGAAGTGAACCGATTTATTATTGATACTGGAGTGATAGATAGCGACCTTGCTGAAAAACTTTGGAGAGGTACTTGGACATTATCCGATGGCTCCATCGTCGTTGCTTCTGGGAATGGATATACCATTGGTTCACCCAGCGGCTCAGGCATTGTGCACTGTCTTCAAGATGTATTTGAACAGGTAGACACACATTGGATAGAAATTTCTGCAAGCGATGTGCCATTGCCAACTTTAACAAGTAGTGAACATATATTAGAGTTAAAGCCAATACCAATTGATAGTTCGGAGGAAACATATTTTCGCCTACAGTACGAACTCATTCCAAACACAACAAAGATTTTAATAACAAGCACTGGTTGTTTTGAAGAAATGTCGCGGTCAATTTCTATGGAATTCGATTTAGACAAACGAATAGATTATGCGCTTGTTGCGATGTCTCGAGTTATGCTTGGGCGAAACGTAATTGTAGAGGGTCCAATCGGCACAAGGTATGGAACAGAAATCAATGAATTGAATGCAAATTTTGGTGTTCCACTCATCATGAAGAACGATTTTTTTGGGATCGATCCGGTCTTGTTGGATACTAATCTTGCGGCTTTCAAAACACTTGTCCTTGCAAACGATATAGATGGAGATAACCGCCTTCGTCCCGGTCATCCAACAGAAGGAATCGGCACAGGAGGAGCAATCTCCGATTACGACGGAGATCAGTATGTCACCCAGATGGACTTGTTTCTATCTCGGTATGATTTGAACGGCGATATAGACGTTGTGTACGATCCGTTGCAAGCGGCAGTCGCAGGCTATTCTGGTTTAACGCAAGAGTTTTCTCAAGATATGCAATTAGCGAAGTTAATCGATTTTGCTAAGAGTGACCGTAACAATGATGGAATTGTTGATAACAAGGATCAGGAACTTGGGTACAACGACGGAATTATTGATGAACGAGATAGATATGCAAAAGTTGATGGTTCGCTTGGGTTCGCAGTTAGTGTTTCTGGTTGGGAAACAGCGAGTGGAGAGTCCTGGCAGGCAGATGTGCAAGGATCCATTGTGCCAAGTTCAAACATTGCAGCAGCCCAATTTCAACTTCCAGAAGATCAGTTAGCAGAATTCACAACTGACATGTTTATTGGTGCACAAAGTTGGTTCGAAACAGAATCAATGACAGGCATGGCCTTTGGTGACCTTGCAACAGGTCAGGTTGCATCGAATATGCTTGGTGGAAGCACGTATATTCCTGCATCAGAAAACGGTTGGGAAGGGGTGCCATTTGCAGCGGAGGGCGCATACGATTGGTATCAACGACCTGTGTACAGGGACATGTCATTCAATAATGTTCGCATTCCAGTTGGCACAAACGCAATTTTTGAAAACTGCACTTTTGTCGGCGTGACATGGGTGGAAACAACAAAAAATGTTGATGATCCGAATTGGAATTTTGCAGGAGCTGTAGAGCCCGATGGTATTGGTGGGTATGAAATACAATTTGACGGTTTGACAGCAGATTCCGAAGGTGTCACCTATGCGAACACAAGAGAAGTATCAAATAACATCCGATTTCACGACTGCACTTTTCTTGGTTCAATTGCAGGCGATGTGCCGTCAGAGTTCACGCATTGGAGAAATAAAATACAAGTAACCGGCGAGTCGCGGTTTTTTATAGACCCAGACGATCCAGATGTTGCAGAGCAATCGGACGCCGTTGTGTTGCAAGCAATTCTAAATTCAATGGATCCAATTGCAAGAGAAGAGTTGACACGAAGTTCTGTGTTGATGCCAGGTTGGTCCGTAGAAATTGGAACGTTTCAAAATGATGAAACTGTTGGCGTAAAATTAAAAGGGACTATAGTTACAGGCTTGTTAGATCTTCGCGGGGTAGTTGATGTGCATGGCGCAATTCTTTCAACATATCATCCTGTTGAAGGAGAAGGAGCGCTATTTTATGGCGGAGAAACCGATGCCTTTAACACGACACTTGGTTATTTTGGTCCAGAGGATGGCGATGAAGAAGGCATCGATGATACATTAAAACCTTTTAGTGGTTATGGAAGAATTTCACTTCGCGCAAATCCAGATGCCCCAATGCCAGATGGAATCCCGTGGCCAATCACAATTGCTCCAGACGGTTCAAGTTATCGGGAGGGTTCGTAGTGCGTCGTGGATTTACAATAATAGATCTTCTTGTGGGGATGAGTATTGCAACAGTATTGTTAACTGGGTTATTCGCGTCAATACAATCATCAGTTGATGCATACGAGCGTTCAACGGCACAAGGCGTGAATCGATTGACGTCAAGATTACTTGTTGAGCGAATAGCGTTACTCGTGAGAACTGGGTCTTCGTTTGGTCCGCTTCCTTCAAGCGCGATGACGAATGAATTGGAAAGTAACACGCTTGAAATAACAACTCAAAGTGGTCAACAAGTCACAATTACATGGAATAGTACAGATGAAACTTTGGAGATGGATGTTGACGGAATAAGTTCGACGGTTCTTGGTGGCGTAACGCAAATCGCAGGCGAGACAGTAATTTCTCCATTTTTATTGCAATTTGAAAACGGAAATACATTGCAAAGAGTGACTATTAATCTTGCAATTATTCCAGACCCAGAGCATGCAACCGAAATGGATGGTGGTGGCGATACAATTAGGCTCACCGCTTCGGTTATGCCACGATCACAGTTGTATTAAAACGTGTATTCAGTTTGTTCAAAAATTAGAAAATTTTCGCGAAAAAACAATCCAGGAGGCAGTTTATTCGGAAGCAGTTGGCCCCGCAAGATCGCATTGCTGTGCAATGCTTGAGCCAAGCCAATCGTGCTTCCTCCATATTTTAATGTTGAATAGTTTGTGGATAGTCCTGAGTTATAGTTTGACACGGTTCACAAGTTTATAAGCGGTCAAAGAATCTTTTGCTTCAGCTATTACTCGAGCAATAGGCTCAGTGTTGCTTGGGCGAACATGTAGCCAGCCTTCTTCAAAGTCGATGCGCAATCCGTCATTGTCATCTAATTTTTCTTTCGAATACTCGTTTTTTAAACGAACTATTTCCTTGTTAATTGCTGGAATACCACCGAGATCAGCAAGGTCGATTGTTCTTTTTATCATTTCATACTTTGGAATAGACTGAACTATGCTGGATAATGTTTTACCCTGGTTTCTCATTAGATCAAGGACGAGTGCCATTCCAGATAGGCTGTCCCGTACCCAGCAAACATCTGGAAAGATTACGCCGCCATTTCCTTCGCCGCCAATAACACATGCATGTTTTTTCATGACGCTCGCAACGTTTGCTTCGCCCACAGCACTACGGTACGAAGTGCAATCGTGTTGTGATGCAATATCATCAATCATTCTGCTGGTCGACAAATTCGTTGCACAAGAGGAGTTTGGGTGCTGAGAAAACCACTGCATCGCGCAAAGAACGAGGGTGTATTCTTCCCCAATGTACCATCCATTTTCATCCACAATTGCAAGGCGATCTGCATCTGGGTCTTGAGCAAAACCAACGTCAGCATCAAATTTTTCCACCGCTTCGCAAAGGTTCGTTAAGTTTTCTTCTTTTGGTTCAGGAGTATGCGCAAAAATACCTGTTGGCTCTCCATTGATGTGGAGAATATCGCACCCAAGCAACTGCAAAATTTTATACCCTGCTTCGCATCCAGCACCATTGATAGAGTCAAGCACAACACGAAAACGTTTTTCTCTAATCGGTTGTGGATTAATAACACCAAGAACTTTGGCGATGTGTGTGTCGTGTCCTTGCGTGTTCGTTTCAAGCAGCCCACCACTCAATGCCGGCAAGGAAGCTTGTTCATGAAAGCGTCGGATAATTTCTTCTGCTTCTTGTTTTGAAGGTGCAAGGCCGTCACCATCAAGACATTTAATGCCATTCCATGGCGTCGGATTATGCGAAGCGGTTATGATTATTCCGCCATCTGCATTGAGCGCATGAATCATGACACCAGCGGTTGGTGTCGCAACTACACCAAGGTCAGTCACCTTGCACCCACAAGCAACAAATGCATCTGAAACAGCTTGTTGTAATTCTGGTCCACTGGGCCTGCTGTCTCTTGCAACACAAAGCGAAGGCGTTCTTCCAAGTTTTTCATGCAAAAAAGAAGCGAATGCATTTGCATACGCATGCGCAACTTCATTTGTCATCGTTTCACCAACTATGCCGCGGGCACCGGAAACGGAAAGCATAAGTGGAGCGTTTGTCATAGTCGATAGGTTGCGATGCAATTAGGGGCTTCGGTGAGGGTGATGGAGGCTAAAGAAGCAGGGGATTTTACTCTTTTTTTAAGTTCAATTGCAATATACTTTGCAACAATTTCTGTTGAGGGATTTTTATGTTGTAATACTTCGTTTGTGTTTAAATTTGTTTCTCTCAGGGGAGCAACAACTTCGTTGAGGTCCGATTGGAGTTGTAGAAAATCAATAAGAAGTCCGTCGCGGTCAAGTTTATCCCCAGTTACCACCGCTACGACTTTCCAAACGTGTGAATGCGGTGTTTCGTCAATCCCTGCGATCCTTACGGCATGTTCAGCGGGAAATGAAGTTGAAACAGAAACTTCAAACATCGGTTGCTTTCCACTCTTCTTTTACTTCCCACGTAAAAGGCATCTTCGAACAGTCGATATCGACCGCGAAAAATCCTCCGCGGTGTTGTTTCACCAGAGGCCAAATGATCTCACGATCCGTATTTGGAATGTTTTTGGATTCCACATTGTCTACAGCAACCCATTCAAGTGATCCCTCATCGATTTCCATTGACGTTACTTCAGAGACATCTATGGGTCTTGTTACTTCGTAAAGAAATATGAGCCAATGTGTTTCGCCTTCAAACGCTGTTTCTGCGAGCATTCCAGAGAGTCTGATGTCGTTAGGCAATACTAGTACGCCAGATTCTTCTTGGATTTCTCTAATGGCACATGTGTGTGGACTCTCACCCATTGCAGCCTCAAGTTTGCCACCAATTGGCGAATAATTGCCACGGTTAGGTTCTTTGTTTCGATGTAAAAGCAAGAGCCGATTATCGGTGTCATAGAGATAGCACAATACAGCGATTTTGTATGGCAGAGTTTCTATTGAATAGTTGTCAGTCATGGTGAGGCCTCTTCTATTGTACGTTTCATTTGCGCAACCGATTGTCGCATGCCAATAAAGATACTTTTACTTACTATGGAGTGCCCAATATGCAATTCAGAAATCCCAGGAATTGATGCAATCCCACGAACATTTACATGCGTTAACCCATGACCAGCATTGCACTTCATTCCCAAACGTAGTACGTGAGCAACTGCAGTCCGCACATGTTCTCGCTCAGTTACGACATTTGGATGGTCAAGTGAGAAATTATTTTCCAATACGGCTTCTGCATACGGTCCCGTATGAATTTCACAAACATCAAATCCGCATTTGTTTGCCGCTTCAATTTGGCTTGAGTCTGCATCAATAAATGCACTCACGGGTAATTGTTGAGCAGCAAGTTTTTGTACAAATTCGTGTAGTCGATCGGTATCACCTAGAATATCAAGACCGCCTTCGGTTGTAATTTCATTACGCCCCTCTGGAACGACCATCACCATATCTGGTAAAGCCTTTATTGCGAGTTTCAACATTTCTGGAGTTGCAGCGAGTTCAAGATTGAGGGGAACTTGTATGGATTTCCTAAGGCGAAAGAGATCAGAATCTTGCATATGCCTACGATCCTCACGAATATGAAGGGTGATACCATCGGCACCCCCCATTATGGCCTCAGCTGCCGCAAAAATTGGATCGGGTTCAATCGTCATCCTTGCTTGCCGAAGCGTGGCAACATGATCAATATTGACGCAAAGTTTGCTCATGATTTGTCCCTAATTCGTGAGTCGTACATAAGGGTGGCGAGTATACTCCCACAGAGCCGATATGCGGACGTAAGAAAGCCCCTTTGATGTCAGAGTTTGAAAAAAAATTAGCACAATTATCAGCAGATTTGAATACGCAAGGAGCAAGGATTGCAGATCAGTTGCTTCGTGCCGTTGAGGCTACGTTCGATGGCAATGTGGACAGCGCAAAAGTAGTTGTTGCAAACGACACAATTATTGATCAAGTTGACGTTGAAATTGAACGTGCTTGTATTGAATTGCTAAGAATAGGCGCAACGGATGAACATAGTATTCGAAGCGTGTTGACTATTGTTAAGGTTAATAACGAGCTAGAGCGTATTGCAGATTGTGCAGTTATCGTTGCCGAGTCAGCGATCAACCACAATGATTTAATTTCTTCAGCGCCGCCAACATTCCGAGTGATGGCAAACAGCGTAGTAGGGATGGCACGAGACACCAACAAAGCTTTAGCCGAAACAGACACCAAGGTGGCCATTCGTGTTCTTTCGTTCGATGATACAGTGGATAGATTCAGAAAAGAAATAGTCCTTGATGTGCAGCACCTAACAAGTAGAGGCGAGCTTGAACCACTCGTGGCGTTTGAGTTACTCGCAGTTACTAGGGCAATGGAACGAATTGCTGACCACTGTACAAATATTTGCGAACAAGTCATTTATCTGGAAACCGGGAAAATAACAAGGCACTTGCCAGAGGGCTGGACGGTACCGGAAACACCAATGTTTTGAATTCTATCTCAGATAAGTTACAAAAGAATCTTGCGGATTTTAAACAAGAACATTTGCTGACTTTTTGGGATGAACTTTCAGGTACAGAACAACATGAATTAGATGCTCAACTTGAATCAATTAACTTTAAGTATATTGATTCGTTACAAAATCAGTCGTCGGAAGAAAAAGAAAAAACAATTGAACCATGCGCAACAGTGCTGCTAGACGATTCGTGTAATCAACAAGGTATTGACTCGATACGACGTGGAGAAATTGGTGTACTTACAGTTGCAGGTGGACAGGGAACACGATTAGGCTGGAGTGGCCCCAAGGGCACGTATCCAGCAACGCCTATTAGTGGAAAATCACTGTTTCAAGTAATTGCAGAGCAAATTGTTTTTGCTTCAAAAAAATATAACACATCGATTCCTTGGTACATCATGACAAGTGTCGAAAACGACGATGTGACACGATCATTTTTATTGGACAATAATTGTTTTGGTCTCGAAAGAACAGACATTTTTTTGTTTACGCAAGGAGAAGTTCCGGTGGTCGATAAAGATGGAAAGATGTTGCTTTCCAGTAAAAGTAAAATCGCGATGAATCCAGATGGTCATGGTGGTGTTATTTCTGCGCTCCAAAGAAGTGGCGGTCTTGACGAGATGGTTACGAGAGGAGTTAAATATCTTTCGTATGTGCAAATCGATAATCCTCTTGTGAATGTGGTTGATCCTTGGTTTCTCGGCTTGCACATGGGCGACCTTTCTTCAGCAGAAGCATCGAGTAAATGTGTGAAGAAAATGGACCCAGACGAACGGGTGGGTGTGTTTTGTTCTGTGAACGGAAATGTAGAAATTGTTGAGTACAGCGACTTGCCGAGTGAGAAAGCAAGTGAACGCGATAATGATGGGCAGTTGTCCTATGGCAGCGGTTCTATTGCATTGCATTTATTTTCGATTGAGTTTTTGCAACGAATAGCCGAAGATTTGCCTTGGCATAAAGCAAACAAAAAGGTTCCGTTTGTCGATTTGTATACTGGAGAAATTATTAATCCAGATACACCAAACGCCTATAAATTCGAAAAATTCGTGTTTGATGTTTTGAGGTTTGCAAAGAAACCATTAGTTGTAGAAACAAAACGGGAGGAAGAATTTGCGCCCATCAAAAATGCTTCAGGTCAAGATTCACCAAAAACAAGCCATGCCCTGCAACTAGAACGCGCTAACCGTTGGTTATCTTTACGGGGTGTACAGGTTTCTGAAGAAGCTCGAGTTGAGATAAGTGCTTTAACCGCTGTTCGTGCAGGTGACCTTGTTCCATCAACGTTACCAAGTTCAATTGGCGCAAATCAAAAAGTGATACTGTAGTGGAGGTGTGGATTAACGATGTAATGGGAATGGTTGATCCAACGTGGGGGCCTTGGGTAGTTTTTGGTTTGTTGCTTCTTTCAGGAATAGGCATTCCCCTTGGCGAGGACATTATTATTATTCCAGCGGGCATGCTTGTCCAGCAAGGTGCCTTGCCACTTTGGCCTACGATCGTTGCAGCTTATTTTGGAGTAATTTGTGGGGACATATTATGGTTCACGGTTTGCTCAAAATTAGGTTCCCGTCTTGTTCATAAAAAATGGTTTAAGAGATTGGTGCATCCTAAAAGGATGCTTCAAGTGAAATACCAATTTGATGTTCGCGGGGCTTGGGTTGTCGTTCTAGCAAGATTTATTCCAGCAAGCCGCACGACAACGATTACGGTCGCTGGAATGATGCACATGAATTATTGGAAATTTATAGCAGCGACTACGAGTTGCGTATTGCTAACAGCGCCAATGCAACTATTTGCAGGCTGGTGGATAGCAGAAAGTTTGCAAGCAAAATCAACTGTGGAACTAGTTGTGCGCTTAATAGGCCTAGTGATGGTGGTTGTTGCGGTGGTTTGGGCCTATAGGTTGTGGTCTTCATATCGTAGCAGTGGGGAAAAGGTACCTCGAGCAAAAGCATCTTGGCTTCGCTATTTTCCAAAGAGAAAAAAGTAAGAGAGTTTTGTTGCTCACTCGTCTATAATAGAGAGCATGAGAACGGTAATAACAGGTCAAATCGGAATGGATAAGAAGCCCTACCTACAAGAGGTTGAGCGACTTGGTGGCGAACGTGGTGGGAAGATAGAAGTGTTCAATGTTGGACAGATGATGTATTCCGAAGGTCCCGATATTCGTGAAGGTCGAATATTGGATTTGCCTTTAAGCCGGTTGCACTCCCTTCGACGAGCAGCAATCAAGGACATTGTTTCATCGTCAACTCCATTTGAGGATCATCCAAATGTTGTGATGAATACGCATGCGACTTTTAGATGGCGCCATGGCTTGTTCCCTGCTTTTGACTTTGATCAAATGGACGACTTTAATCCAAACTTATTTATATGTCTTGTTGATAATATTGAAGTAGTGCATGATCGATTACACGCTGAACATGACATAGATGCAACGTTGAAAGATTGCATGGTTTGGCGTGAGGAAGAAATTCTCGCAACCGAATTAATGGCACAAGCGTGTGGATGCAGAAATTCGTTTTACGTACTTAGTCGTGGTCGTCACCAAGATACAACCGAAACCTGTTACAGATTAATAGCAAGGAATAACTTGAAGAAGGTTTACCCAAGTTTCCCCATGAGCCATGTTGTAGATATGCCTGATATTCTTGAAGAAATAGACCAATTTCGCGCAGCGCTCGCTGAGCACTTTATTTCATTTGACCCAGCGGATGTTGATGAAAAATTACTTCTTGATCGTGGCATCGAAGCGGCAAAAGAGGGCAAAGATTGGATCGAAGTCGAAGCGCACGCCTTTGGCGGTAAACAGGGCGGGGATCCAATGCGCGTTTCCGTTCGTGAAATACTTGATATAGCAGGCGATATTGACGGGCAAATTTATATGCGGGATTTCAGGTTAATTGACCAGTCCGACATGATTGTTTCCCTTGTACCGGAACTACCTGGCGGTGTTCCTGGATTATCCAGTGGTGTCGAACGTGAACTTCAGCATGCTTGGGAGCATACAAAAGAAGTCTATGTTGTTTGGAAGCCTGCGAAGCCACCGTCACCATTTATCACTGAAACTGCGACGAAAATTTTCTCATCTGTTGATGAAGCATTAGATTATTTTTCAGAGCAGGGCTTCTTTGAAATGGCAAGTTTATTCGGTAACTGATCGTCAAAAGCAACCCACTCTAGAGAGAGTCCTTGAGCGGGCATGGTTTTTCCAGCTCTTCGGCGATCGCATGACGCAATGATTTCTGGGATTGCATCTGGGCTTGTGTATCCTCGCCCAACTTCTAGAAGAGTGCCGGCAATGATACGTACCATGTTCCAGAGAAAACCAGCTCCTGCGATATTGATGATTATTTTCCACTCTTCTGTTTTACACACTTCGCACGTATCGATACGACGAACAGTTGTTTTTCTTCCATGATTTAGCTTAGTGAATCCAGCAAAGTCATGCTCGCCGAGGAAATGCTTGGCTGCTTCTTGCATTTTTTCGATGTCGAGTGCGTACGCTGTGAAAGCATGAAAGTGCCGATCGAATAATGGTTTTCGAAGTGGATTACTGCACCCATGTGCGAGCGAGTATGTATAGCCCTTACTGGTGCAGTGGTTGATGGGATTAAATTTATTGTCCACAACATCGACAGCCCGAACTTGCACGTCATCTGGTAGCCATGAGTTAAAACCGAGAATTAATTTATCTGGAGGTATCTCGTTTTTTGCATCAAAGGTAACGACTTGGCCACGTGCGTGGACACCGGAATCGGTTCTTGATGCGCCTGTGAGGATAATGGGCTGACGCATTACTTTCACAACAGCCTTTTCCAAAACATCTTGTACTGTTCTCAAATATCGACGGTCTGGATGAACCTGCTTTTGCCAGCCATGAAAATCCGTCCCGTCATATGCCACAATCATTCGATACCGCATTTCAGTATTTTAGTGGGGTCTGCTCTCAATGGGATTTTAGACTCTCATCTGAAAAAAGCGTAAAATAGTGGCTATGACACAGATACTCATTGTTGGACCACATCCGGATGACCAAGAACTAGGCATGGGCGGCACAATAGCTAAGTTGGTTAGCCAAGGGCACGATGTCCTCTTGCTCGATATGACAAGTGGTGAACCAACACCGCATGGTTCTCCAGAAATTCGTTCAAAAGAAGCGGCGGTAGCGGCAGAGATATTAGGGGTAACACGAACATCGGTGAATCTTCCGAATCGTTATGTTGAACATTCTATTCCTGCGAGGCATTCTGTTGCAGCAGTTATCCGCGAACACCAAGCTGAAATACTATTTACACCTTATTTTGAAGATGCGCACCCAGATCACGTAGCAACAACAAAGATTGTCGAGGATGCTCGGTTTGACGCAAAACTTACCAAGATTGATTTAGCAGGCGACCCAATTTATCCGAAGTGGATTTTTTATTATTACTGCACGCACCTTCGAATTATTCCCAATCCAAGTTTTCTTATAGATACAACGGGGTTCGCTTCAAAGAAAAGAGAAGCAATCGTTGCATACGAATCGCAATTTGTTATCCCAGAAAACAATCGCCCAATTGTTGATTGGGTCGAAGCGCAAGATGCATATTTTGGTGGGCGACTTCGAACGGAAACCGCCGAACCATTTTTCACGCGGGAACCGTTGGGGCTAACGACTCTGGAAGGGCTTGCTTAACTTCCAGTTGAGCCAAACCCACCAGTTCCACGGACTGTTTCATTGAGTTCCTCTACAACTTCAAAAGATGCTTGTACAACTGGCGAAATAATCATTTGGGCGATTCGCATATTAGGCTCTACAGTGAATGGTTTGTTTCCGTGGTTAATCAGAGGCACGCAACACTCTCCGCGATAATCAGCATCGATAGTGCCGGGCGAATTTGGTAGCGTCACTCCAAACTTTGAAGCGATACCACTTCGAGGTCGAACTTGCGCTTCGTAGTGATCTGGAAGTGCAATCGCAAAACCAAGTGGGATCATTGAAATCCCACCGACTTCAATCGTAATAGATTCTTTGATCGCAGCATGCAAATCCATGCCGGCAGCATGCTCCGACTGATAGGAGGGAATGGTTGCTGATGCGCTAAGCCTCTTAAATTTCACTTGTACTTGATGCATCCGAACATTGTAATTGGCATGGGCGTATATGATGTGGAAGATGGTGAAAGAAGCTATACCAACTTGGGCAATCCATCGCCGACTCTATGAGTGGGTGCTTGGTTTTGCAGTGAAGCCAATTGCGCCAATTGTGCTTTTTTGCATTTCATTTATTGAAGCGTTCGTCCCATTTGTACCACCCGACGCGCTGCTTATCCCAATGTGCCTTGAGAATCGTAAAAAAACTCCGTTATTTGCTGTAATCGCAATTGTGGGCAGTGTGGCAGGGGCGATGATTGGCTATTTTGTCATAGCGTCTTTTATTGCAAGTGGGACACAGTGGGCGTTTGGCGCTGAGGCAATCGAACACATCATGAGTGAGTTTGATAAGCGTGGGACATCCTACGTGTTTATCGCCGCGCTTACACCTGTTCCCTTTTTTGCACTCACAACAGCAGCCGGCGTAGCCAAACTAAACTTTGGCATGTTCCTTGCAGCATGCATCATTGGCCGCTCGCTTCGCTATGGCATCGAAGCGGGGATCGTTTATTGGATTGGGTCTGCGGCTAAAGTTTTCATCGAAAAGTGGTTCAACCTCATAACAATAACAGCGTGTGTTGTGTTTATCACAGGCTGGATATTGATAAGATTGATGTAAACTAATTAGCCCAGAGCTGATTAATTATCCGCCGATTCGGCTCATAGTTTTTTCTGGGGGCTTGAAATCGTCACGATCCATCCCGTGTCCTGCAGATTTTGCCCAAGCGGCATCGACAAGGAACTCGCGGAGAATTTCATCGTTAGCACCGCTTCGTAACAAGGAACGTATTGACCATTCGTCGTCACTAAACAAACACGGCCGAACGATGCCGTCTGCCATAATTCGTAATCGATCGCAAGCACCACAGAAAGATTCTGTCACGGAAGCAATAAAGCCAATTCTCCCCTTAGAGTTTGGAAACCGGTAGTTCATTGAAGTGCTTGATGTCGCGTCAACTTCTTTGATGAGCGTATGTTCTTGTTGTATGCGTTCGAGCATTTCTTTCGCACTTACTACCTCGCTTCGTTGCCACTTTTTGCCAGCATCAAGAGCCATAAACTCGATTAGTCGCATGTCGACTTCGTGATCTTTGGCGAACTGTGCAAAGTCAGCAACTTCATCATCGTTCACGCCACGCATGATGACAGCATTCACTTTCACTGGTGTAAGACCTACATCGCGCAACGTGTCAATCGCAGCGATGACATCGGTTAATGTAGTATGTGAACGGGTGATAGCATCTTTTCGCATAGGTAGTAGGGTGTCTAAACTTACCGTAACACGGTTGAGCCCTGCATCTTTCCACCGCGTTGCATGCGAACGAGTAATCCTTGAACCGTTTGTAGTCAATGCAATATCATCAAATCCCATCGATCCGATGGACTCGAGCAATTCTTGAAGATGTGGATAAAGCGTCGGTTCGCCTCCAGTAATCCGTAACTTCGTGATGCCAAGCGATTGCGCAATTTTCGCAAGACGAATATATTCATCAAGTGAAAGCAACTGCATTTTTGGAATATATTTTACATCTGGATCCATGCAGTATACGCATCGAAAATTACATCTATCGGTGACAGAGAGCCGCAAGTCGCGTATCTGCCTCCCGTGCGAATCAAGGAGTTTGCCTGCATGCACTTTTGCTCTTTGCGAAAGAGGGGGCGTGCTCGTATGTAAGATGGAAAGTGGAACAGTCAAGTAAATACATGATACCGATAAAAATCTAGTGTTGAAAACAACAATTTCTGAAGGAGTTGAAAAAAGTCACGGTATGCTTGCCCACTATGAAATATTTAATAGGGTTAACGATTACAACAACGGCATCGTGTGGAACATGGCTCGTTCCCCTTGATTGCCAAACAATTCAGGAAGCCATTGATGAGGCAGCCGATGGCGATGAGATTGTTGTTGCAGCTGGCATCTGGAAAGAGCAGATTGATTTCTCAGGAAAAACCCTGCTAATTCGCAGCGAAGTCGGCGCGGAAAAGACGGTAATCGATGCGGGTCGACGTGGCACAGTGGTTACGTGTTGCAGCGGCGAGGGGGCCGTAATAGAAGGTTTTACAATCCGCAATGGAGAGGCAGAGGTTGGTGGAGGAATTTATATACTCAACGCATCCCCAACCTTTCGACTTTGCATGATTGACTTTAACTCTGCAAAACAAGGCGGTGGAGTCTATGCACGTTCAGGGAATCCAATCTTCGATCAATGCGTATTTTCTTTTAACGATGCAGAGGACGGCGATGGTATTTGGGCGAAATATGCAAGACCCGAATTGACGGCATGTATTTTTGCTGGCGATTCAATTGGATGGGAATCTGGAGAGATGGTCACCGTGCGTGATACAAATAGTCCTGCTGGCGCTTGTTGTATTCGCGATGTTTGCGTGCAAACGGCATCGGTGGCATGCTGGGAAGCTGGCGGGTTGTACCGTGGCGAGGCAACAACGTGTATCGAAGCATGCGAACCTATTTGCGATGAGGATGTATCTGGTGATGGGGTTGTGAATTTGACAGATGTTTTACGTGTTATTTCTGCATTTGGATTTTGCCCATGACCAAGAAAAGCTATTGCTCATGGCGTATCCCACCAAGAGGAGTTGCCAGATCAACTGCATCCTATGCAAAGTGACGCGTAACTATTGAGATTTTTTTTTGTTGACAGTCAAACCAGTGGTAGTGTCATGTATTTTTGCGAGCATGTGGTTGATGTCAATGTCCATCAACTCGAGCACAGACTTGCCACGTTTTGTTAAATCAGCAACTGTCCAAGGCGGTTCCCAAACAAGTGCAACTCGTACGCTTATGACGCCATCGACTTTCGATACCTCGTCAAAGACTTGCGTTGGCATCAAATCTGCAACAGGGCAATTTGGCGTGGTGAGTGTCATGTCGATTTGTACAGTGCCATTTTCAATTTCTATCTTGCGTATAAGCCCAAGGTCGTAAATATTGATTGGTAACTCTGGATCTGTAATCGTTTTAATCGCAGTAATAATATTTTCTTGTAAT
>JABAAL010000017.1 GCA_014238785.1 Phycisphaerales bacterium | reverse complement strand
TACCCGTAAGAAAGCTACTCGCAAGAAAGCTACTAAAAAGAAAGCTACTCGCAAGAAAGCTACTAAAAAGAAAGCTACCCGTAAGAAAGCTACTCGCAAGAAAGCTACTCGCAAGAAAGCTACTAAAAAGAAAGCAACTCGTAAGAAAGCAACTCGTAAGAAAGCTGCTAAGAAGACGACTCGCCGACGCAAAAAATAACCCAAGCGTTATTACATTACGGATCACAAGTGGAAACGACCTCAATTTGGGGTCGTTTCTTCTTTTGTACAAAGCACTTGGCAAAGTGCTAAAACTATGCCATAATAAAACATGCAACTTTTAACTACGACTAGACCGAAGAGACATTCATGACACACATAATTGCAGAACCATGCATCGGTACCAAAGACACGTCTTGCGTAGATGTTTGCCCAGTTGATTGCATCCTTCCGATGAAAGATGACGAGAAGTTTGGCGATGTCGAAATGTTATACATTGATCCAGAAACATGTATAGATTGTGGGCTGTGTGTTGATGAGTGCCCCGTACAGGCTATTTTTCCCGAAGAAGATTTACCCGAAGAGTGGCATAAATATATTCAAATAAATACAGACTTCTTTAAGTAATTAGACCCCACTATCACTGTTAGCTTCTTCCGTCCAGTCTTGAACCCTGTCCCCTAGTTTTAATTCGCTCGGTAACGTTTTTCGGTAACCAAGTTTTCGAACCACTTCAAGAACATCCGTCCATGTGGGGAATGTTCTTCCATTTGCTTCTTTAAACGCATTGATAGCGAGAAGGAACATAAATTGTTCTTGGTTCATTTCCCCCTCTTCCGCTGCGCGTAGAAAATCGGTGCGTCGCCTTCCGGGTCCTCGTCTTCGATCTAAATCTGATTGAGATGGCTTTCTTAGGTCGCGCCGATCAATTCCGCCGCGTCGGTCTACAATCTCACCGGTATCGTCCGGCATTTCAGAATCGTTTCCATGATGTCCCTTCTTTGCTGTCACATTGGTAGCATACCCCACAAGATTATAATGACACCGTAGCTATGGCAAATAATTACAACAACGCAAACAAACCACCACTTAATATCGCGGCTATTATTCTTGGTTGGATACTTCCAGGTCTTGGACATATTAGCCTTGGCCAAAAGCGGCGCGGTTTTTTAATCATGGGCGGTGTATTGTTCCTCGTTGTCTGCGGTGTTCTTATTGGCGGAATTGATGCTGTTGATCACAAAAATGATGGTTTGTGGTTTATCCCACAGGTTTGGGGTGGATTGATTGTTGTTGGGATTGATGTGCTCAATCAAGCATTGATTGCACCGCTTCCAGTGGTTGAGAAAGTAACTAGAGTTGGTCTTAGTCACGCGAATGAAATTGGGACCCTTTTTATTGCCATGGCTGGATTAATGAATTTTGTTGTGCTGCTTGACTTGATTGGGGCGGTAAAAAGTGAAGATCTTGAAAGGCGTCGAACCACGCAAGATCGGCGGGCTTCGTAATGCTTGGATGGACACCATTCCTTGAACCGATGAATGCAATGCAGTCGTGGTGGTACCTGTTGTTAATTCCACTTGTGTTTGGCATTTCTGTTATCTATCGTGCGCTACGTGTAGAAGATTACGCAATATACTGGCAGTCCGTCATAATTATGACAGTACAAATTGTTCTTGGCATTGGTGGCATCGCAATTGCCCTTGGCATGTTTGTCCAATGGGTTATTCCACTTCTTAACCAGCCATAAGCGTTAATTCATTTGGATTATCAAGCAGCCGGGCCTTCAAAATTCCATGGACATGTTTTAATCGTTGGCTTACACGCGATTCGCTGTATCCAAGTGCGTGCCCAATTTCTAACATGGTTAACCCCTCCGTGTAGGTGAGGGTTACGATGAGCAAGTCATAATGTCCAAGTTGTTGATACAACCATGTGTTTAAATCATCCCTGTTGACCGATTCAAAACAGTCGGATTTTGTTTCTACATGAATTGCAATTGATACATCATCGTTGTTGTCGCAATCACTTGGATGGTAGGAGAGCGTGCGGGGCACGTGCACGTCTCGCATGACGGCGATAAATTCTGCATTATCTAGTTGAAGAAAGTACTGAAGCTCTTCATCCGCGGGCTGACGGCCGTATTCTGCCTTAAATGATGCGATACCCTTTGCTATCAATTTAGAACGAGAACGAGCTAGACGAGAGGCAGGGTCTTCCTTCCTGAGGTAGTCAAGCATTGCGCCTTCGATGCGAAGTCGCGCGAAGCTTTCAAATTTGAAGTTTAAAGAGGGGTCAAATTTATCTATGTACTTGTTGAGTGCAAAGAACGCTACCTGTTTGAGATCGTCTTGTTCAACCCTATTGAGGACGCTCGTCGCGATTTTCGCTGCCAATCGGGTTACGTAGGTGTCCATGTAATAAAGGAGCAGGGATTCTCTCGTTAGTAAACATCCAGTTTTTTTGTAGTACAACATTGCTTCCTTTGCCCATTGGAGAGTTGTTTGGTTGCTTGAATTACATATCTGTGGCGGCAAAAAATCGCCGCCATCTTCTTTTAGATGACTGACCATTAGGTTTCTTCCCTGAAACGTGTTGTGATGTATGGGCTATGCGACATTCGCTGCCCAGTTTATTCTCATCGTCATCACCTTCCCCAAAACCCCAACCTTTCCAAAATTAATTAGCCATGGGCCAATTAATGGTTTTTGAGCAATAAGTTAACCCAAAGTCAATTAAATTTTTGGAGGCTGTTGGCCATCGGGTCGGACTTAACGGTATTTTTTGAGAGAATTAATTATCTCCGAGCTAATTTAATGGTTTTTGAGCAATTAATTAACCTAGGGGCAATGAAATGCTTCGGTGTTGGCATTGCCTTTGGGACCCCACTGGCGTAGAATTACCGATTCCAACTGGAGTTATACACATGATGGCAAAACTGTTTTACACACTGGCTGAAGCAAGCGAACGACTCGGAAAATCCGAAGACGAAGTTCGTGAAATGGCAACGTCCGGTCAGCTTGAAGAAATGCGAGATGGCGAGGACATTATGTTTAAACGCCAACAAGTTGATCTCCTTGCAGACGATGACGATGACGAGGGCGCTGTGTTGGATTTAGATTTAGATTTATCTGACGAGGGCTCAGGCCTTGGTCTTGATCTTTCTGGATCCGCTTCGGGCATTGGTACCGTCGACCCACAAGCTGCAGCTGGTAGTGGGTATGGCTTAAGTGACAGCGGTACTGGGCTAGGCATTGGCGGCGGCGCTTCTGGACTAGACCTAGGCGGTTCTGGAAGTGGCTTTGGCTTTGATCTAGGCGACAGCGGAAGTGCTGTGGGGTTAGACCTTGGCGGTTCCGGTTCGGTAAGTGGTATCGGTGATTCTTTTGAAAGCGGTGAGGATGATGATTCGGCTGAAACCCGAGTTTCGGATGCTGTTGACGAAGAATTAAGTTTAGAGGCTGTAGGTAGCGGAAGCGGTTTGCTTGACCTCACTAGAGAGTCTGATGACACGTCACTTGGCGCCGAACTCCTCGATGAAGTTTGGGAAGGTGGCGACAGCGGAGAATTTAACGCGAACGCTACAGGTCTTTTTGAAGCCGCTGAACCTGAGCAACAGGCACAGGTTCAAGCAGGTGCTCCAATGGGACTGCCAGTTATGGCAGCATACGCATACGATGGCAAATGGTCTGGCACCGGCGTCGGCCTCCTCATTGGCGCTGTGTGCGCGATGGTTGCTGTTGGAATAATGTTGACAACAAGCATCATGGGAGTAACGCCACAACTTGCAGCTATGGTTTCAAGTGACTTCATGGTATGGGGTGGTGGATTTCTTGGTTTTGCGATTATCGCCGGTCTTCTTGGCATGTTTATTGGCAAAGCAAGCGAGTAACGCGCGTTGACATTAACAAGATATGGGTGGCACCAATGGCTTGCGATTACAATTGTTTTCGTGTTTGTTGCCGTGATTGCTGCCTATTTCCAATTGTGGCTTGTGCTTATTCCAATCGCGTTGCTTTGGCTTGCACTCGTTTCATTTTTTAGAAATCCTTGGCGAAGAATTCCTCGCGATCTTCCAGAAGGCACGATGGTAAGCCCTGCCGATGGTGTTGTTTCTGGAGTTGAGTATCTTGGTTCTCATGAAACAGTTGATGGCCCTGCTGTGCTCATTCGTATTTTCCTAAGCGTCTTGAATGTACACATCAATAGAGTGCCCTGTGATTGCGAACTCGATAAAACCCTCTATCGTAAGGGAAAATTTTTAGACGCTCGAACAAACGAGTCCGCAAAAGTGAATGAATCAAATACATTGTTTTTGTATACAAAGGGCGAGCGTATTGGTCTTCGCCAGGTTTCAGGGAAAATCGCTCGTCATATAGTTTGTCCAATCGAATCTGGAGACACCTTTTCTCAAGGGCAGCAGTTTGGAATGATTAAATATGGTTCTACGACAGAATTAATACTGCCAAGACCCGATGACGTAACCGTGCATGTTTCAAAAGGGGATAAGGTTCGTGCGGGAGTTACTCTGTTTGCAATGTTGCCTCATCCGAAGTAACTTCATCTGGTAGCCAA
Source organism: Phycisphaerales bacterium (assembly GCA_014238785.1). Classification (GTDB taxonomy): domain Bacteria; phylum Planctomycetota; class Phycisphaerae; order Phycisphaerales; family SM1A02. The sequence continues at coordinate 29,776 of JABAAL010000017.1, read as the reverse complement.
ATATATTTCAACAGAGGAATAATCGGATCATCTTCATTCGCCCTGCTTTCAAGTCCAGCGATTCCTTGTTCGATCATCTTTCGGTCTTCGAGCTGATACCCGATATATGCAAGTAAAAAAGCATACGTCCCGCCATCGAGTTCACTGGTAAGCCGAGTTCTAATTTTGACAGCTGCCCGCACCAAATCCAGCCTTGGGGGCAACAACTGTGGGTCATATTTGACGCCAATCATTTCTGGCTGGAAGGAGAACAACGACTGTAGGACATGACTCGCAGAGAGGTACAGTCCCGCACCAATATTAGCGTGACCAAGACCGGCAGTAGCCATTGGGTGCCCGGGAATAAACCGTAGTGCTTGATTGAAGCGTTTTTCAGCCAAGAAATATTCAGCACCAGCAATTGCCATCTCTGCCTTCCGAGTGAGTTCATTAAATCTGTTTTGCTCGATTCCAGAAAATGAGCTAACGCGTTCTCCATGCAAGAGCGAAGCATAAATATCCTCAATTGCAAGCTCTTCATCTGCATTGTCACCCTCTTTGACTACATCTTCTTCAGCAAGCCCAGTTTGTTGGTTTTGAAGATCCTCATCAGCAAATCCGGCAAGTTGATATTGAAGGTCCTTATATTGATCGTCGAGCCAATCGATCGTGGTCTCGTCAATACCGTCGTTGTCAACAAGTTGCTGAGCCTGGTCTTTGATGGTGTCTAAGATATTCACATATTGTTCAGGAACAGTAACGCGATTTTCAACAACACCGTGATCTAAACGGTTCTCAGTCGTTCGCCATGCTGTGACAAGTGCATCATTGCCAATCCCCGCCTCCTCGTCTTCAGTGGCTCTTGCGGCATCCCACGGAGAAAAACCAAGCACAGCGGTTGGCTCTGCAGTCGTTTGTATTGAAACGCCGGTCATTGGTGATGCGGTTAAATATCCAGAAGTATTAGTTTCTAGATATTGACCAACTGGAAACGACGAAGAGTCGCTCTTTCTAGCTTCAGAACCAGTCCCTAATACCTGGCCAAGACGGAACTGATCTTTTTGGCGTGATGACCAGTTTTCGTTATAGGAGACATCGTTTCCAGCAGAATTTTTTTTGGCATCGTCTTCATTCCATGCGTGGGAATAGGAACGAATAGAACGACCCTCTGACATCTGTTGCGGGGAGGTTGACCAGTTATCAATAAAAGCGGGATTGAAATAACCTTGGTCGCCCTGTTTTAAAAATTGCGCGGATTGTTGACTCCAATTGTTCCAATACCAAGGGCTATTGTAGAGCGCATCTTGATAACTAGAATTACTCTCGTTAGATGCATCTTTTATAAGTTGCAAGCTGGCATCATCAGGTCGACCTAGTGCACCATTAAAACCCGTTCCCATTAAAACATTATTTCCGCGAATCGCACTATTTCGTACACCGTTTGGAGCGGATTGCCTCATGTTTATTCGTCCCTGCGAAGATGTACTGCTATCGAGCGCATCTCCAGTTCCAAGTGAGTATTGACCAAGTGCAGGAGAACCACTTGCTAAAAAAAGTACAACAAGAACAAGATTGTGACGCATGAAATGCTCCTTACCTGCACATCCTAATTACACTGTGCAACATGTCAAAACAGACGCGCTACGTTACAACGCCTATTTACTATGTGAATGATAGACCCCATATCGGTCATGTGTACACCACAACATTGTGCGATGTGTATTCGCGGGCGATGCGCTCCCTTGGGCATGACGTTTTTTTCCTCACCGGAGTCGATGAACATGGGCAGAAAGTGGAACAATCCGCTCTAGAGAAGGGTATGGAGCCCCAAGCCCTTGCTGATCTGAATTCAGAAGAATTTAGGTCGATTATGGAAATGTTCGATTTAACGAACGATGCATTCATTCGAACCACAGACAAAGAGCACACAATGCAAGTTCGGGCGTTTGTTTCAACTTTGTTGGAGCGAGGTGATATTTATTTAGGTACCTTCGAAGGTTGGTACGACGAGGGGCAAGAGGAGTATCACACTGAAACAAGTGCGCGAGACTTGGAGTACACATCTCCTATAAGTGGAAAACCGTTGGTGAAAGCTACAGAGAAAAACTATTATTTTAAATTAAGCGCATACCAAGAACGGCTTGAGAAATTTTTTGAAACACACCCAGATTTTGTTCAACCGCCAAGTAGAAAAAACGAAGTCCTCGGGCGGCTTCGCGAGGGTTTGCAAGATGTTCCAATTAGTCGTACAAATTTTTCTTGGGGCATCCCAATGCCCAGCGATTCAGAACACGTTATCTATGTCTGGATTGATGCACTTTTTAATTACATCACAGCGCTTGGTTTGGGAGATAAGACAAACGATTGGCATGAAAAACGCCATCAATACTGGCCAGCCACATTCCATATAATTGGAAAGGAAATTCTGTGGTTTCATGCAGTTATTTGGCCCGCGGTCTTGATGGCACTCGAACTACCGTTGCCACGCTGCGTGTACGCCCACAGTTTTTGGATTAGTGAAGGTCGAAAAATGTCAAAATCACTTGGGAATTTCATCGATTTAGAAACAATAGAATCGTATCTCGAGGAATATGGTATGGATGCATGGCGTTATTACTTGACCACGCAGGGTCCACTTGGCGCAACCGATGCGGATTTTACCGCCGAAAAATTTAAAGAAACATACAACGCACATCTTGTCAATACCGTTGGGAATTCGACAAGTCGCGTGACCGCAATGATCAATAAATATTATGACGGCATTGTTCCATCAGAGTTGAACGATGGAGAACGCGTAGTGCTGCTTGGATTTGATTGGCCGGAAAAATGCAAGCACGCTGTTCAAAATTGGGAAGAGGCGATGGAAGCATTTTCTATTGCAAAAGCGGTCGAGTGTGGGATGGCGTTAATTCGCGAAGTTGATTTGTTTATTAATGACACAGCGCCATTCAAACTAGCAAAAGATGAATCAAAACAAATGGAACTTGGCGCTATTTTATACCAGTGCCTCGAAACACTTCGTATTGCAACGATGCTGCTTTCGCCAGTAATTCCAAATAAAACAAGAGAATTCCAGGAAGCCATACAGGCAGAAACATGTAGTGGCAATCTCCAGGAACAGGCTCAATGGGGTGGAATAAAACCCGGTGCAAAAGTAACTAAAGTTGCGCTATTTCCAAGAGTGTAAAGAAGTTACCCAAGCAGAGCAGCGAATAACGAAGGTCCGCTTGAGGCAGTTTCTGGTCGAAGGCGGTAGTAATTTAGAAGTGTTAGACCTGCGCTAGTTGCAAGTGTTTTCATGTCACTTTCTGAAAACCCTAAATGAACATGTCCCATGGTGTGTTTGAATTCTTTGTGAATATGTTCTTGCATATCTATTATTAAAACACGTCCACCATCCCTGAGCACCCTTGATGCTTCACATACAGCAGTATTTATATCTTCGATATGGTGAAGCACAAGGCAAAACATTGCCACATCAAATGACGCGTTTTTCATTGGTAGAGAAGTAGCGTCACCCTCAACGAACGTGATGTTATTGGTCAAGTCGGGGCGTTGCTTCGCTTCGTTGAGCATGGTGGTTTCGCGATCTATTCCTACAACTTCTGTTACATAAGGGGCAATCAGCGAGGCAGCATTTCCAATCCCACAACCAATATCAAGTATTTTGAGAGATGGGTTTAAGAGCGAAAGCAGAGCAACGGAGGTGAAATGTGATCCAAAAAGGGTACTTCGCATGGATTCCCACTCGCCACTCATGTTTTTAAAAAAACTTTTGCTATCGCTTCTGCGCTGAGCTAATACAGAAACCAAGCGAGAGGCGTCCTCTTCAGATTTTGGAAGCTCTTTGAAGTTTTCTTCAGCGATTCCCCATAAATCAGCGGCCCCACCTGGCATTGAATCCGAAACGCGATAAAGACCTGTTGTCCCAATGGTTCTCCGAGCAACAAAATCAGTTTCGAGCAGCATTTTGAGATGCCTTGAAACGGTTGACTGCGGAAGTTGAAGCACGTCAGCAACTTCTCCAACACTTAATTCTTGTTGCGATAAAAGTCGGAGTACGCGCAGTCGAGCAATATCATTTAGTGCGGAAAGCGAATCAAGCAAAGTCGTTGGACTTGTGGCTGTCATTGAGTCTCGTTAACAACACCCGTCATAGTTGGCCCGGGGATTTCGCCATGAGAACGAATCGCATTGGCAAAGTTTTCATTGTGCGGATCAATAATCCAAGCTTGTTGCCAAAGCGTGATTGCTCGATTGTTGTCACCGAGTCGTTCAGCAAGGGTTGCAGCTAGTGCATATGGACTAGCGTCTGCTCCATCGCTCAGTGAGATGGCAGTGTCCAGAGCATTTGTTGCTGAATCAGGATCACCGATGTCCATTGCAAATTGAGCAAACTTATTCCAAGAGCGAACCGTTTGTTGTTTTGTGGCTCTTGTATACAAGAACGAGAACAATTTGTCTTGTTGATCACATTCAAAGAGAGATCTTGCATACAGATCCGCTATGTCAGTATTGTCTGGTTTTAATGCTTCTGCAATTGCTAAAGATTGTGAAGCGAGTTGGGGTTCGCCCATCTGCATTTCACACTGACCAAGTTTGTATTGCGCTTCCCAGTCTCCTGGGTGCTGAAGCGTTGCCTTTGTAAAATCAGTGGCGGCATCGGTCCATCTACCTTGCCACATGGCATCGTCACCCCGTTTAAGCAACTTGCTATTACTTGGTTGGCTGCAGCCCGTTCCAATGATTGAAAGTAACAAACTTCCGGCGATGAGTGTAGTAAAGTGTTTCATGATAAATCTTTCTCCGTTGTGTTCACACAAGTAATTGCTACCATGATACGGTAGACAAAGTAATCATGGCAGCCCCAACACGAGATAATCCATACCCAACTGTATTTTTGCAACACGTTCTTCCCGACGGCAAAAGTCATTTTGATTGGTTACTAGCAGCCGATTCCAATGGCGAAAGACCATTAATTAGCTTTCGAATATCAGAAAGAATTGATCAAATTACACAAAACAAGTGGATTAATCTTGAATCTAGACCAGACCACCGACCAGATTACTTGCGCCTAGAAGGCAAATTGGATGGTGACCGAGGCACCATAAACCGGCTTGCAGCAGGCAATATATTCATGTGGAAAGAAATCGCACACGGTTGGAATATGATGATTGATTGGGGAGAAGGCTCGGTAACCGAATATGAGGTAGTAAATGGTAACGGCGTATTGGCTGTTCGGAGGATTTTTGAAAATCAATCACAGGAACCACCACCGCCGCTTCCTAAATCAAAAACGATAGGCGATGTTCCAGTCGGCGTTGAAGACAGTGGTCTTGGTCTTACAAAAAAAATTACTGCTTTTGATAAAGAAAAGAAAAAAATGAGTGAGTGGATTCGGAAGCCCATCGCCGATGGCACCGGAGCATCGCACGTTCGCACGTTCCACAGCAAGTTGACGGATGATGCTCTTGGGTACATTGACCAACAAGTAAACGAGTGGCTTGATGAAAACCCACAACTTGAAGTTAAGCTTGTAACGACGACTATTGGCACCTTTACTGGAAAAGTAAAAGAACCACACTTAATTTGCCAAGTCTGGGTATAACACACGATGGACAAAAAAGATAATGTTTGCGTTTGCCACAAGGTTTCTTTGGGTAAACTCGATTCGTTTATTCAACGAGAGAACCCAACAGTAGCATCTCAGCTTTCCCAATGCCTCGACGCGGGGACTTCTTGTGGTTGGTGTATTCCATTTTTGAAAAAAATACACAAACAGCACCTTGAGGGGAATCCAATACAATTGGGAGTGGATTCAGAAAAATATCTTGAGCGGCGAAAGGTGTACGTCAAGAAGAAGTGATTACGTTTCCGTTTGTTCTTCCATGACATCACGAATAAGTTCTAATCTATTTACGACGATATCCATCGACTCGGGTCGCTGTTCTGGATGAGGTTGGACGCAATCCATTATTTGTTTTGAAAGAAGAGGATGAATTCTCGGATTACGTTCGTGCGGTGGTGTAGGGAGTTGTAAATTTCCCTCACGTACGGCACTTTCAACAAGACTTTCGTTCCCACTCTTGGGTGGCATTGATGTTGGAATGACTTCACCAACAAGTGTCCAATACATCATCGCACCTAGATTATATATATCGGTTCTTGGAGTAATTTCATGCCGGTGCGCTTGCTCAGGCGCCATGTATCCAGGGGTCCCCTGAATACGTTTTTTGACAGTTCCTATGGCACACGCTTGGCCAAGGTCAATTATTTTTACAATTCCGTGATCGTCTATTAAGATATTATTTGGCTTGATATCCGCATGTACAAACCCTCGCATATGAATATGGGCAAGTCCACGGGCAACCTGTAAGAAAATATCGACAGCCTTCGAATGGTTTTTAGGTAATTCTTGATCAAGCGTCGTCGCATCGACCAATTCCATAATCATAGAGACACCGGTTATTTTGAGGAGTTTTCGGTGTTTAACAAGTTTTTTAATTTTTCGAATGGAATCGTGTTGTAGTTTTGATCCGATGGCATATTCCTGCTCAACTTGGTCGAGAAATCGTTGCGATTTTTCATCGGTTTTTTCTACAAACTTGAGTGCTGATACCTGTTTGGTTTTTGGGTGTTGCACTGCATAGAGTACAGAAGCGGCACCCTCGCCAAGTTTGGCCAGAACGGTGTACACACCTATCTTTTGGGGTTGTGATCGAGTTGAACGCATAAAAAAATAAAATTTGGACAGGTAGCAGTGAAACCGTCCACTATAAGAAATGACTTATAGGATACATTGCAAATGCACTAATCGTTTCATTATTTGCTAAAAACCACCTAAATCCTACATATTATTAAGGTTCACAGGCAGACGATTACCCGTTTGGAATATCGAGAAGTTGGCTTCGGAATTGTGCTTCTGCGAAAAATTCACCAGGTGAATCGTTTTGGGTTCCTAGTTCTCGACCAAGGAAGACTTGACTTGCTGGAATTGACAGTTCTTGTTGTAAACGCTGTACAAGGTGCCAGAGGTGTACTGTCTGTTTTTCGGTAAATGGTCTTCGATTGCCATTTCCAACGAGGCAAATGCTAATGGTGCCATCGCTCCAATTACTCGGTGCTATATCAGCGGGTCTTGCAGCAGTCGCTTGCGAGAGCCAGCGGTAGCCCATTTGAACGTCACCATCACCAAGACCGTTACCGTTTCCAACAAGAAAGTGGAATCCAAGACCCTGAAGACCAGCATTTCGATGGTCTCGGCCGATGGTTTCCATATCACCCGCTGGTTGCCCAAGGTGGTGAATAACAATGGATGTCCATTTGGTGGCTTCCGTAATTGTGGCGAAAATCGGATCAATCTCGGGCCTATCTTCAACAGGCGCAAGCGTGGTTAGCAATAAGCCGCCTTGAACGTTTTTGGCTCCGATCTGAAGGATTAATAGCGCACAGGGAATAACAAGAAAAAACGATAGCCAAACGATTTGCGTACGTGTAGAGGGCATCCTTGCTGAATTCGGCTTCATCCTTGAGCGCTTCCTTTCGGGCAACATGAGTTGGGTGACACTATGTCGTCATCCATGTGTAACATATCGGGTCAATACCCACCTAAGACTTTAAAAATCGACATATCGGACGCAATGTTTCGTTTTATTGAGACGAGAAAAAACAATCCCGTAGGCTGTTTATGCGGTCCTAAACAAAAAGGTAATTACCGATAAATAATCGGCGACGGTGAATGGTTTGAGGACAGTCCCAGTATTACTTATTTTTTTTACCAAGTCGTTCACGAAGGGCGGGTTCTGGAAGACCAAACAAATCGGGCTGTTGGGTAATTTGTGTTCCATGCCGCATCGTGTTATAGGCTTCAAATTGATTCCGTTGTGAATTTTTTGAAAAAAGCGCACCACGGTTACAACCACCAAGCGAGACAAAGACCACGAGAACGACAGTGAGTTGGAGTGGTCGTCGTAACGATTTCATATTATTCGCTTGCGGGAAGTTTGGCAAGAATTTCATCGACAAGTCCATATTCCAACATTTCCTGTGGATCGAGCCACTTGTTGCGTTCACAATCGGCGTGAATAACTTTTTGATCTTTGCCGGTTGCGTTGGCGTAGATTGCAAAAAGAATGTCCCGAAGGCGCAGCATTTCTCTTGCTTCAATTTCTAAGTCGGTTGCTTGGCCTTCAAGAACGCCACTTAAGAGCGGTTGATGCATGAGATTTTTAGAATGTGGTAACGAAAAACGTTTCCCTTTCGTACCACTAGAAGCGATGACCGATCCCATCGACGCTGCTTGTCCAATGATATAGGTTGCAATGTTGCATGGAATGAAGTTCATAGTGTCAACTATCCCCAGACCAGCAGTCACCGACCCACCGGGCGAATTTACATACAAGCTTATGTCCGCTGTCGAATCTTCATTCGCAAGATATAGGAGTTGCGCAACAATTAAGTTAGCTGATTCGTCCATAACCGGACCACCCAAAAAGATAATTCGATCATTTAAGAGCCGAGAAAAAATATCATAGGCTCGCTCACCACGACCGGTTTTTTCAATAACGATTGGTACAAGTGTAGACATCGTGTTTAATCTTTCTTTTTATCTTCATGGTGCTCAAACACTTCATCAACGATACCGTATTCTTTTGCTTCTAAAGCAGAGAAATACTTATCCCGCTCTCCGTCGGCCGCAACGGTGTCTAGGGTCTGTCCAGTATGGGCAGCGATAATTTTGTTCAGCGTTGTCTTAGATTGGATAATCTGTTCAGCTTGAATTTGAATATCAGACGTTTGACCAGTTATTCCACCGTAGGGTTGGTGAATCATCACTTTTGCATGAGGCAAAATATGGCGCTTGCCAGATTCTCCCGCACACAGAAGAATCGCTGCTCCACTGTATGCTCTTCCGATGCAATAGGTAGCAACATCAGAAGAGATGAACTGCATCGTGTCATACATTGCAAGCGTGTCATCGACAGCGCCGCCGGGGCTATTAATGTAAAGGTTGATTTGTTGCCCGCGCTTTTGATCTTCAAGGTAAAGCATTTGCATCATGACCCTTGCCGCTGATGCTTGATTTATCTCACCAATCATAAAGATGACACGGTTTTCGAGCATCAGCTCGTCAAGTGTCATCTCTCGTGTTCGTTGGTAACTTGATGCCATAGCGGGTGGCGCCTGACCGGGAACAAGGCCACCGACCGATTTTGCGAGGTCAATACCGCCAATTGTTTCGTTTGTACTTATATTCATTGTTTGTTCAATCATAAATTATGTCGGATCCTTCCGAAGTTTTGACATCATAGCATGTGCAATTCGTTGGAGGTGTATTCAATTCTAAAAGCGATCGCTGGGGTCTATGGTTGCCGGCCCATGCGTGTCTCCCGGATCTCCTTCTCTGCTTAAGGGAAGGGTAATTTTACATATTGTTCCACAAGACACACCATCGACCAACTCTATATCGCCCTTATGTTCTAGGATAACCTTGCGTGCGACAGCAAGCCCAAGGCCAGTGCCTCGCTGCCCTTTGGTGGTGTGAAATGCTTGGAATGCCACATCTTTGCCGCCTGTTTCAACCCCACTCCCATTGTCTGTTATTGTCATTTCAACAAATTCTCCAGATTTTGGGATGGAGACAGCAAGTTCAACAAGACCAGTTTTTGAGGGAGATGCATCAATGGCATTATTGAGTACATTGAGCAAAACTTGCAATATTGCAGTTTGGTCAATTGGGATTGGCGGCATGTCTTGCTCAACAGTTGACCGGATAGTGATGGATCTTCGGTCGCAAGCGCCCCGTACGAGGGCGATTGCATCTTCGACTATCGGATAAATCTGAACAAGAGAAATTTCAGGAGAATTGGTTCTTGACCACGCAAGCATGTTGAATGTTAACGCGTACACTCGGTCAAGGTTGCGAGCGAGAATAGGCCAGCCTTCTCTTGCGAGTTCAAGATCTCCCCTGCCAAGTGCTAGATTAATTGCTCCCGCGCCACTTCGAAGACCCTGCAACATATTTTTCACGCTATGACTAATGGATGCAACAGTTTCGCCCATTGCTGCAAGCCGTTCGTGTTGGAGTCTTGTTCGCGCAAGCGTTGCAGTAAGTAAGGCAAGTGCCGCATGCCCAGATGCTGTTGCAAGTAGTTCTAATTGTCCCTCGCCCCACTGGCGATTCTCGGAGTTAATTTCTAACAAGACAGCGCCAAGAATTTTTCCATGTGCCACGAGTGGTGCACACAAAAGAGATTTTGCACCACTTTTTACTGTGTCATCATCATGGACAAAACGGACATCATTGGCGATGTTTGGAATTCGAATTCCACATACTTCATTGCAAGCGTGAAAAATAATTGCCCTTGAAAAAACGGTTGCGCCTTCACTCATTTTTTCACGATTCGCTTCTATGGAATACGTAATGTGTTGTGCATCACTCATGAGCACGCCGACACAACGGTCTGGCTTGAATTCATCAACAAGAATTGCAACAAGATGGCGAAGGATGGTTGTGCTGTCGATGATTCCCGCAAGCGAGGTGGTTAAACGATGCACCATCCGAAGGTGATCTCGAGCTGCTTGTAGGGAGTGGGGAGAGGTGACAACGATCGATTCTGCGCTGGTGTCAAAACTGGAGTCAGTTTCTTGTTTTGGTTCCAAGAGTGCTGCATGGTTTGTAAAACAAAAAAGAGTTGCTCCACAACCTACTTCATCACCAATTCGAAGTGAAACTCTGTCGGTAAGAAGTCTCCCATTTAAAAAAGTGCCATTTGCTGATGCAAGGTCTTTTAAATACCATTTTCCATTGTCGGGCGTTAATTCAGCGTGCCTTCTGCTGATTGTTGGGTCTAAGAGTTGTAACGCTTCTGATGATCGTCCGATTAACTGCGGCTCGTTAGGGGGCAATGGATATACCCCACCAAGATCAGGACCTTCTATTACTTCAAGTACCAACATCCCACCATCCTATCACGCTCGCTTGGCGTCTGGCATCAATCGCCGTGCGGAGTGTGTTTGCTGCACGTAAGATGTGCACATGGCAAAGCAGCCCACATTTAGTGCATCGATGCATATAGCAATTATTCATGGCAAAGAGCCTTTTTTAATGACAAGGTATACGAATGATTTTGAATCCAAGCTAAAGGAAGAGCACGGCGATGTGGACCGAGTAGTGTTTGATGGTTCTACCGTGGATTTGGCTACGATCCTTGACGAAGTGCGCACACTTGACCTGATGATGCGTTACAAACTCGTCATTGTTGATAACGCCGACGCATTCCTAGCCTCAAAAGACACAGGAAAAACATCGAACAGGCAGGCAATGGAACGCTACGCAGAATCTCCCGTTCAATCGGCAACACTTTTGTTACGGGCAACGACATGGCGCCCGGGAAAACTCGATAAGGCAGTAGCAAAAAAAGGGGTTGTATTTAAACTTCAAAATCTAAGCGAACACGATTCGGTACGGTGGTGTGTTGGTCGATGCGGAAAAGAACACGGTTGCACCCTCGATGCTCAGGCGGCTCAATTGCTGGTGCATCGAATTGGTTTGTCGCTTACTCGATTAGATTCAGAACTTGGGAAACTGTCCGCAAAAGTTGCCCCATCTACAACAATTACCAAAGCCGATGTCGTTGAAATGGTTGGATTAAGCCGCGAAGAACAAGCGTGGGAAATTCAAACTATGTTACTTTCCGGAAATAGCGGAGCGGCAATGAGCAAACTCGGAGAACTGCTCGATGTTTCGCGTCAGCCGCGAGAACTACTTATGTGGTCAGTGGTGGATTTAACAAGACGGCTTAGCGCTGCTGCTTCAATGTTTCAAAGTGGATCATCACCTGCGGAAATCCGAAAATCCTTAAAACTATTTGGCGATGGCGGAAACAAAATTCTTGCGCTTGCAAAACAGCGAACCCCGACACAACTTGCAAATTTATTTACCGAAGCCGTTGCTGTTGACGCAAGAACTCGAAGTGGATTGCTTGATGGCCGCAGAGGTCTTGAGTTGGTTGCGATGCGAGTTTGTCGCGAAGTAAATAATTAACTAAGCAACGAACTTCCAGTCATCTCCTCTGGTTTTGGAATATCAAGGAGGTGCAAAATAGTAGGGGCTATGTCTGCAAGTATTCCACTTTTTTGAAGTGCACCACCTGTTCCAATTGCATGGAGTGGAACGTCATACTTGGTGTGTGCCGTGTCTGGACTATTTGTGTTTGTATTCCAAGTACATTCGGCGTTGCCGTGGTCTGCAGTAATAATAAGTGAGCCACCAATCGCGGTTGTTGCTTCGATGATTCTGCCACAACAGTCATCGACAACCTCCACGGCTTGTACGATTGCAGGCAAATTTCCAGTGTGCCCAACCATGTCGGCGTTGGCGAAGTTGACGATAATGACAGACGGACACGCGTCCCCGTTGATCTGGTCAAGCACACCTTGGCACACGCTTTCTGCAGACATTTGCGGCTTTAGGTCATACGTTGCAACATCGGTTGGGCTTGGGACAAGCAATCGATCCTCACCGTTGAAAGGTTCTTCTTTGTAATCGTTAAAGAAAAAAGTAACATGTGGAAACTTTTCTGTTTCTGCACACCTAAATTGTTTCAAGCCATTTTTAGACAATACTTCACCAAGAATATTTTTCATCGGTTTTGGTTTATTGAAGGCTACGCCAGAAACAGGTAGACTCGATTCGTAGTTTGTCATTGTTGCGAAATATAATTCTTTTATTTTGCTCCCACGATGAAACGAACCTCTTGGGACATTTTTCCACTCTTTATCATCAAGGATAAACGCTCTTGTTAATTCCCTAGGCCTGTCGCCTCGATAATTAAAAAACAGAATAGAATCTCCGTCCTTAACTAATCCAATTGGCTGATTGTTTGCGTCGACAATCTGTGTCGGAAGTATAAACTCATCACCAGCATGATTTGATTCGGTTGGCGAATTGTAATATTCTGAGATGACGTTTGATGCATGGAAGTTTGTTTGCACATTTTGCGAATAGGGTCGTAGTTCGTGTGTTGTTTTTATCCCCGTCATGGCTTCATACGCAAGTGCAACACGTTCCCACCGGTTATCCCGATCCATTGCCCAGTATCTGCCAATAACACTAGCAATTTTTACATTCGATCCCCGGATTTTATCTTCAAGTTGTTCAACAAACCCCAGGCCCGCACTTGGTGAACAATCACGTCCATCTGTAATAACGTGGATGAAGACATGCGCTTCTTTTGGCGCAGCATTAATGAGTGCGAATAAGTGAGCGATGTCGCTGTGAACTCGGCCATCACTCACAAGGCCAACTATGTGTACAGCGTGTCCATCGCAACCGATTGAAAATGCTTTTGAAATAACTGGATTAGTTTTAAATTCACCATTTTCTGCTGCGGCAGAAAGGCGGATTAATTCTTGTGGAACAATTCTTCCTGCACCAATATTTTGGTGGCCGACTTCGCTGTTGCCCATGACTCCATTGGGAAGACCAACACTTGTTCCACTTGTTTCAATCATTGTTGTGGGATGGTTTTGAAACAAGGCATCGGCAACAGGTGTATTCGCTTGAAGAATGGCGTTGTGTGAATCCATTGAACTATCTGGGTTGCGTCCCCAGCCATCACGAATAACGAGAACGACAGGTTGTTGTTTAGTTGTCATAATTCTTTCTCATTCGTCGCAACTCGCGCTCGTTTCTGCCTCTGGATTTTTTTAGAACTTCGTCAATAATAGTACAAACAGCAAGGTTCCCTCTTTGCTTCGCAATCCTGTCTACCACTGCCTTTAAGTCGTCTACTTGATACGGACTTCGTAAATTATCAATGAGTAATTGCAATGATGTAGCGCTAGATGTTCCAGCAAGTTGCCAAAGCATGTCTTTGTCGAGTCTTGTTGGATTCTTAATCAAGCAAAACGCTGAAAGAAATCCTTCAAGCTTTTCCTGTCGAAACAATGGACCAACTGAAGCGCTAGCACTTAGTGGTCCTTCAGAAGACTTGGCAACGGCAGCCCCCCAAACTTCGCAAGCCAATAAATCTTTGCCAACCAACACAATGGAATCGATCGCTTTTGCAAACGAGGCATCGGTGGGATTTTCCGAGGCCACTTTTAGATTTCTCTTTGCAATGATTTCTGCATTTTGATACAGCGAATATTTTTTGGCTGGCTTTACGTTCCTTACGATTGCCGATTTGGGTGGGCAGAGCATGAGAGGGTCGCCAATCGTATTAATCCTCCACGGTTTTGCATGTATCCCTTCGTTGGCGCTCCACCTTGATGCCGGTAGAAACGGAACCAAACTCATTGTTCGTCTAAGTAGTTCTATTTGAGGAACAAATGCTTGGAGCATGGGTTCGTGGGATGATCCGACGAATGCGTAGACACCACGCGACAACCAAACTCCTCCAACGGTCGTTCGACTGGATGGATTTTTTAGTGACCAACTGTGTAAAAAATAAAGTGCAGCAGGCGTATCTAACAGCGGAAGCCACGTTGGCGAAGTTCGCTCATCTGCCATGTCTAAAAAATCTTGGTTACCCTTTGAGGTGAAGTACACAACATCTGTGGTTACACCACCAACATCGGCACGCTGTAATGATGCTAGGGTTCCATCAATACCAACACTCTTGATGCCAAATTTCGGAAGCACTTCTGGAATCGTTCCAAGACCATAATTACCCCACGGCGGAGCATTTCCGTACGTGTTGCAAAACCAATAGGAATCACGCTCTAAAAACAGACTACACATAGCTGTATATGCAGCGTCTGCCTTAGAGCCAAAAATCCAACCTGTCCAAGCAAAACGAGTGCCTTGTTCATTTCGACCAATAACATCACTTACTGCAACAGGGTTTTCGACGGCGGCCGCAAAATTCACTCGAGCCGGGAGTGACATGCAAACGGTAATAGCATCAATATCATCACCAATAGAATCAAAAGCTAGACCCGTTTCTGTGAGCGTGTCGTGAACCTTGCGAACAAGTACATTGGTTTTTGATTCGCTGAGGATTTTGTTTTCCGGGCCCCATTCGGATGACATAAAGGAAAGAAGTTGACCACGACCCGCCGCAAGGGCTACCGCTGCGGTTCTTGCCGTGTCATTTACTGCTGTAATAACAACACCAAGTGGAGGTAAGTTGATTTCTTTAAGGGAATCTTGAACGGAATTATTTCCACCCCAAGCGCTAGCGACTGTTTGGATCATTTTGCTGCGAACATCTTCTATTTTCCCAACAGACTCTCTTAGCCATACCTTTTCAGGAGAGAAACGGCGAATGAATTGTGACACTCGCGGTTCTTGGTTGAATAACACGGGCCACCGATCAGCGGGTGTCCAACGAGATAATTCGTCAAGATAGGTTGCCTCGTCTGGAACAAGTACAACCTGATGCACCACGGGCAATTTTTGTTGAACCCTTGCCACCTGTGCCCCAAGTTTCATTGCCGCCCGAAGTTCTATGTTTTGGGGCGGTGAGTTTTGCGTTACCGCAATTGTTAGCAAGAGTGAAATCATGATCTAATTGGATTTAAAACGACGTTGTCGCGACCGAGTACGAGTATGTCTGCAATTTCGATGCATTCCTTAAATGACTCTTGCGCCATTTCAATATTTGCACAATTTGAAAGAACGCTTGCTTGTGCTACGTGTTCGCTCGTTGCAACGGTGTCACCGCAAATTAAAATGGTTCGCCTTGGCGTCGGCAATAGAAGTCCACAACTTCCAGGTGTAAACCCGGGCAAGGGAAATAAGTCAACCCCCGCTTCAAGGAGTGGACGGTCAGCAGCAATATCGAACTTTGTCAATAATTCTCTGTGTAATCCTAAAATCCCAGTAAGTTCCGCGTCGCCTTCTGCTCGAAGTATTTCGTCGCCGATGGCTAGTGTCGCAGCTTGAATTTCAGGTTCGTGCATGAGCCATGTTGCGTGGGTGAGTCCATCGAGTGACCGTCTTCTATCTGGGTCAAAACTTGTAAGAAAAACGTGTGTAATTTCAGAAAGGTCAATACCCCATCGTTCTTGAAGGCGAGCATTTAACATTTCTGGCGGAAGTGATGGATCAACAAGTAAAAGTGATTTACCACACTTTATGACGGTCGTTGTCGCATGGCCTGTTCGGAGGACTCCAGTTTCGTTCCAAAGTGGATTTGATGGAAGGGTTCCGATGGAGACAATTCGCCAATCCATGTTTACTCCATGTGCGCATCTCGCCCGAGCGAGTGCAGCGAACTAGTTGGATCTTCTTGTAATTTTTTTATTCGAGAAATAACAAGCTGCGGGATGATGCTGTCAAGGCGTTCAACATTTCCGCCAAGGGCTGCAATTTGCCGAATCAAACTCGATGATGTAAATGCATACGCTTCGCCCGTCACGATGAACACTGTTTCCATATCTGCAACTTGTCGATTTGTTATTGCAAGTTGCGTTTCGACTGCGAGATCGGTGACATTACGAATCCCTCTAAGGAGTGCCGAGCCGCCAGAATTTTTAGCAAAATCTACAGTGAGTCCACCATATTGCTCGACGCTCACTGGGGCTAGGTCTGTATTTTTAGAGACGAGCTCATCGATAAGCGTTGTAGCAATCTCAACGCGTTCATCAAAGGGAAAGAGAGAAATCTTATCTGGGTTGTGCCCAATGCCAACGATTATGCGATCAAACATGCCCCTCGCTCTTGCAACGACATCAAGGTGACCGCTTGTGATGGGATCAAATGAACCAGCATAGATGGCGATGTGTTCTTTCATGCGTACGCAATTATACGTTGAAATAGGAGTAATCGTCACAATCGGACTCGAAAAACGGCGCTGACATTTGCTTTGAGGATATTTATATTCGAAAGTAGTGATTGTTTTATTCTTCTCTATCTCCTCCATTGAAAGGGTCTGCACCACGCAGCAGAACAACTTTCTTCCCATCGGTCGAACCTCCAATCGACCAAAAAAAGACCCCCGCCTTCGTTGGCGGGGGTCTGTTTTTTAAAGGTGTACTTTTTAGATTATTAGACGGTTGCTACTTCTGGAAAATCAACAACGGTATTGTTGACGTGGTTATATAAACTTGTGAAAGTCAGGACGGATATTCCTGCGAGCACTTCAATTGCAGCTTCCGTGTTGAAGCCAGCATCCATAAACGCAGCGAGTGTTTCATTGCTCACACTGCCGTAGGTATCAAGGGTTTCTGCGGTGAAGTTGATTAAAGCTTGCGTCTTTGGATCGTCGCTGTGGCGTTTGCGAATTTGTATGCAATCCTCTTCGCTTATGCCCGTGCCTTGTGCAATCATTGTGTGCGCCGCAAGGCAATAATCGCAATGCATCTTTTCCGCTGCGAGTAATTGAACAACCTCGCCTTCAGCCGCGGTGAGTGCCCCAGCCTTAGAGCCTTGGGACCAACCCATATAAGCCTCTAATACGGGAGCGTGCGCTGCAAGTCCCTTAAAAATATTTTTTTGCTTTTCCTTTAATGGTCCGTTGAGCAAATCAGCACCCGCGCCGGTGTCGTTTGTTGGGTCAATGGTTGTTAGTCGTGGCATTTGTATTCTCCTTCTTTGAATTACTTGTTACCGGTTAATCTGCGAGGTCAGCAAGACCCGCGGTTTCTAAAATCATTTTGAAATTGTCTGAAAATACAAAATTGTGCGCAGGAAATTCGGTTCCAGCCAAATTATTATCAATGTGACTGAACAAGAGTTCGATGCGACCGATGCGTTCCCACGCCTCCCCGCCTGCAACTCTGCGGTCGATTGTTCCAGACGTTGATGCGCCAGCGTCATCTATGCGTTCGATTGTGGCGTCGTATCGAACAGTATCGCTTGCAGTAACGTCACAATCGAGTGATGCTTTCGCAATTTTTGCAAGGATAACTTTTTCCTTGAATCTCGTAGTTGACCCAACCAAAATGCCCGCAGTTTGTGCCATGCCTTCAATCATGAGGGAGAATGGCATGATTGGTTTTCCGTCTATAACATGGTCGTGTAGAACGTCTTCGGCAAGCGACACGTTCTTGATAGCAACGAGTCGCTTTTCAACTTCATGTTCAACAATGCAATCAATCCAAAGCCAGCGCATGGTTGTTATCCAGTGAGTTTAATTTCAACGAAATCCACAAGCGAATTCACTGTAATTAAATCACCAATTTTGGAAATGTTTCGATCGCCATCTTCGATTGAAGTGAAATCGACATGCGTCATTCGCTCCTTCAACATTGCAAGGCCCGCATCGCTGAGGTTTCCGTCAGAAATCCAGTCGGGGTTTTCGGAGAGATTTTCAGGGAATAATTCACCCTGAGAAATTTTAAAATCGAAGGTTTTTTCTAGTCGAAAGATAATATCTAAAAAGTCGATAGATTCTGCACCAAGGTCAGCGGTTAGGCTAGCATTTGGTGTCACTTCGTCTTCGTCTACGCCGAGGGCATCGTCGAGAACTTCTTGGATTTTTTCAAAAATATCATCGCGGCTCATGACCGTCTCCTGTTTTGTAATGGTTAAGACATGCGAACGGGGCGTATGGTAAACCGTCCTGCAACTGCTGTCTGCGTTTTTTCGGTGTCATTTTTAAGAACAGTTCCAATTCCCTTAAGTGAGACGGAACCATCATCGTTTTTTTTAACAATTGTGACTTCGACTTTGAGCCGTTCTCCCGGTTTGACCATGGCACCGTATTTAACCGCCTTGACCTCGCCAAGGACCAGCCGTTCGCCCTTTTTTGAACAGAGTTTTGATGCGGCTTGCACCATGGCTTCGAGCATCATAACGCCTGGCAGAATAGGAAAACTTGGAAAATGATCCCTAAGGTACTCCTCAGCCTGTGTTACCTGCTTGATGGTTACTATTCTTCCCTCTTCTTGCTCGAGGATTTGGTCTACTAAATCAAACTTCATACGACGGAATTATACCTTGCAAAGCACCTTGCGCCCAAAATTGGGTCAAACCCCGTGGAGCCAAGCCCCCTTTGGGCTTGGCAAATGGGCGAGATTTAGGTATCCTGTGGCGTTCTGTAGCCCTTTTTTATTGGGCTTTTACACTGGTATAAAACTTTAATTCTCGGATTCACAAATGTCCACAAATGGCACAATAATTCAAGTCATCGGCTCAACTTTTGACGCACAATTTCCAGCAGAAAACCTGCCAAAAATTTACAATGCACTCGAAGTCGAAATCGACAACGCGGGCGAAAAAATTACACTTGTTGGTGAAGTAAATAAACACTTGGGAGGCGGAAGAGTTCGCTGCGTTTCACTTGGCAGTACAGACGGTCTTTGCCGAGGGCAAGTGTGTACCGATACTGGATTACCTGTAACTGTACCAGTCGGTGAAGGCGTACTTGGTCGAGTGTTTAATTTGTTCGGTGATCCTGTTGACGAACGCGGGGATGTTACATACGAAAAACGAATGCCAATTCACGCGGCACCTCCACAAATTTCTGAACTCAACCCAAACTCTGAAATTCTCGAAACAGGTATCAAAGTTGTTGACCTTCTTTGTCCATTTGTTCGGGGTGGTAAGATTGGTCTTTTTGGTGGTGCTGGAGTTGGCAAAACAGTTATTATTCAGGAAATGATTGCTCGTGTTGCCCGTGACTTTGATGGCTACTCAGTATTTGCGGGTGTTGGCGAGCGTACACGAGAAGGCAATGACCTTTGGCTTGAGATGCAAGAAGCAGAATTTACAAATGATGAAGGCGAAACAGTTTCCGTTCTTGATAAGGTTGCAATGGTCTTCGGGCAAATGAACGAACCACCGGGCGCACGTCTTCGTGTTGCTCTTTCTGCACTCACAATGGCAGAAAATTTCCGAGATGAATCCGGTAAAGAAACCCTGCTCTTTGTTGACAATGTCTTCCGCTTTACACAAGCGGGTTCTGAAGTATCCGCGCTCCTTGGCAGAATGCCATCCGCTGTTGGATACCAACCAACCCTTTCAACTGAAATGGGTGAACTTCAAGAGCGCATTACTTCAACAAATAAGGGCGCGATTACATCTGTGCAAGCAATTTATGTTCCCGCAGATGACTTGACTGACCCTGCTCCTGCAACAACGTTTGCTCACTTGGATGCATTTGTTGTGCTTGAACGTAAAATTGCTGAAAAAGGTATTTATCCAGCGATTGACCCACTCGCATCATCATCGCGTATTCTTGACCCGCAAATTGTTGGTCAACATCACTACGACGTATCGCGTCGTGTCCAAACAATTCTTCAACGATACGCTGACTTGCAAGACATCATTGCGATTCTTGGTGTCGATGAATTGTCTGAAGACGATAAGTTGACAGTTGCAAGAGCGCGTCGAATCGAGCGATTCTTGAGTCAACCATTCCATGTTGCCGAGCAATTTACTGGTTTTGCAGGCGTGAACTCATCGCTTGAAGAAACTATTGATTCTTTCGAACGATTATGCAACGGTGAGGGCGATGATCTTCCAGAATCGGCGTTCATGTACGTTGGTACGCTCGAAGATGCAAAAGCCAAGGCAGAAGCCATGGCTGCAGCGGTTGTCTAAACCAAAAACACTGAAAAACACAGGGCTCGCAGCACACGTTGCGAGCCCTGTTTCGATATACACTATATGGCTCAAAAGAAGGAAACTCCTATGATTATTAAAACCGTATTCCTAACAACCACCCTCATAGCAACAGCATTATTTGCTGATCGTCCAATTCCAGCGACACCTGAGGAATTGACGACACGAGTTGAACAAGCGTTTGCAAACGCAGATGTAGAGATCGAGGCAATTATTGAAGTGCCCACTAATCAAAGAACGTTTGCAAATACAGTTGGCGCGCTTGATGACATGATGGCGCGTCTTGATGGGGACGCAAACATGATGGCATTCATGGCGTATGTCCATACGGACGCAGGCATTCGAGAAGCAGCGCAAGGTGCTGAGCAACTGTGGTCAGACTGGTCAATCGACTTTGCAACAAATGAAGATTTATATAACGCTATAAAAGCCTACGCCGACTCAAACCCAGCTCTTTCAGGTGAACAAGCACGCATGCTTAAACACACCATGCGCGATTATCGACGAAGCGGTATGTCCCTTACAAAAGAAGACCGAGAAGCGTTGAAAGTAATTCAAAAAGAACTTGGCACGCTAACTATCGAATTTGACACAAATATTCGAGAAGATAAAACAGTTGTCCCAATCCCACTTGGAGGACTCGAAGGTGTGCCCCAAGATGTTATAGATAGACTTGACGTTAAGGATGGAAACTATCAGATAACTCTTGACTACCCAACATTTGGTCCAGTTTTGGATTATTGCTCAGTCCAAGAAACAAGAAAAGCAGTCCGGTTTGCCTATTCGAAACGCGCGGGGCAAGAGAACGTCGATTTGCTTGAGCGTATTATTAAATTACGTGACCAAGCGTCGGACTTGCTCGGGTATGCAACGACAGCAGATTTTGAGACTGAAACAAAAATGTCAAAAAATGCTGCAACCGTAGCGGCGTTTTACGAAAAACTACGACCCGTAGTACGCAAAAAAGCAGAAAAAGACTGGGCAGAACTCCTTGAGGCTAAACGCAAAGATACTGGTGATCCAACAGCAGAATTTTATCCGTACGATTTTAGTTACTACTACGAAAAAATCAAAAACGATAAGTACGCGGTTGATTCACAAAAAGTACAAGAGTACTTGCCGCTACAAAATGTGATGGATGGCTTGTTTGAAATCACACAATTGTTATACGGCATTGAGTACCGCGAAGTAACTGATGTGGCGGAAGAACGCGGTACGCCTCTTTGGCACGACGATGTTCGATTGTTCGAAGTTTGGGATACGAAAACAGGCAAGCAACTGGGCGAGTTTTATATTGACTTGCATCCGCGCGACAATAAATACTCACACGCAGCGCAGTGGGGTTTGGTGCAGCACAAAGTTTGGGGAGACGGCACCGTACAATTACCTGTCGCCGCCCTTGTTTGCAATTTTACAAAACCAACAGCTGACAAGCCGTCCCTTATGACGCACGATGAAGCGGAAACATTCTTTCATGAGTTTGGTCACTGTTTGCACACTATTTTGAGTGAAGCAGAAATTGCAGGATTTGCAGGGACTAGCGTAGAGCGCGATTTTGTCGAAGCGCCTTCGCAAATGTTTGAAGAGTGGATGTGGACACCAGAAACACTAAAATTGTTTGCGCGGCATTACGAAACGAATGAACCGATGCCAGATGAACTTATTGATGGCATGATCGCTGCGAAGAATTTGCAGAGCGGAATTAAAACCGAAGGACAGATTTTTCTTGGCATGGTTGATCAGGCCTATCACTGCGATACGGATGGTGAAGTCGACACA
The DNA here is from genome assembly GCA_014238785.1 of Phycisphaerales bacterium. GTDB lineage: Bacteria > Planctomycetota > Phycisphaerae > Phycisphaerales > SM1A02. The sequence goes on along the minus strand of JABAAL010000017.1, from coordinate 7,503 downwards.
ACCCAAGTTGCATACGACATCCACGATATGACGCGTATGTATTCCCATACTCCTGGTTCACACTTCCAAGGCAGTTTTGGGCACCTGACCGGTTATCAAGCAGGGTACTACGGGTACATGTGGTCGCTCGTGTATGCGCAGGATATGTTCCAACGATTTAAGGAACTTGGTATGCTAAGCCCAGAGGCTGGTGCGTATTACCGAGAAAAGATTTTATCCAAAGGCGGCACCGAAGATAGCTTGGATTTAGTTCAAGGGTATCTAGGCCGCGAACCCTCGATGGACGCATTCTTGGAATCGCTTGGTTTGGAAGTCGAAGCGTCGACAATTTCGACAACGTTACCAGGTGATGAAGTGCAGGGCGACCCGGAACAATCCGCAAGTGGCTTGGAGTGGTGGGTCATTCGCCAAGGCGATAGTAATGGAGCATCACCAAGTGCAGCGAACATTGTAAAAGTACATTACACCGGTTGGCTTGAAGACGGTTCCAAGTTTGATTCAAGTGTAGACCGCGGGCAACCCTCAACCTTCCCACTAAATCGAGTTATTAAAGGCTGGACAGAGGGCGTCAGTGGTATGACTGTTGGCGAAAAAAGAAAATTCCGAATTCCGGCTAACTTAGCGTACGGTTCGCGTGGACGACCAAGTATTCCACCGGACTCCACTCTTATTTTCGATGTCGAATTATTAGACATCATTGATTACATAAAGGTACCCCCAATGGAACAATTACCAGGCGATGCAGTAACAGGCGAAATAGTAACAAGCGATAGCGGTCTACAGTGGTACGATATTGTGGAAGGCAGTGGCGAAACTCCAGCAAGTCCCGCAAGTACGGTTGAGGTGCACTACACAGGATGGTTAACTGACGGCACAAAGTTTGATTCGAGTGTTGACCGCGGTCAAACAATCGAATTCCCACTCGATGGCGTTATCGCAGGTTGGACTGAGGGCGTTGGTTCTATGAAAGTTGGTGGAAAACGCAAACTTGTCATTCCTGCAGATCTTGGCTATGGAGCGGCAGGTGCGGGTGGCGTAATTCCAGGAGGCGCTACCCTTATCTTTGATGTCGAGCTTATATCTACAAAATGATGCATGTTTGCGACAATTAACGCACAAAAAGAGCATAAACGAAGTAAAAACCTGCTAATCGGCTGCTTACTGCTAGGGCTTGCGGCAATACCCGACGCGATGGTTGTGCCAGTATTGCATGATTTGACCGTCGTCAAGTTCGGCGTTTCCGAGGGTGTTGCGCATTATTTTATGGCGGTCAACCTTCTTGGCGCTGTATTGGCCATAGGGGTTTTGGCAGTTCTCAAGAGGCGATTTTCATCCTCAACGCTCTTTATTGCTGCAACAATTATTTCCTCGATAATGATGGCCTGTATGGCTATGGCCGACTCGTGGGGACTGTTTTTGGCAATCAGATGTCTTGAGGGTGGGGCTGACATTCTTTTGCTATCGATACCATTTCGATTGATTGCAGGAGCAGGCAATAAAGATAGATATGCAGGGAGGATTGGCGGTGGATTTACCGCGATGATGATCGCACTTGCAATTGGCGCTGGCCTTGGAGGGGCACTGGGCGGAGAATCTGCAGAGTCTGTTCTTTGGGCAGGATCCCTCATTATGGTCGTACTTGCGCTAATTGCTGCGAACGTGCGCTCAATTATCGATAAAATGCCACCATCTCCACTACCTGCAGCAAATCGATGTCCGCTTATTCCTCGGGAGTGGGTTGGAGCTGGTTTTTATGCGATCGACCGTGCCTTAGCGGCGCTTGTATCCACTTCTTTGCCTATTTTGCTCGCTTCTGGCTTTAATGTCCCAAAAGTGACCTTGGCAGTTGCTTTAGTGGGTATGTTTCTCTCGTTGGCGGCATTTTCAGCACCTGCCGGATTACTTGCAGACAGATATGGCGGCGGTAGGGTTCGGCTTGTGGCATCTCTTATGTGTGGATTATCCCTTGCTGGGCTTGGGTTAATGGCGTGGTTGCCTCCTGAAATAATTTTGTTACCTAGTTTATTAATGTATGGAGTTGGTGCATCTGGCTTAATGCCATCTGCATTCTCAGTTGCAGTCCGCCAAGATGCTTCCAATTTGGTTTTTAGTTCACTCCAAACCGCAGGTCAAGCAGGATTTGCCATTGGCGTATTGGGCGGTGGTTTGCTTATAACCTCAATCTCGTTGCCTGCTGATTTAATGTTTTCTCGAATGTTTCCAATTGCGGGAGTCATTTTTATTGCCTTAAATTGTTTGCTTTTGTTTGCTCTTGGCAATATGGCAAAACGCCAGTGTAGTGAAGTATGAAGAAACTTCTCATTGTTTTAATTAGCGGTACTGTGTTGCTTGTTGCAGCAGTTTTGTTTGTTATTTGGTTGAGTTGGCAGCCCCAATCATGGTATGCGCCACCTGATTATTCGCAACAAGAGGTTAAAAAACTTGCGGATCGCGCTGAGTATCGGTTGAACGAAGAATTTCATGCAATTCGCCCAATGGACGAAGTTTGGCGATTGCGTATCACTGACGAAGCGATGAATGCATGGCTATCGGGTCGACTTGAGGGTTGGCTGACACACGATCAAGAATTAGAGATACCAGAAGAGATATATGGGTTGCAAGTTCACACCACACCGGAAGGTCTTTGGATTGCAGCGATGGTCGAAATTGAAGATTCGATAGCTCGGCCTGTTGCGACACAGGTTCGTGTGTGGTTTGAGAAGGAGAAAGCCTATTTTGAGCCAATTTCTATTCGATTTGGCAAAATTCCTGTGCCAGTATCCATACTCAAAAATGTAATGAAAGAGATGCCCGCGGATGCCAACGCTGTGGTGCCAGTGGTTCCGCTTATGGATGCTCGCGAAGTTGAAATTAAGGCAATTGATTTTGAAGAGGGTGCCATAGTGCTTTCTTGCAGAACAATTCTTCCAAACTAGTGGTGTCAGACCCCGTTAGGTCAGACCACATGGGGCCTGACCCCTAAGCTACAATGTGCGACTTATGCCCACGATTACGATAGATGGAAAAGCACTGGAATTTGACCAAGGTCAATCGATTCTTGAGGTTGCACATGACAATGGGTTGAAAATTCCACACTATTGTTACCACCCCTCGCTTAGTGTTGTTGCTAATTGCCGAATTTGCCTTGCAGAAGTATGGGCACCAAACCCCCGAAACGATAATAAACTAGAACCGCTGCCCAAGTTGTTGCCAACTTGCCAAGAGCCGGCAAGGGATGGTCAAGTTGTTTATACATCTTCGCCAAAGGCAACAGCAAACCAAAAAGCAGTGATGGAAATGTTATTGAATCATCACCCCATTGATTGCCCAACTTGCGATCAAGCAGGCGAGTGCAACCTTCAAGATTTTGCCTATGAATATGGTCGAGGCGTTCGCCGACACGACGCTGAAAAAATAACGCAGTCCAAAAAAGATATCGGCGACAATGTTATGTTGTACGGTGACCGTTGCATCATGTGCACTCGCTGTGTTCGTTTTGCTGACGAAATTTCTGGCACATCGGAGTTATTTATTGATGGTCGTGGTGCTAAGGAATATATTGATGTATTTCCGGGTATTGGTATCAATAATGAACTAAGCGGAAATGTTATTGACATTTGCCCAGTGGGTGCAATGCTTGACAAAGATTTTATGTTTCAACAGCCTGTTTGGTTTTTGAAAACAGCGCCCTCAATTGACCCGCTTACGAGTAGTGGCGACAATATCATGATTGAACATAACAAGAATAAAGTCTACCGCGTAAAGCCAAGGAAGAACCTTGAAATAAACCAATATTGGATTACGGATGAAGTTCGGTATGGCTGGAAATTTGTCCATGACGAATCACGCGTTACAGAAATGAATGAGGATGCAGAACTTGTCGCCGCTGACAAACTGCAACAAGCAACTAAAATAGCACTACTCGTAAGTCCAATGATTAGCTGCGAAGACGCTTGGCTGCTTAGTCAACTTGTTCGTAGTATTGATAGCGATGGGATCATCGGCATCGGCCCCGTTTCCGTCGTCGGCGAAGATAAAACATTCAAAAGTGGTTTCACGATGCGCAACGAAAAAGCGCCAAACGCAAGGGGAGTTCGCCGTGCGATTGGAGATGTTCTTGAGTACGAAGAATGGAAAAAACAAGTGTCGGGCGTCGACACTGTTGTGGTGACCGGAAACTATCCAGAAGCATGGGATACCCCCGCAATATCGGATTCGCAAACACTCATACTTATAGACACTCTTGCAAACAACCTAACACAACGCGCAGACGCATTTCTTCCCGCGGCAACATGGGCAGAAAAAGCGGGTACATTCGAAAATTACGACAATAAGTTACAGTTGTTTGAACGAGCAATTCATCCACTTGGCGATTCACAGGCCGAAGGGCAAATTGCAATGAACTTGCAAGCGATAGTCGGCGATATGGAATCGACCGTTTTTAATGCAGCAACTGTACGAAGAAGAATGGCAGACGCGGGCGTTGCAGGCATGCTCGACGTTGAACCTCCACAAAACACAAACCGTGTTGATACCGATATGCCGCTTTCTGAAGTGTAATTACTCTACGGTTTCGAATTTGGCGGTGAAGTGGCGAAGGGCGCTCGGCTGTTTTGTGATGCGAACACCCTTGATGGAATCTTTTATTGTGTGGATGTATTCTAAAACTTCTACTACATAATCGATGTGACTTTGTGTGTAGACCCTTCTTGGGAATGCAAGGCGAACCAGTTCTTTGTCCGAATACTGTTCACTTCCGTCTGGTTGTTGTCCGAACATGACACTTCCAATTTCACTGGCACGAATACCACCCTCGCGATACAGCGTATTTGCCAAAGCCCAGCCCGGGTACTGTTTCTGTGGAATATGGGACAGCCATATTTTTGCATCAAGATAAATGGCATGACCACCGGGTGGTTGTAAAATTGGTATTCCCATTTTTGTCAACCGCTCTCCAACATAAGAGACTGTGCGTATTCGATACGCCAAATAATCTTCACGCAATGCTTCGTATAAACCAACTGCAATCGATTCAAGGTCGTAGCCAGCAAGACCACCGTACGTTGGAAAGCCCTCAGTCAAAACTAACATCGAACGACACTTTTCAGCAAGTGCGTCGTCGTTTAATGCAAGGAAGCCACCCATGTTTGCCATACCGTCTTTCTTTGCGCTCATGGTTGCGCCATCTGCGAGCGAGAAAATTTCACGCGCAATGTCAATCGGCGTTCGATCTTTGTTGCCCTCTTCGCGCAACTTAATAAACCAAGAGTTTTCAGCAAAACGGCACGCGTCAATAAAGAAAGGCACGCCATTCTCTTTGCAAAGTTTGCTTGCAGTACGAATGTTTTCCAAACTTACGGGCTGCCCACCGTTAGAGTTATTTGTAATCGTCATTATGACCATTGGTACTTTGTCGGGCCATTGATCCAGAATGGACTTCAATTCATCGATGTCCATATTACCCTTGAAAGGTGCAATACTTTGCGTGTCACTACTTCCGGGGGTTGGGATATCGATAGCGGTTGCACCACGCACTTCTATGTTTGCGCGCGTGGTATCAAAGTGCGTGTTGTTTGGAACTACTTCTCCATCTTCAACCGCCGCACCAAACAAAATACGTTCCGCAGCACGCCCCTGATGCGTAGGAATAATATGTTTAAAACCAGTGATATCTTTCACTGTTTTTTCAAAACGGTAATAAGAATCAGCGCCAGCATAACTCTCGTCACTTCGCATCATGCCCGCCCACTGCTCGTTGGACATTGCGCCCGTGCCAGAGTCGGTTAGCAAATCAATCAAGACATCTTTTGCTTTTAAAAGAAAAACATTATTGCCGGCTGTTTCCAATGCAGCAACTCGTTCTTCGTGGGTTGTCGAACGAATTGGTTGTACCTGTCGAATTCGAAAGGGCTCAATGATTGTTTTGAATTCCATGTTAGTTTGTTCTCTTCTTATCCAATGAGGTGTTCAAGAATCGCCATGCGAGTTGCAACACCGCTTGTTACTTGTGACAGAATTAAATTGTGCGGCGAGCTTTCTGGGTTCGCCACGTTGTCGTCAATTTCTAAACCGCGGTTCATTGGTCCAGGGTGCAAAACAGCCCCATGGAAGTTGGCGAACCGTTGTTCAGTAAGACCAAACTTTTCGTGGTAATCTTCCCCAACTTTTGCATCGCGCTCGAATTGCACTCGTAACATCATGACCGCCGAAACCGTAGAGAGTACGCCGTCAAAATCAGTCGAGGTTTTACAACCCAAATCATTGGGAAGCAATTCGGAGGGCCCAACGAGTGTAACTATTGCGCCAAGTTTTGCTAAACCGATTACATTCGACCGAGCAACCCTGCTGTGCGTAATGTCGCCGACAATTGCAATGTGTTGTCCCAAAAGGTCATCTGTACCAAAGTATCGAGTCAAGGTAACGGCATCAAGTAACGCCTGGGTTGGGTGCGCCGAAGTTCCAGAGCCAGCGTTGATGACTGGAATGCCTACGTTTTCGGCGATTTCATTTGGTCCATTTTCTTGAGAACATCTGACGACAATTCCAGCAACACCCATCGCTTCTAAATTGAGTGCAGTGTCAACAAGTGTTTCACCTTTAGATGCGCTTGATGTTTCGACGAGTAAATCAATGTAATCTCCGCCGAGGCGTTTTGTTGCGACGGTGAAACTGCACCGCGTTCGCGTTGAGTTTTCCATAAAGAGGTTCGCGATAATTTTTCCATCAAGTGGCGCGTTCGGTTCATACCGATCACCAGCGTCTAAAAAATTCGAGGCGCGTTTCATGAGTCCAATCATGTCCTCGCAACTCAATTCAGCCAAGTTTAAAAAATGTCGTCCATTCCATGCCATAGATTCCCTATTGTACCATCCAAAAAGTCGGGCTGCTTTTATATGTGTAGAATGCTCCTGTGAAGTTTTTACTCTTGCTAATTGGTTTTGTATTTTGCATTGGTTGTTCGACTAGGGCTGTAGGCCCAGATATGATTGTGCTTGATTCGCAAAATTATTCTGCAGTATTTGATGCAGCGGTTGCTGCGGCAGAAGCTGATGGGATGAAGCCGGTCTTGCTTGATAGGCGCGGTGGAATTATTGCAACTGAGCCCGCTGTTGCTGGTAGTTTTTTACAGCCATGGAAACCACATCCCTCGGCTGCAAGGCAAGGTTTAGAAAATACGCTTGCAATGCAACGCCGCACTGCTCGATTTGAATTTGTTCCAGCGGTTCTGAAGATTGTTATTTCAGAAAACGATGGTGAACGTACTGGACCAGATTTGCTTTCTTCAACCGGCGTTGATTTGTCCATATACGACGGACCAATGGAACTACGGGTGTGGGTATATGTTGACCGAAAGTACACGCAAGGTATTCGACACGGCACGTGGTCGCTTCGACAAGAAACAAGAACGACTGTTTTGCCCGCGGAAGAACCGTGGGAACAAGTGCCCGGTTCATTTTGGATGCCAGTAACTCGAGATGTTGCCCGTGAACGCGATTTGCTTGC
>JABAAL010000016.1 GCA_014238785.1 Phycisphaerales bacterium | reverse complement strand
GTAAAACATAGCTTGTGCACCACCCCAACTACTATCATTTTGATCGGTAAAAGTAGCCATGGAATAACTTGGACCCACAACATCCTGCAAAATTGAAAGTTCCGCTTCGTCAACTTCTTGAAATAAGAAAATCGAAACTGGTACTGCGAAACCATGACTGTCATCATCACTTGCCGCTTGTAACACGTCTGCCATTGCAATTGTATCGCCGTTGAATTGCGCAATGTTATAACTCATCACACGAATTTGAGCATTCGCAGTACATGAAATGAATAGCGCAGTCACAAAAGTTAAAAATCGAAAAAACATACCCATACCTTCGCTCAAGTGTACTCTCTGAACGCAAAAAAGCCATTTAAAAATGGCAATAACGTCATTCTGTTGTATTTGAAGGGATTTTTGTTGTCCCTTGGATTTTAAAATCGTAATCTGCGATGACAGGGATGTGGTCTGACGCTTCATGCAACGCAGTCGCAAGGTGGTTGCTGCGTTCTTTATTGTTGGAAAAATACAAGTTATCACCTTCATTTATCGCAATATCGTAATGTTTTCCATCATTACCTAACGAATGGTACGACCCCCGAACAATGTCAAGACCTTCACCATCACGCAATGATTTGCTTATAAATTGAAAATCAAAACGGTCATCTAATCCCCCACTTGCAAGTCCACCTTTTTGAATTTTCCTTGGCGATTGTGTGTGCTTACTTGCATCATCTTTCCCCGCCCACTCATCTGTGCCAAGTGGATCCACCAGCACTTCGATGAATGCTTGATACGCTGGTTCTCGAATTGTATAAAAATTCATATCGCCAACAACGATGACATTGCTTCCTTTTGGAAGCGTTTCAATGTCTTCTAGAATTGCTTTAGCACCAAATTCACGTTGCGTTTTATTTTCACTTCCTTTGGAAGCTTTCAAATGAGCGCTGTACACCCAGAGGTCTATACCGTCATTTTCACCAATGCCAACCAAATGCCAACGATCTGCGTTTCGTGTTGCGCCAGTGTATATGTCTGCATGATCTTCAGGTTTCTCTATAAGTTGGTCGGCGTGATAAAACATTGCCTGTGCGCCGCCCGATTCTCCGCTGTTTGTGTATGTGCCAGCTGAATATGATTCTTCGATAAGGCCATGCAGTATCTTGTCTTTACCAATGGTCACTTCTTGGAACATGAAAATCGAAACGGGGATTGCCTTAGCGTGCGAGTCGTCTGCAGATGCTGCATCAAGGACAGCTTCCATTGCATCCATGTCCGCTGAACAATAATGCACGTTGTAATTCACAACGCGAATTTGTGCTTGGGCAACAGATACAAATACAATGCAAAATGCACACGCAAGTAATTTCTTCATCAACATAGTGTACTTAAATTAAGAATTACCACTCTATCGCAGCACCTGTCACTGTCAAAATAGAAGGTTGCGCATTTCGTTGCGTTGCCCACATTGCAAGTTGCTTTTGCATCGATTGACACACTTCTTGATGAGTAGAACAAACATTATTAGTTTCGCCAATATCGATTTCCAAATCGTAGAGTTCGTATCGCTCCCCATCGTGAAAGAAAATGAGTTTCCATTTTCCTTGACGAATTGCTGTAAACGGTTCGATGCCCGGCCCCGAAGCACCCCACTGGTGGGGTTGGTGCCATCCAATAATCCTAGATATATCAAATTCATCGAGATCAACACCGTCAATGATGTGCTCTTCGGGAATCCCTGCACCTGCGTACTTTAAAATCGTCGGGAATAAATCATGCGTAATCACATTTGCCGTATTGACCGTAGCTTTTTTATCAAGCCCTTGCACAATGAGTGGCACGCGAATTCCACCTTCGTATGCAGAGCCCTTTCCACTCCGTAATGGTGCGTTGTGCGTATGCGGCTTTCCACCACGCGCATGCGCAGAGAGCCCGCCGTTGTCGGAAGTAAAAATAACAATGGTGTTGTCTGCAATGTTCAGTTCATCTAGTTTGTCCAGCACAGAACCAAGCGCTGCATCTGCACTTTCAATCATCGTGGCATACGCTGCTTCTATTTTGTCAATGCCATCGTACTTTCCTATGTACTTTGGGTTTGGCATAAGCGGTGCATGTACTGCATAGGGCGCAAAGTGTAAAAAGAATGGTTTGCCAGTTTCAGTTGCTAGTTCAATTTCGTTGCACGCTTCAATAGCGAGCGCTTCAGACAAGAAAATTTCTTTGTCGTGGTATTTTTCAAGCCCTGGAACATCCCAAATTTGATGGTTGTCGAAATCCATCTTGCCGCGGGTTGCCATAAAACGGTGCTTGCCATAAAAACTTCCGGGACCACCTGCACCATGCCCTGCAATGTTGACGTCAAAACCTAAGTTTTCCGGATCACCGCCGGGGGAGTCTACTGCACCAAGATGTGCTTTGCCAACGTGCATGGTGTAGTAACCCGCTTTCTGTAACAACGCTGGCAATGTTATATCGCCGGGTTGCAGTGCATCCAAATCCCAATTTGGAGGCGAAAGTGTTGGGTGTTTTTTGGAGTTGTCTTTATCTTTGTACAGCGTCCAGTACGTAATGTGTGTTCGGGCTGGAGATTGCCCTGTCAATAAACTTGTTCGACTTGGCGTACACACTGGACCTGCTGCATATGCGTTTGTGTACTTCGTACCGCTGTCTGCAAGCCGTTGCCAATTTGGCGTGTTGTAGCGTTCGTTAAACGGTGTCACTTCCGTATGAAACGGTACAGATGTGTCCTGCCATCCTAAATCGTCAACAAGAAAAACAACTATATTTGGTTGTTGAATTTGTACAATGGCTACCGCAAATATGATTGATTCGATAAGCATTCATGCAGTGTAAGTGCATACAAGACGCAGGTGCACAAAAAAAAACGCCTTCATCTTGCGATGAAGGCGTTTCTTCCACTCGATGACGAGTGAACAGTTGGGAAAAACCGACCCAGTATCTCACGATACCGGTACGCGATCTTGCGATCGCACGAGGATGTGCTGACAACAGAGGGTAGATCTCTCTACTACATCAAGCAAATCAATGCTCGAACACTCTGTCTAAGGATATCCCTTAGAAAGGAGGTGATCCAGCCGCAGGTTCCCCTACGGCTACCTTGTTACGACTTAGTCCCAGTCACCAGTCTTGCCGTGGGCACCGATGAATCTCGGCGACTTAAGGCACTACCAGCTTCCATGACTTGACGGGCGGTGTGTACAAGGCTCAGGAACGTATTCACCGCGGCATGCTGATCCGCGATTACTAGCGATTCCAACTTCATGGAGGCGAGTTGCAGCCTCCAATCCGAACTGGGGCAGGTTTTTGCGATTTGCTCCACCTCGCGGTATTGCATCGTTCTGTACCTGCCATTGTAGCACGTGTGCAGCCCTGGGCATAAAGGCCATGCGGACTTGACGTCATCCCCACCTTCGTCCGGTTTAACACCGGCAGTCTCGCTAGAGTCCTCACCATTACGTGTTAGCAACTAGCGACAGGGGTTGCGCTCGTTAAGGGACTTAACCCGACACTTCACAGCACGAGCTGACGACAGCCATGCAGCACCTGTGTAGCGGTCCGAAGAAGGCTATATTTCTATAGCTGTCCACTACATGTCAAACCTAGGTAAGGTTCTTCGCGTAGCATCGAATTAAACCACATGCTCCACCGCTTGTGTGAGCCCCCGTCAATTCCTTTGAGTTTTAGCCTTGCGACCGTACTCCCCAGGCGGCGTACTTAATACTTTTGCTTCAGCCGGGAACAGCGTCAGAGCT
>JABAAL010000018.1 GCA_014238785.1 Phycisphaerales bacterium | reverse complement strand
ATCACCAACGGTGAATTGACCAACTAATACGCGACCATTAACTTCGTACACTTGAGCATCCGCTGGTGTTGCAAACCATGTACCGTTATCGGTACTGATGTTACCACCTGCTTCAAAGTCTGTGTAGTCGATACCAATGCTCAGCATCGCATCATTCGCATCATCAAGCAAACCGATAGTTACAAAACTATCGAACACAAGACTTGGAAAGACTGCAAAAAGAGCAGCATTAGGTGTGCCCCAACCGCCAAATGCATTTTGATAAAAACCACCATCAGAGTTAACTGAAAGTGTGTTGGATTCATCGCCATACACTGCGTCTAGTTCGCCACCTGCATCAACACCAGCATACACACGATACGTAGTTAAACCGGTCATGCCGTTTTCTACTGTTTCGTATTGCATACCGGTAAAGTCTGCCGAAGCTGTACCGATTGTAAAGAGCGAGCTCACTACGGCGGCTGAAATTGTAAACGTTAATTTGTTCATTCTTAAATTCCTCATTCTGTTCTTATTGTTTCTAAAACTAAATCACGAAACCTCTTACCTGTGCCATTCCCAAGGCATCTGCTCAAAGCAATCGCTTCCACGCCACAACTATGCCACACGCTTCCCTGCGTGCAAGTTGCACCTCCTCGCCGATTTTCATCATGCTCCGTTTGTTTCGATTATCACCCAAAACCCTCGCTAGCCTCCCCCTTACATTCAATATTACAGGACCTCCACCGAGGAATAAATCAAGAATGTTTTCTCTACGATCTTTAACTCTCATGCACACAAGTCCTTTGAGCTGTCCTAATCGCCTCTGAGCCATCCTCACACGATAGACTGGAGCAACCATAAAAAAACCGCCCTGACAGAGTCAGGGCGGTTAATTGTTCGTCTTACAAAGGCCGTAAAAGCCTCGTAATAGTCAATGCAATTTACTTGCGTCGACGACGGCTAGCTATACCAGCAAGACCAAGAAGTGCAAGAGCACCTGGTGCTGGAAGAGCGTAGTCAAAAGCAATACCAGTAACGTCAAATGTTTCAAAATTACCAGCTTTACCTTGAATGTTGATAACACCACTCACGTGTGAGTCTGTACCAAGCATTGTAAATTGGCCAATCATAACGCGAAGGTCTGCGCCAGCGAGCACTTGCGGGTCAGCTGGTGTTGCAAACCATGTACCGTTATCTGTTGAAATGTTTCCGCCTGCTTCAAAACCAGCGTAATCGATGCCGATAGTAAGCATATTGTTGCCAACTTGATCCTCAAGACCAATTGTTACCCAACTATCGTTTACGAGGCTTGGAAAAGCAGCGTAAAGAGCAGGGTTAATGGCAAGAGATGTAGCGCCACCAAAAGCGTTTTGGTAGAAACCACCTGTTGAATTAATGCTCAATAGATTGTCTGCGTCACCGTAAACGGCATCGAGTTCGTCTGTTGCTGCATCAAAGTTTGCGTAAATACGAGCAGTCCAAGTACCGTCACCATTGTTGACAGCATCGTAGCTCGTGCCTGTGTAATCTGCCATTGCACCGGTAGCTAGAAGCGAACCAGCTGCAATAGTCATTGAAAGCGTCTTAATATTCATAGTGCTTTCCTTCCTCTTTTCTTTCTTAAAAACTAGATCTAGTGAAAAATACATACGTTGGTGATTGGCTTTTTGACCTTTCAAAACTGACTTGAGGGCCGCTAGTACCAATCATGTTCCCCAACATCGAAGACATTCGCAGACTCGCGCCGTTGGTTCCCACAACATTGCACTGAAAATCTCTTTTTCCGCTGGGATGTGCCGAAAATCTCTTCCGACAACACAGTAGAGGTTAACAGCAAAAATCTAATAGTCAACTCAATTAAAACTGTTTTTGCACCATGTTTGCAAAAATTACCGCAAAAACTACCTATCTTTCCACTAAATTATGTACCAGAGCACCTAGAAGCAACAACGGTGCTGAATTCGTCACTTCAACTTCGACAACGGTCCCAATTAAATCATTTGCGATTTCCTCGGAATCCACATCAAACACACATATAAGATCGCCACCCGTTCGACCAGAGAGTTGGACTTTGCCCGATTCCCACATAAGTTTGACCCCATTATTCTTGATCATTTTGGGGCTGAGTCGCTCCACAAATACGTCGACTGTCGTCCCTTCATACTGCTTGTGCACTTCACCACTTATCTCCGAGCCAAGTGCGAGAATCGAATTCAACCAACGACGTTTATCTTCCCGTGGGACATCATCCTCGAACCGATCAATTGCAACCGTGCCCGGCCTTGGTGAATAATGAAACACAAAATTATTTTTAAAGCGTACTTTGCGAATCAATTCGCAAGTCGCTTCGTAATCTTCCTCGGTTTCAGTCGGGAATCCAACAATAATGTCCCCTGCTATTTCAACTTCGGGAATTATTTTTCTCGCACGTTCGATAAACTCCAGATACTCCTCAATGGTATAACCACGATTCATCAACTTTAAAATCCTGTTTGAACCTGATTGTGCTGGAACGTGCAAGTAGTTACAAATACGCGGGCAATCCCGCATGACTTCGAGAATGTCATTCCCAAAATCCTTTGGATAACTCGTCACAAATCGAAGGCGTTGTACGTTGGGAACTTCATCGTGGATCCGTTGCAATAAATTCGCAAACGTCGTAATCCGATGTGACACATCGAGAGGCTTTCTAAACGCAGTCAATCCTGGTCCAATTTGAGGGACTTCTTTTCCTTCGCTATTCAATGCAAGATCATGCGTGTAACGATAATGATTCACCGTTTGTCCAAGCAAGGTTATTTCAACCGCGCCCGTCTGTACAAGTTGCCGGCACTCTTCAATAATAGCATCCGGTGGCCGGTGTACTTCTGCGCCCCGAGTGTTTGGCACAACACAGTATGTGCAAAATTTGTTGCACCCTCTGGTAATCCGAACATACGCACTTTTGTCTGAACTTCGCCGGTGGTCTGGGTTGAATGCACGTGCCAAGTCGAGCAATTCTAAATTGTCGTCCGCAGCCGACAATGCTGCCGATCGCCGTGAACGATTACCTTGTAGCGCACTTCTATCTGACGCACTCAATCGTTCGCCGGCGACTGCGTTATGTAACATCGTTGGAAGGTGATCGAGTTCGGAGGGTCCACAAATAAAATCAAGTTGCGGATAGGCACTGAGTAATTTTTTCCCCTCGCGTTCGGGCAAACAACCAAGCATACCAACGACCACTTCCCGCCCATCCTTTTTCTCGACCCCAAGTTCCCCGATTCGGCTTAGGACTTTATTCTCTGCTTGTTCCCGTACAGAACAAGTATTAAAAAGGACAACATCAGCACTCGCTCGATCACCATGAAACATATAACCAAGCGCTAATAATTGATCTTGAACAAGTTCACTATCAAGCTCATTCATCTGGCATCCAAATGTTTCTAAGTAGATGGTTCGTGCGTTGTTTGAATTGAGTGTGGAATCTTCCATTTGCAACCGTATAGTATGACCGAAAACAAGCCTGATTGTGCTGTAGATAAGGCAAAACTGACGATATGTAACTTATATGCGAGCAGGCCAAGGCATCATTGTTATTTCAATTTCGTTGCTCATGCTCGGTGTAGTCATGGTGAACTCCGCAGGGATGCAAATTTCAGAGCATTCTGTTTCACTCGCCGACATGCTATCAAGCAGACCAACGATTTTGGCTCTTTTAGCGATTGTGGCGATGTTCATCGGTAGTCGATTTCCAATCCAGCTTTTCGAAAAGCGCCCCTTCCATATTCCGATCGTTTACTGGCTTCTGCCCATCTCAGTCATTCTTCTTCTTTTAGTCTACGTGCCGGGCATTGGAAAAGAAGTGAACTATTCAAAACGCTGGATTGATTTTGGTGGATTTAACTTACAACCAAGTGAAGTTGCAAAGTGGATGATGGTCATAATGATTGCTTGGTGGAGTTCACAACACTTTGATTCCTTAAAAATGTATTGGAAAGGGTTTATCCCACCAATCTTCGGAGTTAGCGTGATTGCGGCGATGATTGCAGTCGAAGACCTAGGTACTGCTGTTTTAATTTTTTCGACCGCTTGCTTTATCCTTTTCGCAGCAGGATCAAAACTGTGGCACTTTGCCACGTTTGCTCCAGTTGTCTTGGGCGGCTTTTATCTAGCGGTGTATCAAGTCGATTACCGAATGACTCGTTTGTTAACCTACCTTGATCCATACGACGCTCCTGAAAAAGCGCGGTATCACATTCTTCAATCAATGTCGACCATCTCAGAAGGTGGGCTTGCTGGCCTAGGTCTAGGGAATGGGATTCACAAGTTTGGCTACCTTCCAGAAGACACAACCGATTTTATCTTCGCTGTTATTTGTGAAGAACTTGGAGTTTTTGGGGCACTCGCAGTCGCATCCTTATATATAGCTCTCGTCGTACTTGGAATCTGCGTCATTAAAAAGGCTGTTAGCACATTTCACCAACTTCTCACTTTAGGAATCATCGTCACGATAGGGCTTCAAGCAAGCATCAATGTTCTCGTTGTAACCGCACTAGTGCCAACAAAAGGCATTGCGCTTCCACTCCTAAGCAACGGTGGTACCGGCTGGCTTCTTACCGCTTTCTGTATTGGCCTCATCGATGCAATTGACAGAAGGTCTGAAGCAAGGTCAACTGCACAACATGCATTCCCAACAACAGCGCATGCTTAATGTATTAATTGCCGGAGGCGGTAGTGGCGGACATGTTGCACCTGCAATCACTGCAGCAGAAGCACTGACCCAGCAAGGTGCAACTGTACTACTTGCACATTCGTCCCGCAAGATTGACCGTGAAATGCTTAGTGATTCCACCTTCGAGGGGATCGCGCTTCCAGCATCCCCTTTCTCAACTACTCCTATGGGTTTTATTCATTTTTGTTTTGGTTTTTTGAAATCTTCACAAAAAATACGAACACTCATAAAGGAAAGAAGCATTGATTGCGTACTTGCAACAGGCGGATTCGTGGCTGCGCCTGCCATGTACGCTGCTAGAAAAGAAGGATGCAAAACAGTGTTATTAAATTTGGATGACCCTCCAGGCAAAGCAAATAAACTTGCTGTTCGATGGGCAGATACAATTCTTTCAACTGTCAATTGCACTCTACGAGATGCAGTTTTGATTGCTCCCCCCTTAAGGGAAAGCGTTATCAACAATTCAACTGAAAGCAAATGCAAAGCTACATTCGGATTACTTCCAAATAAAATGACCCTGCTTATCACTGGGGCATCGCAAGGGGCGAGCACTATTAATCAATTACTCCCTGCACTGGCAATACAAAATCCTTCCATGTTCAACGGGTGGGAAATACTACACATTGCAGGAACTGCACATGTTGAGGGTGTAGAACGTGCATGGAAAGAAGCGAATGTTCCTTGCAAAGTTATTGGTTTCACACAATCGATGGGTGATGCATGGGGTGCTGCCGATTTAGCGGTTACTCGCGGTGGCGCAAACACGATTGCTGAGATTGCGATGAACGCCGTGCCTTCAATTGTGATGCCATACCCCTATCACCATGATGATCATCAAAGAACCAATGCTATCCCCCTTGAAAAAATTGGAGGTATTGTCATAGCAAAAGACCACAAGAACCTGAGCGAAAACCTTGGTGATGGTGGAAATCAAATTCTGCACCTGCTCAGCGACCAACAACGCCGGTTCAATATGCGCCAATCGATGCTCACAGCAGCTCCTTCCAATGGCGCTGACGCCATCGCAGCCGCCTGCCTCAATAAATAATCTACTTGGAGGAATTTTTCCCTTTTATAAGCCAAAAAACTCCTCGGAGGAACTTTTTTGTTGTAAATAGGGTTTTGGCAAGATAAATGCAGCGGAATTGTGTGGCATTGTGAATAAAACAGGGTATTCTTAGGCTGAGAAAGATGTCTACTGAAAAAAACAACCTTACTGCAAGGTGTGTGATGCTGGTACCGCTAGCTCGAAATGAAGCCGCGCATCATGCCGCTCAAAAATTTGGCTTTCAACCCTCCATCGAACATGAACCAGCATTAGCGATGGCTGAACTTTGCTTGCATGTCAACCACCTTCGGACAATCCAACCGTGGTGTACTGAACAACCCGTTGCACAACTTATCCTTGTACACACACAAGAACTTGAAGGCATAGACCAACTTGTTCATGCAATCCATACCTATTTCCCATCGGTACTCATTTCAGAACTTCGAGATGGAAGAATTGTTGACATTAAAAATGACTCTGCCGTTGTTGACAAACTTACAGAGTTGCCCATTGTGCACTCTGAGGATGTCGATGCAAATGAGCTGTATATGTTGCTTGATAATAAACCGCACGAGGTAGATAAATGACTACCAACCGACACGCTCGTGGTTCCTATTTGTTTACAGGAACATTTGAACATGAACTGGTTTCATCTATGGATCAACCAGTTCGCTGCGTAAACAACATCTTTGATGCAATTGGTGAACTCGCTACCTGTAGCGCAGCCGATCTAATTGAAGCCGTCGTTATCGAAGAATCAATCATCCAATCAAACGTCACCGCCAACATCGACGCGCTTCGCCGAGTGGATCCTACTGCCGTTCTTGTTGTAGTAAGTGAAAAAAATACGCACCCGCAAGCGGATGCAAACGTATCAAAAAATACTACTTCTGCAGGGTTATGTGCTGCGGTTACGAATGCAAAATCCCAACCTTTAGAAAAAACAATTCCAAGTGAGATTGATCTCGACGATGTCCTAGGAATTTCAGATGAAACTAAAATAACCAGAGATTCTTCTGACTTGGGAGATGTCGATTTAGTTCGTGCACTCATGCACGCTCCAATGCGATTTAAAGAAATTCTTGTTGATTTACTCAAAGAACAAACTGGATGGACATTCTGCGCAATTCTTGAAGACCAAACCTGCGCACCAGAAACTGCAACGATAGCCCCTCTCAGGTACGGTCATGAGGAGCATGGCATACTTGCTGCCGTTGGTGCTACCGCAGATGAGTTACGACGTTGGTCACACTGGGCCGCTTGCTGGTTAGACCTAGCTCGACGACAACAACATTTAAAAATTCTCGCTTATCAAGATGAACTCTCGGGTGCATGGAATCGTCGATTCCTAAAAACTTGCCTCACACGTGAATTACAAATTGCTCGAGAAGCACGAAGACACTTAACTGTCATGATTTTTGATATTGATGATTTCAAACATTACAACGACAAATGGGGACACGATGCTGGAGATGAAATTATCCGTGAGCTCGTCAAACTTCTCCGTTCAATTATTCGAAAAGGTGACCACGTCTGCCGAATTGGTGGCGATGAATTTGCTGTACTATTTTGCGACCCTGAGCCGCCTCGCGAACCTGGTTCGAACCACCCAACAACGATTGAAATTCTTGCAAAGCGTTTCAAAGAGCAGGTTCGTCTCGCTCGATTCCCTAAATTAGGCACTGAAGCAACAGGCGTACTTTCCATTTCTGGTGGGCTCGCAACGTTTCCATGGGATGGGATGGATGTTGATTCAATACTACTCAAAGCAGATCAGCGACTTCTTCAGTCAAAACGCCAAGGAAAAAACTCCATTACAATTGGTAACGAAACGTAACCGTTTCTTATTTGTGAACAAGCCCCCGATTGACCGAGTATGGTAGTACATGGGCAAGACATTAATTCTTTCAGATATCCACTTCTGTAAACGAGGCTCCACCGTTAAATCGGTGGAGCAACTACGTCCGCTCTGGCAGGGTTTTGACTCTCTCATCTTAAACGGCGACACTTCAGAACTTCATTCCGCTTCGCATGCAGAAGCGTCTAAGCAAGCCGCAGCAGATGTAAAAGTTGCGACAAAGAGAGATGGTGTGAAAATCACATTCATTTGCGGAAATCACGACCCCACCATTAGCGATATTGAACATATTTGGTTTCATAATACTAAAACACTTGTTTTTCACGGCCATGCGCCCATCGAAGGCGTTGCGCCTTGGAGTTGGCGTTGCAAATACATTGCCGAAAATAATGAAAGTCAAATCAAAGAAACTGGGGATGGTTTTGAAGAACAACTTAATGCCACACGAACAGCTTCGACGTTTGCAGCAACCGGAGCATTCAAGCAACATCGACCTGCAGCACCACACATGCTCATGCTCAGTGTTCCTGCTGTTTATAAAGTTATACGATGTTGGTGGCAATACCCTTCAACAGTGGCGAACTGGATTCACCTCTACGCACCAAGTGCAAAGTTCGTCATTACTGGGCACACGCATCATGCAGGAATTTGGAAACGTCAAGGAATAACAGTTATTAACACAGGATGCTTTGGTTTTCCGTCACATCCACGTGCTGTCGTCATTGATTCGACAACTATCACCGTACATAAACTCACGAAGAAGAATGGGGTTTATGAACTTGGTCGTGTGTGTGAATCTTGGAGCGCTCTGTAAGTTCTGCTCTTGAGGGGGGAATCTAATGCTTCTTCAATGATGCGTGATGCAGCCACAAGTGCATCAAGATCAATTCCCGTTTCAATTCCCCTTTGCTTTGCAAAGAACACAAGATCCTCCGTAGCAATATTTCCAGCAGCACCAGGTGCATACGGACAACCGCCTAGTCCACCACAAGAAGCGTCAAATTTTCTCACCCCACAATGCATCGCCTCCGAAGCACATGCAAGCGCTGTCCCTCGAGTATCGTGTAAATGCAAAATGGAATCTTCTGGTGATAACACTCCATCAAGCGCGTCAAACATTCTGCGAATATCTGTTGGAACTGCAACACCCATGGTTTCACCAAACGCTATATTCTTTATTCCCATATCCAACATTTGTTGTGTTATCTCACGCACAGTTTGTAGATTAGTTTCACCTTCGTATGGACACTCTATAACACAACTTATATATCCACGAACACCAACGTCACATGAAATAGCATCCTCCACAATAGGACGAATTCTTTGGATAGTCCCTTCAATTGATGTATTTGTATTTTGTAGACAAAACGTTTCACTTGCTGCGGTGAGTAAGGCTATTTCATCCACACCTGCAGTTAGAGCGCGATTCCATCCACGCTCATTTGGAACGAGCGCTGTATAGAGTACGTTTTCGTTTTTGTTAATTCCAGCAAAAACTTCATCAGCGTCTGCCAGTTGAGGAACCCATGAAGGGTGAACAAATGCAGATGCCTCAATACAATGCAATCCCGTTTCTGAAAGAGCATTGATTAACTTAATTTTAGTTTCTGTCGGAACTGACTTGGATTGATTTTGTAAGCCATCCCGAGGTCCAACTTCGATGATCTGAATTGATGTAGGCCACTCACTCATAATGCTTCAACAGATGCCTCCATTACTTCTGTCCCAACATGGGCGAAAACAGATGTTCCCACCTCATAGTTTTTCTTTCCAACCATTGCTAGCACCGCAGGAAGTGAGCCACCTAGGGGGCTGATTGCACTCGAGGTTACGACACCACTTGGTGTCCCGCTTGCATCGGAACTCGCCCAGAGTTGCGTACCTGCAATTGGCAAATCGTCAGACTTCATTTTGATTCGCATTAACTTTTGCTTAGGTTTTCCAAGCGATTCCATACGTGCGATTATTTCTTGACCCAAATAGCATCCTTTATCAAATCGAACTCTGCTTGAAAGTACATTGGCCTCATGGGGCAAATTGTTCGTATCAAAATCGATTAAAAAGATCGGTGCTCCCATTTCAACTCTTGCCATATTTAATGCAAACCAACCAACAGGTTTACAGCCGCCCTGCACAAGATTTTCCCAAACTTTATGTGCATTCTTAGTCTCGACCAAGAGGGCAACTCCATCGATGCCCAATACTGCTTTAGGTAAAGAGAGAACTTGACCATCCTCGATCGATATTTTATTTGCTTCAGGCCCAATGCACCAAAACCAATGCATAGACGACGAGATATTCTCAATAGCCACATTTTCCATCACAATATACGACAACATGTGATCGACAAGTTGCTGCACCACCGTGACGTCAACATCAAGCAAAATTTTATCCTCAAAAACTCTAACAATGATGTCTGCTACGACCCTTCCCTTTCTGCTCGTAACAAATGCGAGCAATGTATCGCCAACTTGCATCTCATCCACTTTTTGTGTTGTCAATCGTCCAAGACATTCCAGACGATCGCTACCGGTAAGTTGAATTGTGCCCCGACAAGGTGCATCAAACACCGCGACAGCTTTTCGAATAGCTGCGTACTCAAGTTCAACAACTCCTGTTGTCGCTAACACAAAACAACCATCGTCACCCCATGGTAAAAATTCCGTCATTATTTTGGATTGAAAGGTACCAGTGGCAGCACCTTCTCGGGTCGGAACTTCGCTAGCAACTTCGATGTCAATCGAATACTGCTCAAGTGATTCTTGGATTGGTGATGGAAATGTCATGTACTCTCTACTTTTTCAAACACAGCAGCCTCGACAAATTGGTTAAACAACGCTTGTCCAAGTTGCAAGGTATCAGTTCTCTCTGGATGCCATTGCACACCAACGTACCAAGATCTGGAATAATCCCGAACTGCCTCAATGACGCCATCGCTCGAGGTTGCGACAATCGAGAGCGATCCCGAATCTGTCAGAGCTTGATGATGGTGAGTGTGCACCAACCCTGAACCTAAGTCACCGCTAATTTCATGCGAACCGCTCGCATGATACGTTGCTTGTGGTTCTTGTAAATCTTGCTCAAGCGTGCCGCCAGCAAGCAAACCCATCCATTGCATACCAAGGCAAATACCAAAAACTGGAACATTCGGTCGTTTTGCCAACGAAGTGACTAAAGCTACTTCGAACTCTTGACGCTCTTTTGCCACTGGTGTTGCGTTCTCATGCGTTGGGATACCCCACTGCTCCATGCATGGATCATCACCACCAGATAATACAAATCCATTACAAACCTCTAAATAATGATCTATCTGACTTAGTAGCGGTGGAAGAATCAAAGGAACGCCCCCCGCGCTGCTCACTGACTCTGCATACCTAATACCCAATCTATGACGTTTTTCGCTCTTGTCGGCAGTAATTCCAATGATTGGACCCATACAGCACAGGATACCATACCTCTATGGACCCTTGCCCCGCGGAATGGGCCGATGTACAATACCTCGTTCTCGTCGCCCCATAGTATTGGGGCTACAAACGTATCCAAGACGAAAGGACCCACACTATGGGCAGCAGAGACTACAGCAGACCCCAAGCAAAAACCTATCTTAAAACAGATAACCGAGATCGTAAATACATCGACTACAAATCAGCAGATGAATTACGACGACTCATGACGCCAAACGGGAAAATATACTCCCGAAAGCGCTTGGGAACATCTGCAAAAGAACAACGAATGGTTGCGCAAGCAATTAAACGAGCTCGCTTCATGGCGCTGCTTCCATTCACCTCCGGCACTCTTTAATTTTCGATTCAATTAACTACGCTTGCGTAGGTACTTTTTGATGTACTTGCCTATCCCTTCCCAAATTAAACGGGAACGGAGTCGGCGCAAGTCATTATCTAATGGATCTTGACGAAGCCCTCGCTTCACCCAACCCCAAGCGCTTCGATATCGATTGTTTTTCACAGCTGCTAGCGCAAGATTGTGCATCGAGGATATACACGTCGAATCAATCCTAAGAACTTTTCTACTTACTGCAGCGCCTTCATCAATTTTTTCGCTCGCAAACAACGAGACCGCAAGAATACGAAGGCATTTAAGTTGTAAAGAATCATTCTCCTCAAATGAAGAACGCAACTCCTCTAATAATGCAACCGCCATAATCGGCTCACCAACACCGAGTAATAATTCTGCCACATGAAGTTTTTCTTCGCGGGAATGCGAACTATCCATTCTATCGATATATTCCTGCAAAAGTGGTCGAGCTGCGGCTGGTCGCTGCATGGCAAGTAAAGTCTGGGCTAAGTGCAAGCAAGCCCTCTTATGGTTTGGTTGAAGCCTACGCACTAACCCCCAAGCAATGAATGCTTCTTCCCACCTTTGCTCATCCATTGCATACTCTCCTGCACGGATGTGCGCATCAACATTCGCAGGTTCTAGTTCCAAAACTCGATGTAATTTAATTAGCGCTTCGCCCGCTCGGCCTGTATCGGCAAGAACATCCGCGTGAAGAAGCAATGCTTGAACGTTTCCTGGATCTTCTCTAAGTTCTTGCAATAGTATTTGTGATGCACGTTGACCTTGGCCTGCTGCAACTAAGGCGCCAGCCAAACGGAGTCGGCCACCGTGCACTTCTGGGTCCAATTTCATTGCCTCTTGAGCGCACCATATTGCTCGTTCCGCTAAATTCCTTGTTAGTAAACTTCCACTCATTGCGACAAGAACATTTGCGCTGGGCTGGGCTAGTGCATCTTGCGCCATATAGAAGGAAGTTTCTGCTGCTTCGTGGTCATTATTTGATGCATGAGCATCGACAAGCATCGCCCAAGCAGGCTCGACCGACGTTTCAAGGCGTAAGACTTTTTCAAACCACCCAATTGCATCGTCGTATCGTTCAAGACGGATGCAGGTCGCACCCGCTGCAAGCTTTGGATCAATTGCATCCTCAAGAAGGCGCGATGCTTGCTCAAAACTCGAAAGTGCTTCTGCGTCCCGTTCCGTCCGCTCAAGCGTAAGACCAAGATTAAAGTGCCAATCACCTTGATCTGGGTCAATTTCAAGCGCTTTGCGCAGTTCTATTTCAGCCTCGCTCCAACGACCATGCTCAAACATGTCCAGGGCGTTGTCAGCAAATTGTTCAGCATCTTGCCAGTTATTCATACGACCAATTATTGTACATTGAAACCTAAAATGGGTCACGCAGTAGCACCTTATTTTTGTCCATAATCGAATACACTGCCTAGTAATCCATGTTTAAATTTATCAGACCCAACATACCCTTGATTATCACTTCGCTTTGCGTATTCCTTATCGTTGGCTGCGAAACTCCCCAACAAAATAGCTCCCAAAATAGACTGCTCATAAAAGCAGATAATAAAAACACAAAAACCAACAACGATGTTGAAGGCTTACGCCAGAGAATCGTAGACACGTACGAAAAATATTGGCCGCTAATTTCCTCAGAATATCAACACGAACAATTACCTGATGTTCTTGCCGACCCCATGTATGAGATTCGTATTTTTGGAATAGAACGTGTTGGAGTTTTCTTACGAGATGGTGAAGCAACTGAGGAAGAGTTGCAACTCGTCGTCGATTGCCTTATCGACGAAGACCCTTCTGTACGCTTAGCAGCTTCAAAAATTCTCCCCGAAATTAATGTGGTCGGTCTAGCAGAACATGTTGCCAATGTAATGGCAAGTGAAACTAACTTAGACGTTGTCGAACAAGAACTCATATTTTTTCAAACTAATTCTCACTCAAAAGCAATCCAGCCTACCATCGATCGTATGCAACAGAACCCAGATGGTGCCGCAACAAATGCATTAATATTCTTGCTCAATAACAATGAAGTGACGGATAAAACACAAAGGGAAATCCTAAGAATTGTTTTGAAATCAAGACAAAAAAGTGAGCTGCCCGCTCTGGTAACTCTTGAAGCTATGCTTGGAAGCGATTCAAATAAACGCAGCCTAATCAACATGCTTGATCATCCAGACGAATCTATACAAATTTCGGTTGCGAAGGGTTTTGCATACGCAGGTTTTGAAGAGCCTCTCATCGAGAGAGCTGACAATTCGTTGATGTACATGTACGCACTAAGCGCATTACAAAAAAATGTTGACATAGATTCTTTTGTTAAACTTCTCAGTGTACGAAAAGAAAATGAACCAAACTGGGATTCTGCTGCATTTTCAATTGCGTCATCACTTAATACAAAGGACTTACTTCGTGCTGATGACATGCTTAAACGTCTGACATTAGACGAACTTCGACTTTCTATTTTAAGAGATGTTTGGAAAAATGCAGCCGAAAAAAGTAACGCCGCCCAAAAAGCTATCGCAAGGAGGGCCGTCCCCCTTATGATTGATCGCGGTGATAATGTCGAAGCATTGCAATTACTTGATACTCTCGATATTGATTACAAATCCCCCCTCGACGATGATTTGATTACTCTTATATTCGCCGCAGCCATCAATGCTTCCGCGTGGGATGCTGCTTCTGATGCAAGACCTGAACCATCCCTTTGGATAGCCGAATGGAAGAAGGTCGTGAACTCTGATCCTACTGCAGCAAACGTAATCAAAAAACAGATTGTCCAACGCTTTCGTGACATACTCACTCGCGAACAAATGACACTCCTAGACATTTCTCAAAAGAATGAGCCCACAATAGAAACCCCATAAGAACGAGAGTATAAAAATGACTTCCAAACCAAAACGAATGCGCATTGAACGAGACTCTATGGGTGAAATGGAAGTACCCTCCCACGCTTTATACGGAGCATCTACGCAGCGCGCCGTACTTAATTTTCCAGTTTCTGGAAGGCGCTTGCCGCCCGAAATCATATATGCTTTCGCGCTACTCAAACGTGCTGCTGCTGTAGCGAATACAAAACTGAAACTCCTAGATCAAAAAAGGTCAAAATTCATTGTCGATGCGTGTAACGATGTGATGGAGGCATTAAGCAATCCAGAACGCATTGATGGCATGATGGAACATTTTCCAATAGATGTGTTCCAAACTGGATCAGGCACTTCGACAAACATGAACATGAACGAAGTGATTTCTCGATTGGCGAATAAGGCAGCGAATTCAAAATATGCTGTTCATCCCAATGACCATGTAAATATGGGGCAGTCATCCAATGATACGTTTCCTACTGCGATGCAAATTGCTGCATGTATGGAGTTGCGGGAATCCCTCATCCCCTCCCTGAAGGGTCTAAGGAAAAGTTTAAAAACAAAAACAAAAAAATGGGACAAAATTGTAACAATTGGGCGGACCCATCTGATGGACGCAACACCAATTCGCATGGGGCAGATTTTTTCTGGATATGAATCTGCGATTGCGTATGGGATTAGGCGTGCGGAACGAGCGATGATTCGTCTAGCTGAAAACATGCCCATAGGAGGCACCGCTGTTGGCACGGGCATCAACACGCATCCTCGTTTCGCTTCTATAGTTTGTAGAGAGCTAACAAAAGAAGTGCGCGTCTCCTTCAAGGAAGCGGACAATCACTTCGAAGCGCAAGCAACAAGAGATTGCGTCGTCGAGGCACACGGTGAGTTAAAAACCATTGCGATTAGTATCTCAAAAATTGCAAATGACATTCGATGGTTGGGATCTGGACCTCGATGTGGACTCTTTGAGTTAACACTTCCTGCAACACAACCAGGCTCTTCAATTATGCCCGGAAAAGTGAATCCTGTTATCTGTGAATCTGCAATGCAAGTCTTTTGTCAAGTTGTTGGGAATGATGTTGCAATTACAACTGCTGCAAGTGGTGGGATTGGCTCAATCTTAGAATTGAACCTGTGTATGCCTGTCATTGCAGAACGCCTGACTGAATCTATTATGCTGCTTTCGGGTGTTGCAAGTATTCTCGATGAGAAGATGATTCAGGGGCTTGAAGTGAATAAAGAAATTGCAGAGGGACTCGTCGAACAGAGTTTAATGGTGGGCACAATCCTTGCCCCAGTTATTGGGTACGACCAAACATCAAAACTAGCAAAAGAAGCGTTCAAGACGGGCGAGACCATACGTGAGATAGTTCTCCGAAAAGAATTACTCAGCGAGGAGGAACTTAATGGGTACCTCGACTTTGCTGATATGACCAGACCACACACATAAGAACGCCTCCGGCGAGTCTGGATGCACGCTTTGGCGTAATCGTGCATAATAGAAGCGTAGTAATGGAGATAATACCTAAAACAAAAAAACATCTTGGCTTGTTTGGCGTGTTTGCACTTGCAACCGGCGCAACATTGAGCAGTGGTTTTTTCCTTTTGCCAAGTTTTGCGACTCAAATTGCTGGCCCAGCAGTAGTCCTTGCCTACCTTATTGCCGGTTTGCTTTTAATACCTCCAATGCTCAGCAAAATCGAGCTCGGCACTGCAATGCCAAGATCTGGCGGGGAATATTATTTTCTTAGCCGAAGCCTTGGTCCAATGGTAGGTACCATTGGTGGACTTGGGATTTGGCTAGCCCTTCTCCTAAAAACTTCGTTTGCACTGGTAGGCATGACTGCGTACATCCAATTATTTTTCCCCGAAGGAACCAGCGATACTCTTTTTACCCTTATCGCACTTGTGCTTGTTGTTTTCTTTGGTGGGCTCAATCTACTTGGAGCAAAGAAAACAACTTCATTCCAAATTATTCTCGTTGTCCTACTCCTTGCATTATTAGGTTGGTTCTTAGTTGCCGGGAGTATTCAAATTAGACCAGCCAATTTTTCTAACTTCTTAGGCAAAGGCTCAGAAAATATCCTATCAGCTGCAGGGTTAGTATTTATAAGTTACGTAGGCGTCACAAAAGTAATCAGTGTTGCAGGAGAGATCAAAAACCCTGAGAGAAACTTACCACTTGGACTTTTTCTAGCAATCGGTACGGCCATCACTGTATACATTGTTGGATTGCTCGTCATGGTCGGTGTAAGTGGCACTGAGGGTCTTTCTCTCGTTGATGGTAGGATCAACCTAACGCCTGTTTCGACTGTTGCCGCTGCAATCACTGGCTCAACGACTGGCGCCTATATTATGGCTATCGCAGCTATTCTCGCTTTTTTGTCCGTCGCAAATGCTGGAATTTTGAGTGCTTCTCGTTATCCACTTGCGATGAGTCGCGACCATCTAATCCCCGCCTCACTGCGAAAAGTGGATGAAAAGGGAACTCCGATTATTGGAATAATAGTTTCATCTGGTTTAATAATTGTTGCTATCCTCTTTTTGGACCCATTGAAAATTGCAAAATTAGCAAGTGCATTCCAATTACTCATGTTCACCCTCCTTTGCATGTCTGTAATTGTGATGCGAGAAACAAAACTTGATTCGTATGATCCTGGATTCCGCGCCCCATTTTATCCTTGGCTCCAAATCGTTGGTACGATGTCTTGCATTTCAATTATTTTCGTCATGGGATGGATGCCGGTACTCTTTTCTACAGGCATCGTCATCATTGGAATTACTTGGTACTTCTTGTATGCAAGAAAACGAGTTGACCGGTACGGGGCCATTTACCATGTATTTGAGCGTCTTGGAAGAAAAAGGTTTGCTGCTCTGGACTCTGAACTTAGAGAAATACTAAAAGAAAAAGGTCTGCGAGCGCACGATCCATTTGATGAAATCGTCGCAAAAGCAAGAGTAATAGACGCACCAACTGAAGCATCTTTTGAGGATATCGTTTCTTCAGCAGCGGAAGAACTCTCAGCACTGCTTCCCACAACCGCAACAGCACTTTCTGATGGTTTTCTAGAGGGAACTCGAGTAGGAGCAACGCCTGTAACCGGTGGAGTCGCTCTACCACACCTCCGAGTGCCAAATATTGAACAACCACTCATGGTAATTGCAAGAAGCCGAGAAGGTATTTCCATTAACATTGGAGATGTTTTTGGTGAGCAGCACGAGGAACAAGCCATTCACGCAATCTTCTTCTTAATAAGCCCAGAGTCAGATCCTTCGCAACATCTACGATTGCTTGCGCAACTCGCAGGTCACGTAGACCAAGAAGGTTTTATGGCAAAGTGGTTATCCGCTTCAACAAATCAAGAATTAAAAGAGATTTTGCTTAGGGAGGACCGATTTATGGCACTTCGACTTGAAGTTGGAACAAGCACTGAGCCGCTCATTGGAGCACCAATTCGGAGTCTGCTTTTCCCTGAAGATTGCCTTGTCGCAATGATTCACCGTAGGGGTCACATGGTTATACCTCGAGGAAGTACACAACTTGAAGAACACGACCAACTCACCATCATCGGTGATGAACAAGGAATCGTATCTCTTAAAGAACAATTTAAAACGAATTTCTCAAGTAACTAAAATTAGATACAAAGCCATATAAATCAACAAACCCCCTAGCGATGCTAGGGGGTTTGTTATTTCTTGAGGAGAAATTTAGGGAGAGAGGGAGAGAGGGAGAGAAAGAAAATTAGGAGAGGAGGAGAGAGAGAGAAGGTTTCTGTTATTACGAGTTCTGTTTTCTAAGGTTCGTTTTTGTTTTTATTTTTTTATCATCCTTGCAATACCAACTATCCTGCATCACCAGTTTTGTGAACTCCATTACCCGATTTTTTATTTTTATCTCGTTTTTAGCCCAAAAAGAGGTATTATTCAACCGAAGAAATATTTTTTTCTGCCTCTATCAGGTAGCTCTTTACAGTAGAAAACATCTCTGCAAGGGCGTAATTACCGGGGTTTTGCTCGACAATTGGTTGAATATCTACAAGGAGGCTTCTAATAACCAACTCGGCCCTTTGTAACTGTTTCATCTCTTCACAAAAATTTACATATAAACCGGTGTAGCGAACAACGTTCGTCCTTGGACGAGCATCGTTTGGACTTGCAATACAGCAATCCTTAAGAAGTTCTAAGCCAACTTCAATCCTATCAAGCCCCCTGTCAACATTGCCTCCATTGACAATTGCTGTTCCAAGAAAATACTCAACCCAAGCTAAATCACGTGGGGCCTGACCATTTTCTGGCTCTCGTTCTACAAGGTTGGCATAGATATCTCTTGCTTCTTGGAAAACAATAACCGCACTATCAAAGTTGCCTTCTTTTAAATCGGCATTCGCTTCTCGTTGGAGGATGTTTGCATAATCACGTAACGCAATTAAATCCTCGGGCGATCGTCTAGATTTTTCTCGTCTGGATGCAACAAGGCCTTCGAGCGCAACCCTCGCTTGATCTGGATCTACTTTAACAAGAGTGTCCACCATTGACATATTTATCAAACGCTCTACCCGTTGTCCTTTGACGTCATCGGGGTAATATTCAAAAAACAAGCCTAGGGAAGTTGTAGCTTTCTTTAAATGAGCGATACTTTCTGTGTATTCACTAGAGTCCCGGTGTAACCCACCAACTCGATAATAAATTACGGCAGTTGGATAGTGGTATTTGGTCAATCCTTCATTAATCAATTCGTTATAAATGGAGAGTGCTTCAGCGTATTGAAGCTTTGCTTTCTCTAGGTTACCAAGATTTGCAGCACTATTTCCAGCATAATATGCCCCGTAATATCTGTAGGTGTTCGCTCGTAGGCTGCGGATTTGTTCCGTTGAACCAGCGGTTTTCTCAAGTTCGCCTAGATGTCGTAGCGTTGAATCGAGAACTAATTTTCTAACTTGCAAGCCTGCGTTCAATTTAACAATGCCAGCATAAAAACTGCCAGTGTATTCGCTTGCGAAATCAATAATTTCGTTATATCGATCTTCCGCAATGTCTCTTTGCTCAAGAGCAATTCCCTTTTGCGTATTAGCTTCAATCATTCCCCAAGTAGTTCCAACAATTCCTAAAACGATTGAAACTCCTAACATAAGCACCGCTGCGCACGTTCGCTTGTATTTCTTCGTAAACAAACGTACTTGATATCCAACACTTAGCGGTCTAGCAATGATTGGTTCGTTATTTAAATAGTGATGAATATCATTGGCAAGTTCAGCAGCGGATTGATACCGTCGCTCTTTATCCTTATCCATTGCTTTCAACGCAATCGTATCAATGTCACCTTTAAGGGTTGAGCTAATTGTCCCAAGCGAATCTGGACGTTGCTCCTTAATAATGCGAACTGCTTCATGAATTGCTTGCCTTCGTAGGTCATACGGCAATTTACCTGAAAGCAATTGGAATAAAATTACTCCAAGAGCATACACATCACTACGTGTATCTATGCGGTCTGGATCAGCATCGCATTGCTCAGGACTCATGTACTGCAGCGTACCAATGAGTTGTCCCATCGTTGTTTGCATCGTCGTCACAGCAAGATCCGCATCGGTAGCTCTTGCAACACCAAAGTCAATAATCTTAGGTTCACCTTGATTATCAACCAAAATATTATCTGGTTTCAAGTCGCGATGGATTACGCCCTTTTGATGACCGTGGTGTACCGCGTCGCAAATCTTACGGAACAGTTCAAGTCGATCTTGAATTGATAACTCACGTTTTTGCGCATGTTCAACAATTCCTCGTGCGCCCGGGATATATTCCATTGCAAAAAATGGAACATCTCCATTTTCACTTTTCCATGTACCTGCTTCAAAAATTTGAGCAATATTTGGATGGCTTAACTTTGCAAGGGTCTGCGCTTCAAATTGGAATCGATGCAGAGCCATTTCACTTGCTGCACCTGCCTTAATAATTTTCAATGCAACACGTCTTCGGGGCGCTTCTTGCATTGCTTCATACACAACGCCCATGCCACCGCTGGCTATGATTCCGAGAATTTTATACCGACCAATTTCAGAAGGCATGCCAGTTGTAACAAATTTACCTGGCTCTGGAACACTCCCTTTACCAGAGTCATCACTTGGAAGTCCGATGGTTTCAGCATGAGGATCAGTTGGAAAATCGCTTTTTGTCATAATTCGGGGTGTTTTAGAAATTTTTAGCTAAACACTATATATAGATACTACAATAACACCTAATTCTGAACCAAAACATAAAAAAATTGCAAACTCGGTAATTTAAGGCCATTAAGGACACCGTTTTAGAGAATAATCAGCAGAGTATGAATATATCAGAACATCCAAATATGCTGGTTTTGAATCAGATTCACGGTAAACAACTGCCTTTAATTAGTGCAACACCCGAAGAAGAGCTCATTCTGGGGCGTAGTCCCGAGTGTTCTTTTCAATTGACAAACCGATATGTTTCGAGGCAACACTTAAAGCTAGTTTTCCAGGATAGCCATTGGTCATTACAAGATCTAGAGAGTAGAAGTGGCACCTATCTCAATACCATACGAATGGAGACCGGAGAAAAAGTCCAACTTGACAACGATGATTTAATCCAAATTGGACCATGGAAATTTTTAATCCGAATCGGCGAACAAGATATTAACCTCAACAAGGAGATGGTTGAGGAATTGGACAAGGCTCCGCTCGAGGAAAGAGGCGACGATATACCAACTCTCGTTCGAACCGTAAATGGTCGGTATGAAACAAATATGGATTTGCTCTTGCAACTCAAATCTAACGAAACGGTGAATAGAGAAATGGGCTGGGGGATTTTTGTCGATCGATATGGTCCAATCATTTGTGGATTCGCTCGAAATGCTGGCCTTCCATCAAGTGAAGCCGACGATATTATGCAAACTGTTTTATTCAACTTTTTCCGAGTTGCAGACAAGTTCGAATACGACCCAAGCAAGGGTCGATTTCGTGGCTACTTAAAACGAATCACGCTCAACGCGATTCGTCAGAGGTATAGAAAAAAAAGAGAGAAAAATTTAGACACGCACGGCATGCGAGTTGCAGAAGATCCACGTGATGAACTTGCAGCAGCATTCGATCGGGAGTGGGCAGAACATCTTCTTTCAGAAGCGATGACAGAAGTTAGGCCAAAGTTTGAACCCAAAACTTGGGAGGCGTTTGAACTCTACGGTCGTCGTGGCATGAGCGCTGAAAGAGCGGGTGAACGGCTTGGCATGACGCCGGAATCCATCCGACATGCAAAAAGCAGAGTCATGCGCGCAGTCCGCGAAATTGTTATTCGACTTCGCGAAGAAGAACTATAAGGGACTACCCAAGCATTAACTCTGTAGCACAAGGTTTTGGAGACAGTCCCTTTATAGCCAAGCCATGGTACAAAAACAATCACGAATACAAACTCTCTGTACATAGGACATACCAGTATTGGGGGAGTCCCATATAATCCACACTTCAGCGCTCGTAGCTCAGTTGGATAGAGCATCGCTTTCCTAAAGCGAAGGTCGCAGGTTCGAATCCTGCCGGGCGCGTTTATGGAGTTCTCTACATTTTTTGCAGTTACGGTTGGAGGTGGCATCGGTGCCCTTCTCCGCTACTTTGTAGCAAACCTTGGACAATCATTTACCTCATCTGATTTTCCACTTGGAACACTTCTCGTCAATATTATTGGTTGCGCACTTATAGGATTTATAACTGCTCTTCTCATTGGCCCCCCCTGGCAACATAGAGAGTTTCTTCGTTTACTATTACTCGTGGGTGTACTGGGTGGATTCACCACATTTTCTACATTTGCGATCGATTCCATAAATTTGTTTGAAGATGGGCGAATCCGCCAAGTTCTTATGTACATTATCTTAAGTAATGTGTTTGGCATTCTCGCAGCGTGGAGTTCATACAAAATTGGCTCTATACTATTCACCGCGCAATCTACCTAACGCTACACAAAGGACGTATCCCCGATGATTTTATTATGTTTAGTTTCAACTTTTATGTTTGCGGTACAAGAAATTGAAACAGAACCAGACAGGGCTTGGCGAACTCCAAGTGAAATTTCTTCGCAAGTCACGCTCCTTGCCGATTCACACGAGGAGGTGACAACAACGACTATTGGCTATTCGGGCGACGGAGTACCAATCCAATGTATGCAAATCGCACATGAAGGAGATATACCGATCGATGCCCGTAGTGCGATTCTCCTTGTTGCTGGAATTGACGGCGATCATTTGTTGGGAACTGAAGTCGCGATAGATATAGTCACTTCCGTGCTTGCAATGGACACAGAAAGTTCCAAACCCCTTCTTGAAACACATAAGTTGTATGTCATTCCTCAGGTAAACCCTGACGCTGCGAGTTTTTATTTCAATCCTATCCAGAACGCACAACGTAGAAATCTAACTCCTTCTGACAACGATCACGATGGTGTGAAAGACGAAGATGGAGTCGAGGATTTAAATGGTGATGGGCTTATAACTATGATGCGCGTTCCTGACTTGGAAAAAGCAACACATTTGGTTGACCCAGACGAGCCACGATTGAACATTACACCTAAGCCTTTAGAAGGTAAAGTTGCCTCGTTCGTTTTATATTCTGAAGGAATCGATAACGATGGCGATGGTGACTACAACGAAGATGGCCTGGGTGGCGTTGATTTAAATAAAAACTTCATGCATGGGTACCAATTCCACGGGGATGGGGCCGGCCACTGGCAGTTATCTGAAAGTGAATCCAAAGCACTCGCTGAGTTCGTCTTGAGCCATCAAGAAATTGCATCCATTATTGTCTACGGTCAACACGACACGCTTTCCAAACCATTTGCCGAAAATGGCAAGGACATGGCTGGAGCGCCGAAGAAACTCGCAGAAGAAGACGTTGAATTGTATAAAATCATCAGCGAGAAGTTTGTAGAACTCACTGCACTCAAAGATGTCGAGCAACCAAACTGGGATGGAAGTTTTGTAGCGTGGTCTTATGCGCAATACGGCGTGCCTTCCTTTTCAACTTCGCTCTGGTCAAGACCAAAAGTTGAAGACACTAAAGAAGTAGATAAAGAGTCAAAAGACAGCAAAGAACCTTCCGAAGACTCTACACAAAATGAGGAGTTAACCCCTTCTGGCGTTGGAGATATTTCTCAGGAAACCATGGACGAGTTGTTTGAAGCAGCGGTTGCCGCAGGTTACATCGATGCTGGTGAAGCAAGGGAGGAGATAACACCAACGCTTGAAGAAACAGAAATGTATTGCAAGATGATGGGTATCGAAATTAAACGCGTCAAGAATAGCAAAGACAAAAAGAACTCCACTTCTGAAGAAGCAAAATGGCTTGAATATAGTGATGACCAGCGTGAAGGAACAGGATTTATCGAGTGGAAACCATTCGATCATCCTCAATTAGGTACGGTAGAAATTGGCGGTTGGGTTCCCTACTTTAAAACACTTCCACCAACTGATGCTATTGAAGCAATCACAGAAAAACAAGCGAAGTTTGTTATTGACATCGCAAGTCGTCTCCCAAAAGTACGGATAAGTGCACCGATTGTTAAAAAACTAAGCAATGGTCTTTGGGAAGTAAAAGTAGCTGTCATCAATGATGGTTGGTTTCCAACTGGAACAGCAATGGCCAAGAAAAATAAGCGAGCGAGGCCGTTTGTGGTACGCCTTGATGTACCCAACGAATCAATTGTCTCTGGTAGAAAAGTGAATCTCATTTGGGCACTTGATGGCAAGGGCACCCGGAAGTGGTACAAGTGGATACTTCAAGGGAAGCCAAATGAAAAAATTGACCTCACGCTTTACAGTGAAAAATTTGGAACAAAAACAATTACAACTACATTAGTAGAAACTAAAGGAGATGACGCATGATTCGCATAATTACCCTTCTTGCAATTTTATGTATACCTTCAATTTCTCATGCTCAGGCACCTTACCCATCGAAAGTAGATTTGCATTTTGATCATTGGTATGACTATGCAGAGATGACAAAAGCGCTGCATGATCTTGTTGAAGCGTATCCTGAACTCCTCGCAATCGAATCCTTAGGAAAAAGTGTTGGAGAAAGAGAAATTTGGCTGGTAACGCTTAATAATCCAGCAACAGGTAGTGACCGAGATAAAACGGCTATGTTTATTGATGCAAATATCCATGGGAATGAAATCCAAGCAGCCGAAACTGTTTTGTATTCAATTTGGTATCTCTGTAAAAGTTATGGCGTTATTGACCGCATCACAGAATTGATTGATGAACGCTCCTTTTATTTCGTGCCTATGGAGAACCCAGACGGTCGAGAGGTTTGGTTTCATCAACCCGCAGACCCACATTTTTTGCGTGGTGGAATTCGACCGGTAGATAATGACCACGATGGGTTACTCGATGAAGATGGCCCAGATGACCTTGATGGTGATGGTCACATAACATCCATGTGGATAAGGGATGAACTTGGGCGATATGAAATTGATGAGGATGACCCTCGCTTCTTTACAAGAGTCGATGCAGATGATCCACCTGGTGGATGGTCTAGGCTTGGCCAAGAAGGAATTGATAACGACGACGATGGAAGAGTAAACGAAGATGGAATCGGCGGATACGATCCCAATCGCAACTGGCCTGCGGACTGGCAGCCTGAATGGATTCAATACGGTGCAACCGATTACCCCTTTAGTTTGCCAGAGACAAGAGTAATTGGAGAATTCCTCCTTGACCACCCCAACGTAGCCGCTTGCCAGAGTTACCACAACGCCGGTGGCATGATTCTTCAAGGCCCTAGTGCGTCGTACATGAAGTACCCACGATCGGATGAGCGAGTACACAGCACCATCGCAAACAAGGGTGCAGAAATGCTTCCGTTCTATGAACCAATGATTGCGTACAAGGATTTATATACTGTCCACGGTGGCGAGGATGGTTTTACTTACGAGGCACTTGGCATTGTCAGTTTCACCAACGAACTTTGGTCAGACAAACGGATGTACGCAAAAGAGGCAAACCCTTCTCGCGATGAGCGCACACAATTTCGAGATCTCCTTCAATTTGAAGATGTCTTCGTTCCGTATCACGAAGTTGACCATCCAACGTATGGAAAGGTAATGGTTGGCGGAACTAAAAAATACTCAAGCAGAGTCACACCTCCGTGGATGCTCGAAGAGGGTTGCCACCGAAACTTTGCTTTTACTATGTTTCATGCGGATGAAATGCCGCTGCTTCAATGGGGAGCACTGGATGTGAAAAAATTGGGTTTCAATTTATGGAAAGTGACTGTTGAAGTTTCTAATGACAAACTTATTCCAAGTAGAACTGCTATGGCAGCAAGACATCACATTGGTTCACCCGATATCATGACATGTACAACAACGAGTAGTTCTCAAGTTGCCACCTCTGGCACTGTGAGATCATTACAAAAAACTACTAAACTTGATGTAATCGAATCAGAACATCCTCAGAAAATTCTTGTAAACAATGGCATTAGCGGAAAAGACCGCACTCTTTTTCAATTCATCGTAGATGGATCTGGTCAAGTAGAGTTTTCATACAAGGCTGAAAAAGGCGGGACAATACACAGAAAAGTTCAACTTAAAGAACAATTCGCTCCAAAGCCTGTGCATAATAAACGGGCAATACCTGACGACCATTCATGACAGAACCCTTACAGAGGAATATACGACTTTATCCATGGTACGTTGGATTGTTCCATGCTTATTTTTGGCTTCCAATCTACTTTTTGTTTTTTAACAGCAAACTTGATTTAGCTGATGTTCTATATCTAGCATCAATTTATTTTGCCAGTGTTGTTGTGATTGAAGTTCCTTCTGGGTGGTTCAGCGACACCTTTGGGAGGAAGAAAACGCTCGTTACAGCAAGTTGTTTTCTCTGTGTTGCGTACACGTTATTTATATTCGCCAACTCATTTGAACAATTTGTCATTGCTCAAATATTTTTAGCAGCTGGAATTGCTTTTAATAGTGGAACCGACACAAGTTTCTTATTAGAAACCACACAAGAGCTCAACGACGAAGAATCGTATGGTCCATGCGAAGCAAAGGCTATGAAATTTAATTTTCTAGGTACAGCCACGGCCGCTGTTCTTGGTGGCCTTGCATCAATTCCAAACTACCGAGGCGCGTATATCCTTTCGCTTTGCGGAGGCATTGGTCTTCTTGCAATAACTCTACTGTTCAAAGAACCAACAAAAAACAATAAAGAAGATCGTGTCAATTTTTTCAAGCAGATTGTTACTTGCTTTGCATTACTTCGAAATGTACGTCTCCTTTGGCTTTCTTCTTTTGCGGTATTCATAATAATAGTTAATCATATCCCTTATGAATTTTATCAACCATATGTTGAGGAACTCGCAAAAAAATATGATGCGATGAAAGCGACCCCCCTTCTTTCTAGTATTCATTTAACACTCACCATGTTAGTTGCTTCTTGGTTTGCTTCTCGATCAATTCAGATTAAAAACAAAATTGGTACAAGTGCTACGCTTCTTTCAGCGGCTGGATTACAAATTGCCATGATAGCAATTATGCATTTTTTCCTAAGCGTTCCCGCTGCAATTGCTACCCTGCTTCGGAGTTGCCCAAGAGCGCTCATGACTGCTCCGCTTAACGTGGCAGTTGCGCCTAATGTTCCTGCATCTAAACGTGCCACATTTCTATCGCTTCAAAGTTTATTTGGCCGTCTTGGTTATTCACTCACGCTTGCTGCCTTTGCTTCCATGGCTGGTGATAGTACATGGTCTTCGATATCCAAGATGTTGGGTTGGGGCATGTGGGTTGGACTCGCTGGCTTTGTTGTTCTTCTTGTAACAAGCCGTGTAAATAACACGACTCTACGCTGATTGCAAATCAATTTTCAAAGAACGACCCGCGGGATTGTTTTTTCGCTGCACTCCTTTTCTGAATTCTTGGGGATAGGCATATCCTCGTACTGCAAGGGAGCACTTGTGCAAATCCCATAGCTTCGAGGCAATTACATTTTTTTTTGGTTGATTGTCAATTTGGTTTTCTTTGGTTTCGAAGTATTACTACAACATGAACTCTTTTTCCAACGAGGGAAAAATGGTCGAACGAGAATCCAAATCGCGAATAAAACGACAAGCGTAACAATCCAAAATTGCCATGAAGTATAAGGCACTACAGTGTTCCCGAGACTATAGTAAATGTAATGAACGAAGCTATCCATGCAAGCACCGTCATGTAGCCAAGTTGCAAGAGCGCCCAGTTCCACGAGCCAGTCTCACGCTTTGTAACAGCAATCGTTGGCAAACATTGCATCGCCAATACAAAGAAAACTAATAAGCTCGCCGCTGTTGGCAAATTGAAAATGCGTTCGCCGTTATCGCGTTTTGCGTATTCTATTTTCTGAATCACGCCCACATTTTCTAGATCATCATCCCCTGCTGTGAGGACTGCGAGCGTCGATACAAACACCTCTCTTGCTGCAAAACTCGTCAAGACACCAACTGTTAACTTCCAGTCGTACCCAAGAGGTGCGAATGCCGGTTCAAAAAATTTGCCAAGTTGTCCAGCAAAACTTCCAGATAACTGGGCGGTGTATTCAATCGAATCTGCTTCGGTTAAAAGTTTTTCTGCGTCTTCGGGCTGCATGGTTATACTTGCTGCTTCACGCAAGGAGATAGCGCTATCTGGTAGAGCGACTTTTGGATACGCCGAAAGCCACCAAAGTATTACGACTATTGCAAGAATGACCGTGCCTGCGTTCTTTAAGAAAACCCACGCGCGGTCTATCGTTGTTAACAAAGCCGTTCGAATAGATGGCATTTTATAGGTAGGCAATTCCAACATCATCGGTCTTGAAGTTCCTGGAATAACGGTCTTGCGTACAATCAACGCGGTAAATAACGCCGCAACCGCACCCAAAATATAACAGCCAAAGAAAGCAAGCCCTGCTAGAAACGGTGAATCGATAAACAACACTCCAACTAACAACACATACACGGGTAATCGTGCAGAACAACTAAAAAATGGTGCAACTAGAATTGTCGCAATTCGGTCTCGTCGATCTGGAACAATTCTTGCAGCCATAATCGCTGGTATCGCACAGGCATGTGCTGATAAAAATGGAACGAAGGATTGGCCAGGTAGCCCAAACTTTCGAAGCAAGCGGTCCATAACAAAAGCAGCCCTTGCTAAATAACCCGTATCCTCAAGCAAACTTATGAGGAAAAAAAGTAAACAAATTTGTGGCAGGAAAACAACTGTACCGGCAACTCCGCTGATAACACCGTCAACAACCATATCGTGAAGGTCACCCTCTGGAAGTAATCCTCCAATAAATGTCCCGACATGCCCAAAAATAACATCCACCATATCCATTGGAAAGGCTGCGAGTGTAAAGATGGTCCAAAACAATCCCATCATTACAGTTGCAAAAACGAGAAGGCCAAGGATAGGATGCGTGAATGCCTTGTCCACTCGGTCCGTGAAGGTACCCGTTGCAAGTTCACCTCCAACGCTTGAAGCGATTAATTCATTTGCCCAAGTGTTTACCACTTTGTTTTCTCCGATCGGAGGAAGTGGTTTTGCATCGCGCTTTGGTTTGTTAAGCGCTTCGTGTAATACATCAATCCCCAAACCAGTTCGTGGATGGACTGCGACAACGTAGCAACCAAGTTTTTCGCCAAATTTTTCTGTATCAATTGTTAATCCAGATTTTTGTGCGATATCCACCATCGACAATGCCAACACACAAGGAACATCGCGGTGCAAAATTTCATTGACAATCGTTAGGTTCCGTTGCAAATTTGTTGCGTCTGTTACAACGACGACTGCGTCAGGAGAATCGCAGTTAACCCCATCGAGTGCTTGTCGACAAACTCCCGATAGTTCATCCTTTGCATTCAAACTGTAAATGCCTGGAAGATCGGTAAAAACACGCTTCGTGCCAGCGGAAGAAGATATACCTCTGCGCGCTTCTACTGTTGATCCTGGAAAGTTAGCAGTCGCACTTCGTAATCCACATAATCGGTTGAACAACGTGGTCTTGCCAACATTTGGATTCCCCAAAAGCAATACGGAGTAAATTGTGTTTGGTTTGGACTCTGCCTGTGCCATTGCTGTCTTGATTAGTTGCAAACGCCACAACGACGAACCAAAATTCGACTTGTGATTTCACTCGAAAGTCCAAGACGTGTTGCCTCGACTTGAATAATGCATGGTTGCCCTTGTTGGCACAACTCAAAAGAAGTCTCTTCATGTAATCCCATTGCAGAAAGTGCTTCACGTTCATCTGTGTCAAGTTCTGTCATGTGCACAACGGCTCTTTCTCGTACTTGTAGTTGAGAAAGCGGAACGCAATCGGCTTCAATTATTGGACTAATTAGGGTCATTTTGTTTATTTCGCAAGTGCCAAATGATACTGATTCTCAACTGAGGAGGTAAGAATACCATTACAATTCTACACGTGCAAGCGAATTCTAGATGAACTTGTCGTTTATTTAAATACCCATTATTTGAATGAATAATGCGTTTTTAGGGAACTTCAACAATTTTTTGGGCTTTGACGAAGATTAAAAAAGTCGATATTTCACTGGCAGATAATCCAAGTAACTTGGCAACCGCAAACCGGTACGAAGCTAACTGAGGCGCATAATGTATCACTTTACTTTCAATAGCTACGTTATCAAGTGAATCGGTCTTCCAGTCTATCACTTCTGCTCGCTGTGGCTTTCCCTCATTATCATAAAACACGACTAGTCGATCGATACATCCTTGAAGATCTGTTTGTTCTTTCAATGAAACATTTGCAAAATCAGTCCCCTTCTCTACTCGAACTGCAAATGTTTGTTCATTAAACACCGATACTTTTCCTTCTGGTTTCGACAACAATTCTTGTATT
Source organism: Phycisphaerales bacterium (assembly GCA_014238785.1). Lineage (GTDB taxonomy): Bacteria > Planctomycetota > Phycisphaerae > Phycisphaerales > SM1A02. The sequence goes on along the minus strand of JABAAL010000018.1, from coordinate 4,937 downwards.
GCATCACTCTCAATTGCTTTGATAAAACTTTCTGCTGCAGCATGAAGTGTCCGTTGACCCAAAAGCGAGGCTTCCTCGGCAGGTGCCGAGGTCATCAATGATTCGATCGTTGGAGTTTCACCTTCAAGCCAATAAATTTGTTCAAACCAATAATGCACGATGGTGCCCCAACTAAACCCTGAATTTGTTTTACCATCGAACCGTTCAGAAATTTCTATTTTTCCGCCTCCTTCTAAACTCGATGGCGATGCACTTGCAACACCATGTCCGTTGCATTCCGCACCTTCCTTTGGTGGGCGAATAGTAACTTCACCAATTCCTGCGGGCTTCTCTTTCTTTGGTTCCTTCGCAAACGTTTCGTACCATTTTGGGTTACTACCATCAGCAATCCATACAATATTGTCTGGATCTTGTGGTTGTGGCTCGCCAATAATTTGAAGGAGCAATCCATCAAGTTTTTTCAAGTGTTTCGGTGAGTTTCTGCATGGAATCACCATGTGCAATGCATGTTTTGCACGAGTCATCGCAACATATAAGAGACAAAGTGCGTCGTTGATTTGTTGCGCTTGTAATTCGGCGCGCATTTCAGCGTATTCGGGAATTTCGATGTCCAATGTATCGCTTGCATACATTCCCACACAGGTCGACACAGAACACGGGTCGTCGTGCGACTGCATCACCTTTGGCGCTTTCCAAATTGGCTGATTTAAATCACAAACGACAACCGCATCGAAAGAAAGTCCCTTCGATTTATGCACGGTCATGACTTGTACAAGCGAAGACGCGGGGTCAGGGACTTGTGTTTTTTTTACAAGGTCAACAAATTCAGATGGCCTTAAGCCATGCGAAGGTCCAATGTCATTCGAACACGATTCTGCAAATTCAATAAGTTGCCATAAACGAAGTCGCTCGCGTTTATCAACCGATTCGATAAGTTCCTCAGCAAAATCACTTACTACTTCTGCGTATCCTTTGGTCGAGAGTCGTCTTCGAATTGTCCTGCAAACTGTTTCAAACGTTTCATCGCCTTTTTCACTCTTCCAGAGGATTCCTAAGTGTCGACCTAACTCGGAACTACTTACATGAAATCGTGCAACAGTATTTCCAGGGTCATCCGCCATCAACAAAGCCGAAAGAATCACTGTCACTGCAGGTGAATCGGTCAACGGGTTACCGCCAAATTCTGCAGCAGGCACTGCATGAGTTGTATTCGTTCGAAGCGCATGCACAATTCTTTGAATCTGTTGTTTCGTGTTTCCTCGAACCAAAATACCAATTTCCGCGGCGGGTGCATGTGAATGGATGTTCGCAACTATTTCTACAACCTTTTCAATCGATAATGACAGTTCTGTTTTTATCTTTTGGGGATCAGCGCCCACTGTTTCGATGGCAGCGTACCCAACACGGTTAGGTTCTGCTGAAACATGGTGAATAAAGTCGTTTTCCCACTGTGACGCAGCTCCATTTGCACGATCATTAAGAAGATTCGCCGCATGTGCCTGTTCAAAAATAGTGTTAACCGCGTGTAGAACTGGAGATGAGCACCGCCAACTTTTATCGAGTTGCCGTGTTACTGAACCCTCGAGCCTTTCTGGCAAGCTGCGAAGCAATGCTGGCTCACCACCTCGAAATCCATATAAACTTTGTTTAACATCACCAACGATAAAGAGTGAACGATCGCTCTCTGATTGATGAATTTCATTCACTATTGGGCTAAGAACACTCCACTGTGTTAAAGATGTATCTTGAAACTCATCAATAAGCATGTGATCTATGGAACTATCCAATCGATATTGCAACTCGACAAGATCCTTCATCACTTCAATAAAACTCAATCGGTATGTCACGTCATCAAAGGAATACAAACCGAATTCATGTTTTGCCAATGACCAACTTTCGTTCAACGAATGCATCAGTGCGTGCGTTGCTTTGTTTTTCTCGAGCAACTTGTTTGCCATCTTGCCAATGGCATGCGCAATAAGCGGTTCCAAAGACGAAACAACGTCGGTTTCAATACATTTACCGTAATAATCTGGAATACCTTTGTGCAGATTCTTCGCCATGCCCGAAGTGACAAACGAATTCCAGTCACCACGGATTAGTTTCTCCACTGCTTTAGCCAAATCTTTAGTATGTTGAGCAAAACTCGGCGAACAAGACGCAAGCCTATTAATTGCGCTTGAAAGTTCGCCATCCTTCATCGTCGGGAACAATGTTCCCCATAGCCATGCACTAGATTCGGTGTCACGAACAGAAGCGTACGCTTCCCGCTGCATCTTATTCAGGGTTTTGCCGACTGGAACCTTAGCACCCGATTTGCTCCAACGCAGTAACTTTGCTAATTGCTCTGTGTTTTTTGGATTGCACGTCATGGACGTAACTGCAGAAGAAAAGACCGCGTCTTCATGCACCTCATCGAGAATAGTCCAACCAGGCGTCATGCCTAGGGCATCACTAAATGACTGCGCCGTTTTAACAAAGAAACTATCAATTGTTCCAATGTTGAGACGGTGCATTGAAGATGTAAGTTTACGCAATAGAGCTTCACACCCTTCTTGCCCATCATTCAATTCTGGAACATGTTGAACTAATTCGTTCATCGCTTTTGGATCTAACACTGCTTGTGCAATTGATTCAATAATCCGATCCCGAATTTCCCCAGCTGCTTTTCTGCTAAACGTTGTAGCGAGTATCGCCCGAGGATCAACGCCGCTTTTTACTAATCGTAAAAAGCGAAACATTAACTCTTGGGTCTTGCCAGAACCCGCTAGCGCTTCAATAATTTCAAATCGTTCAAACTTCTTCATTCAATCGTCCACTTCAGATTCATCAACGATACTGTTGTCTTGGCAGATCCATGCAAAATCATCACTGTATTTTGGCGCAGGAGTAGTTGGAGCATCACCAAATTTTCTACTTTGAATGTCCGACAAGATTTCATCAATAAAATCATCCACGCCCTCAAGAACTCCCTCGGGTAGTTCGAGCAAGTCGATTCCTGTTTTGCTTTCTTGATCTCCAATTCTGAAATACCCTAAAGAAACATTTGCATAACTTTTGTCATAGGAATCAAGTGCACTAATTTCAGAGAGTAACAATCGATAGAGAGGAAGTTGCAGGTCGATCCATTGCCCGGCTTTTTTCTTAAAGTGTGCATCGTTCGAAGTTGGCCCACCGGTCTTGTAATCGAGCACTCTAATTCGACCAGTATTTTGATGCACATCCACTCGGTCAATAACACCGCTTACTAGAATTGCCGTGCCGTTTACTTTTATTTTCTTTTTATGCTTTTCTTCCGTGCATACAATGCGCCAGCCATCTTGAGCACTTTTTGCTTGATGCTTGGCAACTTCAGTAAGACGAATCCTTGCAAGTTCTATTTGAATTCGAATTACGCCAGAAATATTCTCGCCAAACATTCCAAGTGCAACATCGTCAAGGTACCTTGATAATGACTCTGCAACAACTTTCTCATCTTCTGAATCCCGAACAGAAGTATCAAGCCCAAACTGTTCGACAGTTTTATGTACAAGTGAGCCAAACAGCAAAGGGTTTAGTTCTGCTCCGCCTTCTTCCCGAACTTTAAGGCCAAGTACGTGCTTTAACCAAAATCTATACGGACAAGCAATGTAATCTTTCACCGCTGTTACTGATACCTTTTTCAATGGTTCAAAAACAAAGTCTGATGGAACGGGGATCGCAATTCCACTCCCAATATACTCGGGCATAAACTGCGTAGGAACTTCTGGGTCTTCTCGTTCAATTGAAACAACAAGCCGCTTTGCGCGTTTGGCAAGCACCTTCCCGTCAGCACAACGGAGCAACAAGGGGCTTGGCGTAAGCGGATCTCCCGATGTATTTTTTCTGCCAACAATCCAAAGGAGGTCGCCTTTTTCATTACGCAGATGCTGCATTGCAGAAACTGCATGCGCATCACGAGCAAGGCGGCGATCAACTGTTTCAAGACCAAGTACTTCCCGTAATCCATCTGGGAAAAAAACATCGCCTGGATTATTTCCCCCAACTAAATCAGCACTCATGCCAACGACAATCAAGCAAGGCACGTCGAGCGTCATTGCCTCAAGCCACCCCACTGTTTCAATTGATGCTGCGCTTGGGTATTCTGGAATGCTTGCTTGCTCAAGATGCGACAACAAAAGTTGGATAATCGCTGGAACGTCAACATGTCCGAGTTGATCGGAAAGGTGTTTAGACGTCGTATCAAATGTATCGATAATTGCAAAAACCTTCTGTAATGAAACAAGTTTTGGGTCTGTTCTATCAAGCGTTTCGCCTCCGTAAACTGCAAGAAGCAGCTCCCGAATAGCTAAAGAGCAAGTAATGATGTTCGCCTTCTCCTGCTGGATTGAGAAGCAGGATTGCAAAAGGTTGAACACATTCTCGTGCAGGGAAACGAGCACATCAATATCACGCATTTTTCGTCTTGGAATATTCCATGCTGCTTCGTCAACAAATGATGGAACTAACTCTTTTGAGTAGTCGTCTAGCACTTGCAACGTTTTATTATTCAGTTGCAAAATCCTTGCAATGTCGGGATGTCGAACAAACGAGGCGTATGAAGAAAATGATTTTGTGGAAACAAGTTTTTCGACCGCCTGCAATAACACCGCAATGGGCATTTCGATTGCGGGCTTCCCGCCTGCAAATCTATTTTTAATGCCTTGCCCCGAAAGGTGCCTTTGAATAACTGGAATCAGTTTTTCATCGGTTGAACCAATTACAATTTGATCAGATGTATACACGTCGCTGATTCGCGAAAGTTCGCGTATGACCAACGCTGATTGGCTAGTCGGCGAACCCGCAACTTGAATGTTCTCGTCAGGTATTGCAATTGTTGCATCCAGCCAGTGTGAAACTTCAACACATCCATATTCATCAAAAGAATTCTCTTCAGATTCTGGCGCACGAATGAGCGT
>JABAAL010000015.1 GCA_014238785.1 Phycisphaerales bacterium | reverse complement strand
TTGCGAGTCATATTCCCTATCCCAACTGCAATTTGATCTCCGTCGGTAAAGTATTTTTCTGGTTTATGGCAGGTAGCACACGATATCTCTTTGTTCGAGGATAATCGCTCGTCGAAAAAAATATGCTGACCAAGTAATGCGGCATCTTCATTTTGCTCGTACTCGTTCGTCGTATCCGGCAACAGGGTTGCAGGACTCATAGAGCGAAGAATGTTCCACTCCTTTTCGGTAAACGCAGGTAAAGTGTCTCCTCCACCCGCAGCAAAAACTAAGCAGAGTATCGTTGTGAGCATGACTAAGATGTTACTCGATAGTCAGAGTACCTGGACCAGTTGCGCCTTGCCAGCCGCCAATTCGGATGTAGTAGGTTTCACCTAGTTGAACACCGTAATCGAATGCGGAGTAGTAGGACTGGCAACCATCGTCGCCATTGCCATCGCCATTACATGTGACTTGATTGTTTTCACTACCTGCGTAGAGAGCCATAGAAGTGTCGAAACTCGATGAATCACAAGTTGTAAAGTGCGCGTTTCCTGAAAAATCGGCTGTCCAAGCAAACCAAATGTCTTGCGAGTTACTCCACTCCATGTATGTACCAGAGCATTGCGAATCGTCTGGCTCTGGGCTACTTGGTGTTGCGGTTTGGGTTTCATACGAGTTTTCGCCTGTGTTGGCAATTATTGCATTCACAAATTCATCGCCAGCGCCTGGGCAATTCGTAGTACCACAGGTGGTTTCGTCGCCAAAGTAACTGCCGCCAGCACTAGAGCATGCGCTGTCGCTGAGTTCAACACAACTCGCATCACCCATACAGCAAGCACCAGTCACAACACATTCATCGCCCCACATACCAACAACTTCCAGTAGGTCAGAAACGTCAACACAGCAAGATCCATCAACGTCACCGGCTGGTCTATATGTTCCATCGCCACAAACGCCCCAGTTTTCAATGATTGCCAAGATATCGCTTACGCCAACTTGGCCATCGGCGTCAACATCTGTTGCACAAGCACCAACGGGAAGCGTGCATGGATCAAGAATACCAAGTTCCCAAACAAAGAGACCTCGTTCAAGATCGCTGCCGACTACTGTGCCACTTGGGAAGTATGGGTAAACACTCCACAAGCCATTAAAGCTTGCGTTGTCGTTGGCTGGGTACGTATCAAAGTATCCGTAGTGTGTTGGATTTGTAGGATTTGTTGCATCGAAAACATGAAGACCAGATCGGTAGTTCGCTTCAAAGATATATCCATTGTGTGTGTACAGGTTGTGGTCGATGGCTGGTCGTCCAGTCGAGAATGTTCCGACAAACGATGGGTTTTCGATATCTTCTACATGGATAACTCGGGTGGTTGTGTTTCCACCAAAGTCTTGTTCATCGAGTTCATCATTAAGGTAGAAATATTTTCTGTCTTCAGAGAGCCATCCTTGATGGGAGTACGCAGCATTACTGTAATACGCTTGTGAAACGACAAATGTGTTTGACTTGTTTGTAACGTCAACAATTGTTAAACCAGTGTCACTCCAGCCCCCGCTAAATCCTGCGCAACAAAATGCAATTTGCCGTCCAGCAAATGGACCATCTGTGTATGTAACTATCTGTGCATCATGTATATATCGATCAGTCCAAGAACCAACTTGCACTGGAGCAGCCGGATTTGCCAAACTATAGATATACATTCCGCTTGCCACACCACCCGTGCGATACAAGAAGCCGCTCTGGGTATCGATGACGACATTGTGTGTAGATCCAGAGCCAGCAGAGTTCAGTGTTTGTACATTGCCATTGTCAATGTCAGCTAAATTGAATACTTGGATGCCTCCGCCACCTTCGCTCACGGCATACATATATGTGCCGTACGTTTTAATGTCTCGCCAAAGGCTGTTTGGTCCATCAAGCGAGGCAACAACTTGCGCGTTGCCAGGATTCGTAATTTCTACGATGACTGTGCCGCTGCTTGTTCCCATCAGTGCATACTCTCTTCCAGAAGAAGAAACATATCCCCAGCAATCGTTGCCGGAATCAGCACCATCGAGTTCGTTTAATGGCAACCATGACTTTAGTTGTATATTTTCAGAAGTAAATCCAAGAGCCCGTTCTTCTCCACGGCTACGGTCAGCTCGGTATGCGGGCGCCTTTACTGCTGGCTGAAGATCCTTGATCTTTGGATCATCCTGATGAGCAACTAGGATAGTTATAGGCGCAAGAACACCTAACAATACTGTTGTGATAATCGTATTTCGTTTCATGATTTCTCTCTTGTCCTTACTTCGTATAAATATTCTGCATCAATAATGGCAAAAAACCACTCAAGTAGCAAATTATACGGCTTTTTTTGGAAATTGGTTCCATAATAACCTACTTAAGCGTGTTCTATTTGATGGTTAGTGTTCCTAAACCTGTGTTTGCCTGTCACCCGCCAACACGTATGTCATAGGTGTTACCTATCTTAACTTTGACATCGACAGAGGAGTACCAATCTTGACACCCATCCTCGCCGCTGGCATCTCGGTGTCAATGCACCTGCCAATACAGCACTACAACAAGTTTTAAAGAACATTCATTTCTCTCCTATGAACCTATGGATTAACAAGTCTACTCACAAGTTCCCCAATTGCCAATGGCGATTAATAAATCGCTAACTGCGACGATTCCATTCCCGTCAATATCTGCGTTTTCATCGTCGGTTCCCCAAGCGGCGATTATCGAAAGTAAGTCTGAGACACTAACCTCGCCATCGCTATTTAAATCACCAAGGCAATCATCGCCACAAGTGACTATTTCTAGTTGGAAGTTGTCAATGCCTGCTTCAACGATACTCGCCGGTGCGGCGTCTTCTGCAACGAAAGCAATTCGCACTTGGTTTGTTGGTTCGACATAGGAACTGATAGTGAATTGGACGGTTTCCCATTCTGAGCCAGTTCCATAGGTTTCTTGTGCTAGCGTCCAGTTGGAGCCATCGTCGTTACTAATGTATGTTTTTAGTGAGTCAGCATTTTGGCTGTCAAAGAACCAACGTGCATACGAAATGATTCCGTCCGTTCCAGAAACATCGAGCATTGGTGAGAGTAAGGAAGTTGAACCACCGTCCACATCTGCTTGACCTACGCTGCCTCCAACTTCTCCGTTTTCTGTCACAAAGCAAAGAACGTTCTGAGTTCCACCAGTGGCATCATCTTCTGGAGCAGCCATCAAAGTGTTAAAAATAGTCCCGATAGGGTCAACTCGTTCCCAAGCGCCAGTGGACAAATCGCCGCTGTTTGAAACGGACCAGCCCGAAACATCATCTTCCATTTCGTCTCGGAAAACAATTTCAGTTCCTTTACCAACAGTTACACCGTACCAGCCAGTAGGCGGGTCAGAATATATACCGCCAGTTGTAAGTGCGATTGAAATACTAAATTCCAATTCAGTTGCGCAATCTGTTGCTGGCAATATTGCTTCAAAAAGGTTTTCCCCAGTTATCGTCAGTGGAAACTCTTGGCTCACTCCATCGACTCGAATCGTGATGGTTGCATTATCTGGATCAATTTGCCCCTTGCCAACGAGCGTCGTTTGTATTGCGAACGTGTATGGAGTATTTGGCGAAATGAATCCGGGGATCCCGTTTGGATATGTGAAGACAACTCCAGAGGGAGCGTCTTGAATCCAAATTTCAGTGGTATCGCACCTTCCCATGACGATGTCAAGCCACCCATCGCCGTTGATATCAAAGACAGCGGCATCGTGAACCCCTTGGAGGTCAGCGTCGCTGATACCTACAAATTGTTCAGACATTGTTACATTTGGAGTATTTCCTAAGTTGCGGTAAATAAGCGTAGTTCTTGAGCAACCAGAAATATCTACATCAACGTCGGTAATAATCACATCTTGATGTCCGTCGTTATTTAAATCACGAATGATTGCGTTACCGCCAAATCCACCGCTGTTCTCAAATGTAATTGCATCAAAGTTAGCGAAACCATCGCCTCCATTGCCGGTGTTTAAATAATACGTATCAGATCCGTCATCAACAACGACAAGGTCCATTCTTCCATCGCCGTTGAGATCACCGACGGTTACAAAGTATGGAGCGAGTTGGTCGACTATATCGTAGCCGTTGAATACACCTTCGTTGTTTCGATCGTTATATGTAATGGCAACGTGCTGCGGAGCATTCAGAGAAGTTTGTTTGACAACGTCAAGGACACCATCGCCGTTCATGTCAACTATATTGCTCGCGGCACCAAAGGCGGACTCCAACATTTCGCTCGTCATCCGTTGTGTGCTTTCGTCAGTGAAAAAAGCATTCCCATCGTTCATAAGCAAGCGGTTGTTGTAATCAAAAATCTGCGTTCCACCACTGTCGTAATCACCGAAATACAAATCGGGAAAAGTATCGCCGTTGACATCGCCAATGGCAAGGGAGCAAAACCGTGGGCCAGCAGTGCTGTGCATTTCTGGGATGCGGTCGTTTTCAAATCGGAAGCCCTGCCAAATCCCATCTATTTCACCGAGGTTCATATACACGCGAGGGTGGGAAAGTGCTTTTGTAGAATTATCGGTAAGCGTTGTGACAGTCACCATGTCTAGCCAGCCATCAAGGTCAAGGTCGTGTAGCACGACGTCTCGATCATTTGTTGGTGTGAGAAAACCATTGTCACCCGAAACATCGGTTGCGCTTGCATACTCAGCAGTTCGGTCAACGAGTGTGCCGCCTTCATTCATGAAGAGCACATTTATGTTTCTACCGGTGGATGTGAAGGGTTCTTTTCGAACACACACAAGGTCGATGTCGCCATCAAGGTCAAGATCACCCCACGCGTAATCTTTTTCTTCGACGTCGCTGATGCCAAGTTCTGGATCGCAAACGAGCCGATCATTAGTTTGGTTCGTAAAATTTCCAAAACCGCCAGCGGCGGTGATTTGTGTGATAAGAATTGCGATAAAAATCATGGGCATGTACCCCAGTTTCCAACTATAAATAAGATTTCAGTAACATTAACTACGCCATCCCCATCGATGTCAGCTAGACATTCAGAACACGGGCCCCACGCACCAATAATAGCAAGAATATCGCCCACGCCAAGCATATTGTCGCCATCAATATCGCCTAAGCATGTTTGGCATTCGTCAAGAACGCCATCGTTATTGGCGTCTGCCTCTCCAAGCAGAATATCGAGCATATCGACCACGCCGTTAGTGTTACAGTCTGCGGGTGCATCATCAAAAACGACAAGGAAGAGGTCAAAGTCATCCAAATCGATGTCGCCATCTTGATCAACATCGTGAAGAGCGCATGGATCGTCTGGAGTTACTGCAGTCGAGCCGAAGCACCCTCGAAATCCAACCGTGTCTTTGTACCCGTGAAAATCATTGAGTTCGACATCGTTGTCGGCATCGCTATCGAATTCTGCACGGCCAAGTGAACCGAGGAATCGAATAAGGGCGTCTTGATCTTGGCCAGAAAGTGAAGCGAAATTCGTTGCAGATGGGAGGCCTTGCGATCCGAAGACGCCATGTTCTGCAATTGCATCGCGGATGCGAGATTCAAAAGTACCTGCTGAAAAACGTGCGTCGTGCCATAACGGGTCTCGGTAGGAAACGCCCCAAAGCGGAGGTGTCTTCAATTGTTGTCCATTGGCATCCCCTTGGACAATGCCATCACCAGCAAGTCCCATGTCGTGCAATAAAAAATCACCATAGGGTCGAATGTCTACATTGCGAAGCACAGATTCAGTTTGCGCATCGTTGCCAGTTGTAAATGCAGGTGTGTGGCAAACATTGCAGCCTATGTTGTTAAAAACAATTTCGCCTTGCATGCCTGATCTTGGCGTTTGTGGAGGTGGAGCAAGAAAGCGCTGAAAGTCTGTCACGCGATCGATAAACTCATAGCCCTCTGCATCGGGCGCATCTTCGGGGTCGGCGACGGTGTCGCACTGCTCGAGCAACTTTTCATTTCCGTTTGGCGCATTGTCAAAAGGTAGAAACCGATTGCTTAATCCCATTTCATTTTGTGCAGCATCAGCAGAAAACGTTAAGACAGAAGCGACTTGCGCTTTCCAGCCGAACCTGCCTACATACAATTCATCTGGTGGATCTTCGAAATTCGTCACCATATGCGCTTGGCCACGTTGACTTTCTGGTTGTGCGTCTCTGTTTGCAAGAAGGTCGGCGTCGCTGATTGCTTCGACAAGCCCAAATGCCAGAGCGCTATTTGTAACGCGAAGAGATGTGACGTTTGCTTCTGGGGGAACTAGCTCTGCGCACTCTTCGCTAATAGATTCTGCTTGGAGAAGCGATCCACCCAGGTCAGCAAGTGGGTCAAAACCGCCTTTTTTGCCAATAAAGCCAAAACGTGTGACAGTTTGTGAGCCAGCGCCACCGACGGGATTATTGTGGCAATTAGCACAACTGGCTTTGTTGAAGATAGGGCCAAGTCCACCCTCAACCGTGAGTTCTTGATTAAAAAAGGCTTTGCCAGTGATAAAACGCTCTAATAGAGCTTCATTAAGCGTTTGAATTGGATCACCAGCCCTTGGTTGCACCGTATCTGCATACAGGGGCATGGCCCCAAGTATGAAACAAGCGATACATACCGCTGTTGTTATAGTTCTACGTTGTGCCATTTTCTATCTATCCTTTTCTCTCTTTATAGATACGATACATCCATATACAGGTTGCACCAAATGTTATTTAACAAACGAATTAATATAGAGGCAAAAACCCTTCTTTTCGCCTTGATTTTGATGATTTTTGGGTGCGAGCAGCAACAACCAAAAGAGATAAAACTCGATTTTGCCTTAAAAACACATGTTCAGTTGATCCAAGAGGGGAATACCGGGTCAGCAAGGGTGCGTCTTCGCCAGTACATGGAAGCAGAGGGCGAATCGAGCCAGCCCCTCTTTTTGATGGGTCTTTCGTACCACCACGACAAACAATATGCAAAAGCGGTCGATTGGTTTTTCAGAGCAGTGGAAGCAAACGGCGAGGTATATCCCCATACTTGGCACTTTCTTGGGTGGTCGCATTTTTACTTGGGAAATATTGTGCAATCGAAGGCGAATTTTCAAAACCATGTTGCGTGGAAAAAAGACGAGCCAGATTCACTTTTTGCACTTGGACTTATAGCAATGGAAGAAGGCGATTTGCCGCAAGCGGAGAGTTTTCTTCGTGCGGCAATTGCTGCAGCGGTTGACGATGTTGCTACGCAGGCAAAAGCAAAGGCGCGACTTGCTGACGTTTTAACAGAGGATGGAAGATGGGATGAAGCGATAGCGCTCTACAAAGATGCGGTACAACAAAATCCAGACATGTATGAGGCATGGCATAGATTTAGTTTTGCACTGCAGCGAATTGGTAAAGTAGATGAAGCGAGTAGGGCAGCACAACAATGCGAGTTGGCGCGCAGGCGGGTTCGACCAGATTTGTACCATTCGACGAGGTTTCCAGAATGAAACGCTTGCTGCTTTTAGTTGTACTGCTTGGTTGTGAGCAACACCAGCCGGATGAAGCATCCATCGTATTTACAAAGGTAGAGTCTGTTATTGCTCCAACGGTTTGCGGTTCTTGTGACCCAACGCAAATAATCGAAGTGAATGGGACTGGGCTTGCATTAATTGATTTTGATAACGACAACGACCTTGATTTATTTGTCGTGAACGCATCGAATGTGCCTTGCCGCTTGTATGAGAACATCGGTGGAGAATCAATTACTTTCGTAGATGTAACGCAACAAGTAGGAATCGACATAAGAGCGTGGGCAAACGGAGTTGCCGTAGGTGACGTCAACGGAGACGGCTTTGACGATTTGTATATCACTTGCCATGGGCAAAACTATTTGCTCTTGAACCATGCGGGCACGTCTTTTGAAGATGTAACAGCAGCCTGGGGAGTTGGAGATTCAAGGTGGGGGACGAGCGCTCGCTTTGGTGATCTCGATGGAGATGGGGACCTAGATTTGTATGTATGCAATTACTTGAAGTACGATTTTGCAAATCCACCGCCACCAGCAACGTATAAAAGACAAACGGTACTTGGCGGCCCGCACGGTATGCAGCCCCAAGGTGACACGGTCTATGAAAACTTGGGTGACGGATCATTTCAAGAAGTGACTCAAGAGTGGGGATTCTTGCTCGAGCCATCGTTTACATTAAATGCAGCAATTCTTGATTTTACTGGCGATGGTTTGCAAGATGTATTTGTTGGAAATGATTCGATGGCAAACCACTTGTTTGTAAACACTGGCGAAACGCCGACACGTTTTGAAAATAGGGGATTGCAGAATGGCATTGCGACCAACGGGGACGGTTCTATGCAAGCTACGATGGGAATTGCCGTTGCAGATGTTTCTGGAAATACACGGCCAGATATATTTACGACAAATTTCTCAAGCGACACAAACACGTTGCACCTTAATGATACTTCTGGTTTCTTCGATGATCGAACGAAACGGTTTGGCCTTGGGTTGTTGAGTAGACCACTCTTGGGTTGGACGTGTGGCTTTCACGATTTTGATTTGGATGGTGATGAAGATTTGTTTGTGGTAAATGGACATGTCTATCCTGAAGCGACAGTTGAATCTATGGACAGCGCAAGAGAACAACCAGTTCTGTTGCTTCAGAGGACTGGGGCTCGATTTACGCAGGTGAAACAGGAAGGCCTATTTCGAGACCGCTCGGCAGTCTTTGGTGACTTGGATAATGACGGCGATACAGACGTTGTTGTTGCGCAGCGAAACGGTGAAGTCCGAGTGTTGCGAAACGATTCATCTCACGAGCATCCTTGGATCATTCAACTACAAGGTGCCGGCAAAAACCCAAGAGGACTCGGAGCAAAATTACTTGTTACGTTCGAAGATGGTACATCTGCCACGCGTTGGAATACGGATGGTTTTGGATTTCAATCATCTTCAGAGCCGCAAAAGCATCTTTTCGCCAAGCCAATTACTTCTGTCGAGGTCATTTGGGTTGGTGGAGAATCGCAGCGGGTAACTCATTTTCCGCCAAACCGCAGCATTCTCATCGCAAAGTGATTGTCACTTTGCAATGAGAAGCGCAGTGTGGGTGGGGAGAGTTTGTTAAAAGATACTCGCTTTTTTGTATTTTTTACCTAGGATTGCCGTGGAATCGGCACCCATATACTCTTCAAGAATCGCGGCGTAGACTTCGCGGAAGTCGGTATTAAATTTCAGGTCGCCCTCATCAAGATTCGTAAGGGAGGGGTGTTTCCCAAGTAAGCCCGGCTGAACGTTGTCGCCGATTAAAATCATTGGTGCGGCAGTACCGTGATCGGTACCATTGGAACCATTTTGCGCAACTCGACGACCGAACTCACTAAAGACCATTGTCATCACTTTCCCCGTGTTTCCTTGCTTGCCTAAATCCTTTTGGAATGCATTGAGTGCGCCACCAAGTTGCTGCATTAAGTTCGCATGGCTATTTAATTGATTCGCATGTGTGTCAAATCCGCCAAGACTCGCATAGTAGACTCGCGTTGGCAAGTCAGCGCGAATCATAGAGCCTATGAGTTGCAGTTGTTGCGCTAATTTTCCGTCAGGGTAACTCACAAGTGGTTGTTTTGAAACTGCTGCCCGGATTTTGTCTGACGATACTTGCGCATCAAGAGAGGTGCGTAGGAGGAAGTCGAGTTGGCTATTCTTTGTGTTTGTTCCAGCCGATTCCTTGCGATTTATAGTGTCGTATGATTTCTCTAATGAATTGTCGACGGTACCGCCTGCCCATCGAAACAATTCCTCAGTTTCAAAGTTTACTGCTTTTTGTGTTTTGCCATGTAAAGCAAGCGGTGCTTTATTTCCAATTGCAATTGAACCCGTAGGATTTGGCTTGCCTGCGCATGTGTTGTCAAAGTACTTGCCAAGCCAGCCGTACCCTTGCGCACTTTGATTTGCAGTATGCCAAATATCCGTTGATGTAAAGTGTGAGCGATTTGGGTTTGGGTATCCTACGCCTTGCATAATTGCTGCTTGACCGTTGTCCATAAGATCAAGCAAGCCGGTTAGATTGGGGTGTAATCCATACCCGTCTGCTCCGGGAATTTGCAGGGCGGTAGCTTTATCTATCGCGATTCCAGGTCTACTGTTGTAGTACGCCCTGTCTCCGTAAGGAATGACTGTGTTTAAGCCATCGTTCCCGCCTGCAAGTTGAATTACAACGAGCGTGTGATCCTCTGGAATACCCGCTTGCGAAGTAACAAGTGAACCAACTGGCAACATAATGCCCTCAGCAGATCGTTGCATGAACATTGGAATAGTTGTTGTCATCGAAAGAAATGCCATGCCTTGTTGCATAAATAGGCGGCGACTGTACGCATCAGTTGAGCCTGTGCTCGATGTGGATTCATATTCGTGGTCGTGGTTGTGAGACATAGCAGATTCCTTAACAGAGTTGATATTCTGGCATCGCTGTAATTAACGTAAGTAAGCCGGTGACTGTTTCATTATTTATAACGTTTTGTTGCGTTTTCATGTAATCTTCAAGTGAAGAGATTCGATCGCGGCTTGGCGTATCCATATTAAGTAGCGAGGAGAGCAAATAGGTAATAGTGTTTTTTGATTTACTCGTGTGCCCCTGCACAAGTGCCATAGCATCAAAAGGCTTGCCGTCGGCTTCCCATGCTTTAGAATCGGGGCGTTGGCCAGTTAAAAGATAAAGCAAGGTATTTTGGCGCATGAACATGGTTGATGTGTTTATCCATGTACGCCCGCCATCCCATCCTTTGACAGATGGTGGTGCAAATAATCGTTGCCCCATTAAATCAGAAGCGATTGCAAGCGTATTTGTCATTTTTTTGCGGTTGGGTGGGTTTAGTGAGCGGGCTGCTTGCACAATGAGCTGCACTGGGCTTTTAATAATTGCATTTGCATTTGCATCATCGTAAAAATGTTGCGATAAAAAGATTGTTTCTAGCACTGGCTTTATGTTCCAGTCTTTTCGTTTAAAAACTTTTGAAAGAAGTCGTATGTATGATTTTGATTCGACGGAATTTCCGTGTGGCAAATCATTAACAAAGAATCTATATAGTTTTTCAATTACGAACGTTGAGGCACTAGGTCGTGTAAAAATGAGATCTATAAAATCATCGCCTGTGAAAGTTCCGCGTCTATTAAATATTTTTTTTGTGCCATTGTCGTGCTGTTGAGTACGAAAGATAAAGGCATCGTCATCCACGGTATACCCAGTAAGCGCTCTTGCACCTTCCTTGATGTCGTCTTCTGTGTATCCTTCGCCTTCGCCAAGCGTAAAAAGTTCCAACAACTCGCGTGCGAGATTCTCATTTGGAGCTTGCTTCCTATTTTGATGATTGTTGAGGTATCGAATCATCGCGGGGTCATGAATGATTCCACGTACTAGATCTTCTTTGAAGTTACCCATCGCGTTTTCACGGAAAAACATGTTCTGCAAGTACATGTGGTAACTGTTTTCTATCGTGCGATATCCTGTTGCAAAATGACCGTGCCAAAAAAGGGTGAGTTTTTCTTCTAGCGGTCTTGGTGTCGCGATTAATCTTCGTAGCCACCATTGTTCCATTTCTGTAATTTGCTTCCGGTCAGCGCGCTGTCGGCGCTGTCGCTCCATTCGGAACTTGTCAACTATTTCTTCATTCCCGAGCTTGCGAGCTTTGCGAATGGCTGCTTGTTCAGCGGGAGTCGGAGGACGAATGATGTTTTTGTCATAATCGTCAAGCGTCGTTGGGCTGGAGTCTGGAAGCGAGCGGTAATTGACAATATACTCAACAGATTTCTCAAGGCCTAACTTTGCGAGCGCCTGAATCTGTTGAGGAGTGCCACCAAAACCAGCTCTTTGTAAAAGATGTTGCGCCTTACGCTCGTCAAAATCCTTCGGGTCAAGTTGTTGTAATGAAGAAGCAGGCATAGTTCACTCCAAGTAAATGTATTCTCGTCAGTTTCAACGACCGTAAATTAGTGGCTATTGCTCTTTTATACGTCGTTTGCGTAACTTATGTTTTAATCGGATAGCATTGCCAATAACCGTTACATCGCTGAGTCCCATAGCAGCAGCGGCAATAAGTGGTCCATTTTGGCCTAAAACGCCAAAAGCAGCGAGTGGGATGGCTGCGACGTTGTACATAAACGCAAAAACAAGGTTCTGTTTAATCGTTCGCAGTGCGTCCTTTGCGATGTGTATGGATTCTGCAGTCGCCTCGATGTTGTTGGATGGGATGATAATTGAGGCGGATTCCATCGCAACATTTGTCCCCGAGGCAATCGCAACGCCAACGTCAGAAGCTGCCAGAGCAGCGGCATCATTAATACCGTCGCCAACCATCATCGAAGGCCGAGGAAGCGCAGCAACAATTTTCGACTTGTCAGAGGGCGACGCTTCAGCGTGCACATTTTCGGGTTTAATTCCAACGTCCTTTGCAACTGAATCTGCGGTTTCCGTCCGGTCGCCCGAAAGCATGTGCACTTCAATTCCAAAAGATTGTAATTCTTGAATCGTCGCTTTTGCTTGTGGGCGTATTTCGTCTGTGACAGAAATTCGACCCAACGTAATTCCATCGACAACTACTTTGCACGTTGCAGCATTATCTCGCAGTACTTCTACTTTTTTCTTGTCAACTATCCCGCGAACACCAACGCCTGCAGTAGCTTCAAAATTTTGTACTTGCGCAATTGAAATCCCACGTGTAACGGCTTCATTAACAATTGCGGATGCGATGGGGTGCTCACTAGGCGATTCGACAGCTGCAGCAAACCGGAGTACATCTTCCTCTTCGTGATTTCCTTCTAATTCGATTGTTGCAACAACTGGCTTGCCAAGAGTAAGCGTGCCTGTTTTGTCAAAAACAACAGTGACTATTTTGCCTGCGATTTCAAGAGACCCAGCATCTTTGACGAGGATACCACGCAGACTCGATTCTCCAGCTGCAACCATCACGGCCATCGGGGTTGCAAGACCAAGCGCGCACGGGCAAGAAATGACCAAAATAGTTACACCAGAGACGAAACCTGTTTCGATGTCACCCGCAATTATCCAAGCAATGACGGTTATCGCTGCAATGAAAAGAACGACGGGAACGAAAACACTTGACACTTTATCCGCCATTCTCTGGATGCCCGCCTTGCTTGATTGCGCGTTCGTCACGAGTTGCGCAATTCTTGCAATGGTCGTGTGTCTGCCATCAACGGTCGTTTTAAGAATGAGTTGCCCAGTAGTATTCATCGAACCCGCAATGAGCGTATCGCCGATGTCTTTGACGACTGGAAGCGGTTCGCCCGTTACGATTGACTCATCGACTTCGCTTGCACCCTCGACAACAACACCATCAACGGGTATGCGGCTACCAGGGCGAACTAAAAGGCGTATGCCTTCTTGTACTTCGCCTGTTTTAATTTTTGTTGTTTTGCCATCGTCACTAATCTGTTCCGCAACATCCGGTTGCATTTTTAGAAGTTCTCGGATTGCAGAACCGGCTTTCGCTGTGGAAGTTGCTTCGAGCCAGTGCCCAATACTAATGATTGCAAGCAGAGCAGCCGCTTCCATAAAGTACATCGGGTAGCCTAACTCTTGATCGAACAGTTTTTCAGAAATCAAAATAAAGAGCGAAAAGAAATACGCAGCGCCCGCGCCAATAGAGATGAGGGTATCCATATTGGTTTGCAATCGTCTTGCGGCGCCAAGTGCTGACTTGAAGAACCCACCACCTATGAGAATCATCGCAGTGGTTGAGGCTGCAAACATAATCCAAGGCATCCAAGGTCCACTTATTCCAAGAGAATCGGCGCTCCAGTGCAGAGTTTCAAAGGGTGCCCAGATTGCAACTCCAGTAATTGCTCGACGTTTCCACTGCGAGGCGTTTTTATGTTGCCTTGCTTCTATCTCCGTTGCAAGTTTTGTGGGGTCGATGCCCTTGTCAATTACCTTGGAGGGGTAACCAGCTTTTGTTGCCGCTTGGGCAAGTGCATTGCCCTGCAAATTGATGCCAGAAATACTCGCCCTTCCAGTTGCAAATGCAACAGAGGAGGATTCGACGCCTTCAACCGAATTTAATGCCTTTTCTACAGCGGAACTGCATGCAGCACAACTCATTTCATCGACTTGAAGTTCAATTTGATCCATGCTGAGCATAATACCCGAGCTTTGGATGGGACTCCTTTACTACTAGGCAAAGATTTGTTGGGATGCTTGTAAAAAAGGGGTATAATGCTCGGCATGCGAAGCGATAGAGGTACAACTTTTGTAGCTATTCTGATTCTGATGTGTTGTATTGGCGGAACTGTCGGTTCTGGCTCAATGAATACACATCGAGTGCTCATTAGGACAGTTGTGCAGCACGGAAACGTTGCCTTTTTCGAAGTTGTAACCCCATCGCATGCGATGGGAATGGCAACTTCTTGGAAGCCCCGAATGCTTGACGGCAATTTGCTTCCACTTGCCGATATTGAAGAACGACATAATTTGCCGCCACCATTCTGTGGATAAATTGTTTCAGTTCTCATTTTTTTACATTTTATTTCATAACAAGAGAGGTGACGAATGGGCGTTCCAGTCATTAGTACAGTAGGTCGTAAGATATTTGGTAGTCGCAATGATCGTATGGTCAAGCGATATTTAAAGTTAGTAGAACAAGTTTCAACCCGCGAAGCAAAAACCAGAGTGCTTACGGATGCAGAGTTGTACGTAAAAACAGCAGAGTTTCGTACTCGTGTGTCCGAAGGCGAAAGCGCAACGGATTTAATTCCAGAAGTATTTGCCATTGCGCGCGAAGCGATGGATCGCGCGGTAGGAATTAGAAATATTTTTAACCCAATCCACAAGTTCGATCCCTTGCAGCTTGGAGATGCCGCTCGAAAATTGTACGATGATACGAAAGCGATTATTGATGCAACAGAAGATCGGAAACCAGACCGAGAACTGCTTGGCTGTGTTGAGCCCACTCCAGCGTGGCAGTTTGTAGACATTCCAGTCGAACTGTACGAAGCAGTCCGCGAACTATATCCTCAATCAAAACCACCATTTCGTGCACGGCCTTTTGATGTTCAACTCGTTGGTGCGGTTGTGTTGTATGAAGGTCGAATTGCAGAAATGAAAACAGGAGAGGGCAAAACAATTGTTGCTCCGCTTTCGTGTTACCTCGCTGCGATTGAAGGCAAACAGGTACATGTTGTCACAGTGAATGATTATCTTGTGCAACGTGACCGCGATTGGACCTTCCCCTTCTTTAGAATGTTAGGGATGACTGTTGGTGCAATTCACCCTCAGCATATGCAACATCCTCAATTGAAACAAATGGCGTACCACTGCGATGTTGTGTATGGAACGACAGCAGAATTTGGCTTTGACTACTTGCGGGATAACATGAAGATGACCCCGCAAGAGCAAGTGCAAACGCGGCGTGAAATTGCGATAGTCGATGAAGTTGACTCCACGCTCATTGATGAAGCACGAACGCCATTGATTATCTCAGGGCTTGCTCACGATGATCAGCCAAGATATGAACTAGCAGACAAACTCGCTCGTTATCTCCTCGAGAAACAAAAACCTTGGGAAAAGTTAGACCAGGAAGTGCAGTCTTGTCTGGTAACAATCAGTGGGCTTGAGGGCGATATCCGAAACGCAGTTGATAAGTCAACTATACCTGCGTTAAAAGCGAAAATGACAGAAGCAAAAGCAAATCTTCCAGGCCTTGAGAGTAGTCGGGGTCAATTCACGCAGTTTTACGAAATTGAACTTGATAAAAAGCGAGCTACATTAACACATGAAGGTGTTGCTGAAGCACAGAAAGAAGCAAACATCGGCTCGTTCTATGTAGGGAAAAATATGGATGTGCCTCACCTGTTAGAACAATCTATTCGAGGGCACACCGTGTACCAACGTGATCGCGACTATATGGTTGCACCCGATGATAAAGGCGTCATGACCATTGTGATTATTGATCAAAACACTGGTCGAAAAATGGTTGGGCGCCAATGGTCCGATGGATTGCACCAAGCTATTGAGGCAAAAGAAGGCGTAGAGATAAAACAAGAAACGCAAACAATGGCGACTATTACGATCCAGAACTTCTATAAGTTGTACGACAAACTTGCTGGTATGACTGGCACCGCAGATACCGAAGCAACAGAATTCTATGAAATCTACGGTCTCGACGTGCTGGTGATCCCAACGAATGTTCCAGTAATTCGCGATGACCATAACGACTTAGTGTTCACGACAGCAAAAGATAAAGTTAACGCAGCCGTTGAAGAAATTTATTCGATGTACCGCGTGGGTCGCCCAACACTTGCAGGAACAACGAGTGTTGAAAAGTCGAAAGAATTAAGCGGCATTCTTAATAATCGGTACAAGATCTCTCACGAAGTACTCAATGCAGAGCAGCACGAACGAGAATCAGAAATCGTAAAGTTTGCGGGTGAACTTGGTTCCGTAACCGTTGCGACCAATATGGCTGGTCGGGGTACGGACATAAAATTGGCACACTTTACGCCTGCCGAGTTAATGGAACACTGGAAGCGAACCGATCTTTGCCCTCGAGATGTCACTGCAGAGATGGACATTGAAGAAGTTAAAACGAAAATATATCGACATATTGCACCAAAAGAACTTGGGCTTCGTAAAGCAGACGTTGAAGCGATGAGTGATATAGATATTCGGCGTAAATTACTTGAGCATTGGTGGGCGACGTGTTGTTGGTGGGTCGATGGCGAGAAAGCATCGACAATGAAAGAAGATAAACTCATTGTTGAGCTTGACCGAAGTGGTGCATGTTTGTTGCACAAATTACGATACTTTGAGGGGGTCGAAGATATGGGTGGCCTTCACGTGATTGCAACAGAAAGGCATGAAGCGCGTCGGATTGATAATCAGTTGCGGGGTCGGAGTGGTCGCCAAGGAGACAATGGTTCAACAAGATTCTTCTTGAGTTTGGAAGATGACTTGATGAAAATGTTTGCTGGTCCAAGAACGCTCCAGTTGTTAAGCAAGATGGGCATGAAGGAAGGTGTTGCGATTGAGCATAACATGCTTACAAAAGCACTAACTAAGGCACAGCGAAAAGTTGAAGAGCGTAACTTCCTTGTCAGGAAAAATATTCTTGAGTATGACGAAGTAATGGACCATCAGCGGCATGTTTTTTATGATTTGCGTCAACAAGTCCTCGAGGGTAGAGAAATTCGTGAACTCATTTTTGAATACATTGAAAAAGCTGTGAGTGAATCAGTGTATAGCTATCTTGACCCAACATATTCAGCAAGTTGTATGACGGAATGGATCAGAGAGAATTTGAATATTGGCGTTGAGCCGGATCGAATTGTCGGTAAAGATCGTGAAGATCTCCATAAATTGATTATTCGCGATTCGCTAGAAGAATCTGTTGAACTTATACGTGTCACTATTGGTGAGTATCTACCAGACACGATTGATCTTGGTGAAGGTAAGGTTGCTGAGCGAGATGAATCGACTTGGGATTACCAAGGTGCGGTGCATTGGGCTACTGAAGTATGGAATTCTGATTTGGCAATAGCGGAAGCGACAGAATTGTCACGTGAAGAAATTATTGAGCGAATTGAAAAATCTGCAGCAGACAAAATCCATTCGATTGATTTGTCTCCGCTAGATCCATACCTAGTTCCCAATCATGCGCAAGAAGAATTGGCGACCTGGGCGAAAGCAAAATTTGAAATTCCTTGCGAGTCTCAAGATTTTGATGATCTTGAATCAGCTGAATCGGTTGATCTTGTTATGGATAGGGCAATGGAAGTGTATTCCAAACGTGAGCGTGAGTACCCAATAGAATTTATGATTGACATGACCACTGTCCGCATGCAACAAGATCCTGCAAAAGCTATTGAAGGTTTTTGTAACTGGGTAAAACTAAAATATGAACTGGATTGGACTCCTCAGACGTTGCCATCACCAAATCCAGAGGATCTAAAAAAGTTTCTTTTAGAAGAAGCAGACAGATGGGATGATGATCGATATGAACGTCGAGCTCAACGAATTGTTGAGGAAAGTGATGGGGACGTTGATGCATGGTTACGAGAAAACTGGAACTTTGCGTTATCTGATCAAGAGAAGGAACGTTCGTCAGAAGATCCAATGGCAGTTGCAACCGAAAAAATAAAGCAAGTCCAACGCGCTGAGTTGGCACAACTTGAACGAAATGTTCTCTTGCAGATATTTGATGGGGTTTGGAAAGATCATTTGTATCAAATGGACCAGGCAAAAGAATCAATTGGCTTTAGGTCATTTAGCCAACTCGACCCTCGTATTGAATACAAACGAGAGGGTGCTCAATTGTTTGAAGAAATGTTTGAGCATATCCAAGATCGTGTAAGTGACTTGGTCTTTAAGGCGAGAATGCAGGTAAGTGTGCCACCGCAAGCACAGCAAGAACAGCAGCAGCAACAGGCGAAGCAACAATCTAAAGAACAACCTCGAAAACAGGCCGCCCCAGCGCGATCAGAGCCAGCCGAACAATCCGTTCGAGCAGCATCAGCGGCTGCGAAATCTTCGGGTGGTGGAACGATGACTGTTGGCAGAAACGAACCTTGCCCCTGCGGTAGCGGCAAAAAGTATAAGAAGTGCTGCGGTAAGAAATAAGCAACGACCGTAAACGACCCGCGGGGTCGTTTACGGAATGGATTTTGGTCTGTCTGAAAACGCCCAAGTGAGAAGCACAACGACGGGTAATATCGAAAGCCATGCTTGGTCACCGATATATCCGAATTCAAGAAGTGGCATAGAAAGTAAGGCAACAAGCACAAAGAGGGCGACTCGAGTAGGAGTGAATGGTTTCCCCGTAAGCATAAATGTGGCGACGAGTCCGGGAAAGACTAATCCGTAAAACACGAAGAATCGTAAGTAATCATTTTGAGCTTCTGGGTACCAATTCTCAGAAGGTGAGCCACTTCCAAATCTGTGTGCAACTATGACTGCGATGCAACATGCGATTGATGTGCATACAACGAAGGTTGTTTTTTGCTTCCCAAGTTCAATTCGAATGCCTTCTTTTATATGCACACTAATTGTGAAAATGGATTGGAGGAGAAGGTGTATTCCAAGCAAAACTGAAATTGTCGTGAGGATATTGTCTTGGTAAAGACATGTGACGCCAATCATCATCGCAAAAGTAACACCAAAGACACCAAACGCATGCTTGCTTGGCGAACATTGAAGTGCTCGATGAAATGTTGGATCAAGGTAGGGGCACAAGAAGAATCCGAATGTTGTAATTGGAAGTAGCCAAACAGCATCTTGCCAAGGGTGTTCTCCTTGCGAAACTGCTTCGAAGGGAAGGAATGAAATGCCCGTAAAAATCGAGAACACCCACAAGAATCCTGCAAGTATTGGCCAAACTTTCGTGGGTAGGAATGCGAGGCATGCGCTAACGGCGAGAATACAAAATGGAAGCCAAATTGATATTCCAATGTAAAAGTCATTCATGTAAACGTTTGCAATCATCGCAATGAAAAATGCGTGAAACGCAATAGTCACAATTGCAAAAAGCGAAATTGCAGTTTTGTATTTTTCTACTATCGCTCTTGAACGCTCTGGAGTTTTTACTACGTACCCAAAAGCAGCGCAGCCGATGACATTTGGTACAGAAAAAATGACGAATCCAAGCCAGCCGTATCGGTGCATGAGAATGACAGGTAAGAACATACCAATACACCAAGTCCAACTGCATGAAAGATAGAGTCCCCACCCGATAGTTTTTAAAGCATTCACTTTTGGTCGCGGGCTTTTCTTCTTGCTGCCCGTTCCTTAATCATATATTTTGGGGTGCAGTGGAACGTAATTTCACATCGACCAACTCGAACTTCGCGTCCTCGTTTATGGAGCGTTTGTGTGATGTCCATAATAAACTCAATGTTAAATTCTTGCCGAGTGCTCATCTGGTCACTGAGTTCAGTGCCAACATGCTCTGCATCCCGAACGTTATAGATTGCAGGGCCGTAACATGGGCGTAAAAATTTGTATGTCATGTTTTTACAAACTACGGCATAATCACTTCCACAATGTTTGAATAGAAACATTCCTGCTGCAACTTCGCTGTTTCCAAGTAAGGAGGCGCCTGCCATTGCGTTATAGAAATTACGATTTGATCGCTTGAATGGAAGTACCGCTGTGAAACGGTCTTGTGAAATGCGGCGCATTGAAATACCGCTCCTAAACGCAAAAGGAAGCCAAATGAGTGAGCAGACACGGTGCCAGAAATTATTTTTAGTGCTGAGCCTAGTGATAAAGGCTTCGGTACGTTCCCAGAACGTTAACTGTTCCCCAGACTGCAATTGTGAATCTGGTGGTTCAACCGGGGGTTGCTCGGTTTGGTTGGGCGATGCTGGTGGTTGAGATTTGGTCGAAGTAATGCTCATTGTGTTGTGCCGAGATTGACTGTGTATTCTATGCTATCGAGCATGAACAGTCGACACCTAGCATTATGTAGTTGGAGTTTGAAGCCTGAAAACCCTCTTGGTTTGGTCTCAGCGTGTCAATCGTGTGAAATTCAGAATATCCAACTTGCATTGTTGCCACTGGTGCATGATTCGCGGTGGAAACATTGTGCCGCGTTGCTCGAAGAAGCGAATATTAGGGTTATTAGCGGCATGCTTGAGGCATCTGGTGAGGACTACACCTCCCTTGAATCCATCGCTCTCACAGGTGGATTGCGACAAGATGAAATGTGGCCGTCAACGATTGATAATGCAAAAAGGGCTGGGGATGTTGCCGCAGCGATGGAAGTATCGCTGGTGACGTTTCATGCGGGTTTCATTCCCGAAGAATCATGTGGAGAGCGATCGAAGATGCTCGACCATTTGCATGAAATGACGGAGGAATTTGTAGACCGCGGCGTTTCACTTGCTCTTGAAACCGGTCAAGAACGAGCAGCTAATGTGGTGAGTGTACTGCAAGAAATATCGATGCCACAATTAGGTGTTAATTTTGATCCTGCAAATATGATTTTGTATGGGAAGGGCGATCCGATTGAAGCAATGAAAACGTTGCAGCCCTGGGTGAAACAAGTGCACATTAAAGATGCAAAGCACACTGCAGTGCACGGAACATGGGGAACCGAAGTTGCAGCAGGCGAAGGCGATGTTGATTGGGAAACATTTTTAACACTTGTTCCAGAAGATGTTGCTCTTGTGATTGAACGTGAAGGTGGTGACAATCGAATAGACGATATTTTGCAAGCAAAGACAATGCTTCAGGCGCTTGGCGCATGCTGAAATTACTTGTAGTACTAAGTTGTCTTTGTGGGTGTGCAGTAAAGCAACAAACATTTACAGGTGGCGCCGTTGCCGCTGATCATTATCTTGCATCTCAAGCTGGAGTTGAAATTCTTGCACAAGGCGGTAACGCGGTCGATGCCGCAGTTGCAACAAGTTTTGCGCTGAGTGTTGTTCGACCTTTTTCTTGCGGTATTGGCGGTGGCGGATTTATGCTCATCGATTCGCCAACGATGGAACCCGTTGCATTGAACTATCGCGAAACAGCCCCCCAATCGGTTGTTCCAGATTTTTTCAAAACGAACAGCAGTCGTTTTGGTGGCACTGCAGTTGGTGTTCCAGGAACGGTTGCCGGCTTACTTGCAGCGCATGGACGGTATGGAACACTAAGCCGTCAACAAGTGCTTGCTCCAGCAATTCGCTTAGCAAAGAGCACTCTCGAAATAGATTCAGCATTTGAGAATGCTGTTAAATCAGCAACTCGAGCAATCGGAACATTGCCAAAAAAAGACCATGCTAAATATGCAAAAGCGTTGCAATCAATAACTATTCAATTTGCAGAGTTGAACTCAGGTCAGGAATTTCCGCTTCAGCTGATCGCTCAAGAGGGTGCAGCTGGTTTTTACGAAGGCGAGATTGCACGACGCATTGTTCGTGTAACGGATGGGCACATGACGCTCGAGGATTTGAATGCGTACGAACCGAGGTGGGAAACGCCTCTGCAAATTGATATCGGTGATGGCAATACGCTTGTATCAATGCCACCACCAAGTAGTGGCGGTGTTGCGATTGCACAGATTCTAGGATTACTTTCTCGTCTTGATGCAAAACAATACGGCGCTTCAAGTGAATTTTCGCAGTTGCTCGTTGAATCGATGAAGCATGCATTTGCCGATCGCGCAGAACATTTAGCGGACGCTGCATTTGTGGATGTGCCTGTTCATGAGTTACTTGATGCTAGGTATCTAGATGATCTTGCATCGAGAATTGTGCTTGGCGAAACCCAAGAAACATATTCGTATGGCTCAACTTCGCCACCACCAGACGACGATGGGACAAGCCATCTCTGTGTTGTAGATAAAGATGGCATGATGGTTTCTGCAACTGAAACGATTAACACCAGTTTTGGTTCACTCGTCTATTCTCCAGTGTTAGGTTTTATGTTGAACAATGAGATGGATGATTTTTCTTCGCCGAGTGGTGCCAACGTCTATGGTCTACAGCAATCGGACAAAAACTTGCCCGAACCTGGAAAGCGCCCGCTCTCAAGTATGTCTCCAACGATAGTGGAACGTTATGGCGTACCCGTTTTAGCCCTTGGCGCTTCTGGTGGCCCAAGAATTATTTCAAGCGTCGTTCAAGTCTTGCTTGCGTTGCTTTGGTTTGGCGATGAGCCAGTTGAGGCTCTACAACGCGCAAGAGTACATCACCAATGGCTACCAGATAGGGTCTATGTTGAGGAAGCGTATCGTGATGATGAACTGGAATTCCATTTTAAGAAAATTGGTTACGAAGTGAATCCTCGGTCAAATATCGGCGTCGTGCAAGTGCTTCAAATGGAAGAGGGCTTCATGAAACCGGCGAGCGATCCCCGAAAGGGCGGAAAACCATCCGGCATAAAGTGACTGTCCCTTTGAAACGGGAAGGCGCTTGGAAATAAAAAAGACCTCGCCGCTGGCGAGGTCTTTTTATGAATTTTTTGAATGGCTTTAGCTACCCAAGGTATACCGCGTAAACGCAGTGATGGTTGTTCCATCTGCGAGCAATTCCTGAATTGCTTTGGATTCATCGAGCACGTACTTTTGTGCTAGTAGTGTATTTTCTTGCAAGTGCTTTCGGACTTTGCCTTCAGACATTTTTTCAGCAATTTCTTCGTTCTTGCCAGCATCTTTCGCTTCTTGAATTGCATCTTCACGAATTTGTGCAATTTTTTCAGCGGGAACATCATCCGCTGAAATACCCATTGGATCGTGGAACACGATATGTTGGCAGATGCCTTTGACCGTTGCATCATCCATGTCACCTTCGTATTGAAGAAGACAAGCGCGTTTGCCATCGTGGTGGATGTATTGTCCATACTTGCCACCGCTGTACTTGAAACCACGAGCAAAGTTTGTGTTTTCGCCTGTTGTGATTCGTAAATCGTCAACTAACGCCAACATGCCATTGATAGCGCTTACGTCGCCATCGTTTTGATCGAGCGCAAGTGCAGCAATTTTTTCAACTGATTCAACGAAGTTTTCATTGCGAGCAGTGAAGTCAGTCTCAGTTCGTACTTCAATGATGACTGCACAACAGTCTTTTGTAGCAACGCAGATTTTACCTTCACCAGTTGTTCGCTCTGTGCGGGTGTCCATCTTGCCTTTTTTTGTTTCGCGCAACCACTCTTCAGCCGCGGTAGGATCACCGTTTGTTTCGGTGAGTGCTTTTTTACAGTCCATCATGCCAAGGCCAGTCTTTTGACGAAGGCCCATGACGTCTTTTGCGGTAAAACTCATAGTTGTTTCTCCAATAGTTTTACAGTGTTTATGATTTGTCAGCGTCGTTCGCTGGTTTCGTTTCTTCTTGTGCTACTGCTGTTGTAGCGCCATCAACTTCTGGTGCAGGTGCTTCCTCATCGGCTTTAAACGATGTGCGGGTTGACCGTTGTCGGTTTTCTTCTTGGTTTGCTGCAGCGCGTGCTTCATCTTCCGATTTCTTTTCAGCAGCGGCAGCTTTTGCACGGCGTCCTTCTAGTCCAGCGTTTACTGCTTCCATAAGGTCAGCAATTACAACTTCAATCGAGCGAAGCGAGTCATCGTTACCCGGAATAGGGACGTCAACTAGTTGTGGATCGCCGTCCGTGTCAACGAGAGCAATGGTTGGAATACGAAGTGCTTTCGCTTCACTCAACGCGTTAGTCTCATTGTTTGCATCTATAACGACCATGGCGCCTGGTAATTTACTCATGTTGCGAATGCCATCAAGGTTTCGGGTAATTTTCGCTTTTTCTCGCATAAGTTGCGAGGTCATTTTCTTTGAATAGGTTTCGATTTCACCAGACTCGACAAGGCGTTCGAGTTCATTGAGTCGCTTGAGGCGGGAACGGATAGTGGCGAAATTTGTGAGTGTGCCACCAAGCCATCGTTCGGTTACCCATGGCATGCCAGCCTCACCCGCATATTTTTGAACAGCTGATTGTGCTTGTCGTTTCGTGCCAACAAACACAACGTCCTTACCACCAGCAACTGTGTCTTTAATAAACTTCTTTGCTCGAAGTAAACCTTTAACAGTTTCTCGAATGTCAATAATATGAAGACCGTTTCGAACTCCCCAGATATACGGTTTCATTTTTGGGTTCCAACTTGATCGGCGTTGACCGAAGTGGATGCCAGCTTCAAGTAGATTGCTGACAATGTCGTTTTTTGATTCGCTCATGAATCGTTCCTTTGCAGCGACACCGGCAAGATGCGTGGGCGACATCTGCACAAGGGCGCTTCATGTTTGTAACCGAGTGTGGTTACGGTTGAAGTTACTACCTGCAGCGAGCCCACCTCGCCTGCAGTAGTTGCTCAAAAAAAGAGCTGAACGTGCAATTTTATACTAATTCAGGTGGTGTTGCAACGGTTTTGCCGATCGCCAAGTGCCTGATATGCGAGGTTTCCGCCATACATGGTCGCAATTGCCTTTCCTTTGACCTTCCAGCCGTCAAAAGGGCAATTTCGTGCTGTTGAGGCAAAGGTTCTGGTATCGATTATCCAATCGAAATTTGGATCAATAATCGTGATATCAGCCTGGTTTCCCAATGCTAAGACACCTAATTCTGGTCGGTTGATGAGGGATGCAGGATTGCTTGTCATCATAAGAAGCATCTTGGGCCAATCGAGTACGCCATCGTCAATAAGTGCTTTGGCGTAAAGGGCGAGGGCGCAATCCAAGCCGACGATACCAAAAGATGCCTCGGAAAAGGTTTTCTCTTTGGTATGCATGGGGTGAGGAGCATGGTCAGTGGCAAGGATTTCAATCGTGCCATCTGCAATGCCCTCTTTAATGAGATCGATGTCGCGTTGTTCACGAAGTGGGGGATTCATCTTTGCCATGGTCCCAAGGTCACGGCAGGCTTCATCAGTTAGGAGAAGATGGTGCGGAGATGCTTCCCCTGAAATAAGCTGGTTGGCGGCCTTTGCTTTACGAATCAAATCAACGCTGCCGCCACTACTCAAATGTTGTGCGTGCCACTTTGCGCCGATGGACTCATTCAGTCGTATATCGCGTGCAATGATTGATTCTTCAGCAGATCGTGGCCACGGTCCGTAGCCGAGTATACGTTGTACTTCGCCTTCGTTCATAACGCCACCGATTGTTGTTTTTGGATCTTGGCAATGTTGCATGAACGGTACATTGTTCGCTGCGCATTCTTTGAGAACCGCTGACATCATTGCATCGTCTTCAACAACATCGCCGTCGTCTGTAATTGCGATTGCACCAGCAGAAACCATTGCTTGAATCGGCGTAAGGGTTTCGCCGCGCCGTCCAAGAGTAGCGCACGCAGTGGGAAACACATTGCATCGGTTGAGCCGTTGAGAAATTTCAATAGCAGTTTGAACCATCTCGGGGGTGTCGATGGCTGGGGTGGTATTTGGCATGGTGCACACAGTTGTAAAACCACCTGCTACTGCGGAGGCAATGCCAGACGCCGTGGTTTCTTCATGTTTTCCAGTACTTGGTTCACGAAAGTGCACGTGAATATCAATGAGACCTGGAGAGATAATGCACCCTTGGCAATCAATGATCTCACAATTATGTTCGCCAATGGCCGTTGTAGATATCTGTGCAATGACTCCATCGCGAACAAGGACATCCCCTGTTTCATCTATCGATTGAGCGGCATCGATAATTCTGCCACCGCGCAGTAAGGTAGTCGTCATGGTTGCATTTTACCATCTGCATTGAGGGTCAGTGCTTTTGGGCTCTGACCCAAAAAGCATTGTGCGTAAATAAAAAAGCCCCGCCCTTGTTATACACAGGAGCGGGGCGTTCTATTTGGTCTTTGTTGAGAATTACTTGCCGGACATTGGGCAACCAGTGGAGCCCGTTTTGTCGCAGCCTTTAATCAGTTTCATTTTGCTACATCCTGAAGCATCGCCTGCAGCAGCTGGTTTTGCTTTACCTTTGCTTGCACAGCATGCGCTTGTTCCTGCAGCAGCAGGTTTCGCTTTTGCAGCTTTAGCCGCAGCCATTGGGCATTCTGATGTACCAGCGAGAGAGCAATTTGCTTTTTTCGCAGCACAAGCAGCCATGTCACAGTTTGCTGGATCGCAGTTACTTGTATTGCATTGTGTTGCAGCGGTAGCGCTAGCGTTTACTTTTTCAGTTTTGTTGCAGCCAATTACTGCGAAACCGAGTACGGCTACAAGGGTGAGTGTGAGTAGTTGTTTCATTGTCATATTCTCCAAAAAGGGTCTAAAGGGGGGTAAATCGAGTTGAGTCATGTATTGTACTCAGTTCAAGGACGTAAAGCAAAGGAATATATCTATATTACCGTTGGTAGAATAAGAGAGCGTATGGCAGACGAAAATATTGCATCTAAATGGGTAAATCAGCGAAAAATCCTTGCTGCGTACGCAAAAAACCTACCTGATTTACCGGGTGTATATCTCATGCGGCGAAAAAACGATGAATTATTATATATAGGTAAGGCAAATTCCCTTCAAAAACGAGTTGGCTCATACTTTCTCGCCTCTGTGGATGTTGGGCCTTGGAAGCAGGGGATGCTGCAAGAAATTGATCATATTGACACGATTGATTGTGAAACGCAGTGGGAGGCACTTTTACTTGAAGCCCGACTCATTAAAGACCACAGACCAAAGTACAACACGCTGCAATTAGACGGTAAAACATATCCCTATCTAGCGGTCACGATGAAAGATGATTATCCGGGGATTTTTATTACCCGCACGCCTTCCGATATCGAGTTTAAGGGTGCAAAACTATTTGGTCCGTTTACCTCAACAGGAGCTTTACATAGGTCAATCCATATGTTGCAAGCAGTGTTTAAGTTTCGGACTTGCCATCTTGATATTCAAGAAAATAATCCTACTAATACTTTTTTTCGACCCTGTTTGCTGCATGCAATTAATAGATGTACGGCTCCGTGCGCTAACAAGATTACGAAAGAAATGTACAAAGAGGGTATAGATAGTTTTCTTCGCTTTTTAACATCAAAGCGGAGTGTGATGATTCGAGAGCTTCGCTCTCGGATGGATATCGCGTCGAACAATAAAGAATACGAAGAAGCAGCAGGAATTCGGGATCAAATTGAAGCGTTACTCAAACTCGATGATCGCGCTTCAGGCGATGTCGAGTGGCAATCGGAAGTGACAGTATTTGCACAAAACCCTGCGGAGGGTGTTCGAGCGTTGCAAAAAGCACTTGATATTTCTCATGAGCTTCGGTTTGTCGAAGCTTTTGACATTGCACATTTGCAAGGCGGCGAAACAGTCGCAGCTAAAGTGAGTTTTGTCGATGGGCGTCCACATAAAGAAGGGTATCGGCGGTACAAAATCAAAACAGCACGCAACGACGATTACATGGCAATGCGCGAAGTAATATCACGGAGGTTTCGCCAGGCAGGGGAAGGGAATGAAATGTACCCCGACTTAATTGTCATTGATGGGGGAAAGGGGCAATTATCCGCTGCAATGGAAGCGTTTGCGCAGTTAGAAAAACAACCTCCGCTTGTTATCAGTTTGGCAAAAAAAGAAGAACTTATCTATATGGTGCAAAAAGAGGCGCCTGTTAAACTCGGTCGAAATAATGAAGGGTTGAAACTCGTTCAAGCAATTCGCGATGAAGCGCACAGATTCGCACAACATTACCATCATTATTTGCGAAATAAAAAAACATTAGGAGATGAATAATGTCGTTTGTTGAAGCAGCTTCCGATGGGGTAAAACTATTCGTTAAAGTAATACCAAACGCTTCAAAAAATGAACTTTCTGGCGTCGTGGAAGATCGAATAAAAATACGTGTGCAGGCACCACCAGAAAGCGGAAAAGCGAACAAGGCGGTTTGTTTATTACTCGCAACAATGCTTGGGTTGAATAGAAATGCGGTGGATATCTCTTGTGGTTGCCTTAGTGTTAAGAAAACAATCACCCTAAGCGGTATTTCTCTGCATAATGTAAAAGTTAAACTTGGTATGTAAGGCACGAACATGTGGTAGCATCTCCGTGTAGGAGTTGTACCAATATGGCAAAAGGCACAGTATTTCAATCGATTCTTGATTCAATTCAACCCGTAGCGCAGCGTCACGTCTGGGGAGTGATGGGTGATGCAATAAATCCACTCGCAGATGCCTTGCGTACAGACGATCGATTTGAATGGATGCATGTACGACACGAAGAAGTCGCAGCGTTTGCAGCAGGAGCACAAGCAAAGTTGACTGGCAAACTTGGAATATGTGCAGGCACAGTTGGTCCGGGTGCAATTCATTTGCTGAACGGTTTGTACGATGCAAAAATGGACCACGCGCCTATGCTTGCAATCACTGGTCAAGTGCCACGAAGCGAAATCGGAAGTAATTACCACCAAGAAGTAAATCTCGATCGGTTATTTGATGACGTTTGTGAGTACAACCAAACCGTTATGAGCGCATGCCAAATGCCTAGACTTGGTGTACTCGCTGCACAATCGGCTATGGCAAATTCTGGAATTGCACACCTATCAATACCCTCAGACGTAGGCCCAGAAAAAATAAAAGAATCTGGCGTACACCGTGTCTATGTTTCTGACACGGAGGTTGTACCAGCGAAGATCCACCTAGAAGAAATTGCAAATGCAATCAACGAATCTACTACCGTCACCCTCATGGTTGGCTGGGGTGCTCGAGGGTCGACAAAGGAAGTCTTAGAACTCGCAGAAAAATTGCAAGCGCCAGTGGTGCATTCTCTCAAGGGGAAGGCAGTCATAAACCAAGACAACCCATATTGGGCGGGTGGAATCGGATTGCTCGGGACAACAGGTGGCGTAGAGGCTGTGGGTAACTGTGAAACGCTCCTATTACTCGGTACCGATTATCCATACAGACAATTCTTGCCAGACAACGCAAAAATTATTCAAATTGATATTGCAGCAGAAAGAATCGGTCGTCGGTGCGACC
Source organism: Phycisphaerales bacterium (assembly GCA_014238785.1). GTDB lineage: Bacteria > Planctomycetota > Phycisphaerae > Phycisphaerales > SM1A02. The sequence goes on along the minus strand of JABAAL010000015.1, from coordinate 19,918 downwards.
TTGCGATTGGAGCTGTTGGGCATATCCGTCCAACAATTGAGTCGTTGCTGCCACTCATAGAAAAGAAAATGGATTCTTCGCATCTCAAAAAAGTGCAAAAGAAAAAAGAATCGTATGAAAAAACGATGATAAAGAAGGGGGATGTTTCAGGGCGCAAATCTCCCATTCGACCACAAGCCGTAGCGCGTGCTATCTGCAGGCATGCGACAGATTCTGCAGTGTTTACTGCGGATACTGGTGAGCCGCCTGTGTGGATGGCTCGGCATATTCACATGAAGGGAACACGTGACTTTTTAATGTCCTTCAATCATGCTTCGATGGCAAACGCGATGCCCCAAGCACTTGGCGCGCAAGCACTCGACAAATCAAGACAAGTCATTGCACTTTGTGGCGATGGTGGGTTTACCATGTTGATGGGTGATTTCATTACAGCGGTAACGTACAATTTGCCAATCAAGTGCGTGATTTTTAATAACAGCAAACTTGGTCTCGTCAAAATGGAAATGGAATCGATGGGGTACGCTGATTGGGGCATCGATTTGAAAAATCCAAACTTCGCAGAGTGCGGCATTGCAATGGGTGGCCAGGGCATTCGAATAGAAGACCCGGCCGATCTTGATGCGGGAATCAAGCGCGCGTTGGAAATGGATGGACCTGTAGTTGTTGACGTTGTTACGGACGCCAACGAACTCACAATGCCACCAGAATTGATGCCTGCCCGAGCGTTTGGTTTTGCATTAAGCAAAATCAAAGAACTCGTTGTGTCCTCAAGCGTGTAAAGGATGGCGGTGTTTTGTAGAAATGTAGTTTGTTCTATCTGATGTAGTGCAATCGAAAAACTAGTTATGCTGGTGAAGGAACTGCATCTCCCGATGTTGAAGCATCTGGATCGTCTTCTTCGGTGGAAGTTGTCTCAGGGAGCGTGGTTGTATTTGCTTCTTGATCGAGTAAATCACTAACAGAAGAACGTGTAATGGATTCGCCGCGCATGAGCGCCTCAAGTTCATCCGCTTGTAGCGTTTCATACTCAAGTAATGCTTCTGAAATGGCAACAACTTGATCCCAGTGTTCATCAAGAATCCGTTCCGTTTCAGCGTAGGCAGCGTCGATTAAGCGTTTTACTTCTTCGTCGATAATTCTCGCGGTGTCTGGCGAATAATCTTTGTCCGCAAATATTGCTTCGCGATTTGGGTCTGGAGAGTACATGACGAAACCAAGTCGATCCGACATGCCCCAGTCCAAAATCATATGTCTTGCGTAACTCGTAGCCATTTGGATATCCATCGAAGCGCCGCTTGAAATATCATTGGTTTTTCGTCGTTCTGCAATTCGGCCTCCACAGAGAACACGCATGGACGCTTCCAAGAACTTGCGGTTATAAAAGTAGCGATCTTTTTCAGGCAAACTGAATGTCGCACCACCAGATTGTCCACGGGGAATGATGGTGACTTTATGGACAGGGTCAGCGTGGGACAACACTAATTGCACAACAGCGTGACCAGCCTCGTGGTATGCAGTTGCAACTCGTTCGAGTTTTTCTACCTTACGGCTCTTGCTTGCTCGGCCCCACCGAATCTTGTCCCTCGCTTCGTCTAGGTCTAGTTGCTCAACAAAATCTTTGTCGGCAAGTGTTGCAATAATAGCCGCTTCATTAATCAGTGCTTCCAAGTCAGCCCCACTAAACATCGGCGTTCCACGAGCAACTCGACTCAATTGGACCGTTGGGGAAAGTTTGATTTTCCTTGCGTGTACTTCCAGAATTGCTTTTCGGCCTTCGACATCTGGTAATGGAACTTGTACTTGTCTGTCAAAGCGCCCAGGTCTTGTAAGCGCAGGATCAAGTACATCGGCACGGTTTGTTGCGGCCATAACAATGACTTGATCGCTTAATTCAAATCCATCCATCTCTACAAGAATTGCATTGAGTGTTTGTTCGCGTTCATCGTGTCCGCCACTTGAGAACCCGCTGCCACGTTTACGCCCAACTGCGTCAATCTCATCGAGGAAAATAATGCAAGGGGATGCCTCTTTTGCTTGTTTGAATAAGTCGCGGACTCGGCTTGCACCAACACCAACGAACATCTCGACAAAATCAGAACCTGAAATTGTGAAGAACGGCACATCGGCTTCACCAGCAATCGCTTTTGCAAGCAGAGTTTTACCACAGCCCGGGGAACCCACAAGCAAGATGCCACGTGGGATTCGGCCGCCAAGTCGCGAGAATTTTTTAGGGTTTCTAAGGAACTCAATAACTTCGTGTACTTCTGACTTGGCTTCTTCAACGCCTGCGACATCGTTAAACGTAACTTTGTTAGTCTCTTTGTTTGCAAGTTTATGTTTTGACTTACCAAAGTTGCCAATCATTCCTCCAGCGCCACCGCCACGAGCAGAACGAGAGATAAAGAAGAAAATAAGGAACAGAATAAAAATCATGGGTCCCCAACTCAAGAGGAACGTCATGAAAAGTCCGCTGTCCTCGTTTACGTGGACTTTAACAGAGGCAGCACGGAGCAATTCTAAATAATGGCCCTTGTCGTCTCTCACTATTTCGCAATAGACCTCTGTGCCAGCGGGAATATCAATTGCACCAGTTGGTGTATCTTTCCCCTCTGCGATCTTTGCGATGACTTTTGTATTTTCCATGACGACGGTGTCGTCCACAAATTGATGTGATGTGGCGCGGAGTAAGAAATCTTCGAACGTGGCGATCTCTTGACCCGCTCCACTACCATTAATTGCACCCCAAAGCATAATGAGTACGAAGCAAATAAGCATCCAACTTAAAATGCCTCTTGAAAACTTTGGTTTTTGAGGGGTTTTGTTTAGGTCGGGTTTGTTTTGATTGCCAGTTGGGTTTGCCATTTTTTAAACCTATTTGTGTATGAATCAGGGACGAGAGTGAGTAGTGTAAAGAAGAAAGGGGTTTTACCAAGATGCTTGCATTTGATCGACAATATCAGAGGCTAACTGCTGCACAACCGAAAATTCACCCACTTCAAATGGTTCTGATGATGGGCGGGAGGGTATGAATAATGCGCTTGAGGCAAAATTGTTTCGGCCAGCGATACGATCGCCTTGCATCAAGTTGAGCCATTCAAAATCTAATACAACTTTTACGAGCATCTCATTTGCGAGTCCCGTGTTACGAGATTGGCTGAGCATCTGTAAGTCAACATGTTTGATTGTGCCTGTTAATAAAGTGCCTGCATATTGTTCATCCAAAATGCGGTACGGCGTTCGGGATTGAATTTCTTTGATGACAGCATCCGTAAGCATAAATTCAATGTTTCTTGTCATCGTTGTATTTTTAAAAATCGGAACGGCGATGCTACGGAATTGTGTCGGGTAGAGAGAAGTTGAAGAATAGCCAAGGGTTGGATTACTTGAACTGCAAGAACAAATAAGGCAGAGGTAAATCGCAAAAGAAAACCGAATCATTGGGAAACCTCGACGTTGTGCACCGGAGTTCTCATGAGCAACGTTTTTTCATAGGTATCGTAAAAATCGGCAACTTCTTCTAGGACTACTGGGGGGAGAAGAGGCATGAAACTAGGCACAAGGTGTTCGAGTGCCTCAATAGCGGCGGAAGTGTCACCATGTTTTTGTAACAAGCGCCTCACCGTAAATTCGCAAGCAATCGGCTTGTTTGTTTTTAAATACCACTGCGCTGTTTTGAGGAGTTTTTGTCCCAACGATTCATCAATACGAGTAATCAGGGCTTTTGAATTAATAGTAATTGCGAGTGGTCGATTTATCCTTTCAAGACGTGAGAGCTCCTGCCTTGCATCGAGGAGTCCCGAAGCAGTAAACGAAGGTCCTTTATATGTGGCAAGTCTAGTGAACACTAACTTTGCTTCCGCTTTATTCGTTTTGTCTTTTGAAGCTTGTGGGAAGTTTTCGAGAAACAAGAGGTACATGACGTTTGCCAAACGCATTTGAGACGTGCGGAAATATAAATCCGCAAGTTCCATCGCCGCGGTTTCGGCAAGGTGATGGTTTGGAAGACGTTCTTGAATTCTTATGAACAATTCTTCGGCTTCGTCGGTTGCATCTGAAATTCGCATTCCCCAATTCAATTTCTTCATGCCATTTGCAAACATGATGGCTATCTCTAACTCTTTTTCATTCGCATGAATTTCTTCGAGTGTTCCGTAATATTCCCTCGCAACAACTTCGTAATCAAATAATGATTCGTAGTAGTATTCTTGGGCGAATAGCGCATCTCCATGAATGAGGTGCGCTTGCGCCAAGAGCGGATCGTATTTATTTCGTTCCATCCAAATGGCGGCGAGCCGAATAGCCTCTTGATAATGTCCCAAAGCGAGTTCTTTTGAAGCAGCGGCGAGTTGCGCCTCTTTGCTGCCGGGCTCAGGGGTATTTGTGAGCACCCAGTCGTCCGTTTGCATATCGAGATCGTATGCATTCTGCCCAAGTGCGATTTGGCTCATAAAAACGCTAACGATGAGGATGGAGAGTCGGTGCATATGTACATCATAATCACGCAGAGCAATCAAAGTTGCCGATATCAGAAAAGGTTGTACCCATTGTGGGTACCTTTGAAAAGGGCAAGGATGCCCAGAATGGGAAGCCAAGGATGGCCAAGATGCGCTTCGTAGCGATCATTTGTTGTAGTTATGTCCTGATTGGGCTATGGGTGGGTCCAGTTTGTGCCGTGGAATCAACAAGCCTTGCAGCGCAAAGTAGTCTTGATCAAAATATATTTTCGATGTTGTTTGATTCGTGGCGGGTCCTTCTGACCCTTGGAATTGCTGCAGGCCTTATTAACTTACTTGCGAGGCAAAGTAATCGCGAAGCACTTGGAATCAGTGTTCCAGCAGCTTTATTGGCCTATCCAATGGCAACTGGACTCGGCGTCCTTGCACTTTTCCTCGTTTGCCTTTCGATGACACCCTTGCCAACGTTTCCTCTTTTGGTCCTTGCGCAATTATGCCTCTTGATGGCTTGGACAAGCTATCAAAAATCCAAAATTCGAAACCATTCTGCTGCTACAGCAGAGGTGAAATTGCAAAACCAACCCAAGCCAGCGGTTGGGCGGTCGATTATTACTATCGAACTGGGAAGATCTCTTCTTGGTCTACCCTCTGGCAATGAAAATCGAAATTTAATCGATCAAATTGCATCCCTTCGGGCAGTCGTATTTGAGAAACTCGGACTGAAAATCCCGTCAATCCAAATCAAAGATGATTTGAAATTGCCAACAAATACATATCGCATTTCTATACGAAATGGAATCGTGGGCGAAGGCGTGGTTTACGCTGACAGGTTTATGGTCATTGAGGATGAAAAAAACAGATCGACTATCGAGGGGATACAAGAACAAGACCCGGTTTTTGGCCTGCCGGTACTTTGGATTACACAAGAGCTTCAAGAGGAAGTTGGTGGGCTCTTTGTGCAAGTGATGGATCCGGTCTCCGTGATTATCACGCACCTTTCCAAGGTAGTGGAGGAGCATGCACATGAGTTGCTCACTAGAGATGAAGCGTTTTCCATGATACAGGAACTGAGAGCGAGTTCACCTCGACTTGTTGATGGCGTTCTAGGGAAGGCAGTTTCACTTTCTCGTTTTCATCGCATACTAAAAGCATTGCTCGAAGAAAAAGTTTCAGTGAAAGACATGCTCCTTATTGTTGAAACTGCGGAAGACTCAGCCAATCTGTCCATTGAAAAAAGCGTAGAACAGATTCGAGGTTCGCTCCGCAGGCAGATATGTGCAGACGTGTCTACGCCGGAACTCGATGGCCAACAAGTCATTTCCTGTGTCAAGGTACCACTGAGTGTAGAAGCGGCAATTGCAAACGGCAAACTTTCGAAAGAGCAAATCTCGGATGCCTTGTATAGAGCAGCGCGCCCACTCCTTTCAGAGGGTTTGCCAATCGTAGTCGTCACAACACGTGCCAACCGCCGTAAAGTGTACGAACAAATTTTCAGCAGTAAGGATGAAGTGACTGTATTAGGCAATAACGAAATCGTTCCCCAAGTCAGCCTTCGTGTCGTTGCCACTCTTGAACTAGAAGTGCAAGTCACAACGAGGACGCTCCAAACGTTAGGCACAGACGACAAAATAAAAACTATTGCCTATGCTCGCCAAGCATTAGACCCAAGCAGCGAAAAGCAGGTTTCTCAAAATAGGATTGCAATAGACCTTGCTGAGATCAAAACGCTCGTTAGCGAAGTTCTTACACACGATAATGCGAGCAGGCTCTCGCCACACCTTGCTTCGGTGCATCGATCGCTCATTTCGCGGGGCATCGATACGAGACTCGCTACTGAAATAGTGGAGCGATTACACGCGGACCCTTCCATGCAGGAAGAAGACATTCACGCGAATATGATGCACGAACTCATTGCAAGGCTTCCGCTTTCTGTGCCGCCTCCAAGTAGGGGCGTAAGCCAATCGACGGTGATCGCACTTGTTGGCCCAACTGGTGTTGGTAAAACGACAACGATCGCGAAACTTGCAACAAAATTTCGGTTGCAGCAGGGAAGAAGCGTCTCCCTTATCACCGCAGACACGTATAGAGTCGCAGCGGTAGATCAATTGCAACAATACGCGGAGTTGTTTGATGCTACGCTTGAGATTGCAGGCACCGCCGAGCAAATGCAATATGCAATTGAAGGGTGTAGGCATTCGGATATTGTCTTGATTGATACGGCGGGAAGAAGCGCCGCTGACGAAGATCGAATTCAAGAAACAGCAAACATCTTGCGCGTGGCTTCTCCGGACGAAACGCACCTTGTGCTCAGCGCAGCAACTTCGATGTCAGCATCACAAAGAGCAGCAAGAAGTTTTTTGGTAACGGGGTACGATCGCGTGATTGTTTCGAAACTAGATGAGGCTGAAATGCTTGGCGAGACGGTTTCAGCACTTTGCGCAATTGGGAGGCCATTGAGTTGGTTTACAGATGGGCAGGAGATTTCCTCGCATATCAATCTCGCTCGGCCAGCACAACTTGTCGAAACTGTATTTCAAGCGCAACAGCCGATAACTCTTTAGAGTTATTCAAGTTACAACTATTGTGATATCGCGGTCGATGTAGCTCTAAAACCTGTTAAAAGTGGATTTTCCGTCCTATGTATGTTGCTATTCTTGGACTAATGCACCGAGCAGCCCATTGAAATAGTTAATGTTACTGGATTGTTTTTCGCATTTTATTGAACAAAAACTCGTTTGAAGCGACTTTCAATAGATGTCGCCATTGCGACAAAATAAAAATTCATGTCAAACAACCCTAACACCACATCTCACAAACCTCTCTCTACGTGCTATAGTCTTGGCAACATCGACGCCAAGGATCGGCTAGATGACGAAAGTGGTGCGTACGTTCGTACCAGTTTGGTGACAGGGTCAAGGAGTAGACCGATGCCAAGTGCAACAATAGATAGTAGTAAAAAAATTACCAGAGCTTCCCTTAAAGGCAATGTGCCAAAGGGACTCGATGGAACTGTGCAGACACCTAGCGGTGAAATGATTCTTCTCGATGTATGGATTGCATACAAAGGGGAACCAACTGTCGAGTTTCGCAATATTATTATGGAGCAATATTTGCAGGTCGTGCGGTATACCGCAGAACGAGTGCATACCAAGCTTCCTTCAGAAGTTGACGTAGACGATTTGTACTCAGCCGGTTTGTTTGGCCTGATGCAGGCGATCGATGCGTACGACTTAACACTAGGGTTCAAATTTGAAACCTATTGCAGTCAACGTATTCGTGGCGCGATTTATGATGAACTTCGAGCAATGGATTGGGTTCCAAGGTTAGTTCGATCTCGAAGTTCAAAAGTTGACCGGGCACGAAAATCGATTGAGATGGAAACGGGCCTGAAGGCGACGGATGACCAGATAATTTCGCACCTTGAGGTAGATTGCGCAGAATATGAAAAAATCGACCGCGATTCACGGCCAGTGATGATGACATCATTGAACCGAAAGGCGTACGACAGCGATTCATCAAAGGAAGTCCAAGAAATCGATGTTATTCGAGATCAACGGCAAGAGAACCCTGTTACTGAATTGCAAAAGAGAGATTTACAGTTGTTATTGACAAAAGGCCTAACCCGAGCTGAGCGAATGATTGTTGTCCTTTATTACTACGAAGAAATGACCATGAAAGAAATTGGATTAACACTGGACTTGTCCGAGTCCCGTGTTAGTCAAATGCACTCGTCGATTCTTTTACGTCTTAAGTCACAGATGCAACATCGATCAAAAGAGTTTTAAAAACTAGGAGTTCCCAACTGAACGTTCCTGCATTAGACCGCGACGAAAGTCGCGGTCTTTTTTTTAGCCAAATTTGGCTCGTCTTAATTTGACCAAACTGCAATGATTGCTAAGAGGTCTATGGCATGGACCATGGAGTCTCCATGGATATCTTTTTTGCATGCTTTGTATTGTCCCCAGTTGTCTAGTAAAGCAAGGAGGTCGATAACATCAACGTTGCCATCGCCATTGACGTCTTCAGGAATCGTTTAACCATCATCGCTACAAGAAAAGGCGTTATAACAATCACCTTACCGCAACCAGCATGGCATAAAACCCGAACAAATGCAACAATAATTAAATAGCCCCGAGTTAATTAATATGTTTGTTATAGAGTGGCGGAAACGAGGACTTCAGCGGTGGTTTTTTCGAGAACTTCGTCGATGGTGACATCTGGGGCAAGTTCGGTGATCTCGAAACGTCGTTTTTCTTCGTTCATCTCCATAACACACAAGTCAGTGATAATCATGTCAATGCAGCGAAGGCCTGTAAGCGGGAGGGTGCATACTGGAATCAGTTTCGGGTCACCTTTACGAGTAACGTGGTCCATGATGACAACGACCTTATTGACGCCAGCGACAAGATCCATTGCGCCGCCCATGCCTTTTATCATTTTTCCTGGAATCATCCAGTTTGCAATGTCACCTTCTTGGGAAATTTCCATCGCGCCAAGAATGGCAAGATCAATATGCCCGCCTCGAATCATCTCAAACGATTCTGCGGAGGAGAAATAACTAGCACCCGGAACAGCGGTAACGGTTTGCTTTCCCGCATTAATGAGGTCGGCGTCGACGTTGTCATCAGTTGGAAACGCTCCCATGCCAAGTAATCCATTTTCGGATTGAAGCCAAACGGTCATACCATCGGGCACATAGTTGGCAACGAGGGTTGGCATGCCAATCCCCAAATTGACGTAAAAGCCGTCTTTGAGTTCTTGAGCGGCGCGCTTTGCAATTCCATTTCGGTCTAGTGGCATATGAGAATAATACCACCTCTTGGTGTGCTAGAATACCTAGATGACTACAACACTTACAAACCTTATTAATCACCCACTCGTCTGCGATGTCTCAGAAGCGACTGACGATCACATAATTTCATATAACCCAGCTACAGGCGAGCCAATAGCTGCAGTACGTAGGCAGACAACAGAAGAATACAACGAACAAGTTGCACGCTGCCAAGCTGTTTTTAAAGAATGGCGTATGCTTCCGCCCCCAAAGCGTGGCGAAATTGTTCGCAGAATTGGCAACTCATTCCGTGAACATGAACTACAACTAGGTGAACTCGTCACTATGGAATGCGGGAAAATTCTCCCAGAGGGTGTCGGCGAAGTCGTTGAATGTATTGACATTGCTGATTTTGCAGTTGGGCTTTCTCGTCAACTCTACGGTTTGACAATCGCCTCAGAACGTCCACGCCACGCGATGATGGAACAATGGCAGCCACTGGGAACGGTTGGAATTATTTCAGCGTTCAATTTCCCCGTTGCCGTTTGGGCATGGAACTCGATGCTTGCTGCAGTATGCGGTGACACCACGATTTGGAAGCCAAGCGATGTTACACCACTCACAGCAATTGCAATGATTAATGTTGCTCATGGAGTCATGCGAGACCAAGATATATTTACCCCCAAATGTGGAGATCCATGTGACGTGTTTGGTTTGATCATCGGAACAGTTGAAGAAGTCGGGGAGCCAATGATTGCCGACCGTCGCTTGCCACTTATCAGCGCAACGGGTTCCTGTCGTATGGGACGTCGCGTCGGCGAAGTCGTTGGTGGTCGACTTGGTCGTTCACTATTAGAACTTGGTGGAAATAATGCAATCATCATTATGGAAGATGCTGATTTGGATATGGTTATTCGCGGCACGCTCTTTGGATCAGTAGGTACTGCAGGGCAGCGATGTACTTCAACTCGCCGCCTACTTTGCCACGAATCGGTAGTTGACCAAGTCACCCAGCGGTTACTTAAAGCGTATACACAAGTTTCTATAGGTGACCCACTTGATAGTGGTACGTTGATGGGACCACTCATCAATGAAGCCGCAGTTGAAAATATGCGCGCATCGATTGAGCAAGCAAAAGCAGAGGGATGCGAAATTCTTTGTGGTGGCATTGAGGGTATTGACCGTTGGGCAGATCGGGATGGGCACTTTGTTGAGCCTACTATCGTAAAAGTACCAAAAGGCTCTATGCCAGAAGTTGTGAAGGAAGAAACGTTTGCGCCGATTCTTTACATTTTTACAATCAGTGATTTAGACGAAGCGCTTGAAATGCACAACAATGTTGACCAAGGTCTAAGCAGTGCAATCTTTACAAACTCCATGCGAAACGCTGGGCGTTTCCTCTCACCCGAAGGTTCTGATTGTGGAATTGCCAACGTAAACATTGGTACAAGTGGCGCAGAAATCGGCGGTGCATTTGGTGGCGAAAAAGACACTGGCGGTGGTCGTGAATCTGGCTCCGATGCATGGAAAGCATACATGCGACGTCAAACATGTACCTCCAACTGGAGTGATGAAATGCCACTCGCTCAAGGTATTGAATTCGGTTAATACAACTCACTGGGCTTGCTTTGCCACCAATTGCAATCGCAATGCCCTTGGACAAGGTTGTAAAAACCCTAGAACGTATCTATACATCGCAAGTCTCGAGCGATAAGACACATACCGTAAGTGAATACAAGGAAGTGCGGTGGCTTTCCGTTAACGAGATTCAAGGATCGATAACAAGCATTTGGTCATCGATGCTGCAGTTTATTCACTGAATAACAATACCAAAGTACCCATGTTAACAACTTGAACTCGTATTCGAGTGAAGTCAGCGTGATTCTTGCTCGATAGGTGGAGTACGTATTTACGAGCTTTTCGCAGATTCAACAACAAATTGAGGACTTTACTTATGCACAAACGAACAACGTCACTCTTCTGTATGACCATTGGCTCCCTTCTAGTCACCGGAGTTGCATCCGCAGATTTGCAAGGAATTTCAATCGATTCATTTGATAGTGGATTCGGCATTGGATTAACACACCGTGTGTACGTAGATGTTGATGCTGGCGATCAAGTGAATGCTATTTTTGGGGATACTGAATCGGCTATAGATATACACCCAGAAACTGGCTCTTTTTACCAAAACATGTTTGGGTATGCCAGTCCACCAGACGAAGCACTCTTTGGTTTTTTCCCAAGTGTTGAATACGATAGTTTCGTCACTATTGGACTCTTAACGGATACAGATAATGCGATGCTTGACATTGGTATTGATTGGACAGATTTTGAAACCAATGGTGGCGCAATCTGGGCCGACAACGGCACGTGGTTCGCAACTCCTGACGATGCACAAGTGCATGAACAGGATGGTCGTGTGTTAATTGGGCAATTTACTGGCGCAATGCCAGAAGGATATGTAAATATTCTCGGTAAGAACGCTGATAATTCAAGTTGGGAATACAGACATATTGCTATTCCAGCACCCGGTGCTATAGCAGTGCTTGGTCTTGCCGGACTCCTTTGTGTTCGACGTCGCAAATAATTACTTGTTGCCATCTGGCTCTGGTGTACTACCAATAACATGAAGGATCCTTTACAAATGCAAGCACGTACAATTTCAATCTCAGCAACAATGGGTGCTCTTCTTCTCTCAGGAATCGCATCTGCAGATTTGCAAGGAATTTCAATTGATTCTTTTGATAGTGGATTTGGCATTGGATTAACACACCGAGTGTACGTAGAGGTTGACTCTGGCGATCAAGTGAATGCTATTTTTGGGGCTAGTGACTTTGCCCTAGACATACACCCAGAAACTGGCTCTTTTTACCAAAACATGTTTGGGTATACCACCAGTCCACCAGACGAAGCACTCTTTGATTTTTTCCCAAGTGTTCAATACGATAGTTTCGTCACTATTGGAGGCTTAGATGAGATTATGGACTTTGGGATTGATTGGACAGATTTTGAAACCAATGGTGGCCCAATCTGGACCGACGACGGTGCATGGTTCGTAACTCCTGACGACGCACAAGAACAGTTTGGTCGTGTGTTAATTGGGCAATTTACTGGCGCAATGCCAGAAGGATATATAAATATTCTCGGTAAGAACGCTGATCTTTCAAGTTGGGAATACAGACATATTGCTATTCCAGCACCCGGTGCTATAGCAGTGCTTGGCCTTGCTGGATTTTTAACAGTACGTCGCCGACGGTAAATATTCTAAAAAAGCAAGAACGTGGAAAATCGTGTTTCACCTCTCTGTTCAGGGCGACTGCAAAGCAGATCGAACAAAGTATGAATCACTCAAATGGTTTGCGAGCTCCTCTTTGCCTTTGTGCATGTCGCCACCTGCGATGCAAATGAAAACACTGCTCTAGTCGCTGGTTGTAATAATCTTGTCGTAACAGAGTGCTGCAAGAGCCGCGCCAACAATCGGGCCTACCCAATAACACCATTGGAGTGTCCAATCGCCAACAACAAGTGCAGGGCCAAACGATCTTGCGGGGTTCATAGATGCGCCTGTAAGTGGACCAAAACATAAGATATCTGCGGCGACAACGCCTCCAATAGCGAGCGCAGCAATACCAACGTGTTGTTTATTCTTGGAGTCCACAGCAACACCCATAATTACCCACATTAAGAAAAACGCTGCAAGCGCTTCAAGGACAAGGACCCGCCATGCACTTACCATTTCTGGGCCAGCAGATCCACTGTATATTCCAAGTGTCTCGCCGATATGTGTATTTGCAAAGGGGTACGCCGGCACCATTGTTGCTTTAAGTAAAAAAGCAGCGGCAATACCACCGAGTATTTGAAAAACTGAAAAAATAATCGCTTGCGACCAAGGCTGTTTCCCGCGAGTTGCAAGTGCAATGGAGACCGCGGGGTTAAATTGAGCACCACTGACGTGCATCATTGCAGCAACCATGACAGCGAGAATGATGCCGTGGGCCAAAGCAATAACGAGAAGGTTTTCACCACTTGTTGCAATGATGGCACCAGCACCGACAAATGTCAGGGCAAACGTCCCGAGGAATTCTGCAAGATATTTTCCGCTTTTCATCGTGAAATGCGGTTACGCAGATGTGACGTCTAGGTACTTTTGCACGCTCTTCAAATCGTTCACAATTTGAGGAGTGACATACAGCGTAAAGGACGCACCTTTAGTTGCGCGCATCGTCCGAGTCGCTCGTGGACGATCAAACCAAACTCGACCAGCGCGGATGGTGTACTTGATGCCTTTTTGCCTACGAAAGCGCTGGAGCATCGAAAAATCTTTCTTTACCTGTGGTTGCATCCACATCAATCGCTCAATCGTCTTGCGCGAAGCAGGGCGAACGGGCTCTTTGACGATTGTGAACGTCAGGTCGGTATTTGGAACGATTTTATCTGCTGTAGTTTTTGCCATCGTGGACTCCATTTCGAGCCACGTAGTGTAGCAATTTATGTCTATTTGGTAAAGCCCAAGCCATAGACGAATCCAGTATCAAGGAGGTACAATTGACCTTTTGGGGATTTAAATTGAGGTACGGATAGAAATGCCAGAACCAGAAACAGACAAAACAACCCGCCTATCGAACGTATCGGTACGTTTTTGTGGTGACAGTGGTGACGGGATGCAGTTAACTGGTTCGCACTTTACAGATGCCGTCGCGCTTGCTGGAAACGATTTCTCGACTGCGCCGGACTTTCCCGCTGAAATTCGCGCACCAAGGGGCTCGACATTTGGCGTTTCTGGCTACCAAGTGCAATTTTCATCCAATGAAATTCATACACCCGGTGACTTAGTTAATGCGATGGTGGCGATGAATCCTGCAGGCTTTAAAACAAATCTTGAGTATGTCGAACCCGGTGGCATTGTCATTGTGAATGACGATGAATTTAACAAAAGCAATTTCAAGAAGTGCGGGTATGACGAAGGGTACAACCCACTTGATGATGAAGTTATTAACGCGCAATATAAAATTTGCCGCGTCCCAATGTCACGCTTAACTCGCGAATCGCTTGTGGAGGAAGAGTCTGATATTTCTGTTAAAGATGTCGATCGATGTCGCAATATGTTTGCCCTTGGGATAATCTCTTGGTTGTATTCTCGCGAAATAGAATCAACGATTGAAAAGTTACAGAATTACTTTGGCAAAGTAAAGAACAAGCCGGAAATAGCAGCGTTAAATGAGAAAGCAATCAGGGCAGGATATTACTTTGGCGAAACTGCTGAGCTTTTTCCCTCACAATATGATGTAGCACCTGCAAAATTAAAATCAGGAAAATACAGAAGAATTTCAGGGAACGAAGCAATTGTGCTTGGACTTACAACAGCAGCGACGAAAGCGAATAAATCTCTTGTCTATGCAAGTTACCCTATTACGCCTGCCTCGGATGTGTTGCATGGACTTGCACGATTAAAACAATTTGGCATCCGAACATTTCAGGCAGAAGATGAAATTGCAGCAGTGATGGTCGCCATCGGTGCTTCGTTTACTGGAGACATTGGTGTTACGGGCACTTCTGGCCCAGGCCTCGCATTGAAAGGAGAAGCAATCGGTCTCGCAGTGATGATGGAATTACCATTGATCGTCGTGAACGTACAACGTGCTGGTCCTTCGACAGGAATGCCAACCAAAACAGAACAATCAGATTTATTACAAACCATGTTTGGCCGCTCTGGCGAATGCCCAGTGATTGTGATTGCAGCGTCAAGCCCCGGAAATTGTTTCCAGATGGCAATCGAAGCAGTTCGATTGTCAACGCGTGCAATGTGTCCAGTTATTTTCTTGTCCGAGGGCGGACTAGGGAATGCAGCCGAACCTTGGTTGATCCCAGACATTTCAAACATTCCAGATATTGAAGTCAAGCACGCTGTTGTGACGGGTGAAGAATTCTTGCCCTACATGCGAGATGAAAAAACAGGCGCTCGTCCTTGGGCAGTTCCTGGAACACCCGGACTTGAACATAGGGTCGGCGGCCTTGAAAAACAAGATGGCACAGGCGACGTTTCGTACGACCATGAAAATCATGCGCTGATGACACGATATCGAGCAGAAAAAATACAAAAACTCCAAGACGTGATTCCTGATCTAGAAGTAGAAGGAAGTGGCGACACGTTGATTTTAG
The DNA here is from genome assembly GCA_014238785.1 of Phycisphaerales bacterium. Taxonomy (GTDB): domain Bacteria; phylum Planctomycetota; class Phycisphaerae; order Phycisphaerales; family SM1A02. The sequence continues at coordinate 4,534 of JABAAL010000015.1, read as the reverse complement.
GTTGGGGTGGTACAAAGGGGACCATTTTAACTGCCGCGACAATGCTCAGAGAACGCGGCATAGAAGTTGCAACTGCGCATTTGCATTACATCAATCCGTTTCCGAAAAATATCGGCGATGTGTTGAATCAATATAAAAAAGTCATCATGCCCGAGATGAACACAGGGCAACTACGGATGCTCCTTCGCAGTCAGTTCTTAGTTGACATACAAGGCATTCAAAACCTTTGCGGCCGTTCGTTCTTTGTTGAAGAACTTGCAGATTGCATAGAAGCAATTGTGAAGGGGGGTGCGAAATGACAGACGTAGCACTTCCAACGTACAAAGCAAAAGACTTTGCAACCGATCAAGACGTTCGTTGGTGTCCAGGGTGTGGTGATTATGCAGTCCTTACTGCAATGAAGAAGATGGCAGCCGATCTTGGGGTAAAACGCGAAGACTTCATGTTCGTTTCTGGTATTGGTTGTGCTGCTCGTTTTCCCTATTACATGAACACGTACGGCGCGCATACGATCCATGGTCGTTCCCCAGCCTTTGCAACAGGCGTGAAAATTGCCAACCCAGATTTAGAAGTGTTTTTGATTTCTGGTGATGGCGACCTCTTGTCTATCGGTGGCAATCACACCATGCATGCGCTGCGTCGAAACATCGATATTAACATCGTGCTTCTCAATAATAAAATTTATGGCTTGACTAAAGGTCAATATTCTCCAACAAGTGAAGTTGGAAAAGTAACCAAGTCAACGCCTCATGGTTCACTTGATGAACCGATCAACCCAATTACGATCGCGCTTGCAAGTGGCGGCACGTTTGTTGCTCGCTCAATCGATGTTGATGTGAAGGGGTTGAATGCATTGATTACCCGTGGAGCACGGCATACAGGAACATCCTTTATTGAGGTGTATCAAGATTGCAACGTGTTTAATCATCAGACTTGGTTTTACGCGACCCAAAAGGATACACGACCTGAAAATACAATCGTTTTAGAGCATGAAAAACCACTGGTATTTGGCGCAGAAAAAAATAAGGGTATTCGACGAAACGGAGATTCTGTTGAAGTGGTTACCCTTGGTGGTGAATTCACAGAAGCGGATTTGCTGGTGCATGATGAAACCAATCTTGCTCAAGCATTTCTCTTAAGTCAACTCTATCATCCAGAATTCCCTGAGCCAATGGGCGTGTTCTATGTCGATGATTCACGACCGTCATACAATGACCAACTGCATTCTCAAGTTGATGAAGTTCTTACAAAACACGGGGAAGCAGACTTGCAAAAACTCATAACTGGTTCAGATACATGGACTGTTGCGTAAAATTATGGCACGGCAAGTAGATGTTATCGTTATTGGTGGGGGACATGCAGGCGCTGAAGCAGCGTGGGCGGCATCCTCGCTTTTGCCAGACGGGGCAATTGCTTTTGTAACAATGGACGCGCAGAAAATTGGCGTGATGAGTTGTAATCCTGCAATCGGTGGTCTTGGAAAAGGGCAAATTGTCCGTGAAATAGACGCGCTTGGCGGGTTGATGGCTCGTGCAATTGACGCAACGGGCATCATGTTTAAGATGCTCAATACTTCCAAAGGTCCAGCAGTTTGGGGGCCAAGAGCGCAAGCGGATAAAGATGCATACAGAGACGAAGTACAGCGCTTGATTTCAACAAGAACGAACATCGAAATTATCGAAGCAACCGTGGACGATTTACTCGTTGAAGATGGTCGAGTTGTTGGTGTCATGCTTGAAGAAGAACTTCTTGCAAAAGCAGTTGTGCTCACAACGGGCACGTTTATGCGCGGGCTGATGCACACTGGGGACGAGCAAGAAAAGGGAGGGCGTGTTGGCGAGGGCACAGCAGACACTATTTCAGACACACTTTTGGCGCTTGGTTTTGAATTGGGTCGGTTAAAAACAGGCACACCGCCTCGCCTGTCCAAGAAAAGTATTGACTGGGATAATTTAAAATCGCAACTTGGTGACGCAATACCAGTACCCTTTAGCGATATCCCACCAGAAAATTTTCCGCCGTTGCAACAAGTAGATTGCCGAATTACAGCAACGACCCCTGAAATGCATCAGTTGATTAAAGATAATTTAGACCGTGCACCCATGTACACTGGGGCGATCGATGCGGAAAGTGGTCCTCGGTATTGTCCATCGATCGAAGATAAAGTTGTTCGCTTTGCTGAGCGAGACGCGCACCACGTATTTCTTGAACCCGAAACGGTGGATGGCGATTCTATTTATTGCAATGGGATCTCAACATCACTCCCAGCGGATATTCAAGAGAAGATTATTCCGATGATGGAGGGGTGTAAGGACGCTGTTATATTACAGATGGGATATGCAGTCGAGTACGACATTGTTCGCCCACATCAAATCAATGCAACATGCGAGACGAAATCAATAGCGGGCTTATTTCTAGCGGGTCAAATCAATGGCACAAGTGGGTACGAAGAAGCAGCGGGGCAAGGATTGCTTGCAGGTTTGAACGCAGCGCGGTTGGTAATGGGTGAAGACGCGACCGCGCTTGGTCGCGACCAAGCGTACATCGGGGTGATGATGGATGACCTTGTGACGACCGTGCCTCGCGAACCGTACCGCATGTTTACAAGTAGGGCGGAGCACCGCTTGTTGCTTCGGGCAGATAATTCGGATGAACGATTAACACCACTTGGTCGAGAACTCGGCTTGGTGTGCAACAAGCGTTGGTCTGCGTGGGAGAAACGCAAACAAGAACTCTACACCATCAAAATGGAAATAGAAAATAGAAAACTAAGTCAACTTGCAAAACGTTCGGATACGACAATCAAGGAATTGCAAGCTAAACTCTCTGAGTTTGATCCGAGATTAGTGTACCGCGTAGTTTCTGATATTCGCTACGAAGGGTACATCGTGCGCCAGCAAGCCGAAATAAAACGGCAAGCAAAATCGGAAGGCCGAAAAATTCCCACTGCATTAGAACCAGCATCAATTTCTGGTCTCCGCAACGAAGCCATCGATGTCTTGAATGAATTCAAACCCGCTACCCTTGGTCAAGCATCTCGCTTAGCAGGCATCACTCCCGCAGACATCACGCTCATTTCAATTGCGATTGGTCGGCACGGATAGACAATCTGAAGACCTACTTCTTCAAAGATAGCTCCAAGAAGTTCGGCAAGGGATTCGATTGCTAAGGGTATAACAACGATGGCAACAACCACGAGAGCAACAGCCCCTAACTCCCTAGCTCCCCCCTCAAAAGTATGTGGTGGACCCGTATGTGGGTAGAACAAGGGCGTACTGTGAAGGGACGATGTTCTTGGTGATGACGAACAGCTGATGATGAAAAAGAGAGCTGCTACGCAGACGAGTAAGCTAAGAGGTTGCTTTATGTTTTTAATTTCGAAGTTCCTTTACGGCACATTATGCATCAAATTGAAACACCATGCATTTGCCACATAAAACAACCCCTCTGCCACGGGCAGAGGGGTTGAGATCGGGACAATTCTCATATTGTTTTGTTTATGTGACAGAGAAGAGATGCCGGCACTGACTTCATATAGTAAGTCAAGCCATCCCTATTGCAATTGATAGAAGAAAACCAATAAGAGAACCTCCCCAATAGAGGAGTTAAATGGATATCCGTAAACCAAGTATTAAAGTTCCCTGAAGTAGTGAAATAGATGCAAATACATCAATAATGCTCCATTAGTACACAGGTATGCATCAAATTAATCACCACACGTACAGGGCTGCACAGCGTTTTCGTAAAGAATCTGTAAGTGTAGATGGTGCAATGAGAAACACCCACCTGCATGCGCAGGTAGGTGCTACTCGATGGGCGAGACAGGATTCTAACCTTACTAGCGAAAACACTTCTAACGATATTGAAAACGCAGAAAACACTGATTCGTCAATTGAGTGTGTAGCAGAATCCACAGCAGTAGAAAACAAAAGCGAACAAATGTTGCAATTGCTTGCCTTATTGCAAGGTCTTTCGAGTGAGGAACTCGAGGCATTGTTGAGGTTGGCAAGTGAATTAAACAACGGTAAAACAACGGGAGAAATATCATGAGTAAACGGTCAACAAACGGAACGAGCGGGCGTACATCAAACGGACAATTTGCAAAGGGGAATCCAGGTGGCCCTGGCAATCCCTATGCAAGACGCGTGGCTCGATTGCGGGCAACGCTGCTGGACGCAGTTGGTGAGAACGGACTAGCGGATATTGTGCAGGGGATGATTACAGCAGCGAAGGGGGGCGATGTCGCGGCTGCGAAGTTGTTGCTGTCGTACCTACTTGGAAAACCAGTTGAATCAGTTGAACCAGATTATGTTGAGATACATGAGAGGCAACTGCAATCAAAAGACCGTGCCCTAGATAGTGATGAGGAGATTGCTGCGTTGTTTAGTTGATTACTCGCACGGCCCCCAGTTGCCGACCACGATGAGTAGGTCGGTGACATCGACGATGCCGTCGAAGTTGATGTCCGCAGGAGAGTCAGCAGAACCCCATTGGTCAATTACTGCAAGCAAATCACTTACATCAACATATCCGT
>JABAAL010000003.1 GCA_014238785.1 Phycisphaerales bacterium | reverse complement strand
GTCGGCATCGTAAATGCCATCGAAGTCTATCAACAAGATGCTTCCACCGGTGCTCATATGGATAAAGACCCTGAAGACGCAAGGTACAATTTTATTCTTTGGACAACTGCTGACATGGGATTTGCAATTGGGCCAAGCCGTGTAGACCCTGAAACGGGCCGCATTCTTGATGCCGACATCGTGATGGACGAAGTGTTTATTAATGGATGGACAAAAGCATGGCATAAACTTCTTCCAGAAGTTGCGATGCAGAGTTTTGATCCAGCAGCTCGCGAGTGGCTAAAGACGCATCCAAACTGGGATCCTCGAATTCGGTTAGCGAACCCATTGGAACAAAAAGAAATTGCAAAACAAATACGTTCAATGCTAGCGCACCCAGCACTTGCAGAAACAACTGAAATTATTGGTGACGATGAATTCGATGGTCTTGGAAATCGAGTGAGTCAAACAAACGGTGCATGTATGTACCCAACTTTTCAAGCTGCAGAACTTTCAATGGCGCGATTGCACCCGGATGTCTTAGCGATGCTTGAGGGCGATAATGATTCAGGAGATGGCGATTATGAAGGGGATATGCTTGACGGTGTGCCTGATTGGTTTATTGGTCCAATGTTGCGTGATGTCATTATGCACGAAGTAGGGCATACGCTTGGCCTTCGCCATAACTTTAAGGCATCGACTGTGTATGACATGGATGAAATGAATAATCAAAACTTTGAGCCTGAAGCAATATGCGGTTCTGTGATGGAATATTCGCCTATCAATATTAATGTTGAAGATGGACCAGACCAAGGCGACTTTACGATGATGACCATTGGGCCATACGATTACTGGGCGATTGAATACGGTTATACGATGGACAATGAGTCCTTGCCAGACATTTTATCTCGGGTGAACGAGCCACAACTCGCATACTCTACTGATGAAGACACGTTTGACAGTGACCCCTCTTCAAGGCGTTTTGACTGGGGCAAAAATCCTCTTGACTATGCAGATTCGCAAATCCGTTTGGTGAAAATACTACGCGAAACTTTGATTGGCCGCATGGTTAAGGAAGGTCAAAGTTGGGGTCGCGCTAGAAGCGGGTATGAAATGTTATTGAATAGACAGTTTGGCTCAGTTAGCACCGCTGCAGATTGGATTGGTGGCACAATAAATAATAGGGCACGCAAAGGTGACCCTGGCGACCGTAACCCGATCGAAGAGATTGACCCTGAAGTTCAACGAAGAGCGCTTGCGATGGTGCTTGAAAATTCTATGCGCGATGAAGCGTGGGGTTTGAATAGCGATCTGCTCCATAAAATGACAGTGGAAAAATATTGGGACAACGGCGGTGGTAATAGCATGTTTACAAACTCTGCCTTTCCCATTCATCAAAAGATCGGCGGCTTGCAAGCTTCGGCACTTTCAATGTTGCTCAATCCAAGTACACTTGGTGGATTGTACGACGGCGAGTTCCGCAACGATGCGGATATTGATGTGTTAACGGTTGCTGAAGTTATTCAAGCAGTAACTGATGAAGTTTGGAGTGAACTTCGTGACATGCCAAGTAAGTCAACAAACCGAAAGTCAGCAATTTCAAGCTTGCGACGCAACTTGCAAAGTGAACACCTTGCTCGTTTAATTGAACTTAGTTTAGAAGAGGATGCTGGTACGCCAGCGAGTCGTACGATTCAAAGCTTGGTGCGAATGCAATTGAAAGATATTCAAAAACAAATCAAAGAGGCAAAAGCAAACGATGCATATGCTCGTGCGCATCTTGCTGACGCAGATATGAAAATCAAGAAAGCCCTTAACGCCCAGTTCACCATCGGTAGTGATAGTGGTGGCGGTGGTGCCATTGACTTTTCGATGCTTTTTGGTGAGTGACTCGGTTTACTAAACGACCAAACCAACGATACATTGAACAAGTGACAGTCAGGTGGAAATCCAAGTGACTGTCACTTTTTTGTAAAAAATACGAGCGCCAGTGTCGCGTGCTTTGGTACGGCAAGTACTTACCGTAGGTAGCGGTGCCGGAGAAATTCAGGGGTCCTCATTCGATTTTGTAGTATTAGACCGTAGGCGTAGCGCACCCGCTTCCTGCTATCCTATGCACTGTGACACAAGGAACCCAATCAATTCAGCGGCTCTGGTTTGAGCCAATTATTGGTCCAGACCTCGATGGTTTTTGGCTTGAACCGGGACAAGAACTACTCTTTGGACGAGGTTCTCAGTGCGATATTAAATTGCCAGAAGCAACCATCTCGCGCCAACATGGCCGGTTTTTGTCTGAGGAACAGGGGTGTTATCTCATAGATCTTGGCAGCCGTATAGGTACTTTTGTGAACGATGTGGAATGCCAAAAAGATACGAGCACAAAGATATTAACAGGCGACATGGTTCGGGTGGGTCCTTGGACGTTCCGGACAAGTGTTCGCAAAGGTGCGCCAGTGTCTATGCAAACCGTAGATGATTCAATCGAAGTGGAGTCGCGCGTGCAGCGAATGACGCGTAATGACCTTGGTCATTTAGCGCAACACCGCTTAACGCTTTTGATGGAATGTTCCGCTGACATTAACAAAGCAATAAACATAAATGAACTAGGCGAGCTTCTTGTTAAATCTGCAATAGGCGGAACGGGCTTTCAACGCGCAGCAATGATTATGCCAGTAGGCGATAGTGGTGAAATTGAAGTAGTCAGTTTTTTAGACGGCGATTCTCGGGATGCGGCAAGCACAACGTTTAGTCGCTCTTTGTTAAAGGGTGCATCTCGGGGGGATGTTGCGTGTTTGCTTTCTGGTGACACAGCTGGTTTTGGTCAATCTATTGCGGACTTAAATATTCACTCCGCAATTTGCAGTGGAGTTACGGTGGACAATATTTTAGTTGCGTACTTATATCTTGATGCACGCGAACAAGAGCAATATATTCAACCCGATGCCGCCGGATTTTGCCAAGCACTCTGCCAAATGGCAGGGCTTGCATATGCAAACTTACGGCGACTTGAAAATCAAATAGAGCAGGCCCGCCTTGAACATGATTTATCAGCGGCAAGTGAAGCGCAGCAACTTCTCATTCCCGATGATGTTGGAGCAGGAGATGTATTTGAATGGGGTCTAGTCTTTAAGCCTGGGCGCGAAGCTTCCGGCGATCTGCTCGACATTATTCCGCTTAGCGAAAATAGATTAGCTCTCGTCGTTGGTGATGTGAGTGGAAAAGGTGTAGGCGCAGCAATTTTAATGTCCTCTGCTCAATCATTTATACACGCACAAATAACAAGTGGTTGTTCTCCAGGAGAAACAGTCACGGCAGTAAACAAGTTCGTTGCAAAACGTTCACCGATGAATCGGTTTTTAACATTATGGGTTGGCATTTTTGATGCGCATGCTAAGGAGCTTCAGTATTCAGATGCTGGGCACGGGCACTGGGCGATTAGACGAGCTAATGGGGAAGCTGAAGCGCCACCAACACCAGATGGCGGCCTAATTGGCATCGATGAAAATTCGGAATATCGAAATGCAACGCTATTCGTTGAACAGGGCGATCGAATTATTGTTTTCAGTGATGGCATACCTGAGCAACAGAGGGCATCAAAGGAACAATACGGGGTTGAGCGTGTGTATGAACTTGTCGCAGCATCACCTTCTGCAGAGGAAGATGTGAATCGACTTCTTGATGCGGTTAAACACTGGGCAGGCACCAGCCAACTTGATGACGACACAACAATCGTCTCCCTTGGGCTAAAAAACTAACCGCTTCGAGGTAAAAACCATCGATTTCTGCTAAAATACAACCCTTCGAAAGTTTTTATCCTAATGCCTAAAACACCATTGCCTCTACCTCAGCATCTTCCTAAACCTCGTGGTTTTGGCAAAACAAATCGAACGGACGCTTGGTGGCTGCAACCAATTGTTGTCTTTCTTGGTCTGTCAACATTTATTGTCTACTCAACTTGGGCAGCGTTCCAAGGCGTGGATTATTTTTACGATGGCGGCGGAGCGTCCTACTTGTCACCCTTTTATTCACCCGTCATTTTTGGAGCAGAGGGTCATGCTTGGTTTGGAGCAAAGCCTGAGATTTGGCCAGCATGGCTTCCTTTTTCTCCAGCGCTTTTAATTCTATGGGCTCCTGGTGGTTTTCGTTTTACTTGTTATTACTATCGCGGCGCATACTACAAAGCATTCTGGGCAGACCCCTCAAGCTGTGCTGTTGGTGAGCCAAGGCCGTGCTACCGCGGTGAAAACTCTCTTCCTCTAGTGCTCCAAAATGTTCACCGCTACTTCATGTACATTGCGGTTGTATTCATTGGCATCCTTGCGTACGACGCTTGGCTTGGCATGTGGTTTACAGATGCAGAGGGAGTGCAACACTTTGGTATTGGTGTAGGAACTATTGTTCTAACAATCAATGTTATTTTACTTGGCGGGTATACCTTTGGTTGCCATGCACTGAGGCACCTCATAGGTGGTCGATTTAAAGAACTTTCGAAGCACAAAACGCATAAAAAAGCATATGAATGTGTTACTTGTTTAAATAAGAAGCACATGCTATTTGCGTGGATGAGTTTGATTTGGGTTGGATTTACTGACTTATATGTTCGAATGTGTTGCACAGGTGTTTGGATAGATTGGAGATTATTTTGAGCGACCGATGTACGACCCATGAATACGATGTTTTGATTATTGGCGCAGGTGGCGCTGGTTTACGTGCTGCTATTGAAGCTGCGTCTATGGGCGATTCAGTAGGCGTTGTTTGTAAATCACTCCTTGGCAAAGCGCATACAGTGATGGCAGAGGGCGGTATGGCGGCTTCAATAGGCAACGTTGATGATCGCGATAATTGGAAAGTCCATTTCGCAGACACGATGCGCGGTGGACAATATTTAAATAATTGCAAGATGGCTGAGCATCACGCAAAAGAAGCCGCATCATGCGTACACGAACTTGAATCTTGGGGAGCCTTGTTTGACCGCACAAAAGAAGGAAAAATTCTTCAGCGTAACTTCGGTGGACATAAATATCCTAGGCTCGCACACGTTGGAGATCGAACAGGTCTTGAGATGATTCGGACATTGCAAGATCACGGCATTCATCACGGCATTGACTTTCACATGGAAGTGACCGTTACGAATTTGCTACTCGATGGAGATAAAGTCGTAGGTGCCTTTGCGTATGAACGTGAAAAAGGTAGATTCATTTTATTCAAAGCTAAGGCAATTGTCATTGCAACGGGCGGATACGGTCGAGCATTTAAAATTACAAGTAACAGTTGGGAATACACAGGAGATGGGCAAACACTTGCTTACGATGCTGGCGCGGACTTGCTTGATATGGAGTTTGTGCAATTTCACCCAACCGGTATGGTGTGGCCACCAAGCGTTCGCGGCATTTTAGTAACGGAAGGTGTACGTGGCGAGGGCGGAATCTTAACCAACAGTGAAGGCAAGCGGTTTATGTTTGAAGACGTGCCGCCGCTCTATAGGTCATCGACCGCCGACAACGAAGATGAGGGTTGGCGATATGTTACGGGTGACAAAGATGCAAATCGACCGCCAGAACTTCTCACGAGGGATCATGTTGCAAGGAAAATTGTCAAAGAAGTAAAAGCTGGCCGTGGTAGTGAACACGGCGGCGCGTATCTTGACATTGCCTGGATTAAAGAGAAGTTTAAAGATTCAGAAACGCATATCAAGAAGAAATTGCCAAGCATGTACCACCAGTTCAAAGAACTTGCAGGTGTTGACATAACAAAAGAAAAAATGGAAGTCGGCCCAACAACTCATTATGCGATGGGTGGCATTCGTGTGGATTCAGAAACGCAAATGACAACTGTAAAAGGTCTTTTTGCATGTGGCGAATGTGCTGCAGGTTTACACGGTGCAAATCGACTTGGCGGGAACTCCCTTTCAGATTTACTTGTCTTTGGAAAACGTGCGGGCGCTCACGCAGCAAAGTTTGCAGCAGAAATTGATACCTTTAGTGCCATCGATTCAAAAGAAGTAGATACTCTCGTGACGGAAGCACTTGCGCCTGTTGATCGTACTGAAGGCGAAAACCCCTACAAAATTCAGCAGGATTTGCAGGAAACAATGCAAGATCTTGCAGGAATTTCAAGAAGTGAAGCAGGGTTGAACGAAGCAATTGAGCATATCCGCGGGTATGCAAAAAGAGCAGAAAATGCACACGCTCCGGGCAATAGAGAATACAACCCCGGTTGGCATACTGCGCTTGACTTGCACAACTTGCTTACGGTTTCAGAAGCATTGTGCTTATCTGCCGAGCAACGAACAGAAAGTCGCGGGGGACATTTTAGAGAAGAGTACCCTGAGAAATCAAAAGAGGGTAGTACATACAATACGGTAGTGCGTAAAGCACAGGACGGTTCGATGGAAGTTGAGCGAGTGCCTGTTGTTCCGCAAACCGATGAAATGAAACAAATTATTGAGGCGAACGAGTAATGGCCCAAGTCACATTTAAACTATGGCGTGGCGAAGGCAACACCGGTTCGTTCAAAGAATACACTACAGAAGTCAGCGAAGGCATGGTAGTGCTTGATGCAGTGCATGACATCCAGGTAGAACAAGCGCCAGACCTTGGAGTTCGGTGGAATTGCAAAGCGGGTAAGTGTGGTTCCTGTTCTGCTGAAGTTAATGGCATGCCAAAACTTATGTGCATGACACGCCTTTCATCACTTGATTTAGAAAAGCCGGTCACTGTTGAGCCAATGAAAGCATTCCCACTCGTGAAGGATTTAGTCTCGGATGTAAGTTGGAATTACAAAGCGAAGATGACCATTAAACCGTTCAAGCCACGCAAGCCAGATGCACCAGATGGTACTTGGCGAATGCAACAGGAAGATGTTGAGCGAGCGCAAGAGTTTAGAAAGTGTATTGAGTGTTTCCTTTGCCAAGATGTATGTCACGTTCTTCGGGATCACCATGAGCACGACAAGTACATTGGTCCAGCGATGCTTGTGAAAGCGGCAGCATTTGAGATGCATCCGCTTGATGTTGAAGATCGAATTTCAGATTTAAAGAATGAGCAGGGGATTGGTTTTTGTAATATTACCAAGTGTTGCACAAAAGTTTGCCCTGAACATATTACGATTACCGACAATGCCATCATCCCATTGAAGGAAAGCGTTGTCGACGAGTTTTACGATCCCCTTACGAAACTCTTCCGCATCTTTAAACCCAAAAAGTAACCTTGGGTTACTACAACATTCAGAATCATATTTCTTGCTCACGGCCGATTTATTTTGCTGTGATATGTAGTTTGCTTTGAGAGTGGTACTTTTTAACAGTAACGTCACCTTGGAGTGTAATTGCAATTTCGCCGTCCCATTGCATATGATTCGCTGCAAGCACTTGTAATTCTAAAGGGCATTCGTTTGCGACTTTTAGAGTAGCGGTGCCGTCATCTCCAGTTATGGCATAATCACCTTTGGCGGGAAATGGTTCCATAATGTCGTACGGTCCAACGATGATGTAATTGGTATCTGTTGGGTTAAAAAAGTACATAGGTGCAACTTGGATTGATGCTCCAGAAACTGGTTCACCATGATCATTTGAGACGGCAATTATGACAGGGCTGTATGTGCTGCACCCGGCGAAAGGAGCACAAAGTGCCAAGAAGATAAAAGTTACGGTTCGCATTAAGCCGTTATGGTAGTACAATTCCACTTCTGGAACCGCAATTCCAAACCCTATGGTGGGGTGGCCGAGCGGTTGAAGGCGCCGGTCTTGAAAACCGGTAAGGGGTTCGCCTCTTCATGGGTTCGAATCCCATCCCCGCGAGCTACGCTCGCAATCGCCGCTTTCGCGGCTCCTACCTACCTGCTGAATACATCGAACTGTTGTCACTTTTGTTGACAGTTTTTTCCTACCGTTGACACCTCTCAGCAGGTATATGTGGGTAGTAGAAACACATGGCAAGACACCATCGGGGGCGGTTCTCGTCAAGCTGCTATGTACTCCTTGATTACTGATGGTACTTGTATGCCTTGCCTGAGAGCCCTTAGGGCTCTTGGGTTGGGTATATTGAGGGGAATTTCCTTGCTATTGTCACTACTATGTATGACAATGGTTCGTACGTATGGGCGATGCCCAGAAGGAGTGGAGATGAAGAATCTAATTACGTGTTTG